>JBCBYB010000001.1:0-301955 GCA_039816045.1 Pseudomonadota bacterium
GCCACATCGCTGGCGGGTCTTCAAGCTCTCGGGCGATCCGGCCTTCGCCGAGAAGCTCCACGATATCGTCGGGCTCTATGTCAGCCCGCCTGCGCATGCGGTGGTGCTCTCTGTGGACGAGAAGTCCCAGATCCAGGCGCTCGATCGGACCCAGCCCGGTCTGCCGCTCAAGAAGGGCCGTCTCGGCACCATGACCCACGACTACAAGCGCAACGGGACTACGACGCTGTTTGCGGCGCTCAACACGCTCACCGGAGAGGTCTTCGGGCAGAACATGGCTCGCCACCGCCATCAGGAGTTCATCCGGTTCCTGAATGCGCTCGAGCGCGAGATCCCGGCCGGCAAGGTGGTCCACGTCGTTCTCGACAATGTCGCCACGCACAAGACGCCCGAGGTCAGGCGCTGGCTCGCGCGCCATCCCAGGTGGACGTTTCACTTCACGCCGACCTCCGCCTCCTGGCTGAACGCCGTTGAGGGGTTCTTCGCCAAACTCACCAAGCGTAGGCTCAGACGCGGGGTCTTTCACTCGGTCGTCGATCTGCAGGCTGCCATCAACCGCTTCATCCAGGAGCACAACGAGACCGAAGCCAAGCCCTTCACCTGGCGCGCCGACCCCGACGACATCATCGCCGCACGAACCCGTGGGTTCCAAGCGTTGGAGTCGCACCACTAGCTCGAGCGCGAGCAAAACAGCCGCCAAGTTGTCCAGAAGATGAAAGCAAGGGTGGAGAAGGGCTAATACGTGTTCCATCCTCCCGTGGGCTATCGCTACGGAGAAGACAAGGCGCACGGAAAGATCCTCGTGCCCGACGACCCCATCGCTGCCATCGTCCGCGATGCTCTGGAGCGCTAAGCTGATGGGCGCCTTGCGTCTCAGACGGAAGTGGAGCGCTTCTTCGAGGCAAAACCCGCCTTCCCCAAAAGTTCACACACGGGCACGGTGCGCCTGACCAAAGTGCGCGAGATCCTCGAGCGCCCCGCTTATGCGGGCTATGTCGAGGCACCAAATTGGGGGGTGTCGCTGCGCATGGGCCACCACGAAGCGCACATCAGCTGGGACACGCACCAACGGGTGCTGACACGGCTCAAAGGCAATCTGCTCGCGCCTGCGCGCAAGGACATCAACGCAGACTTCCCCCTCCGCGGCTTCGTCTGTTGCAGCGATTGCGGCGAACCGATGACCTCCTGCTGGTCAAAGGGCAAGCTCCGGCACTATGCTTATTATCTCTGCGACACACGAGGCTGCCCGTCATACCGGAAATCGATTCCCCGCGCTGAGATTGAAGAGGGCGCGGAGCAGATCCTGCGTTCGCTGCAGCCCGCGCGGCAGCTGGTCAATCTGGCGAGAGCACTGTTCACCGATCTCTGGCAGAGGCGCCTGACAACCGCTGAACGCGACCGCGACAGGCTCCTCGCCGATCTACGGGGCATTGAGAAGCAGACTGACACTCTGCTTGACCGGCTCGTTGATGCGGCCGACGCCACAGTGGTGCAGGCCTATGAAGAGAAGATCGAAAAGCTGGAGCGCCGGAAGATCGACCTCGCCGAACAGGCCGCTCAAACGCTGCCGCCGGAGGGCAGGTACGAGGAGGTTATCGAACACGCCGTAGCGTTTCTCGCAAACCCCTGGGATGCTTACAAAAAGGGAGGGCTGGTACTGAAGCGGACCGTGCTGAAACTGGCCCTGACAGCCCCTCCCCGCTACGCGCGGGAAGAGGGTTATCGAACACCAGCAATCGCCTTTCCATTCAGAGTGTTAGGCAGAGTTCTAACCCGGAAGTGAGAGGTGGTGGAGCCAAGGGGAGTCGAACCCCTGACCTCTTGAATGCCATTCAAGCGCTCTCCCAACTGAGCTATGGCCCCATCAATCCGCCGCGAAGCCATAAGGGGTTGACCGGACGCGCGCAAGGGGAAATTGCCCTCCAGGGCGCGTGCCCCGGTCCGTTAGCTCTGATCGTCGTCCTCTGCCGCGACGTCCTCAAGTCCCTCTAGGCTGGTTTCGTCGTCCTCATCCTCGAGCAGCGTGTCGTCATCGTCGAAGTCGCCGAGGTCGTCGTCATCGCTGTCATCGTCCGAATCCGACTCGGTTGCCGCCGGATCGACATCGGCATCCGAGTCGTCGTCATCGAGATCGGCGTCATCTGCGACGTCATCGTCGTCTTCGATGAGCGCTTCCTCTGCCTCTTTGGTCACTACGGCGGCCGCAACAGGGGCGGCCGTTTCCGCTTTGGCGCGCTTCGAGCGAACCGCCGGCGCAACGCTGAACTCGGCGCCGCAACTCGGGCAGATGATCGGTTCGCGCATCATATCGTAATAGCGCACGGCACAGGACGGGCAGGTCCGCTTTATGCCCCATTCCGGTTTCGGCATCAGGGTTCCTCGGTTCTCTCGCGACAGAAAGGGCGCCCGTGCCACATCCGCTCGTGCTTGTCAAAGCCGATTGTCGAGAACATGACCCCCCTTCTGCATCCAAAGGCACGGCTTTTGGTGATTGTGCACCTGCGAAACGAACGCTTGCCTGCCCGATAGTGGCGCTCTAGGCTTGCGCAGCCGGAAAATGAGGAACGGTCGATGCTGTACCACGTCTACGAGTTCACCCATGCTGCCATGGGTCCCATGCGCTCCATGGCACGGGCCAGCACGCAGGCACTCCGCAACCCATTTAATCCGTTTTCAGCCACGCTGCCCGCGCGCACCACAGCCGCGCTTTGCGAAATGTTCGTCAACGCGACCAAGCGGTATGGCAAGCCGGACTTTGACATCTCCGAGACCGAGGTTGCTGGCGAGGCTGTACCGGTCACGGAAGACGTGGTGATCGAGAAGCCCTTCTGCCGCCTCGTGCATTTCAAACGGGATGCAACCCTTGCAGCCGTTCGCAACGACCCCAAGGTGCTGATCGTTGCGCCGATGTCCGGGCACTTTGCTACGCTGTTGCGGGGAACCGTCGAGGCGATGCTGCCGGAGCACGAGGTCTACATCACAGACTGGATCGATGCCCGCGATGTGCCGATGACCGAGGGGCGCTTCGATCTCGCCGATTACACGGACTACATCACCGAGTTTTGCAGCGTTCTCGCCGCCGATGGGGAGCGCCCCTCTGTGATGGCAGTTTGCCAACCGGGCGTGCCCTGTCTGGTTTCGGCCGCACTGATGGCCGAGGACAGGGAGGCTGCCCGCCCTTCCTCGCTGATCCTGATGGGTAGCCCGATCGACACGCGGGTGAACCCGACCGAACCGAATATCCTGGCCACCACGCGGCCGCTGTCGTGGTTCGAGAAGAACGTGGTCGTCATCGTTCCTTGGCCGAACCGGGGCTTTCTGCGTCGGGTCTATCCCGGGTTCCTGCAGCTCACGGGCTTTATGCAGATGAACCTCGACCGGCATATGGACGCCCATGTGGACCAGTTCCGCAACCTCGTCCGCGGTGACGGGGACAGCGCGGCGGCCCATCGGACTTTCTATGACGAGTATCTCGCGGTGATGGACCTGACGGCAGAGTTCTATCTCCAGACCGTCGAGGAGGTTTTCCAGAAGCATTCGCTGCCCGAGGGGACGTTTACGCATCGTGGTCGTCCGGTACGCCCTCAGGAAATCCGCGACGTTGCGTTGATGACCATCGAGGGCGAGAAGGATGACATCACGGGCCGTGGCCAGACCGAGGCGGCCCAGCACCTCGCCACATCGCTGCCGGAGGAGAAGAAGCTCCACTACACCCAGGCCAAAGTGGGTCACTACGGAGTGTTCAACGGTTCGCGCTTCCGCGCACATATCCAACCAAAGATCCGCAACTTTATCCGGGCGCACCGGGCCATGGTTGATGGTCGCGTGCTCAGCACTGACGCTGCGGAATAAGGGCGGTGCTGGGGGCCCTGCTGGGCGCGGCTCGCGGCCTGCCAGCCGAGATCCGGCTCGCCCGGCCCGAGGTGACTGTAACGCTCCGTATCAACCAGCGAGCACGACGTTTTACGCTACGTCCAACGCCTGAAGGGGGTGCCGTGCTCACCCTCCCACCGGGCGTGAGCGAGAGCGAGGTGCGGAGCTTTCTCCTCCGCCACGCTTCATGGCTCGAAGGGGCTCTGGTCCGGCAGCCGGCGATGGTGACTGTCGCACCGGGGTGCCTGTTGCCGGTGGATGGCGACCCGATTGAAATTGCTGCGGTCGAAGGCGTCCGTGCCCCCCGGCTGGAGGGCGGTCGGCTCTTGGTCGGCGCGGGGCCTGCAGGCCCTTCCGTTGCAGCATGGCTAAAGCGCCGGACACGCGATCGTCTGGCCCCACTTGCCCATGATTATGCCGCACAGGTCGGACAGCGCATCTCTAGCATCAGTATCCGGGACACGCGATCGCGCTGGGGGTCTTGCTCGGCGGCGGGGCGGCTCAGCTTCTCCTGGCGGATCGCGATGACGCCACCCCAGGTACAGGCCTATCTGGCGGCACACGAGGCAGCCCATCTGGTAGAACTCAACCATTCCCCGCGCTACTGGGCCGTGCTCGCGCGCCTCATGCCGGATCACGCGCGGCACAAGGCGTGGCTGCGAGAGCACGGGCGCGGGCTTCATCGCTACCGGTTCGACACTGTTTAGCGGTCGTTGCCCGCTTCCCCTTCAAACCGCGCTGAGCCCGTGGTTGGTTCCGGTTCTGCTCCGAGGCCCCGCAAGACGTCCTGGAACACGCGCTCAACCAGCGTGTCGTTTTCAGCAGACCCAGCACGCCCGACGGCTCGAGGCGCACCGTCCCCTCGCTCCATCGGCAGAGGCACCGGGGTGAGCCCTGCATGCAACCGCTTAGCGACCGCTTGCCAGATCTCCGCCGGCAACCCTCCACCGGTGACCCCGGTCAGCGGCGCGTTGTCGTCGTTGCCCAGCCAAACGCCGATCGTGTAGGCGCCTGTGAAGCCGATAAACCAGGCGTCCCGCGCTTCCTGGGTTGTGCCGGTCTTACCAGCAACCTGCCAGCCTTCGAGCCGCGCGCGCTTGCCGGTGCCCCGCTCGACCACGCCGGTCATCATATGGGTGAGTTGGCGAGCAACCGACCCCGGAAGCACTGCGCCCCCATCAGTCTTGTGCTGCAGCAGCGGCCTGTCGTCGCCGCGCAAAGTTAGAGTGTCCATCCCCCAAGGCGTGACCCGCCGCCCTTCTGCGCGGATGGTGGCGAAGACCCCGGTCATATCGATCAGCGTTGCCTCAGAGGTTCCGAGCGCCACCGCAGGGCCTGGTGCAATCGGCGTCGTGATCCCCATCTCGGTCGCTAGCCGGCGCACCCGTTCGCGTCCAGCGCGCTCCGACAAACGGACAGCAACGGTGTTGAGCGACCGTGCGAGCGCATCTTCGACCGTCACCGTCCCGCTGAAGCCGCCGCCATAGTTTTTGGGGCTCCAGCCACGAATCGTGATTGGCGCGTCCTCAACGGTGCTGCGTGGTCCGACCCCAGTTTCTAACGCCGCGGCATAGACGATGGGTTTGAACGCACTGCCGGTCTGACGCTTTGCCTGGGTCGCGCGGTTGAAGCGTCCGGCCTTGTCTTCATGCCCGCCGACCATCGCCCGTACGGCCCCGTTCGGAGACAGCACGATCACTGCGGCCTGTGCTTTCGAGCCCTTCTTGACCTTGGCCGTGAAGACCTCCGCAACGGCCGCTTCCGCCGCGGCCTGCGCTTTTGGGTCGAACGTGGTTGCGATCCTCACATCCTCGGTGGTTCGCCGCGCCAGATAGTCGGGCAACGTCTCCATGACCCAGTCGGCGAAGGCATCGCCCGCTCGTGCCCGCGCCGCCTTGCTCAGGCCCGCAGGATTGGCAAGCGCCTCGAAGACCTGCGCGTCGGATAGGAACCCTTGCTCGTGCATAAGCCTGACGATCACCGAGGCCCGGCCCTGTGCCTTCTCGATATCGGCGGTAGGAGCATAGCGCGATGGGGCCCGCAGCAACCCTGCGAGCATCGCCGACTCCGCCGGCCCAAGCGCCCGCGCCGAGATCCCGAAATAGCGCTGCGAGGCCGCTTCGAACCCGTAGGTCCCAGCACCGAGATAGACCCGGTTCAGATAGATCGAAAGGATTTCATCCTTGGAGTATTTCAGTTCGAGCGCGAGGGCCATCGGCACCTCTTTCAGCTTGCGCTCCAGCGTCCGTTCCGCGTTCAAGAAAACATTCTTCGCCACCTGTTGGGTAAGCGTCGAGCCTCCCTGGACCAGCCGCCCAGCCCGCATGTTGGTATAGAGCGCACGGGCAATGCCCCGGGGATCGATGCCGATGTGATCCCAATAGCGGCGGTCCTCAGCGGCGATCACCGCATGCACGAGGTGGGGGGAGACGTCCGAAGCGCGGAGCGCGCCGCCGTATTGCTCACCCCGCCAGGCAAAGACCGAGCCGTTACGGTCGAGCAGCGTGGCGGACCCCGTGGCCCGGCCATCGAGCATATCGGCGACCGGCGGCAGTTGCTGGTAGTAGAAGCCTGTGGCCGCTGCCAGCAGCAGAGCAACCACTGCGGCGCCTCGCCATGCGACGCCCCAGATCAGCCGGATCGTGCCAACCACGATCCGGCGAACGATGCGCCCAATGGGTCCGGGCTTGCGTTTCGACTGCGCCGATGCTGGCTTTGTCGATGCCTTTGACGCGGCCTTGCGCCCGGCACCGCGGCGCGGGGGCTCCTTGGCCGTCTTTTTGCGCCTATCGGCCATTGCTGTCCTGCTCTGCTCCTCCCTGTAGATATGCGATCCCGCCGAGCCTCGCTAGGCCGCTCACAGAATTGCCCAATATATGGCCGCTGATTAAATTTTAGGCGTAAATTTGGGCATGCGCTTGCCTTCGCCTCAGGAAGCAGAGAAATAATTGCAACTTTTCAATACCATAGCGCGCCCTCCGATCTTGGCATTGTTCTTGAATGCCCCGCGGCAGGCTGGATTGATCCAGTCGGGACAGATCGGGGAGAGAGATGAAACTGATCGTAGCCGTCATCAAACCCTTCAAGCTCGAAGAGGTGCGACAGGCCCTCACACAGTCGGGAGTGCAGGGCCTGATGGTCTCGGAAGTGAAGGGGTATGGCCGCCAGAGCGGACACACCGAGATCTATCGTGGCGCCGAGTACGTCGTGAACTTCGTGCCGAAGATCAAAATTGAGATGGTCGTCCCCGATGACCGGGTCGAAGCGATCGTGGAAACCATCAGCTCGACCGCCCGCACAGGCAAGATCGGCGACGGCAAGATCTTTGTCGCTGCTATCGAGCAGGCCGTGCGCGTGCGCACCGACGAGCGCGACGAAGACGCGCTCTGAGCCCGGAGCAAACTGGAAGGTAATGAACGTTATGAAGAACACTTCGCTCTTCGCGCTCCTGGCCACCGCCGGAGCGCTTGTCGCTGGGCCCGCGCTCGCGCAGGATGCCGCAGCACCGACCGCCGTGCCCGAGCACTCGGTCTTCATCCTCAACTCGCTGCTGTTTCTGATCGGCGGCTTCCTGGTCATGTTCATGGCTTGCGGCTTCTGCATGCTCGAAGCGGGCCTTGTCCGGTCTAAGAACGTGGCCATGCAGTGCACCAAGAACATTGCACTCTTCTCGATCGCTGCGGTCGGCTACTACTTGATCGGGTACAATCTGATGTATCCGTTGGGGTCATGGACCATCGGTACGGACGAAACGGGTGGCTATCTGGGCGCCTTCGGAGTTGCGCTGCTCGAGGCGGTTGGCGTTGCCCCAGAGGATGCGGACGATCTTTCCTATGCGTCCACGGGGTCCGACTACTTCTTCCAGCTGATGTTCTGTGCCGCCACTGCGTCGATCGTTTCGGGCGCCCTGGCCGAACGGATCAAGCTGTGGCCGTTCCTGATCTTCACCTTCATCCTGACGGCGATCATCTACCCGATCCAGGCGTCGTGGAAATGGGGCGGTGGCTTCCTGGACAGCCAGTATGGGTTCCTCGACTTCGCCGGTTCGACAGTCGTGCACTCGGTTGGCGGCTGGGCGGCTCTGGCGGGCGCAATTGTGCTTGGACCGCGCCTCGGCAAATATGCCCCGGACGGTAAGATCACGCCGATGCCTGGCTCAAACTTGCCGCTAGCGACGCTCGGCGCCTTCATCCTGTGGCTCGGTTGGTTCGGCTTTAACGGTGGCTCGCAGCTCGCCATGGGCTCGATTGGCGATGTGGCTGACGTCTCGCGCATTTTCGCCAACACGAACGCGGCCGCGGCCGGCGGTGTGATTGCGGCGATCTTCCTCACCCAGCTTCTGTACGGCAAGGTCGACCTCACCATGGCGCTGAACGGCGCGCTGGCGGGTCTCGTCTCGATCACCGCCGAGCCGCTGACACCATCTCTTGGTATGGCAACGATCATCGGTGCCATTGGCGGCGTAATCGTGGTCTTCACCGTGCCGATGCTCGACCGCATGAAGATCGACGACGTGGTTGGCGCCATCCCGGTCCACCTTTTCGCCGGCATCTGGGGAACCATCGCGGTGATCCTGACCAACCCCGATGCGACGATCTCCGGGCAGCTGATTTCTATCGTCATCGTCGGCGTGTTCGTCTTCGTCGTCTCGCTGGTCCTTTGGTTCTTCCTGTCGATGACCATCGGCATCCGGGTCACCGAGGAAGAAGAGATGGCGGGCCTCGACAGCGCCGAGATCGGCATGGAGGCGTATCCTGAGTTCGGCAAGGGCTCTCAGTTCGTCTGAGCACAACGCATCCCCGGAGGCTGCCTGCGGCGGCGGTCTCCAACTCGACCCGGAGCTTTGCGCTCCGGGTTTTTTTGTCTAGAGAGGCGGGCGGAGGTCCTATGCGCAGCTTTCCCCTCTTTCTCCGCACCGATGGACGGCGGGTCGTGATCGTTGGCGGCGGCGAAGCGGCGGCCCAGAAGGCGCGCCTTGTCGGACGTTCAAGTGCGCGGCTCGTGTTGATGGCGCCTGCGCTCGAGCCGGAGCTTACATCTCTCGTAGCCCAGGATCGCGCCGATCATGTGCCGGAGGTACTAGCGCCCGCGGCCTTCGACGGCGCGCTCTTTGCGATGATCGGGACGGGGTGCGCCGGGGCCGATGCGGCAGCGGCGGCCGTGGCACGCGCGCAGGGTGTGCTGGTAAACGTCGTCGACCGGCCTGATCTTTGCGATGCTACGACGCCCGCCTTGGTGGACCGGGATCCGCTGGTGATCGCGATCGGGACCGAGGGGGCAGCTCCGGTGCTCGCCCGACAGGTCAAGACGCGGCTCGAGGCGATCCTGGAGCCAACCCTCGGGGGGTTCGCGGCGCTTGCGGGTCGAATGCGGGACCGGGTGGCGCAGCGCGTACCGCGAGCCGCTCGCCGGGCGTTCTGGGCTTGGGCGTTCCAGGAGCCACGGCGCCGCTTCACCAGTGGCGACGAAGGTGGTGCCGAGGCAGCGCTGGATGCCGCGATTGAGGCCGGCGGAACGCCCAAGACGCGCCAAGCGCGACTCAGCCTTATGGCGCCGGTCGCCGTTGCCGATCTCGTGACCCTCCGCGGTGTTCAGCGGCTCCAGGAAGCGGATCTCGTCCTCTATGCCCCCGGTGCCGAACCGCTGTTGGAGCTTGCCCGCCGGGATGCCGAGCGAGAGGTCCTGCCCGCTTCGGCGATAGATCGCATCCGAGAGGCGCTTCGGGAGGGGGGAACCGTGGTGGCGTTAGTTCCCGACCCTGAAGCGGTCGCCAAGGCGCTCGGCCAAGGAGAGGTGCTCGCTTCCGTGCCTCAGCCGTAATCGCGCGCGCCAAAGATCGCGGAGCCGACCCGGACCACGGTGGCGCCCAACCGCACGGCGGTTTCGAAATCTCCACTCATGCCCATCGAGAGCCCGGTCAGCCCATTGCGCTTGGCAATCTTGGCGAGCAGCGCGAAGTGCAGCGCTGGTTCCTCATCGACCGGCGGGATGCACATCAGCCCCGCGACCGGAAGGCCCATCTCCCGGCATTCGGCGACAAAGGCATCCGCATCGGCTGGCATGATGCCCGCCTTCTGTTCCTCCTCGCCGGTGTTGATCTGGAGATAACACGGTAGCCGCCGCCCGGTCTCCTCAAAGAGCTCCGCCAAGCGTCGGGCAAGCTTCGGGCGGTCCACGCTCTCGATTACATCGAAGAGTTCGACCGCCTGTCGCGCCTTGTTGGTCTGGAGCGGACCGATGAGATGCAACTCGATGCCGGAGTAGCGCTCCCGCAGTGCCGGCCAACGGCCTGCCGCCTCCTGCACCCGGTTCTCGCCAAAGATCCGCTGGCCGGCCTCAAGCACCGCTTCGATCCGCTCGGGCGGCTGGACCTTCGAGACCGCGACCAGCGTCACGTCCTCGACGTCACGCCCAGCCTCTTCGGCGGCCGCAGCTATCCGCGCCCGGATGTCCTTAAGTCCACTCATGCGCGTGCCGCCACCTCTGCCGTTTCTTCGACCAGTTCCGGGTACCACCGTTGGATCGCGGGGAGCAGTCCCTCCCGCAACCGCGAGACCTGGGCGGGTGTCAGATCCTCCCGCCAGGCGCCGGCCTGCCCCTTTGCGAAGAAGCGATCCATCCCCGCAGGGCGCTCGACGAACCCTTTGATGTCCTCCTGCTTACGAAGCGCCTCGAACGATGTCTCTCGAAGTGCTCGGCGCAGCTTACCGTCCTGCACAGGCGCCTTCAGGAAACCGAGCAAGGCCCGGAACGCCCGCTCCGGGTCTGCCTTCATATCCTCATAACGCATCCGGTGCATCTGAAGGCCGCGGGACCCTGCCCAACTGGTTGCATGATCGTCCCAGCGTCCGACAATCTCGAATATCTTGGTGTCGGTCGCATTCAGCGCCTTCGGCTCCAGCATCTTGTTGATCGCCTCGTCCACCGTGATCCCGAGATGGCGCGCATAGGAAGGCGCCACGTCGAACGGATTGCGCAGCACATGGATCGCAGCCGCTGTTACCGCGGGCTCGATCACATCGATCGGACCGATCCGGAGCACCTGACAGTGGGTTTTGACGAAATGGTGCCCAGGCTTCGAGCCCGCGATCAAGCGCACCGCCTTGACCCGGGTCCGTAGCCAATCGTCGAAATCCCGCGCCTCGAAACGCCGCCCGGCTGCGCGATCGAAGAAATCCTGACGCACATCCGCCGTGGTGAACTGCTTCAGCGAATTGATGTCCGGTGCCTTGCCGTCCTCGGTGAAGTACTGCGCGAGGAAGCTGCGCAGCCAGGTGTTCCCGGACTTTGGGAAGGAGGCCAGCCAGATGATGCGCTGGAGGTTCATGGCAGGTATCCGTGGGCGCGCATGGTGGACCCGTGTGCCTTGGTGACCCGCTCGATGATCTCCGGCGTCAGCGTCTCGCGCCAGCCGCCTGAGCGCCCGCCATGAAAGAAGCGCTCAGCGGTTGGGGACTTCTCGACAAAGCCGGTCTCAGTCTCTTGGCGTGAGACTTCCTCGAAGCTCGAGAACCGGATCGCACGGGAAAGCCGCTCCGCATCGACAGGCACACCGATATGTTCGAGCAGCCGGCTGAAGCTGGTCTCTGGGTCAGCCTTCAGGTCCTCATAGCGCAAAGCCAAAACGGGAAACGGCGTGCGCCCTGTCCAGCTCTTCACATGGCGCGACCAGTTGCCGAGATACTGCGGCACGGTCTCGGCATCCCCTTGGGCGAGGTGATCGTCCCGTTCCATCGCCTCAGCCGTCTGCTCATGGGTGAGCCCATAGTGACGCGCGTAAGAGGGGATCACATCGAGCGGATTGCGCAGTATGTAGACCGCGGCTTTCGTCAGTGGGGCCGGCACAAGCTCCACTCCCATAGCGATATCGCGGATGTTGTGGGTCTTTACAAAATTCACATCGGCACCGTTGCCAGTGATCCCGTTCAGAACCTTTGGCCGCAGCGCAAGCATGCCGCGCAAATCGCGCGTGTCGATCGGGCCGCCTGCGACCATGCGGTAGGTCTTGGCGATGCTGTCCCCAATCCCGAGCCGGTGGACTTGGTTGATCGGCATCGGCTCTTGGCGGTTGAGCAAATAGTTGGCGAGGAAGATGCGCGTCCAGGTGTTGCCGGACTTGGGATAGGACGCCAACCAGACGATGTTCTTGCGGTTGACGCGAGTGGGCGTCTTCTGCGGTGCTCGTGGGGCCTGTCTAGGGGTTGGTTTCACCATGCCTCAGCCTTTGCTGCGGCTCACCCTTCGCAAAAAGAAACAGGGGGGGCAAGCCCCCCTGCTGGTCTCTCGCAATCCGGCTTGGATCAGAAGCGCAGGCGGATGCCGGTGCCGATGATGAAGCCGTCCACGTCGTCGCCCGAGCCACCGGCATCGCCGATGTCTTCCTCGAAGTCGACGTAAGCACCGAACGCGCTCAGGTCGACGCCTTTGGCGAGCTTGTACTTCATGCCGACGAGGAACAGATCGACTTCCTCATCCGCGCCAAGCGCGGCGTTCTCGTCATCGACGTTCTCACCGTGCAGGTAGGTGACCGAGACGCCCCAGGGGCCAGTCTCATAGCTCACGCCCACATCGAAGACGGTGCCGTCCTCAGAGCCTGCGCCGTTCTGCTCACCCCAGGAACCGCCGACGGTCACGCCCGCGAAGCCCAGGTTCGCGCCGAACGCGAAAACTTCCGGATCGTCGCCGCCCGGAACGTCGGAGAACGCGATGCCGTAGCGGCCGGAAACCGCAACGTCGATGTCGCCGAACGAGTTCACGTAGTTCGCACCGAAGTCGACGATGTCGCGCAGAGCAACGCCATCAAGGTTCTGCTGCGAGTTGTTATCGTCCGACCCGTCGCGAGCATACGACACACCGAGCTGCACGCCAGCGAAACGCGGGGTGAAGTAGGTGAACCGTGCGGCGTCGTTGTTACGATCGTTCTCGAGGAACGTCGAACCGAGAGTGCCGCGGAAGATGTCGTCACCGGTGTTCAGACCGGCTGCGGTGCCCGACCACGGGATGAATGCGGTGGTCGAACCCGAGTTCACGTTGATGAAGGTCACGTCCGGGGCGGCGTAGGTCATTTTGTAACCAGCCGAGTTCTCGTTGCCGAGGAGGACCTCACCGAACGAGCCGCGGATGAACATGAACGATTCGTCAATCTGATCGCCGGAGGTGTTGCCCTCGAGCTGGATGTCGACGCCGAACTTGATGCCGTTGTCGAGCGTGATCGATGGCTTGAAGTGGATCTCAGCGTCCTGCTTCGAGTCGATCCCGGTGTAGTCGTCGCCCGACGCATTCTCAACGTCCGAGTCAGCGAAAGCGACGTACTGCTCCATGTAGCCGCCAACTTTCATCTCGAACTCGGCCGCAGCGGCGGAGCCCGCATAGGCGACGAGCGCAATCGCGCTGGTGCCCAGGAGAACTTTTTTCATCGTGTCCCTCTTTGTGTTGCCACACGTGTGCGTTCCTTCGGGTCCGAGCAGTCTGCACGAAACGCCAAGCCCCGCAAGACCCAGCCAACCCGCTGCTCCGTTCATACCCCGCGCTGAACGGGCGTCAATCTTCCGTTACGAAGCACTTAACGGGCCGTGGGGCGTCGGTGCATTTTGGCAACAACACGAGCAGTTGCGGGGCGGCTCCGGACCATCTGACTGCCACTTTGCCGCAGCGCGGGCCTGTGCTAAGCGCACGGAAGAAGGTGTGGCGGCCCGACCGTCCACCGGGGGGTGTCCAAGGAGTTTGCACGCATGGCGCTTGCAGGGATACGGATTGCATGTTTGGTCGGAGCGATGACGCTGATGGTCGGCTGTTCGGGCAACTACGCTGCGGATGACGATTTTCAGAGCCCGAACCCTACCGTCGGACAAAACGCTGAGGGCAATCCCGACGATACCCTCTTCGGTGAAGGCGGCCTCACGCTCGGGAGCGTGCTCGACGGCAGTATTCTGGGCGAGGATGGGGAAGGCGGCGGCGGCAACCTCCCCGTAAACCGCTATTTGTGGCAGGCCTCGCTCGACACTTTGTCGTTCTTGCCCCTGGCCTCGACAGATCCGTTCACCGGCGTGATCGCGACGGAGTGGGCGACAACGCCCGAGAATCCCGCTCAGCGGTTCAAGGTCACCGCCTATGTTCTGAGCCACGAACTGCAGGCCTCATCGCTTCGTGTGGCGGTGTTCCGCGAGGACCGGGTTGAGAGCGGCGTCTGGGTGCCGCGTGCCGTCAGCCCGGAGACTGCGACCCGGCTTGAGGACGCGATTCTGACGCGCGCCCGGCAGGTCCGCATAGCAGCGGTCGAGGACGACAGCGCCAGCTGATCCGCGATGGTGGATGTTCGCATAGCGGACTGGGCGGGCTTCGAAGCCGTCATGGGCGAAAAGGGCGGCTGCGGCGGCTGCTGGTGCATGCTTTGGCGGCTGACTCGGCGTGAGATGGATGCGGGCATGGGAGCCCACAACCGGGCCGCGATGAAAACGATCTTCGAGGCGGGGCCACCCCCGGGGCTCATCGCATATGACGGGTCAAGGCCGATCGGCTGGATCCAGATCGACGCGCGATCCGCATTTCCCAGGCTTGGAACATCGCGGGTGCTGAAACCAGTCGACGACGAAGCTGTCTGGTCCGTCTCTTGTTTCTTGGTAGACAAGGCTTACCGGCGCAAAGGGGTGTCGCGCGCATTGCTCGAGGGCGCCTGCGATTTGGCACGCGACCGGGGCGCCGAGTGGCTGGAAGGTTATCCGATCGACACGCCGAAAACATCTTATCCACCGGTCTACGCCTTTACCGGGTTCCTCGGTACGTTCCGGGACGCGGGCTTCCAGGAGATCGCGCGCCGCTCCGCAACCCGGCCCATTATGCGGCGCCGGTTGTCTGCCCCGCGCGATTGAAATCCCGCCTGCCCCAGCGTAGAGAGCATCGGTCCGCCGAGGAGGGTCCGATGAGCAGATACAACGCGCGCACGGTCGAGCCGAAATGGCAGGCCCGATGGTCCGAGGCCCGGGCCTTCGAGGTCGCGCCCGATCCGGAACGGCCGAAATACTACGTGCTCGAGATGTTTCCCTATCCCTCAGGCCGGATCCATGTGGGCCATACGCGGAACTATGTGATGGGCGACCTCGTTGCGCGCTACAAGCGGGCGCGCGGGTTCAACGTGCTGCACCCGATGGGGTTTGACGCGTTCGGTCTGCCTGCTGAGAACGCCGCCATCGAGCGCGGCCTGCACCCCGATGACTGGACCCGAGAGAACATGCGCGTGATGCGCGAGCAGATGGAGCCGCTCGGGCTCTCCATCGACTGGTCCCGCGAGCTCGCCACCTGTGACCCGGAGTACTACGGCCAACAGCAGGCGCTGTTTCTCGATATGCTGGAGGCTGGCTTCGTCGCCCGCCGTGCAGCGGTGGTGAACTGGGACCCGGTCGATCAGACGGTGCTGGCGAACGAGCAGGTGATCGACGGTTGTGGCTGGAGGACCGGTGCTCCGGTCGAGCGTCGCGAGCTGACGCAGTGGGTGTTCCGCATATCGGATATGGCGGAGGAGCTGCTGACCGCCATCGATGGGCTCGATCAATGGCCCGACAAGGTCCGCCTGATGCAGCGCAACTGGATCGGCAAGTCCCGCGGCATTGAGGTGCCCTTCCACTTGACCGAGGCGCTGGGGAAAATCGACAGCATTCTCTGCTACTCAACCCGGCCGGACACGCTGCGTGGCGCGAGCTTCCTGGCGATCTCGCCTGACCATCCGCTTGCCAAAGCGCTGGAGGCAGAGCGGCCCGAGGTCGCCGCCTTCAACGCCGAATGTCGCAAGACCGCGACTTCGGAAGAGGCGCTCGAGAAGGCGGAGAAGAAAGGCATGGACACGGGGCTGGCGGTGCGTCACCCGGTTTATCCCGACCAGACGATGCCCGTCTGGATCGGCAACTTCGTCCTCATGGAGTACGGCACTGGGGCGGTCTATGGCTGTCCCGCGCACGATCAGCGAGATCTCGATTTTGCTCGGAAGTACGGTCTGAAGATCGTGAATGCCTTCCGCATGCCCGGCAGCGACGCCGATGTTGGCACCGAAGCACTCGTCCCGCCCAAGACCGAGCGTGTCGAGTATGTTGACCATTTTGCCGGCGTTGGTCAGGCGACGAGCCAAGAGGGCATCGACACCACCATCGACTGGATGGAAGAGCGCAGCCTCGGCAAGGGCGTCACCCGGTATCGCCTCCGCGATTGGGGGATCAGCCGCCAGCGCTATTGGGGCTGTCCGATCCCTGTGGTGCACTGCCCGACCTGTGGCGTGGTGCCGGAGAAGAAAGAGAACCTGCCCATCGAGCTGCCGAAGGATGTCGAGCTGACCGGCTCCGGCAACCCTCTGATGCGCCACCCCACCTGGGCCAAGACCACTTGTCCGGAATGTGGCGGTCCGGCGCGGCGAGAGACGGACACGATGGACACGTTCGTCGACAGCTCGTGGTACTTCGCGCGCTTCACGGCCCCCAGGGCCAAGACCCCGACAGAGCTGGATGCAGCGGCCTACTGGATGAACGTCGACCAGTATATCGGCGGTATCGAGCACGCGATCCTGCACCTTCTCTACAGCCGGTTCTTCGCCCGCGCGATGATCGCCACCGGGCACCTGCCAGAGACCGCTGCGGAGCCGTTCAATGCGCTCTTCACTCAGGGCATGCTGACCCACGAGACCTATGCGACCCGTGCCGAAGGGGGGCGCCCCCGTTGGCATGCGCCGGAGGAGGTCTCGCGCACCGAAGCCGGGGCGACGTTGCTCGAGACCGGCGAGCCGGTGGAGATCGGGCCGCCCATCAAGATGTCGAAGTCGAAGAAGAATGTCATCGCGCCGGAAGACATTATCGAGCAGTACGGCGCGGATACCGCACGCCTCTTCGTGATGTCCGACAGCCCGCCGGAACGCGATGTGGAATGGACCGCGGCCGGGATCGCCGGCGCCTGGCGCTTCCTCCAGCGGCTCTGGCGGATGGCGGTTGAGATGCCGGTTGCACCTCTCGGGACGCCTGCACCGGCGATGGGGCCGGAGGCGGCCGCCCTCCGCAAGACCACGCACAAAACGATTGCGGGCGTCACCGCGGACATTGAAGGCTTTGCCTTCAACAAAGCCGTCGCGCGGCTCTATGAGTTTGCGAATGCGATCCAGAAGGCCAGCGGCCAAGGGACCGATCTCGATTGGGCCCGGCGAGAGGCCTTCGAGGCGCTGGCCCGGCTGATCAATCCGATGACCCCGCATTTTGCCGAGGAGCTGTGGCATACCCTCGGCTATGAAGACATGCTGGTCGACACGCCTTGGCCCTTCTGGGACGAGGATCTGGCCCGTGACGATGTGATCCTGCTGCCGATTCAGGTGAACGGCAAGAAGCGCGGCGAGGTCGCAGTCACGCCGGATGCGGCGAAAGACGAGATCGAACGGCTTGCCTTGGCCGAGGCCAATGTGGTTCGATTCCTTGAAGGACGTCAGCCGAAGAAGGTCATCGTCGTGCCGGGACGCATCGTCAATGTCGTGCTCTGATCTTAGCCGGCGGGTCTTGCTGTTGGGGCTCGCTATGCCGCTGGCCGGCTGTTTCCGCCCGATGCTGGCGGAGGGTGATTCCGCCTCCGAGATGCGCGGGCGTATTGCGCTGCCGCCGGTTGATGGACGCCTCGGGTTCCATATGACCCAGAGGCTGGAGGAGCGCCTCGGTCGGCCGAGCACGCCGGATCATCGCCTCGAGGTCAAAGTCGTGACGACGGACCGTGGTCTCGCGATCGCTCAGGACAACAGCGTTACCCGCCGCCGGGTGACCGCGACCGCGACCTGGCGCTTGATCGGCCCAACCGAGGACGGCCGCGGCCCTGTCCTTTCGGGGCGTGAGGTCTCTCGTTCGGGCTACAACGCCACGACCTCGCTCTATGCCAGCCGGGTTGCCGCCCGTACGGTCGAGCGGCGCTTGGCCCAAGACCTCGCCGAGCGGATCTCCCGCGATATCCTGGCGCGGTCCGATGGGCTCGCCCCCCGCGCGTCGTAGCGCGCCATGAAGCTTGGCCGCACCGAGGCTGCACGGTTCTGCCGGAGCCCGGATCCTGCCTGTTGCGGCGCGCTCCTTCACGGGCCCGATGCGGGGCTGCTGACACTCCGTCGCCAGGAGTTGGTCGCGGCCCTCACCGAAGGCGATCCGATGCGGCTCACCCGGTTGGAGCCGGATGCCATCCGCCGTGACCCCGCCTCGCTGGAGACCGCGCTGAAGGCTCGCGGATTTTTCGCCGACCGCTCTGCGATCCTGCTTGAGGGTGCGAAAGACAGCGTGACCGAGTCAGTCAAGCCCTATGTCCCGGACCTGACGCCTGAGGACGGATTCTTACTCATCACCGCTGTGGGGCTTACGGCACGCTCCTCTCTGCGAAAACTGTTCGAAGGGACAGATCGGCTCGCCGCGCTCGCCTTCTACCCCGATCCTCCAGGAGCCGCAGAAATCGCCGGGCGGCTCCGTGAGATCGGTGGCCCCCCATCGGTCTCCCATGCGGCGGGCGAGGCCTTGGCAATGCTGGCCGCTGAGACCGATCCCGGCAGCTTTGCGCAATTTTTGGGAACGCTCGCACTCTATGCGGAGGGGTCGCCCGAGCTCTCCGCAGACCAAGTGGCAGCTCTGGCGCCGGAAACCCGCCCGGCGGAGCTCGATGCCCTGGTCGATGCCGTGACGGGCGGGGCAGCGCAGGCGATCGGCCCACTGCTCGCGCGGCTCGCCTCCGCTGGGACCTCTCCCCAGGGGGCGCTGTCTGCCGTTTCCCGCCAGATGCGCCGGGTGCTGACGCTCGCCGCAGACCCGGGCGGGCCCTCAGCGGCCGTGGACCGGCTGCGCCCGCCCGTCCGGGGACCTCGCCGCGACCGCCTGATCGGCGATCTCCGCCGCTGGCCGCAACCGCGCGCCGAGGCGGCACTCCGCCAACTCCACGACACAGAACGCCAGCTTCGCAGCTCAGGACCCCGGCCTGAGGCGGCTCTCGCGGAACGCTGCTTGTTGCGCCTCGCCATGATGGCCGCGAACCGACGATGACCCATAGTCGCCCTTGGCGCCACAAGCCCCTTGCGCAATCGTGCCGGATTCCGTATCGGACGCCGCGCAAGCCGGCCTTTAGGGCCCTGAAACCGCGACGGAGTGACAGCCATGGCGAAGGCAAAGTTTGAGCGGAACAAGCCGCATGTGAACATCGGCACGATTGGTCATGTTGACCACGGCAAGACGACGCTGACGGCGGCTATCACCAAGTATTTCGGCGAGTTCAAGGCGTATGACCAGATTGACGGCGCGCCGGAGGAGAAGGCGCGCGGGATCACGATCTCGACGGCGCATGTCGAGTACGAGACCGAGGCCCGCCACTATGCCCATGTCGACTGCCCGGGCCATGCCGACTATGTGAAGAACATGATCACCGGGGCTGCGCAGATGGACGGCGCGATCCTGGTGGTGAACGCCGCCGACGGCCCGATGCCGCAGACCCGCGAGCACATCCTGCTCGCCCGTCAGGTCGGTGTGCCGGCGCTGGTGGTGTTCCTGAACAAGGTCGACCAGGTGGATGACGAGGAGCTGCTCGAGCTTGTCGACATGGAGGTGCGCGAGCTGCTGTCCTCCTACGACTTCCCGGGCGACGACATTCCGATCGTGGCAGGCAGCGCACTGGCCGCCCTCGAGGGCCGCGACGAGACCATCGGCGAGGAGAAGATCCGCGAGCTGATGGGCCAGGTGGATGAATACATCCCGACGCCGGAGCGTCCGATCGACCAGCCCTTCCTGATGCCGATCGAGGATGTGTTCTCGATTTCGGGCCGCGGCACGGTGGTGACGGGGCGGGTCGAGCGCGGCGTGATCACGGTCGGCGAGGAGATCGAGATCGTCGGCATCCGCGACAGCCAGAAGACCACCTGCACGGGTGTGGAGATGTTCCGCAAGCTGCTGGATCGCGGCGAGGCGGGCGACAACATCGGGGCGCTGCTCCGCGGTGTCGGCCGTGAGGATGTCGAGCGCGGCCAGGTGCTCTGCAAGCCGGGTTCGGTGAAGCCGCACACCAAGTTCGAGGCTGAGGCCTATATCCTGACCAAGGAAGAGGGTGGCCGTCACACGCCGTTCTTTGCGAACTACCGCCCGCAGTTCTACTTCCGCACGACGGATGTGACTGGGACGGTGGCGCTGCCGGCCGGCACCGAGATGGTGATGCCGGGCGACAACCTCAAATTCGAGGTGACGCTGATCGCGCCGATCGCCATGGAGGAGAAACTGCGCTTCGCCATCCGCGAGGGCGGCCGCACCGTCGGCGCCGGCGTCGTCTCCAAAATCATCGAGTAACACGCGACCAAGACCCGGGGACGGGGGAAAACCCTCCGTCCCCGTTCCGTTTTTTTCGACGGCACCGTTCGGCCAAAGAGGCGAAGAGATGCAAGGACAGAACATACGAATTCGGCTCAAGGCCTTCGATCATCGCGTGCTCGATGCGAGCACCGCCGAGATCGTAAACACGGCCAAGCGGACGGGCGCCCAGGTGCGCGGACCGATCCCGCTGCCGAACAAGATCGAGAAGTTCACCGTTCTGCGCGGCCCCCATGTGGACAAGAAAAGCCGTGAGCAGTTCGAGATCCGGACCCATAAGCGGCTGCTCGACATTGTCGATCCGACGCCTCAGACGGTGGACGCGCTGATGAAGCTCGATCTTGCCGCCGGTGTTGATGTCGAGATCAAGCTCTGAGGAGGCGAGACCCATGCGCTCCGGCGTGATCGCAAAGAAGCTGGGGATGACCCGGCTGTTCATGGAGGACGGACGGCAAGTGCCGGTCACCGTGCTCCAGATGGAGAATTGCCAGGTGGTGGCGCAGCGCACCCCCGAGACCGACGGCTATACGGCCGTGCAGCTCGGTGCGGGCATCGCCAAGGCGAAGAATGTGAGCCAGCCGATGCGCGGGCATTTTGCGCGCGCCAATGTGGCGCCGAAGCGCAAGCTCGTGGAGTTCCGCGTGGCACCCGACAACATGATCGGGGTCGGCGAGGAGATCACGGCGGACCACTACCTGGCGGGGCAGTTCGTGGACGTCTCCGGCGTCTCGATCGGTAAGGGTTTTGCGGGTGCGATGAAGCGGCACAACTTCGGCGGTCTGCGGGCCTCCCACGGTGTGTCGATCAGCCACCGCGCACATGGCTCGACCGGTCAGTGTCAGGATCCGGGCAAGGTCTTCAAAGGCAAGAAGATGGCCGGCCACATGGGCGATGCGCGGGTGACTGTGCAGAACCTTGAGGTGGTCAAGACCGATGTCGAGCGCGGCCTGATCATGATCAAGGGGGCCGTTCCGGGCGCCAAAGGCGGCTGGGTCACTATCAAGGATGCCGTGAAGAAGCCGGCGCCCGAGGGCGTGGTTCTCCCGGCGGCGCTGCGTCCGAAGGCTGAGCCCGCGGTTGAGGCGGCTGCCGAGCCTGCGGCCGAGGCCCAGGAAGGCGGTGAGGCATGAAGCGCGAAGTGATCAACCTGGACGCTGCGGCGTCCGGCGAGGCGGAGCTTGCGGAGGATATCTTCGGGCTCGAGCCGCGCGCTGACATCCTGCACCGCGTGGTGCGCTGGCAGCTGGCCAAGCGCCAGGCCGGTACGCACAAGGTGAAAGGCCGCTCGGAGGTCAGCTATTCGACGCGCAAGATCGTGCGTCAGAAGGGCTCGGGCGGCGCGCGTCACGGCGACCGCGGTGCACCGATCTTCCGCAAGGGTGGTACCTATAAGGGTCCGACCCCGCGCAGCCACGCGCATGATCTGCAGAAGAAGGTGCGCAAGCTCGGGCTGAAAATGGCGCTCTCGGCGAAGGCCAAAGAGGACAAGCTGATCGTCCTCGAGGAGGCCAAGCTCGACGAGGCCAAGACCAAGGCGCTCGCCACTAAGGTCTCGAAGCTCGGCTGGGGGCCTGCGCTGGTGATCGACGGGCCTGAGCTTGACGAGAACTTCGCGCTGGCGGCTCGCAATCTCGACGGCATGCAGGTGCTGCCGAGCCAGGGCGCCAATGTCTATGACATCCTGAAGCGGGATCTCCTTGTGGTGACCCGCGCGGGGTTGGAAGCGCTGGAGGCGCGCCTGAAATGACCGAGAAGAGCGCGCTTTATGACGTGATCCGCAAGCCGATCATTACGGAGAAGGCGACCGGGGCCTCCGAGGCCAACGCGGTTGTGTTCGAAGTGGCGATCGATGCGACCAAACCCCTGATCTCCGAGGCGGTCGAGAGCCTCTTCGGCGTGAAGGTCAAGGCGGTGAACACCACCGTGACCAAGGGCAAGGTCAAGCGCTTCAAAGGCCGTCCCGGCCGGCGGCGCGATGTGAAGAAAGCCTATGTGACCCTCGAAGACGGGCACATGATCGACGTGACCACGGGCCTCTGAGGGCCGCAAACCAACGGGCGACAGCAAGATGGCGTTAAAAACATACAAGCCGACCACGCCAGGCCAGCGCGGGCTGGTTCTGATCGACCGTTCGGAGCTGTGGAAAGGCCGTCCGGTGAAGTCCCTGACCCAGGGGCTCACCAGCAAGGGCGGACGCAACAACACCGGACGGATCACCATGCGCCGCCGCGGCGGCGGGGTGAAGAAGCTCTATCGCATCGTCGACTTCAAGCGGCGCAAATACGATGTTCCGGCGACCGTTGAGCGGATCGAATACGATCCGAACCGGACCGCCTTCATCGCGCTGATCAAATACGAGGATGGGCAGCAGAGCTATATCCTGGCGCCGCAGCGGCTGGCTGTGGGCGACACGGTTGTTGCGGGCCACAAGGTCGACGTTAAACCGGGCAATGCGATGCCGTTCCGCGGCATGCCGATCGGGACGATCGTGCACAATGTCGAGCTGAAGCCGGGCAAGGGCGGGCAGATCGCACGTTCGGCCGGGACCTATGCGCAGTTCGTTGGCCGCGATGGCGACTATGCGCAGCTGCGCCTCGGCTCGGGTGAGCTTCGGATTGTCCGCCAGGAGTGCATGGCGACTGTGGGTGCGGTGTCGAACCCCGACAATTCGAACCAGAACTTCGGTAAGGCTGGGCGCATGCGCCACAAGGGCATCCGCCCGAGCGTGCGCGGCGTCGTCATGAACCCGATCGATCACCCGCATGGCGGTGGTGAGGGCCGGACCTCCGGCGGGCGGCACCCGGTGACCCCGTGGGGCAAGCCGACCAAAGGCCGCCGGACCCGTTCGAACAAGAGCACTGACAAATACATCCTGCGCTCGCGTCACGCGCGCAAAGGCAAGTGAGGTAGACGATGTCTCGATCCGTCTGGAAGGGTCCGTTCGTCGACCCCTATGTGCTGAAGAAGGCCGCGAAGGCAGCCGAGAGCGGCCGCAACGATGTCATCAAGATCTGGTCGCGGCGCTCGACGATCCTGCCGCAGTTCGTTGGCCTGACCTTCGGCGTGCACAACGGCAAGAAACACATCCCCGTCGCGGTGAGCGAGGAGATGATCGGGCACAAGTTCGGCGAGTTCGCGCCGACCCGCACCTATTACGGCCATATGGCCGACAAGAAGGCGAAGCGGAAGTAATCATGGGCAAGGATAAAAATCCCCGGCGCTGCGCCGAAAACGAGGCGATGGCCGTCAACCGGATGATCCGGGTGAGCCCGCAGAAGCTGAACCTGGTGGCTGCGATGATCCGTGGCAAACCGGTGGCGCGCGCGCTGACCGACCTCGCTTTCTCGAAGAAGCGCATTGCGGACGATGTCAAGAAGACGCTGCAGTCGGCGATCGCGAATGCTGAGAACAATCACGGTCTGGACGTCGACGAACTGGTCGTCGCCGAGGCCTATGTGGGCAAGAACCTGGTGATGAAGCGTGGCCGTCCGCGGGCCCGTGGGCGCTTTGGGCGCATCATGAAGCCGTTCAGCCAGCTCACGATCAAGGTGCGCCAGCCCGAGGAGACCGCCTGATGGGACATAAGGTCAATCCGATCGGCCTCCGGGTCGGCATCAACCGCACCTGGGACAGTCGCTGGTTCGCGAACACGCGCGAGTATGGCGATCTGCTGCACGAGGATCTGAAGATCCGCGCCTTCATCAAGGAGGAGTGCAAGCAGGCCGGCATCAGCCGCGTGGTCATCGAGCGTCCGCACCGCAAGTGCCGCGTCACGATCCACACGGCGCGTCCGGGCGTGATCATCGGCAAGAAGGGCGCCGATATCGAGAAGCTGCGCAAGAAGCTCTCGCGCTTCACCGACAGCGAGCTGCACCTCAACATCGTCGAGATCCGGCGGCCCGAGGTGGATGCCGCACTGGTGGCGGAGAACATCTGCCAGCAGCTCGAGCGCCGTGTGTCGTTCCGCCGGGCGCTGAAGCGCGCGGTGCAGAACGCCATGCGCATGGGCGCCCAGGGCATTCGGATCAACGCGGCCGGCCGTCTCGGTGGCGCGGAGATCGCCCGGACCGAGTGGTACCGCGAAGGACGCGTGCCTTTGCACACGCTGCGGGCCGATATCGACTACGCGCTCGCCGAGGGCCTCACGGCTTACGGTATCATCGGGGTGAAGGTCTGGATCTTCAAAGGCGAGATCATGGAGCACGATCCCGCTGCCCGTGATCGGCGTGAGAGCGAGATGCAAGAAGGTGGCGGCGGCGGTGGCCGCCAGCGCGGGCGCGATCGTGACCGCGACCGGGCCTGAGCCGGCTCTGAGGAGGATTGAACAATGATGCAGCCGAAGCGGACCAAGTTCCGCAAGATGCACAAGGGCCGGATCAAGGGTGAGGCGAAGGGCGGGTATGACCTGAACTTCGGCACCTTTGGGCTGAAGGCCGACCAGCCGGAGCGGGTCACCGCGCGCCAGATCGAAGCGGCGCGCCGGGCGATGAACCGCTACATGAAACGTCAGGGCCGGATCTGGATCCGGATCTTCCCCGATACGCCGGTCACGCAGAAGCCGACCGAAGTGCGTATGGGTAAGGGTAAAGGCTCGGTCGAGTACTGGGCGGCCAAAGTAAAGCCTGGTCGCATCATGTTCGAGCTTGACGGAGTGTCCGAGCCTGTGGCACGGGAGGCCCTCCGTCTCGGAGCGATGAAATTGCCGGTCAAGTGCCGGATCGTCGCCCGCGAAGACTGGTGATCTCGAAGGCCCCCGGAATAGGTCGGGGGCCTCGGCATTTTTTCGTTCTACGCGCGCACGGGGCGCGCGAGGTGAGGAGACGGACGCGATGAAAGCGATCGATCTGCGCGACAAGACGCCGGATCAGCTGCGCGACGAGCTCGTGGCGCTGAAGAAGGAGGCGTTTAACCTGCGCTTCCAGCAAGCGACCGGTCAGCTCGAAAATCCCTCGCGGATGCGCGATGTGCGCCGCGATGTGGCGCGCGTGAAGACGGTACTGAACCAGAAGGCCATCGAGGCGGCCCGCGGCGTGACCGACGCGCCCGAGGCGACGGAGTAACGAGATGCCGAAGCGAATCCTGCAGGGCAAGGTGGTGAGCGACCAGAACAACCAGACCGTCACGGTGCTGGTGGAGCGGCGCTTTACCCATCCGGTTCTCAAGAAGACCATCAAGAAGACCAAGAAGTATCGTGCCCATGACGAGGCGAACGCCTTCAAATCGGGGGACGAGGTCCGCATCCAGGAATGCGCGCCGAAATCGAAATCTAAACGCTGGGAGGTGGTGAGCCAGGTCGGCGCGTCCGACAGCTGAGGCTGACCACGTCCCTTCGAAACCCCGGGTGTATGCCCGCAGGTCGGAGGACTAGACCATGATCCAGATGCAGACGAATCTGGATGTCGCCGACAATTCCGGAGCGCGCCGGGTCCAGTGCATCAAGGTGCTGGGCGGAGCCAAACGGAAATATGCGTCGGTCGGTGACATCATCGTCGTCTCGGTAAAGGAAGCGATCCCGCGTGGCCGGGTGAAAAAGGGCGATGTGCGCAAAGCCGTCGTCGTCCGCACCGCCAAGGAGGTGCATCGCGCCGACGGCACGACGATCCGCTTCGACCGCAACGCTGCGGTCATCCTCAACAACAACATGGAGCCCGTCGGGACCCGCATCTTCGGCCCGGTGGTCCGTGAGCTGCGCTCGAAGAACTTCATGAAGATCATCAGCCTCGCGCCGGAGGTGCTGTGATGGCGGCCAAGCTTAAAAAGGGTGACCGCGTCGTGGTGCTGACAGGCCGCGACAAGGGCAAAGAGGGCGAGATCCTCCAGATGATGCCGAAGGACGGGCGCGCGGTGGTCTCGGGGGTCAACATGGCGATCCGGCACACCAGACAGTCGGCGCAGTCCCAGGGCGGGCGCGTGCCGAAGGAGCTGCCGATCCAGGTCTCCAACCTCGCGATGGTCGACCCCAAAGAGGGCGGTGCAACCCGCGTCGGGTTCCGCGTCCTCGAGGACGGCACCAAGGTCCGGTTTGCCAAGAAATCCGGGGAGGTGATCGATGGCTGACGGCAGCACATACATCCCGCGGCTGCGCACGCTCTATCATGAGACGATCCGCGCCAAGCTGAAGGAGGAGTTCTCCTACAGCAACGACATGATGATCCCGCGGCTTGACAAGATCGTCCTCAACATGGGCGTCGGCGAAGCGGTCGGCGACAGCAAAAAGATCCGCTCGGCGCATGACGACATGATGAAGATCGCAGGCCAGAAGCCGGTGATCACCCGTGCGCGGAACTCGATCGCAGGCTTCAAGGTCCGTGAGGACATGCCGCTCGGCGTGAAAGTGACCCTACGCCGCGAGCGCATGTACGACTTCCTCGACCGGCTCGTGACCATCGCGATGCCGCGCATCCGCGACTTCCGCGGCTTGAACCCGAAGAGCTTCGACGGCCGTGGCAACTTCGCCATGGGCATTAAGGAGCACATCGTGTTCCCGGAGATCGACTACGACAAAGTCGATGCAATCTGGGGCATGGACATCATCATCTGCACCACCGCGCGGAGCGACGACGAGGCGCGGGCACTGCTGCGGCACTTCAACCTGCCGTTCCCCAAACCGGAGGACAAGGCAAATGGCTAAGGTCAGCATGGTCGAGCGCGAGAAGAAGCGCCAGAAGCTCTCCGACAAGTATGCCGCCAAGCGCGCGCAGCTGAAGGAGATCGCCAATGATCGCGAGCAGCCGGCCGAAGAGCGTTTCAAGGCCCGCATGAAGCTCGCGCAGCTGCCGCGGAACTCGAGCCCGAGCCGCCTGCACAACCGGTGCCAGGTGTCGGGCCGTCCGAAGGCCTATTACCGCAAGCTCAAGATGAGCCGTATTGCGCTCCGTGACCTCGCCTCCCGCGGCGAGATCCCGGGCATGGTCAAGTCGAGCTGGTGAGGGGGAACAGATGTCTGTGAACGATCCTCTCGGCGATATGCTGACCCGCATCCGCAACGCGCAAATGCGCAAGCGGTCGACCGTGCTCTCGCCGAGCTCCAAGCTGCGCCTTCGGGTGCTGGACGTGCTGAAGGATGAGGGCTTCATCCGCGGCTATGAGGTGATCGACAAGGGCGATCACAAGCCGCATGTGGAGATCAGCCTGAAATACTTCGATGGTCGCCCGGTGATCCGGGAACTGGCGCGTGTCTCGACACCGGGCCGGCGCTACTACACCGGGGTCAGTGAGATCCCGCAGGTGCGCAACGGTCTCGGAGTTTCCATCGTGTCGACGCCCAAGGGCGTCATGTCTGATGCGCAGGCGCGCGCCGCGAATGTTGGCGGCGAAGTGCTCTGCCGCGTGTTCTGAGGAGGGACCCATGTCGCGAATCGGAAAACGCCCAGTCGAGGCCCCCAAGGGCGCCGAATTCAAACTTTCGGGCCAGACGGTCGAGTGCAAGGGGCCGAAGGGCACCCGCAGCTTCACCGCCGGCCCGGACGTGGAGATCACGCTCGACGGCAATATCATCACCGTGAAGCCGCGCGGCGACACCAAGCGCGCTCGCCAGCAATGGGGCATGACGCGCACGCAGATTGCCAACTTGGCGCGAGGGGTGACCGAGGGCTTTAAGAAGGAGCTCGAGATCACTGGCGTCGGTTATCGTGCGCAGGTGCAGGGCACGACGCTGAAGATGGCTCTCGGCTACTCCCACGATGTGGAGTTCCCGATCCCTGACGGCATCGACATCAAATGCGCCAAGCCGACCGAGATCGAGGTGACCGGCATCGACCAGCAACAGGTCGGTGAGGTGGCTGCCAAGATCCGCGAGTGGCGCCGGCCCGAGCCCTATAAAGGCAAGGGGATCCGGTACAAGGGCGAGTACATCTTCCGCAAGGAAGGCAAGAAGAAGTAAGGGCGCAACATGGCTACGAAACGGGACCTTTTCCTGCGGCGCCGACTGCGCGTCCGCAACAAGCTGAAGAAGATGGCACGGGGCCGCACGCGGCTCTCCGTCAACCGCTCGTCGAAGAACATCAGCGTGCAGCTGATCGACGATGTCGCCGGGCGCACGCTCGCAGCGGCCTCGTCGCTCGAGCCAGCGCTCGGTGTGGTTGGAAAGAACAACGCCGAAGCGGCGGCCAAGGTGGGCATGGCGATTGCCGAGCGCGCCAAGGCGGCCGGGGTCGAGGAGGTGTTCTTCGACCGCGGCGGGTATCTCTATCACGGCAAGCTCAAAGCGCTCGCCGATGCCGCCCGTGAGGGCGGATTGAAATTCTGAGGAGGCGAGGATGGCAGAACGGGACGGAGGCGGCCGGGGCCGCCGCGACGATCGCCGCGACGACGGCGACCCGGAACTGGGCGATCGCCTCGTCGCGATCAACCGCGTATCGAAAACGGTGAAGGGCGGCAAGCGGTTTGGCTTTGCAGCGCTTGTGATCGTGGGCGACCAGAAGGGCCGCGTGGGCTTCGGCTCGGGCAAGGCCAAAGAGGTGCCGGAGGCGATCCGCAAGGCGACCGAAGAGGCCAAGCGCACCATGATCCGGGTGCCGCTGCGGGAAGGGCGCACGATCCATCACGACATCAAGGGCCGCCACGGTGCGGGCCGGGTCGAGATGCGCGCGGCGCCGCAGGGGACTGGCATCATCGCTGGTGGTCCCTGCCGCGCGGTGTTCGAGATGCTCGGCATTCAGGACGTCGTAGCGAAATCGACGGGCAGCCAGAACCCCTACAACATGGTGCGCGCGACCTTCGACGGCCTGATGGCCACGCAGTCGCCGCGTCAGGTGGCTTCGCGCCGGGGTAAGAAGGTGGCCGACATCCTGCCGGTGCGTGAGGGACCGCGCGAGGAGGCACCGGCTGAGCCGGTCGCCGAGGCTTGAGGAGGGGACCATGGCCAAGACCATCGTCGTCAAGCAGATCGGCAGCCCGATCCGCCGCCCCAAGGAGCAGCGCGACACGCTGAAAGGCCTGGGGCTGAACAAGATGCACAAAACCCGTGAGCTCGAGGACACCCCCTCGGTGCGCGGCATGGTCAACAAGATCCCGCATCTGGTGACCATCATCGAGGAGCGCGGCTGAGCGCTCCGGCCTTCGGGCTTGATTGAAGCTGTGGCGGCCGGGCGCGCATCCCCCGGTCGATCCGGCAAGGAGGAGATGCGAGATGAGACTGAACGAACTGCGCGATAATCCGGGCGCGGCAAAGAAGCAGAAGCGCCTCGCCCGCGGGCCCGGTTCGGGCAAGGGCAAGACCGCGGGTCGCGGCATCAAGGGCTACAAGTCCCGGTCCGGCGCAACGGTCAAGGGATTTGAGGGCGGCCAGATGCCGCTCCACCGCCGTCTGCCGAAGCGTGGCTTCAATAACCCGTTCCGCAAGACCTTCGTGGTGGTGAATCTCGGCCAGCTTCAGGGCTTTATCGATGCGGGCAAGCTGGACGCAGCACAGCCGATCGACGAGGCCGCGATGGTGGTGTGCGGTATGGTGCGCCGGCGCAAGGACGGCGTGCGGCTGCTGGCCAAGGGTGAGCTGACCTCGGCCGTCACGCTGACGGTCACGGGCGCCAGCAAAGCCGCGGTCGAGGCGGTTGCGGCCAAGGGTGGATCGGTCACGATCTCGGCACCGGCGGCGCCGGAGCCCGCGGGCGACGAAGCAGACGCACCCGCCGAGGCTTGACCCGGGGCTCACAAAGCCCGATTTGAGAACAAACGCGGCGGCAGCATCCGCCGCGAAGGGGCATGTCCCCGTTGCCTTGGGAGGACGTCATGGCTTCGACCGCCGAGCAGATGGCCGCAGGCGCCAGCTGGGGCGCCTTCGGCAAGGCCAAGGATCTACAGAACCGGCTGCTGTTCACGCTGGCGCTGCTCTGCGTTTACCGCGTCGGCACGTTCATTCCGCTGCCCGGCATCGACACGGTTCAGCTCGCCCAGTTCATCGAGCAGACCCGCGGCGGCATCATCGGCGTCTTCAACATGTTCGCTGGCGGCGCGGTAGAGCGCATGGCGATCTTCGCTCTCGGCATCATGCCATACATCTCCGCCTCGATCATCATGCAGCTCGCGACCTCGATGATCCCCGAGCTTGAGCGGCTGAAAAAGGAAGGCGAGACCGGGCGCAAGAAGATCAACCAGTACACGCGCTATGGCACCGTGTTGCTCGCGACCGTCCAGGCTTACGGCCTTGCGGTGGGGCTCGAAGGCCAGGGGCTTGCGGTCGATCCGGGGGCGTTCTTCCGCGCCTCCGTCGTGATCACCCTGGTTGGCGGCGTGATGTTCCTCATGTGGCTTGGTGAGCAGATCACCGCGCGCGGCGTGGGCAACGGCATCTCGTTGATCATCTTCGTCGGCATTGTGGCGGGCCTGCCGGGCGCCATCGCGCAGTTCTTCGAGCTTGGCCGCACTGGTCAGCTCTCGACCTTTGCGATCATCGGCATCTCGATCATGGCAGTGGCCGTGATCTACTTCGTGGTGTTCATCGAGCGTGCGCAGCGGCGGATCCTGATACAGTACCCCAAGCGCCAGGTGGGCCAGAAGGTCTATGGCGGGGAGAACCAGTTCCTGCCGCTCAAGCTGAACACGGCCGGCGTGATCCCGCCGATCTTTGCCTCGTCGCTGCTGCTCTTGCCGACCACGGTTGCAAGTTTCTCGGCACAGTCGGGCGATGCGGGCTGGCTCGGGACCGTAGCGGCGCTGCTCGGCCATGGCCAGCCGCTCTTCCTCGTGCTGTTCGCGGCGCTGATCATCTTCTTCGTGTTCTTCTACACGGCGGTGGTCTTCAACCCGGAAGAAGTCGCGGACAACCTCAAGAAGCACGGCGGCTTCGTGCCTGGTATCCGGCCCGGCAAGCGCACGGCGGAATACCTCGACTATGTGCTGACCCGTCTCTCGGTGGTCGGCGCGCTCTATCTGGTCTTCGTCTGTCTCTTGCCGGAGCTCCTGATCGCAGAGGTCGGTGTGCCCTTCTATTTCGGCGGCACCTCGCTGCTGATCGTGGTCTCGGTGACGATGGATACGATCACACAGATCCAAAGCCACTTGATGGCGCATCAATATCAGGGCTTGATCGAGAAATCGCGCATCCGCGGTAAGAAGCGCTCTGGACCGAAGGGCGCCTGACACGACACCAACCGGCGCGAAAGACGCCATGTCAATCGGGGGACACGCTTATGAACATCATTCTGCTCGGCCCGCCGGGGGCTGGCAAAGGCACACAGGCGCGCATTCTGCAGGATCGCGACGGCATGGTGCAGCTGTCCACAGGAGATATGCTGCGCGCCGCGGTCAAGGCAGGCACTGACGTCGGGCTGAAGGCCAAAGCAGTGATGGAGGCGGGCCAACTCGTTTCCGATGAGATCGTGACCGGCTGCGTGTCCGCCCGTCTCGACGAGCCCGATGTGAAGGCCGGCGTGATCTTTGATGGCTATCCGCGGACCGCGGCGCAGGCCGAATCGCTGGATGCTCTCCTGGCCGAGAAGGGGATGACCCTGGATGCCGTCGTGTCGATGGATGTCGACGATGAGCTTCTGGTGGACCGCGTCGCCGGGCGCTACACCTGCGCGATGTGTGGCGAGGGGTATCACGACACCCACAAGAAGCCGTCCAAGGAAGGCGTCTGCGACAATTGTGGGTCTACCGAGTTCAAACGCCGCGCCGATGATAACGCCGAAACCGTGCGGGAGCGGCTTAAGGCTTATCATGCCGACACGGCGCCGTTGATCGAGTACTACGCCAAAACGGGCAAGCTGAAGTCGGTCGACGGCATGGCGGATATCGACCAGGTCACCGCTGCGATCAAGGGCGCGCTCGCCTGATCCGACATGCGCAAAGGTGTGCGGACGAAAAGGCTTGACAGGGGGTTGATCTGTCTGGCGGAGCGACTATAGTCCGCGCTTCGCAAACACCGTTGTGGCGCTCAGGATGCAGCGCCCGGCGGTTTTTTGAATTGTGAGTTGGGGCGCAGGCCGGGCGGGCCGGTTGGCGGCAACGGGCCCAGGGGCGAGAGCGCCGGGCTGGATCAAGACGGAGAGACACGTGGCGCGCATCGCAGGCGTTAACATTCCCACGGCGAAGCGGGTGCCGATTGCCCTCACTTATGTGCATGGGATCGGCCATACGACGGCGAACAAGATCTGCACCGATCTCAGCATTCCGGCCGAGCGCCGGGTGAATGAGCTGTCGGATGCCGAAGTGCTGGCGATTCGCGAGTATGTCGACGCCAATCTGACGGTTGAGGGCGATCTGCGCCGTGAGCGTGCGGTCGATATCAAGCGGCTGATGGACCTCGGCTGTTATCGCGGCTTGCGCCATCGCCGCGGTCTGCCGACGCGTGGTCAGCGGACCCACACCAATGCCCGCACCCGCAAGGGCCCGGCCAAGCCGATTGCCGGCAAGAAGAAATAAGGGGCAGGTCAGATGGCACGCGACAAGCGAGTTACGAAGAAGAAGGTTTCGAAGAACATCACCTCGGGCGTGGCCCATGTGAACTCGTCCTTCAACAATACAATGATTACGATCTCCGACGCTCAGGGCAACGCGATTGCCTGGTCGTCGGCCGGCGCAATGGGCTTTAAGGGCTCGCGGAAGTCGACCCCCTACGCGGCGCAGGTCGCGGCGGAGGATGCCGGCAAGAAAGCGCAGGAGCACGGCATGCGGACCCTTGAGGTCGAGGTGCAGGGCCCGGGCTCGGGACGCGAGTCGGCGCTCCGCGCGCTGCAGGCCGTCGGCTTCCAGGTGACCGCCATTCGCGACGTCACCCCGATTGCGCACAATGGCTGCCGCCCGCCCAAGCGCCGCCGCGTCTGATCGCGTTTGACCCCTTTTCGGGCCTGTCTGCTGGGAGATCCCAGGGCGGGCCCGTACGCGTTTCCTCGGGAGTGGCGCGCCTTGGATCAGGTGCACCACAGGCATGGAGGACAAGATGATCCACAAGAACTGGCAGGAACTCATCAAGCCCCGCAGCCTCGAAGTCTCCGCAGGCCGGGAGCCGGCACGCATGGCGACCGCCGTGGCGGAGCCGCTGGAACGAGGCTTTGGCCTCACCCTCGGCAACGCGCTGCGCCGGGTGCTGTTGTCCTCGTTGCAGGGGGCGGCGATCTCGGCCGTGCAGATCGATGGTGTGCTTCATGAATTTTCGAGCGTCTCCGGCGTTCGTGAGGACGTGACCGACATCGTGCTCAACCTTAAGGGCGTGGCCCTGCGGATGGACGGTGACGGGCCCAAGCGGCTGCAGCTTTCGGCGCGCGGCCCGGGTGCGGTGACGGCGGGCGATATCGTTGAGATTGCGGGCGTCGACATCATCAACAAAGACCACGTGATCTGCCACCTTGACGAAGGTGCGAGCTTCCACGCGGAGCTCACCGTCGCCGTTGGCAAGGGCTATGTGGCCGCCGACAAGAACCGGCCTGAGGATGCGCCCATCGGCTTTATCCCGATCGACGCGCTTTACTCGCCGGTCAAGAAGGTTTCCTACAAGGTTGAGCCGACCCGTGAGGGCCAGGTGCTCGACTATGACAAGCTGTCGATCACGGTGGAGACGGACGGCTCGCTGAGCCCGGACGATGCACTCGCCTACGCAGCCCGGATCCTGCAGGACCAGCTGCAGACCTTCATCAACTTCGAGGAGCCGTCCTCGGGCACCCGGGTCGAGGAAGACAGCGATCTCGACTTCAACCCGCTGCTGCTGAAGAAGGTCGACGAGCTCGAGCTCTCCGTGCGCTCGGCCAACTGCCTCAAGAACGACAACATCGTCTATATCGGCGATCTCATTCAGAAGACCGAGGCGGAGATGCTGCGCACCCCGAACTTCGGGCGCAAATCGCTGAACGAGATCAAGGAAGTGCTCTCGACCATGGGCCTTCATCTCGGTATGGACGTGCCGGAATGGCCGCCCGAGAACATCGAGGATCTGGCCAAGAAGTTCGAAGACCACCTATGAGACGACCCGGGGGCGAACGCCCCCCAACCACAAAGTATAAACCCCGTAGACGGAGATCTGAGATATGCGACACGGTAATGGTTACCGCAAACTGAACCGCACCCATGAGCACCGCAAGGCGATGCTCGCGAATATGGCCGCCTCGCTGATCGAGCACGAGCAGATCAAGACGACCCTGCCCAAGGCCAAGGAACTGCGCCCCTATGTCGAGAAGCTGGTGACGCTCGGCAAGCGCGGTGACCTGCATGCTCGGCGCCAGGCCTTTGCGACACTGCGCAGCGATGCGGCCGTGGCAAAGCTCTTCGACGCCATCGCCGAGCGCTACAAGGAGCGCCAGGGCGGCTACTGCCGGGTGTTGAAGGCGGGCTTCCGCTATGGCGACATGGCGCCGATGGCGATCATCGAGTTCGTCGACCGCGACCCGGAGGCCAAGGGCCGCATCGACCGTGAGCGTGTGGCTGCCGAAGAGGCTGCTGCCGAGGAGTGATCGGCGGTGCAACTTGCAGCGCATCGGGGCGGCCTCACGGGTCGCCCTTTGCATTTTGAAGGCGAGGCATGAGCAACTCCGCGGACGCCTTGGACTGGCTACACCGCGCAACCCTCGACGGGCTGCCGCTCACCACGGTGCTTGATGGGTTGGTGGAGCGCCTCCGCGCCGGCGGCGCGCCCATTGACCGGATGCACCTCTCGCACCCGGTGCTGCACCCTATGGTCTATGTGATCGGCGTCGACTGGACGCCCGAGGGGGGAGCCGTCTCCGCGACCTATGATCATAGCAGCTGGTCACAACCGCGATGGCTCGACAGCCCCCTCTTTGCGGTTGTGCGAGGCTGGGACCGCCGTTTGCGCCGTCGCCTCTCGGGGCCGGAGGCAGTGCTCGATTTCCCAATGTTGGCCCAGCTGAGCGCAGTGGGCTTCACGGACTATGTGGCCTCGGCGCTGCCCTTCGCCGGGTTCTTTCGCCCACCACGAACCGAGGCCGAGCGCGCCGTGATGCCGACCAGCACCGGCATCGCGCTCAGCTACGCCACCCGGCGCGAGGGCGGGTTTTCGGACGCCGATATGGCTCAGTTCGATGCGCTGCTCGCCCCGCTTGGCGTGCTGGTGAAGACCGTGGCCCAGAGCCAGATCGCTGAGACCATCGCGCGCTGCTATATCGGTGAGCGGGCCGGGCCACGGGTGCTCGGCGGAGAAATCACGCTGGGCGATGTCGCATCTACGGAGGCGGTGATCTGGGTCTCCGACCTGCGCGGCTCAACGCCGCTTGCGGCTCGGCTGCCGGGGCGTGCGTTTACTGCGCTGATCAACGCCTTCTTCGACTGCACTCTTGGGGCGGTGGTGGCCGAGGGGGGCGAGCCGCTGACGCTGATGGGGGACGGCGCGGTCGCGATTTTCCCGCTTGGCGACGAGGGGCTGGACGGGGCCCGCGCGGCCGCCCTGCGCGCAGTGACCGCGGCGGAGGCACGTCTGGCCCGGCTGAACACCGACCGTGAGGCAGAGGGCGAGGCGCCACTTCGTTGGGGTCTCGGGCTCGACGTGGGCACCGTGGACTACGGCAACATCGGGATCGTGGGGCGCCAGAGCTGGAGCGTGCTCGGCGATGCGGTCAACCGGACGGCGCGGCTCGAGGGCCTGACCAAACCGCTCGGGCGGACGGTTCTCGCGACGGAGGCTTTCGTTGCCGGGCTCACCCCGCCTTGGGAACCGCTCGGCCGACATCCGCTTGCGGGGCTCGACGCCCCCGTTGCGGTCTTCGCCCCCCTTTCACCCACCGGGTCAGCGCCTTAGACTGCAGCCCATGCAGCACACCGGAGCCCGCCCATGACCCACGCGCGCCTTGCCCTGATGCTGGTTGCCGCCCTCACCGCCTGCACCGCGGCACCATCCGGGCCCCGTCCTGGCGATGTGCCGGTGCGGTCTGCCCAGGCCCCCGCCGACCCGCAGACGGTGCCGCAAAGCGTCGGTCAGATGCAGCTCAGTTTCGCCCCGGTCGTGCGTGCGGCCGCACCGGCGGTCGTCAACATCTACACCCGCACGCTGGTGCAGCGCCGACGGAGCCTCTTCGCAGACGATCCGTTCTTCCGGGAGTTCTTCGGCGATGCTTTCCGCAACCTGCCGGGGCGGCGCCGGATCGAGAACTCGCTCGGCTCGGGTGTGATCGTCGATCCGGCTGGCATCGTGGTCTCCAACAACCATGTGGTGGGCGAGGCGGACGAGATCACCGTGGTGCTCGCGGACAAGCGCGAGTTCGAGGCGGAGTTGATTTTCGCCGACAAGGAAAGCGATCTGGCGGTGCTGCGGCTTGACGGGGCGGCGGGTCTGCCGTCGCTCGCGCTGCGCGACAGCGATACAATCGAAGTGGGGGATCTGGTGCTCGCCATCGGCAACCCTTTCGGAGTGGGACAGACTGTGACCTCGGGGATTGTGTCGGGGCTCGCGCGCTCAGGGCGCGGACGGCTGAGCGACGGCTACTTCATCCAGACCGATGCAGCGATCAATCCGGGTAACTCCGGTGGTGCGCTGGTGGACATGCAGGCCCGCTTGATCGGCGTGAACACCGCGATCCTCTCGCGCTCCGGTGGCTCGAACGGGATCGGTTTCGCGGTGCCCGCCAACCTGGTCGCCCGTGTCATCGACGCGGCGAAGGAGGGCGCGGAGACGCTGTCCCGGCCTTGGCTCGGCCTCGAAGGGCAGCCCGTCGATGGAGACCTGGCGGCAGCCCTCGGCATCGGCACACCGCGCGGGGTGCTGATCGATGCGCTCCATCCCGAAAGCCCGCTTGCCAGGGCTGGCCTTGCGCCTGGGGACGTGATCATCGATCTCGGCGGTGATCGGGTGGACAGCCTTTCGGAGCTCGATTTCCGCGCCGCAACCCTGGGCACCGACCGGGCCGCGGATGTCGGGTTTCTGCGCAGCGGCACCCGGCAGGATGCGCGCCTGGCCCTCGCCCCCGCACCAGAGGATCCGCCGCGGGCCCTTACCCGCATCCGTCGCGGCGCGCTGACCGGGCTCACGGTGCTCAGCGTCAACCCCGCGGTGATCGAGGAACTCGACCTCTCGGTTTCGGCCCGGGGGGTCTTGGTGGCCGAAGCCCGCGGGCCGTCCCGCCGGGTTGGCCTGCGCCCCGGCGATCTGTTGCTTGAGGCGAATGGCGAGCCGCTGACAGACACCGCCGGTTTCCTGGATGAGCTCGAGAGGAGCAGGGGACGCGTCCGCCTCGACGTGCTGCGCAACGGTCAACGCGGCACCATCACGGTCGGCGGTTGAACGATGGGGGACCTTTTCGACACGGCCGAGACCGGGACGGGCTCTGCGCCGCCAGCGCCGCTCGCGGACCGGTTGCGCCCGCAGCGTTTGAGCGATGTGGTGGGGCAGGGGCACATCCTCGGCCCCGAAGGCCCCTTGGGCGCGATGTTGGCCGGAGGGACCCTCGCCTCGCTGATCCTCTGGGGACCACCCGGGGTCGGCAAGACCACCATCGCGCGGCTGCTGGCGGCGGAGACCGATCTCGTCTTCGTGCAGATCAGCGCGATCTTCACCGGGGTGGCGGATCTCCGCAGGGTGTTCGAGGCGGCCGAGCAGCGCCGGCGCATGGGGCAGGGCACTTTGCTCTTCGTCGACGAGATCCACCGTTTCAACAAAGCGCAGCAAGACGGGTTCCTGCCGCATATGGAGGCGGGCACGCTGGTGCTGGTGGGGGCGACAACCGAGAACCCCTCGTTTGCGCTGAATGCCGCGCTGCTTTCCCGCGCCCAGGTGCTTCGTCTCGGACGGCTCGATGAGGCAGCGCTTGCGGCGTTGCTCGCGCGGGCGGAGGAGGAGGAAGGCGCGCTCGCACTCACCGACGACGCCCGGGCGGCCCTGATCGCCATGGCCGACGGCGACGGTCGCACGCTCCTTAACCTCGCGGAGCAGGCAGCACTCCTTGGCCCCGGGCCTCACGATGCGGCAACGCTCGGGGCGCGGCTGACGCGCAGGGCGGCGGTGTACGATCGGGCAGGCGATCAGCACTACGGGCTCATCTCGGCCCTCCACAAATCGGTGCGGGGGTCGGATCCGGATGCCGCGCTCTATTGGCTCTCGCGGATGCTGGAGGGCGGCGAGGACCCCCACTACCTCGCGCGGCGGCTGGTGCGCATGGCGGTCGAGGATATTGGCCTTGCCGACCCCGAGGCGCAGACCCACTGCCTCAACGCTTGGGCGGTCTATGAGCGGCTTGGCTCACCGGAAGGGGAACTGGCGCTGGCGCAGGCCTGCCTCTACCTCGCGCTCGCGCCCAAATCGAACGCCGGCTACACGGCCTACAAAGCGGCCCGCAAGGTGGCGGCCCAGACCGGCTCGCTGCCGCCGCCTGACCATATCCTGAACGCCCCCACCAAGCTGATGAAGGCCCAAGGGTTTGGCGCCGGGTATGCCTATGACCACGACGCGCCGGAGGGGTTCTCCGGTCAGGACTATTTCCCCGAAGGCATGGCGCGGCCCGATCTCTATCGCCCGGTGGAGCGTGGCTTCGAGCGCGAGATGGCCAAACGGGTCGCCTATTTCCAGCGCCTTCGCCGCGAGCGTCAGGGGGAGGGATGATGGTCAAGCTCGCCATGGTGGCGGCCGGCGGCGCCTTGGGCGCGGCGCTCCGGTTCCTTGCCGTGACGGCGTTCACCCGGGCGTTGCCAGGGTTTCCCTGGGGCACGCTATTCGTCAATGTCGTGGGATCGTTCGCGATGGGGCTGTTGGCGGTGGTGGTGATGGAGCGGATGCCGGGTGCCTGGGGACGGATGGCGCCCTTCCTGCTGACGGGCGTTCTCGGCGGCTTCACGACCTTCTCCGCCTTTTCACTCGATGCGCTGTTCCTGATCGAGCGGGGGCGAATGGCAGCGGCGGCCGGCTATGTTGCGGGCTCTGTGATGTTGTCGGTGGGCGCGCTTTGGGTCGGGCTGATGCTGGCCCGGCGGGTGCTGGCATGAGCGGCGTGCAACATCTGACGGTCGGCGAGGACGAGGCGGAGCAGCGGCTGGATCGCTGGCTGAAGCGGCGGTTCCCCCATCTCGGCCAGGGGCGGATCGAAAAGCTCTGCCGCAAGGGCGAGGTGCGGGTCGACGGCGCGCGGGTCAAAGGGGCGACCAGGATCGCGCCCGGCCAGATGGTGCGCGTGCCGCCCTTGCCGGATGCGGAGGCGCCGCCAGCCGCACCCAAAGGGCCGGCCCCCGCAGACGCCGAGGCGATCCGCAAGGCGGTGGTGTTCCGCGACGACAACATGATCGTGCTCAACAAACCGGCGGGGCTCGCGGTGCAGGGCGGCTCGGGCCAGGAGCGCCATCTTGGCACGGTGCTGCCCGCGCTGACTTTCGGGCGAGAGGATCTGCCGCGTCTGGTGCACCGGCTCGACAAGGACACCTCAGGCCTGCTGGTGCTGGCGCGGACGGGGGCCGCAGCGGTGGCGCTGTCGCGGTCGTTCCGCTCGCGCGCGGTCGAGAAGATCTACTTCGCGCTGGTTGCCGGGCGCCCGCATCCGCAGGCCGGGACGATCCGTTTCGGTCTCGTGAAGGGCGCGACGGGAGAGGGGGAGAAGATGCAGATCCTTCACCCCAATGCGGTCGGCGAGACCGATGGCGCGCGCCATGCGACGACGGACTATCGGGTGATCGAGCAGGTGGGTGGCCGTTGTGCCTGGGTGGCGTTGCGCCCCGTGACCGGGCGGACCCATCAGCTGCGCGCACATATGACAGCCCTTGGGACACCGATCGCGGGCGACGGAAAGTATGGCGGGCGGGGGCAGGAGAACCGCGGCGATGGGTGGGGTGCTGGGCTCGGGGCGGAGATCGGCCGGCGGCTGCATCTCCATGCGGCCCGGTTGGCGTTTCCGCACCCGACCACCGGGCGGCGGGTCAGTTTCACCGCTCCGCTGCCGGAGCATATGGCGGCGAGCTGGGCTTTTCTCGGCCTCGATCCCGCGGAGGTGCCGGACCCGCTCTTTCCGGAGTGAGCCCTACTGGACGATCAGCTCTGCGTGCAGGGCGCCGGCGGTCTTAATCGCCTTCAGGATGTCGATCATGTCCCGCGGGCCCACGCCGAGTGCGTTCAACCCATCCACCAGATCCGCCAGCGTCACATTGCGGTCGACGATGCCGAGGCGGTTCTGATCGTTCTCCTCGATCTGGATGTCGGTGCGCGGGAGCACGATGCTCTCCCCCTCGGCAAAGGGGTTGGGCTGCACCGCGAGGGGGGTTTCCGCCACCCGGATCGCGAGATTGCCCTGGGCCACGGCGACGCGGCTGATCTTCACATCCGCCCCCAGCACGATGGTGCCGGAGCGCTGATCGATGACCACGCGCGCCTTCACCGCGGGCTGCACCTCCAGGTTCTCGATCCGCGCGATGAGGCTTGCCGGGGACCCGCCGGCCAGATCCAGATCGAGCGAGACCGTGCCCGCATCCCCCATACGCGCGATGGGGGCCAAGAGGGCTGCATTGATCACCCGCTCGATCCGGGCGGCGGTGGTGAAATCCGGCTCCCGCAGCGCCAGATGCAGTTGCCCCATCTGATCGAAGACGAAGGGGATTTCGCGCTCGATCCGCGCACCTCCGGGGATCGAGCCCGAGGTCGGCACGCCGATCTGGGTCTGGGCCGCTTCGCCCTGGGCGTTTACGCCGCCGGCAAGGATCGGCCCCTGGGCAACCGCATAGATCTCCCCATCCGCGGCGTTCAGCGGGGTCATGATGAGGGTGCCGCCCAGCAGACTGTCCGCATCGCCGATGGCCGAGACCGTCACGTCGATCCGGCTACCGGCGCGGGCAAAGGGCGGCAGCGTGGAGGTCACGATCACCGCCGCGACGTTTTGGGGCCGGAACTGCTCGCCCGAGACGTTGACGCCGAGCCGCTCCAGCAGGTTGACCAGCGCCTCCTCGGTAAACGGCGCATTCCGGATGCTGTCGCCCGAGCCAGAGAGCCCCACGACCAGCCCATAGCCCACAAGATCGTTGCCGCGCACGCCCTCGACCTCGACCAGATCCTTGATCCGCGGCGAAGCGTGCACCGGCAAGGCCAGCGCGATCGCCGCGAGGAGGCAGAGCAGACGTGCAAACATGCGATGCCTTTCTGGCAAGCGCGAGGAGGCCTCAGCGCAGGAAGTTCGAGAGCGAGAGCTGACTGAGGCGCGCTGTGGTCAGGAACAGGATCTCGAGTTGGCCCTCGACCTCCTGCATCCGTGCGGCGGCGGTGAGGGCATCGGCCCCAGTGAGATCGTTCAGGCTCTCGGTCAGGGCGGTTTCGGTCACGATATGGCGCGCCTTCATGGTGTCCATCCGCTCCTCAGCCACGCCAATGCGCGCGCTTTCCCGGTTGAGGGGATCGACGGCGTTGCGTAGCTCCAACAGGGCCGCCTCGGCAATCCCCTCGCGGACATCGTCGGGCAGCGCGGTCGCGGGGTCATAGGCCACGGCCAGCACAGCATAGTTGCGGGTAATGTCGCGGTAGACCTGCTCGTCCGCGCGGCTCTGATAGTTCACCCGCTCGCCCTCTGCGATCTCCGCCGCCGGAGCGTCGCCCGTGCCACCTGCATAGAGCGTGGTCTCAAAGAGCCCGCCCGGATCGTTGAACGCATCGCGTACGGCATCGCTCGCCACGGTCGCATCGGTGGCGCCGGACAGCAGCGTCGCCACCTCCGCGATGATCGTCTCAGCATCCGCTAGAGGCAGCACATCGCCCGCATCGCCCGAGAAGATCGCCCGCCCTCCAATCGAGGTGTTGAGCGAGGAGATCGCGCTCCTGAGGCTTTCATCGGCATAGCGGCTCATGGTCTCGAGCCCGTTCTGCGTGCCGTTCTGCAGCGCCAGTGTCGCCTGGTTGGTGAGATCGTCGGTCAGCGTGCGCAGGTTCTCGATGGCGCCTTGGGTTGCCGCCGACCGCGTCTCGGCGATTGCGATGATCTGGCGGTACTGCTCGAGATCGGAGAAGTCGCGTTCGAGCTCCAGCGGTTCGCGCACGCGGCCGCCGAGTGCTTTGGGCACATCCTCGATGCGGCCGGTGACCGCCTCCACGCGGGCGACATCCGCCTCGCCCTTGAGATCCGAGAGGAGGTTGCGCAGCAGCGTCGACGTGCTCTGTGCCGGAAAGCCGATCGGGGGAAGGGTCATCTCAGCCTCGTGAGTTCGTCGAGCATCCGCGCCGCGGTCTGGACAACTTGGGCGTTTGCGGCATAAGCCTGCTCGATCTGGATCAGGTTCGACAGTTCGTCATCGGTATCGACGGCAAGCTTGGCGGACTCCTCGCTCGCCAGGGTCTCGCGCGCACCGGAAAGGCTGCTGACCTCGCTCTCGGTCACGACCCGGTCGGTGGCAAGCAGCTCGATCACGCCTGCGACCCGGCCCGAGAGTGAGAGACTGCCCGAGAGGCCCGGTGTGGCAGGCGGCAAGGCGACATCGCTCCCGACCGTGAGCGCATCGGATAATGCGCGAATGATGGTGCTGTCCGAGGTGGGGCGGGCCACCAGCGCCTGCAGCCCGTCTCGCAGCGCCACCGGGTCGCCGCCCTGCTCCGGGTCGACCGCCGCGTTCAGCGAGATCCGGCTGGCAAAACCCGTCGTGTTGGCAAGCACGAAAGCGCCGCCGTCATCGGTGAAGAGCCCGGGATCGCCGGGTGCCAGTGTCGGGTCGATGGCAGGGTCTGCGAGCCGGCCCGCGAGATCGGCGGCGAGGCTGTCGACCTGCGCCTCGAACTCCGGTGCGATGGTGTCGCGCACTTCGAAGAGCCCGGCCAGGAGCCCACCTCGCACCGTCTGCACGCCGCCGCTGCCCGGAGTGATATCGACCCCGCGGAGTGTGAGGCCGCTCAGCGTGCCACCCGCACCATAGCTGAGCCCTGCCTCGTAGACCGGGGTGACGGCGTACTCCACCTTCTGCGCGCGGATGTCGACGAGACCGATCCCCTCGCGGGTCATCAGCTCGATCACGCCGTCCTGGCGCACGGTCTGGCGGATCGGGATCACCTGCGCGACCTTGTCGATCTCCGCCTCACGCTTGTCGATCAGTGGCGCGGTGTTGCGGCCACCGGCCTGGGCGATCTGGATCTGGCGGTTGAGCCGGGCCACCTCCTCCAGGGTGGTGTTGAGATTGTCGACCGTGCGGCCAATCTCGATATCGGTCTCGGCGCGGAGCTGCACCGTGTCCTGGCCGATCCGGTTGAAGGTGTCGGCGAGATCCTTAGCGGCGTTGGCGGCAGCGTCTTGGCGGGCCGCGTTCTCCGGCGTCTCCCCGAGCTGACGCAGCGCTTGCTCGAACTCGGTGAGGCGTTGGAACAGGCTGCCCGGGTCGCCGACGGTCCCGATGCTGCGCTCGAGCCGGGTGAGGCCCTCGAAGGCAGCGTTGCGCTCGGCGAGGTCCCCGTCGGCGAGGCGTCGGGCGGCCGAGAGCTCCGGGTCGAGGGCGCGGCTGATGCCGTCGACCTTCACGCCGGTGCCTTGGGTCCCGGTGATCTGGCTCGACAGATCGACCGATTGCCGCCCGTATCCCGGGGTCAGCGCGTTGGCGAGGTTGCCCGCGGTGACGTCGGCGAGTCGCCCGTTTGCGCGCAGCCCGCTGAGCGCATTGTTGAGCGCGTTGGTGATGCTCATGACCGTCTCCTAGCCGCCAGCGGCCCCCGCATCGCTGCGGGGGCGGCCGGGCTCATCGCTTGATGTTGGTGGTCTCCTGCAGCATCTCGTCGACCGTCTGGATGACGGTGGCGTTCGAGCTGTAGGCGCGCTGGGTGGCGATCAGGTCGGTCAGCTCGCGGGCCACATCGACGGCGGATTGCTGGATCGCAAAGGCCTCGATAGAGCCGACGGGACCGGTGTTTGCGTCGTGCAGGAACACGTTGCCGGACTCGGGGCTGAGGGCAAAGGCCTGGTTCGAGAGGGCCGTGAGCCCGTTCATGTTGGGCACATCGGCGATGGGAATCTGGAACAGCGCCACCCGCTGGCCGGTGTCATAGACGCCAAGCAGGACGCCGCGCTCATCGACCTCGAGCGAGGCGAGGGTGCCGGCAGGGGAGCCGTCCTTGATGATGTTGGTGGGCGCGAACTCCGCATCCAGCTGACTGATGCCGCCCGCGATGGAGGGCTCTGGCGAGCCGATGAAGATTTCGATCGGCACATCGCCGTCCGAGGCCTGCACCGTAATCATGCCGGTGGTCACGTCGAAGGTGGTCGGGCTGTAGCCTACTGGCGCACCGGCGGAACCGGTCAGATCAACCTCGGTCACACCGCCCGGGTTCAGCAGCACGCCGCCCTGGGTGTCATCGAAGACCAGATCGACGGAGGCGATCGGGGCCGTCGGATCGGGACCGTTCGTGTCGAAGAAGGACACGTTCCACTGGTTGGTCGGCGGATCGCCGTCAGCAGCAGGGATCACGGGGGTGTAGACAATGCGGAGCTCGTTCTCTCGACCGACGCTGTCGAAATACTGGATCGGGCTCTCGACTGCGTTCGGTCCGGTCAGGCTGAACTCGGTCTCGCGCGCCGGCAGGTTCACACCGAGCGAGATGCTGGTGGTTTGCTGTGCGGCGGTCAGGAACGGCGACACACGGACTGGCTCCAGGCTCGAGGTGCCGTCGCGCACCACCGCATTGCCGAGATTGCCGGTGCTGTCCGTCGGGAAGCCGAGCAGGGCCAGACCCGACTCAGAGACAAGATAGCCGACCTCGTTGGTGCGGAAGCTGCCGGTCGGTGTCATCATGAAGGGACGCTCGTTGCCCGGAAGCTCGACCCGACGCGCATCGGTCACCGGCAGCATGCCGTTGCCTGCCACCGCCAGATCGGTCGAGTTGCTGGTTGAGGACAGCGATCCCGAGGTTTCGACATCACGAAACGAGATCGAGCGTACGCCTGCGGCTGTGTAGAGGCTCGAGCGGGTTTCCGCCGTTACCAGAGATGCGAACTCGACCGTGGCGCGGCGATAGCCGGGCGTGGCCGAGTTTGCGATATTGTCCGATATCGTGGCCAGCTTGGTCGAATTGACCAGCAAGCCGGAGACACCGGCGTTCAGGGACGACGAAAGGCTCATTTCCCACCTCTTCTGAGCTCGCGATTTGGTGGGACGCTAGTGCGTTGCAGTTAAACGCCGCCTAACGAGGCGCTTGGCGCAGCAAGGTGATTGCGATCCGCCGGTTCTGTGGCGACTTGGGATCGTCCGAGAGCGGTTCCGTGGCAGCGCGTCCGGTGACCCGTGCGATCCGCTCCTCTGGCAGGCCGGCGCCGCGCAGCAACCGGCGTGCGGCATTGGCGCGGTCGGTCGACAGCGTCCAGTTGTCCGCCCCACCCGTGTTGAAGGGGGAGGCGTCGGTGTGGCCCACCACCGCGAGCCCGTTCGTCACCGCGTTAAGCACCGGGGTGATCACCTCGAACAGCCGCACGAGGGTGGTCGACGGTCGCGCCGAGCCCGAGGCGAACAGTGGCTCGTCTCCGGTATCCACCACCTCGATCACGAGGCCCTCGGGCGTCATCCGAAGCTGGAAGTGTTCGGCCGCCGTGCCGCCTGCCTCGGCGATTGCGGCTCGGATGCCGTCTGCAAGGGCCTCGAGGCGCTCTTCCTCAGCGGCGAGAGCCTCCTCTACTGCGCTCGCCTCAGCCATCTCGGGATCGGTCATCTCAGAATCAGCCGCTTCGGTGTCGACCTCTTCGGACATGACATCGGCGCCAGACTGCTCGCCCCCGTCCTCTCCCCGAGGCGTTCCCGACCCGCGGGCAAGCTCAGCGGCCTGAGTGCCGGCCTTTTCCTCCGGCGTCATCACGCTGTCCCCGTTGAGCATCGCATTGCCGCCAGACGACATGCGCGACAGGGGAATCGCTGGGTCGAAATAGTCCGCAAGCCCCTTGCGCTGCTTCTCCGTCGTGGCATTCAGCAGCCACATCAGCAAGAAGAAGGCCATCATCGCGGTCACGAAGTCCGCATAGGCCACCTTCCACGCGCCGCCATGATGGCCGTCGCCACCGCCCTTGGTGACCTTCTTGATGATGATTGGCGCTTTGTCTTTTCCCGCCACGACCGCCCCCGTTCGCTACAAATCCACGAAGCGAATGAAAGCAGTTCTTCCTCAAAGAGTTATGGGTGCGTGTGGTAAACCCGATAGTAAGCATAACGGGGTCAAACGGAGCCGTGAGGCCACCAGAAGGAGCGAGCCCCCCATGCCCGATGGCGACAGCAACGCCCCACAGAGTATTCTCTCGCGGATCGTGCGCGGTCCCAAAATGCGCCTGGCGGGGTTCCCGCCGATGGACACCTTCATCCACACCTTCGCGAGTATCCTCGCGACCCGCGCCCGGGCCGAGCTGCGGCCGGGCATCGATGTTTCCGTCTATGGCTTCGAGGTTTCGCGCCATGGCGACTACCTGCGCAGCCTGTTCGCACCCTCGGCGATCTATCTGCTCTCGTTCACGCAGAAACAGGGCATGGCACTGACCAAGGCGCACCCGCGGCTGCTGGGCAAGGTGCTCGATATCTATCTCGGCGGGGACGGCTCGTTCGAGGAGAGCAACTTCGCCCGCTCGCTCACGGCCATCGACCTCTCGATCTACGGCCGGTTCGTCGACATCGTGGCCGCCTGTTTCGACGATGCGATCCGTGAGCACTGCGGGCGCTCGGCGATCGGGATCGCACACCGGGCACGCTTTGAGCAGCAGCCGGGCATGGTCCGAATTGCGCCGGACCAGGCAGAGGTCTTCGTGATCAAGCTCAACTTTCACATGAAGGATGACAAGCGGGGTGCGGGGCTCGATTTCCTGGTGCCTGTCTCAGTCCTCGAATCACTCAAGCGCGATCTGATCGCGGCCCAGGGGCAGGGCAGTGACGCGATGGCTGGCGAATGGGCGAGCCATATGATGAGCGAGGTGATGGACACGGGCGTGCGGGTGCGCGCAGTGATCCCCACCGGCCAGCACGAGGTGGGACCGCTCAGCCGGCTGAAGCTCGGCGATGTGATCGAACTGCCGAACGATGCCATGTCGAAGATCGAGCTGCGCACAGACACGAGCCTCGGGCCGACCACGCTGGCCAAGGGGCGGCTTGGTACGATGGACTGGGCAAAGGCGGTGCGCCTCGACAGCCCGATCGCCGAGGGCTTCCTCGCGCCGCTTCTGCGCAAGCGCGCCGAGATGGGGGAGTAGCGCGCGAATCGGGTGCGGTGACGCCCGGGCCTTGTCATACTCCGCCCGCAGACAAGGCGGAGGCGGCCAGTGCTCAGATGGATCTTACTTACGGTGTTTGGCGTGTTTGCGCTCGGGGGGACGGCGGTGGCGGAACCGGCGGCCAAGACCCTCTTCGGCCGCGCCGGCGTGCCGAGTGAGCACGACCCGGCCCCCTATGGCAGCTATGCCCGGGGCTGCATAGCAGGCGCCATGGCGCTGCGGGAGACGGGCCCCGCCTGGCAGGCCATGCGCCTCTCGCGCAACCGCAATTGGGGGCACCCGGCGGCCATCGCCTTCATCGAGCGCCTTGGCGTCGAGGCTCAGGAGATCGGTTGGCCGGGGCTCTATATCGGCGATATCAGCCAGCCGCGGGGCGGACCGATGCGCTCGGGCCATCGCTCGCACCAGATTGGGCTCGATGTCGACATCTGGATGCGCAAGCCGTCTGGCAAGACCCTTACGCGCGCCGCCCGGGAACAGATCGGCAGCGTCTCGGTCGTCTCGCCCAACCGCAAATCTGTGAACAGCAGTTGGACGCCGGGGCATCAAGCCGTGTTGCAGGCCGCGGCAAGCGACCCGGCAGTGGCGCGGATATTCGTGAATGCCGCGATCAAGGAGCGCATGTGCCGCGATGCTCGCGGCGACCGGGCGTGGCTCCGCAAAATTCGCCCTTGGTGGGGGCATGATGCGCATTTCCACGTGCGGTTGTCCTGTCCGGCGGGCGCGCAGGGGTGTGAGAACCAGGCTCCGCCGCCGCCAGGGGATGGCTGTGATGAGACGCTTGCCTGGTGGTTCTCGGACGAGGCCCTGAACCCCAAGCCAAGTCCGACGAAAAAGAAGAAGAAAGGACCGCTGACCATGGCCGATCTTCCCGCCGCCTGCCGCGCTCTGGTGTCCCAATGAGAGCGCTGTTGGTTGCGCTGGCGTTCGCAGCGACGCCTGCGCTCGCGGATCTCACGGGGCTCACCGCCGAGGGGCGCGCAGTGGAGATCGAGGCCACCCCGATCCCAATCGCTCCCGAAGCGTTGGCGGACGGGGTGACCCAGACGGGGGCCTGGCATCTGACTGCCGAGGATGCGGGCTTCGGCGGGCTCTCGGGCATGCTGTTCGACGGCACGGCGCTCACGGCGATCTCCGACCGGGGGGAGTGGCTGACGGCGCAGGTCTCCACCAACGGCGGGTTGGCGATCACAGGCGCCCGGATGGCCCCGCTGATCGGCGGCGATGGGCGCCCGCTTTCGCGCCGCGGGGACGATTTCGCCGATGCTGAGGGGCTTGCCCATCACCCTCGAGGGGTCGTGGTCACGCTGGAGCGCACCCATCGCGGGATCGTCTACGCCCCAGACGGCGAGCCGCTGTCGGTGCTCCGGAACCGGCGCTTTCAGTCCTTCGTGTTCAACAGCGGGCTCGAGGGGCTCGCGAGCCTGCCCGAGGGGGCGCTTCTCGGCCTGGTCGAAGAGCGCGAGGCTGACGGCTTTCCGGTCTTCCTCTTTCGGCCCGATCAGAAACCGGTCGAGGGACGCCTGCCCGCCCCCTCGCGCCATGCGATCACCGGGGCCGATATCGGTCCGGACGGCCTGCTCTATGTGATCTTCCGCCATTGGTCGCCCGAGACGGGCATCTCGATCCGGCTGCGGCGCTATGCCCTCAGCCCCGAGGGCCTGCCCTTTGCCGACAGCGTTGAGGACCTGGCCGGCTGGGCGGCGCTGAGCGGCATCGACAATATGGAGGCGGTCGCGGTCGTCCCGAGCGAGGAGGACGCGGGCGAGGAGGGCGTCACCGTCTGGATCCTCTCCGACGACAACTTCAACCCGCCGCAGCGCACGGTTCTGGTGCGGCTTTCGATTGCCTCCTGACGCGGCGTTGCGCCCCCGGACGCGGGGCACTATAGCGGAGCGATTGCCGAGGGGAGACGCCATGACCGAGCACGCCGCACTTGCCGCCGCCATCGACGCCGCCTGGGAGGCGCGCGACGGCATCACACCCGCCACCACCGGAGAGACCCGCGAAGCGATCGAGACTGCGCTCGGGCTGATGGACAGCGGCACCTTGCGCGTCGCCGAGCCCGGCGCGGACGGCACCTGGACCGTCAACCAATGGGCCAAGAAGGCGGTTCTGCTGTCCTTCCGCCTCGCTGACATGGCGCCGATCTCTGGCGGGCCGGGCGGCGCGGACTGGTGGGACAAGGTGCCCTCCAAGTTCGACGGCTGGGGGGAGAACCAGTGGCGCGCGGCGGGCTTCCGTGCCGTCCCGACCAGCGTCGTGCGGCGCTCGGCCTTCGTTGCGCCCGGCGTGGTGCTGATGCCCTCCTTCGTGAACCTCGGCGCCTTTGTCGACAGCGGCACCATGGTGGACACCTGGGCGACCGTCGGCTCCTGCGCGCAGATCGGCAAGAACGTGCACCTCTCGGGCGGTGTCGGCATCGGCGGGGTGCTGGAACCGCTGCAGGCCGGGCCCGTGATCATCGAGGACGACTGCTTCATCGGCGCACGCTCCGAGGTCGTAGAGGGCGTCGTGGTGCGCAAGGGTGCGGTTCTCGGTATGGGCGTCTTCATCGGCGCCTCCACCCCGATCATCGACCGCGCGACCGGAGAGATCACCCGGGGCGAGGTTCCGTCCTACTCCGTCGTGCTGCCGGGCTCGCTGCCGGGCAAACCGCTGCCGGACGGCTCACCGGGACCGGGGCTCTATTGTGCGGTCATCGTCAAGCGCGTCGATGCGGGCACCCGCGCCAAGACCGCGATCAACGAGCTGCTGCGTGACTGAGACCGGCCAGGACGTCTTCACCTTGATGGTGGAGGTCGGCCGGGCGGAGGGCGATGGCCTTCCGGAGGGTTGCGACGGCGCCGCGATCCTGTGTTACACCGCGGCGCATTCCGAGAAGGAGGCGGTGGACGAGACGGTTGCCGTCCTCCGCCAGGCGGATCTGGCGCCGCTCTCGGTCGAGGTTCATGGCTCGCTCGCTGAGCGCGAGGCAGAGGGCCAGGAGATCGGCGCGGAGGACCGCGAGTTGATGGCGCGCGCGCGGGCGGAGAACGCCGTGATCGTCGCGCAGATGCTCCCCTTTGAGGATGACGGCGAAGAAGGTGCGTGATGGATCCGGTTGAGTTGACCCAGGCCCTGGTGCAGTGCCCGTCCGTGACGCCTGAGGAGGGCGGTGCGCTCGAGGTGTTGGCCTCCGTGCTCGCCCCTGCGGGCTTTATCTGCCACCGCATCGAGCGGGGTGGGGTCGTGAACCTCTATGCGCGCTGGGGAACCGAAGGGCCGGTCTTCGGCTTTGGCGGGCACACCGATGTGGTCCCTGTGGGCGAGGGCTGGTCGGTCGATCCCTTCGGCGGAGCGATCCGGGACGGGATGCTCTGGGGCCGCGGAGCGGTGGACATGAAATCGGGTGTCGCGGCCTTTGTCTCTGCTGCCGTCGCCCATGTGACCGAGACCCCGCCCGCGGGCTCCATCGCGCTGCTGATCACAGGCGACGAGGAGGGGCCGGCAATCGACGGAACGGTGGCGATCCTCGACTGGATGGACGATCACGGCGAGCGGCTCGACTTCTGCATGGTCGGCGAGCCGACCTCCTCGGCCCGCCTTGGCGATACCGTGAAGATCGGGCGCCGCGGCTCGATGACCGGCACGCTCGTGGTTTATGGCCGGGCGGGGCACACCGCCTATCCCGGGCGCGCGATCAACCCGCTGCCCGCACTCTCGAAGGCCTGTGTGAAGCTCACCGAGATGCCGCTCGACTTCGGCACGACGCATTTCCAAGCCTCGACGCTCGCCCTCTCCAGCATCGACACCGGCAATCCGGCAAACAACGTGATCCCCGGGCAGGCACAGGCGGTCTTCAACATCCGCTTCAACGACAGCCAGAGCTCCGACAGCGTGAAGATCTGGGCCGATCAGCAGATCGAGGAGGCGCTGCATGACACAGGCTGCACGGCGGATCTTGTCTGGCAGGTCTCGGGCGAGAGCTTCCTGACCCCGCCGGGGCCGCTCTCCGACATCGTGGTGGACGCAATCACCGACCGGCTGCTCGAGCGTCCGGCGCTCACGACAGGCGGCGGCACCTCGGATGCGCGGTTCATCAAGGACCACTGCCCGGTGCTGGAGTTCGGCCTCGTCGGCGACACCATGCACCAAGCGGATGAGCGGGTGCCCGTCGAGGACATCCGCGCGTTGTCGGAGATCTACCGGGACATCCTCGGCCGGTTCTTCGGCTGAGGCCTAGCTCGCGCTGCCAAAGCCTTCTCCGGGTGTCTCGTAATCCCGCCGGGCGGGCGCAAAGACATCGATCACCACACAGCCCTCGGGACCGGCCTCGAAGGTGTGGGACACATCCCCCGGGGTGAGCCAGAAATCGCCTTTGGCCACAGGCACGGCCGCATCGCCCTGGTGACGGGTGCCGGAGCCCTCGATGCAGAACCCCCACTGCTCCTGCGGGTGGGCATGGCGCTTGCCCTTGGCGCCCGGCTCGAAGCGGACAATCGACACCGTGGCCTGCTCCCCCGCGAAGACCTGAGCCACAAGCCCCGGGGCCAAGGTGCGCAGGATCCCGCCCTCACCGTCGATGTTAAAGAAATTCTCGGGCATCGCGTTTCCCATCGTCAGCCAAAAGAAAAGGGCCCGCCCCCCGGGCAGGCCCTCCGTAAGGCATGGATAAGCTTCAGGCGGCTTTGGCCGTCAGCACGGCACCGACCTGCGCCGTCGCTTCACCTTCGTCGAGACGCTGCACGGCGGCCACCTCACGGGTCAGCCGTTCCAGAGCTGCCTCGTAGAGCTGACGCTCGGAATACGACTGCTCCGGCTGGTCATCGGCCCGGTGCAGATCGCGCACCACCTCAGCGATCGAGATCAGGTCGCCCGAGTTGATCTTCTGCTCGTACTCCTGCGCCCGGCGAGACCACATGGCGCGCTTGACCTTGGCACGACCTTTGAGGGTCGTGAGCGCGCGCTCGACGATGTCAGGCGTCGCAAGCGAACGCATGCCCGTCGCGGTGGCCTTGGCCGTGGGAACGCGCAACGTCATCTTGTCCTTCTCGAACGAGATCACAAAGAGCTCAAGCCGGATGCCGGCGACCTCTTGCTCCTCGATCGAGACGATCCGGCCAACGCCATGCGCGGGGTAAACCACGTAGTCGTTGGGCCTGAACTGCTGCGCGTTCGTATTGGTTTTCTTCGACATAAGCTCTCCAGTCCGGCGGCTCCTGCCACGATCCTCAAGGGCTCGCAGCGCGAAGTTCCCCATCACCGCCACTGTGTGGAGGGGAGGGGACGGTCGATACCCGCAGAAAAAAAAACGACGCCCACGAGGGGCGGGGGCCAGTTCTTCCTGCAAGATTGATACGCAAATGTAACACATCTCCGTATCGAATGCCACTCTCTCGCAAAATGGTTTGTAAACCACGACGGCATCACGGATTCTAGGGGTCTGGCGTCTGCACGACCCCGCTGCCGAATGGTGCGGGCGATTCGGTCTGAGCTGACCTGTGGGTCAGTCGCCGTCGCCAGGCGCTTCCGAGAAGTATTTCTCCAATTTGCCCTCTTCGCCGTCAAACTTCTCGGCCTCGGGCAGCTGATCCTTCTTCTGGGTGATGTTCGGCCATGCCTCGGAGTATTTGAGGTTGAACGGCACCCATTTCTCCGTGCCGGCCTCGGTGTCGGGCCGGATCGCATCGGCTGGGCATTCCGGCTCGCACACCCCGCAGTCGATGCATTCGTCGGGGTGGATCACCAGCATGTTCTCCCCCTCGTAAAAGCAGTCCACCGGGCAGACCTCGACACAGTCGGTGTACTTGCACTTGATGCAGTTGTCGGTGACGACATAGGTCATGGATCGCTCCTCAGGGGGTATCTGCTCGGCGGTTGCCCACCGGAATGTCTGATTGTTTAGGTTTGGTATCCGAGGCGTTCAAGGGTCGAACTGCCGCAACCGATCAATCTCGCGACGTTCGCGCTTGGTGGGACGCCCTGCACCCGGGTCGCGGCCCTCCTGCGGCGGGTCCGGTGCCGCTTGTTCGGCGTCGCTTCCGGCCGGTGCGGTCGCTGCCGGTGGGTCGAGATCGGTGTAGAGCGCCTGCGCTTCTGGGGCCGGTCCACGGCGGGTTCCGATCTCTTCGATCCGGACCACGCGCACCCGGCCACCTTGCGGAAAGGTCAGCACATCGCCCGGTCGCACGGCCTGAGCGGGTTTGCTGCACCGCTCGGAGTTGATGCGCAGCCGGCCTGTTGAAGCAACCTCGGCCGCGAGGCTGCGAGACTTGAAGAACCGGGCGTGCCAGAGCCATTTGTCGACCCGGATGCGGGCGTCGCTGTCGGTCAACGGGCGAGCCTACTTGTTCTTGAGCTGTTGAAGGATGGCAAAGGGGCTGTCCGGGTCAATCGGACGATCGTCGCGCCGCGACGGTTTTTGCCCGCCGTGCTTGCCTTGGTTTTGACCGTGCTTGCCGCCCTTGCGGTCGGGCTTGCCGCCTTTGTGGCCACCGCCGCCTCCGCCACCACCGTCGCGCTGGCCCGCATGCTCGGGTTTGCCGCCGGTTTTGCCCTGGTCTTTGTTGCGCGGTTTGCCCCGAGGAGGACCGCGGCGCTCGCGTTGGCTGGGCTCCCCGCCTTGACCTTCGCCTTGACCGTCCCCTTGGCGGGCTTCTTGTCCCGCTTGCCCTCCAGCCTGATCACCGCGCTGTCCGCCTGCGTCGGGACCGCGGCGGCGCCGTCCGCCACCCTGGCCTTGGGGCCGGCGCGGACGCAGCGTGAAGGTGTAGAAAACTTCGAGCTCAGCGGGCTGCTCCGCCGGCTGTTCAGCCGCCTCACCGGAAGGGGTCTCGGCCGTACTCTCTGCAGACGCTTCGGCCCCAGCTTCAAGAGCGGGCGTGGGCTCCGCTGTGGTTTCCACCTCAGGGGTCGGATCCGCGGGCGCCTCGGTTGCAATGTCGGACACGGGGTCGGCCGCCTCGGTCGCCGCCGGTGGCGTGCTTTCCGCCACCGCAGTTTCCGGCGCCACAGCGGGGGCCTCACCCTGAGGAGCCTCCGCGGGCGCCTCTGCCGGCGTTTCCGTCGCAGGGTCTTCGGCAGCCGTTGGCGCCGCGTCTGGTGCGACAGCCTCAGTCTCCTGTGCCGTGGTCTCCGGCTCGGCGGGCTGCTCGGCCGCGGCGGCCTCGGCATTCGGCTCATCCTTGGACGGCTTCGGCGGGCGCGGCGCCTTCGCGCGCTCCCCCTTTTCCGCCTCGAAGCCGAGCCCTTGCATGATCTCTGAGAGCTGATCGAGCGTGCAGCCGGTGATCGAGAGCATGTCCGGCGTCGCTTCGAACCCGGCGCGCGCATCGAGCGGCCTGATCATGTCGGCCAGTCGCTCCAGCATGTCGATGCGCACCGCGCGCTGGCCGCAGAGCTTGTAGCCGGCCTTGTCCCAATAGCCACGCGCATGGCCCTCGGTGCGGGGCACCGTCACATGACCGGGCGGTTGCGCGACGGGCAGTTCGTCATGGCCCTCCCAAAGGCCCCAGAGCAGGAGCCGCAGCGCCGTCGGCGCGGGCTTCAACTGCAATCCCATGAAGATCGTGTGCTGGCCAAAGCGCACACCGTGCCGGCGCAGCTGCGCGCGCTCGTCCTGGCCGAGCGCCTTCACATCGTCCGCGATCAGGCGACGCGGGATCACACCCATATGCTCGACCAACTGGAAGCCGACCCCGCGGGCGAGCCCAGTCACCGTCTCGTCGTCGCGCAGCTTGATCAGCGGCTCGAACAACGCTGCGATTCGGCGTTCGATCCAGTGCGTCAGACGGCGTTCGATCTTCTCCGCCACCGCCGGGTCGGCGAGGTCGTCGACAAAGGCGCGGACCTTGGGCGCGAGCACGCTGTCGCCCTTCACCAGCTGGCCGACCACCGAGTTGTCCCAGATCAGGCCGCCCTGCTCGGTCATGTCGAACGCCTGGTCGGGGGCCAGATAGAGCTTGTCGGAGCGGCGCGCGAGCTCGGCCGCCAACGCCCCCATGGAGGCCGAGCGCAGCGTCTTCGCCTCGTCCGGCGTCGCCGTCTCGTCGAAGGTAAAGCGAAACCCGTCCAGCCGTCCGACGAATTCGCCCTCGACCGTCACTTCGCCGTTCTCGTTCACCTCGGCCACCAGCCGCTCCTTCTGCTTCAGCCGGCGCAAGAGCACACTGGTGCGCCGGTCGACAAATCTCTGCGTCAGACGCTCGTGCAGCGCGTCCGACAGCCGGTCCTCGACCGCACGGGTCGTGGCCTGCCAATCGCCTGCGTCCTCGAGCCAGTCGGCCCGGTTGGCCACAAACGTCCAGGTACGGATATAGGCGAGGCGCTTGGCGAGGGTGTCGATGTCCCCGTTCGTCCGGTCGATGCGCTTCACCTGATCCGCAATCCAGTCGGAGGGTATAACGCCAGCGGGCCCCAGCAGGAACCGGTAAATGCGGGCGATCAGATGCGCGTGGTCCTGGCCGGCGACTTTGCGGAAATCGGGGATGCCGCAGACCTCCCAAAGCAGCCGCACCCGGTCGGGCCGGGTCGCCAGCGCACGGATCTCGCCGTCCTCGGTCACGGTGCGGAGCGCGATCTGGTCCTCGGCCTCACGCGCCCGCATCAGGTCAGGGCTGCCCGGAGAGACTTCGAGGCTGCGCTGGAGCCGCTCGACCGAGCCGAAGTCAAGATCCGGGCTCCGCCACATCAGCTTTTGGATCGGCTTGAAGCGGTGGCCCTCGATGGCGGCCACCACTTCCTCGTCGATGGGCGGCGCTTCTCCGGTCACGCCAAAGGTGCCGTCGGTCTTAAAGCGCCCGGCGCGGCCGGCGATCTGGGCAAGCTCGTTGGGATCGAGCGCGCGCACGCGGTGCCCGTCGAACTTGGAGAGCCCGGCAAAGGCGATGTGGTCGACATCGAGGTTCAGCCCCATGCCGATGGCATCGGTCGCCACCAGATAGTCCACATCCCCCTGCTGATAGAGCGCGACCTGGGCGTTCCGCGTGCGGGGGCTGAGGGCGCCCATGACCACCGCCGCGCCGCCCCGCTGCCGGCGGATCAGCTCGGCGATGGCGTAGACCTGGTCGATGGAGAACGCGACCACCGCCGAGCGGGGTTTCAGCCGCGAGATCTTCTTGGACCCAGCCCAGGAGAGCGTCGAATAGCGCGGCCGCTCGACGAACTGCACCTTTGGAACAAGCGCTGCGATTCGCGGGCGGGCGGCATCGGAGCCGAGGAAAAGCGTCTCATAGCGCCCGCGCGCCCGAAGCAGTCGGTCGGTGAAGACGTGGCCCCGCTCGGGGTCGGCGCACATCTGCACCTCGTCGATGGCGACGAAGTCGAACTGGCGCCCGGTCGGCATCGCCTCCACGGTGCAGACAACATAGCGCGCCCGCGGCGGGGCGATCTTCTCCTCGCCCGTCACCAGCGCCACAGCAGACGGCCCGCGCAGCCCGACGATCTTGTCATAGACCTCGCGCGCCAGCAGCCGCAGCGGCAGGCCGATCACGCCGTCGGCCCGGCCCAGCATCCGCTCGATGGCATAGTGCGTCTTGCCCGTGTTGGTTGGCCCGAGGATCGCGGTCACCGTGGCATCCGGCCCGGGCAGGGGCGCGGCAAAACTCATCGCGGCCGCCTCCCTTCCACGTCTCGCTTCCTGGGGTGATTGGGGGCTGCGGACGGCAAAATCAAGGGGCAGCAGGCTTGAGCATCGCTTGTCGTTCGGTCTGCCCGAGCGTAGGTTTCGTTACGTCAACGATTTTTCTAAGCGGCGATTGCAATGGTTCAGACTCTGATAAGGTTTAACAAACCCGTCCCGAAGCACTTCGAAGTGAAAGGCACGACCGGCGAGGAACTGCTCGCCGCGCTGGAGAACCACGGCCATGCGGGGTCGTTCAAACCCTATGTCCAACTGGCCGTTGCGCCGAGCAAGGAGGCCATCGAGGTCGTCAAGATCGGCTGCGATCCGATCATGATGTTGCCGCAGTGGAAAGGGGTCTCGAAGGCGGACCCCCAGCTCAAGAAGGGCTGGCAGAAGACTGTCGCGCTCGCGAAGAACCACGAGATGGCGCATTTCAAGGACTTCAAGGCGCGCTTCAAGGATCTCGTCAAAGCCATCGGAGAGGCAGAGACGCTGGACGAGAAGGGCCTGCGCAAGCTCTTCCTCGACTACCGGCTCCAGGGCATCGCGGACAAACATGAGTTGCACGAGAAGCGCCTCGACCGCGACTGGAAGAAGATCAAGAAGTTCCTCACCGGTAAGTGAGCGCGGCCAGCCAAGGCCCGCGTTTGGCGCCCGGGCCACCGTCTGGCACGATTTTGCGTGGAGATGAGTGGCGTGCGGGCCGATGTGACGCACCCCGACACCCCCCACAAACAGACCGACGACGTGGGGGCAATGCCAAGAGGAACATCGCTACAATCGGCGATGTTCCTGGGTCCGATGCCAAGACGGTGATGGCTCAGGTCGGCAAACGTGCAGAAGAAGCAGAACGACTATGAGAAGTCGTCGAAGCACGGGCCGACCGAAGGGGTGCTCCTCAACATTCCCTGATCCGACCGCGTTCGGCCGCAGGTGTCAGAGCTTGCGGCCCTCAACCTTGGGGGCGAGGCGTTCGATTGCCGTCTTGGCCCCTTCGAGATGGGGGTGGATCTCCAGCGCACGTTGGAACACGCGATACGCCTGTTCGTCCCGGTCCAGCCGATCCATGATGATCCCGAGCCCGGCCAGCGCCCCGAAATGGCGCGGCTCCAGCGCCAGAGTGCGCTGGATATCCGCAACCGAGCGCCCGTAGTCCTCCTGCAGGAAGTAGAGCGTCGCGCGGCGGTTGAACGCCTCCGGGTAATCCGGCGCAAGGCGGATCAGATCGTTCAGGAAGAGCAGAGCGTCGTCGTACTCTTTCTCCTCCATCGCGCGCGTCGCACGCGACAGCAGCAGGGTCATGGACGGCGAATCCGATCGCGCCCAACGGGCCATGATCTGTTGTTGCAGCGGCTGCCATTCATGCTCACCCGCAATCGCGAGGGCGGCGAACAAGGCATCGAGGGACTCCGCCTCGGCCTCCTCCAGATCCAGCTCCTCGGGCGTCGGCAGGCCGTCCGGCGCGTCGGGGATCTGAACCGGATCCTCCGGTTCGGGCAAAATCACCTGCGCTGCGGCGGGCAGGGCGGTGAGCAGCGCGATCAGCGTCGCAATGGTGGCGCTCTTGATCATGACCGCAGTATATGGGTCCATCGAAGCAGTTGCCAACCGGAACCGCATCAGCGCTGCGTGACCGGGCGATCCAGAGGGAGGCAGACGATGAGCGAGGCGTTCGATAAGGCCGTCGAGAGCGTGCGGGAGAAGGTCGAGGGAAGCAGCATCCAGGGCAGCTTCAAATTCGAGGTTGCCGATGAGGGCGTGATCCTGATTCGCGACGGGGCCGTCAGCACCGAGGACGGTGACGCCGATGTGACCATCAAGGCGGACTTGGACACCTTCCGCGACATGTTCGACGGCAGCCTCTCGCCCGCGACCGCCTTCATGACCGGCCGGGTCGAGGTCGACGGCGATGTGAGCCAGGCGATGCAGCTCTCCGCTCTGGTCGGGTGAGCGCGGCCCCTCAGGGGGCTCTGGGGCTGGAGACTGCGGCCTTCGAGCCGCCGGATGGGGTGCGTCTGCGTGGCGGCGCCTGGCCGGCGGTCGGTTCGACCCGGGGCCTTGCTCTGTTGCTGCCCGGACGCACGGAGTACCTCGAGAAGGCCGCATTCACAGCGGCCGGGCTCACCGAGCGCGGTTATCGGGTGGTCAGCCTCGATTGGCGCGGCCAGGGGCGAAGCGCGCGCGCCCTGCGGCGACCCGAGAAGGGCCATGTCAGTGACTTCGCGGAGTATCAGCGGGATCTGGCCGCGCTGATGGCGCATCCGCAGCTCGGTGGGACCCCGGACCTCGTATTGGCGCATTCCATGGGTGGGACGATTGCGCTCTTGGCCCGGCGTGACGGGGAACTCGGGGCTGCGCCGCTGATCCTCTCGGCGCCGATGCTCGGCCTCGCAGTCAGCGGCTGGGCGCAAAGCACCGTGCTGGCCATGATCGCCTTCGCACGCCGGACAGGGCGGCTCGATCTTTGGGCGCCTTTGCCTCAGGCGCCTAAGGCCTATCCGCTGACCGTGCGCTTTGAGGACAATGTGCTGACCGGAGATCGCGCCGTCTGGGACTGGATGGCGGCGAGCGCACGCGCCGAGCCTGCCTTTGCCCTTGGCGCGCCCACACTCGGATGGCTGGATGCTGCACGCCGCGCCATGGCCGAGATCGCTGAGATGCCGGCGCCCGGGGGGCGTGGCCTGATGCTCATTGGCGCAGACGAACGGGTGGTCTCGGCCGAGGCGGTTCGGGCTGCGGCAGAGCGCCTTGATTATGGTCTGGCGGAGATCCCCGGTGCCCGGCATGAGCCGCTTGTCGATGCGCCGGAGCCGCGTGCCGCCGCGTGGGCCGCGGTCGATCGGTTCCTGGCGGGCTAGGCGAGCAACGCCAACGCCTCCGCATGCACCCGCGGGTCGCCGGCCGCCACAACCCGGCCGCCCCAGCGGGCGTCGCCGCCCTGCCAATCGGTCACGACGCCGCCTGCCGCCTGGATCAGTGCCGCCGGTCCCGCGATGTCATAGGCGGCGAGCCCCGACTCGATCACCAGGTCCACATGCCCCGCCGCCACGAGCGCATAGGCATAGCAGTCGGTGCCGTACCGGGTGAGCCGGGCCCGCGCGCGCACCGCCTCGAACTTGTCCCGGTCGCCGCCCTCGAACAGCTCCGGTGCTGTGGTGAACAGCATTGCATCGGCGAGGCCCGCACAGGCGCGCACCCCCATCGGGCGCTCCTCGCCGCGGCAGCGGTAACTGGCCCGCGCGCCGCCGAGCGTCGTGCCCGCATAGCGCTCACCGATATGGGGCTGGTCAACGATCCCAATGCGCCCTGACGCGCCGTCATCCAAGGCGATCAACACCCCCCAGGTCGGCAAGCCGGCGATAAAAGCGCGGGTGCCGTCTATCGGATCGAGCACCCAGGTGAGGCCGGAGCGGCTCTCGGTGCGGCCCTCCTCCTCGCCGAGAATGCCGTCATCCGGGCGCTCCTTGGCCAGCAGGGCGCGCATCGCGGCCTCCGCCTCCCGGTCGCCCGCGGTCACCGGGTCGAAGTCTGCACCATCGCTCTTGTCGTCGGTGGCGAGACCCGGGCTGCGGAAATGCCGCAACGCTGCCGCGCCGGCTGCATCGGCCATACGGTGGGCAAGCGCGAGCAGCGCCTCTGCCTCGGTCTCGGGATCTGTGGGGGAGGTCATCGGGCCGCTCCGCGCTGGGATTGCGGCCCCGTGATGCCCGCGCCCGACCGAGGGGTCAAGCGCGGTCGTCGGTGGTGCGTTGTCAGGCCGCCTTGTCGCTCAGCACCTGGGCAAGCTCAAACAGGCTACGGCGCTGATGCTCGGGGATCTGGTAATAGGCGCGCACAAGGTCGAGCGCTTCCTTGTCGCGCATCATATCCGGCTGGTTGTCGGCGCCCGCGACCTCGTCCTGCAGGCCCTCGAAGAAGAACGCCACCGGCACTTCAAGCGCATCGGCGATGTCCCAGAGCCGCGACGCCGAAATCCGGTTCGCGCCGGTTTCGTATTTTTGGATTTGCTGGAACTTGATGCCGACCTTGTTCGCCAGCTGCTGCTGGGTCATGCCGATCATCCAACGACGTTGGCGCACGCGCTGTCCCACGTGAACATCAACTGGATGGGTCATTCTCTCACTCCGCCTGCCAATTCACCCTCCCCGAACCGCATTCGCGCTCCGGTTGTCAGACTTAGGCAAGGATCGGGCCAACTGCTGCATGGCGCCAGGTTGTGACCCAGCAAAGCAGTTTCACGATGCTACAATGGCGCGACTGCGTCCTTAACCCATGCTCGCGGAAGCTGTATGCGACGATCATGGGTTGTCGATTGCACCCCTGCTCAACCAATAGATGTGCAAACTGCACCCGCCCAAGCTGTATTTTCGCATTATGCAATGCGCAATGCGAAAGATCAAGGATCAGCTGGTCTGGCGCGCGGCCCTCTTGCGCTCGTGCGGGTCAAGATGGCGTTTGCGCAGCCGGATCGCGTTCGGCGTGACCTCGACCAGCTCATCGTCGTCGATATAGGCGATGGCCTGCTCGAGACTGTAGCGGGTTGGCGGGGTCAGCTTGACGGCGTCGTCCTTGCCGGCAGCCCGGATGTTGGTGAGCTGCTTGCCCTTGAGCGGGTTCACTTCGAGATCGTTGTCGCGGCTGTGCTCGCCGATGATCATGCCCTGATAGACCGCCTCGCCACCGCCGATGAACATCTTACCGCGGTCCTCGAGGTTGAAGAGCGCATAAGGAACCGCATCGCCCTGGTCCATCGCGATCAGCACGCCGCGTGCGCGGCCGGAGATCGGGCCCTTATAGGGCGCCCAGTCGTGGAAGACGCGGTTGAGCACACCGGTGCCGCGGGTGTCGGTCAGGAACTCGCCATGATAGCCGATCAGCCCGCGCGAGGGCACATGGGCGACGATGCGCGTCTTGCCGGCCCCGGCCGAGCGCATCTCCACCAACTCGCCCTTGCGGGTCGAGAGCTTCTCGACCACGGCGCCCGAGTATTCCTCGTCGACGTCGATGGTGGCCTCCTCGATCGGCTCGAGGCGCTGGCCGCCCTCCTCGCGGAACACCACACGGGGCCGCGAGATCGAGAGCTCGAAGCCCTCACGGCGCATGTTCTCGATGAGCACGCCCATCTGCAGCTCGCCCCGGCCGGAGACCTCGAACGCCTCACCGCCTGGCGTGTCGGCGATGCGGATCGCGACATTGCTCTCGGCCTCGCGCATCAGGCGGTCGCGGATGACACGCGACTGCACCTTGGAGCCGTCGCGCCCGGCGAGCGGGCTGTCGTTGATGCCGAAGGTGACGGTGATGGTCGGCGGGTCGATCGGCTGTGCGGGCAGGGGCACGTCGATGGACGGGTCCGCCAGCGTGTCGGCCACGGTCGCCTTGGCCATGCCGGCGAGCGCCACGATGTCACCGGCCTCGGCGCTTTCGACCGGTTGGCGGGCGAGGCCGCGGAAGGCGAGCACCTTAGAGACGCGGAACCGCTCGACCTCTTTGCCATCGCGCGCGAGCGCCCGGACGGTGGTGTTGGCGGTGATGCGCCCGCTCTCGATCCGCCCGGTCAGCAGGCGGCCAAGGAACGGGTCCGCCTCCAGCGTCGTTGCCAGCATACGGAACGGCTGATCGGCCTGCGCGGCTTGGCGGGGCAGCGGCACATGGCGCGCAACCACTTCGAACAGCGGCTCAAGGTTCTCGCGCGCCGCCTCCATGCTCTCCGCCGCCCAGCCCGAGCGACCCGAGGCATAGAGCACCGGGAAGTCGAGCTGATCCTCATCCGCGTCGAGCCCGACGAAGAGATCGAACACCTCGTCAAGCGCGCGGTCCGGCTCGGCCTCCGGCTTGTCGACCTTGTTCAGCACCACAATGGGGCGGAGGCCGAGGGCCAGTGCCTTCGAGGTCACGAATTTGGTCTGCGGCATCGGCCCTTCGGCCGCGTCCACCAACAGCACCACGCCGTCGACCATCGAGAGGATGCGCTCCACCTCACCGCCGAAATCCGCGTGGCCGGGGGTGTCGACGATGTTGATCCGGGTCTCGCCCCACTGAACGCTCGTGCACTTGGCCAGGATCGTGATCCCGCGCTCACGCTCGATGGCGTTGCTGTCCATGGCGCGCTCGGCCACCGCCTGGTTTTCGCGAAAGGCGCCGGACTGCTTCAGCAGCTCGTCCACCAGCGTGGTCTTGCCATGATCGACATGGGCGATGATGGCGATGTTGCGCAGATCCATCGCGGCGCTCCTTAGCCGGGTACGGGGTCAGCGCGTGCATATGTCTCGGTTTGTGCGCCGCGGCAAGGGCTGGGCGGGCCGTCACGGGACTGTCGCTCGCAGTGGCGTCTTCCCGGCAACAGGCTGCGCGCTCAACAAATGCCGGATTGTGTGGACAAACGGCCCCAGTTCATGGACGCTTTCACGGAGCGAGCGCGACCGATTGGGGCGTCCGGCGATGAGCATGCTGAAAAAGGGGTCGAAGGGCTCGAAGGTCAAAGAGCTCCAGACGCTCCTGAACAAAGCGGGAGCCAAGCCCAAGCTGACCCCAGACGGGCTGTTCGGCTCGGGCACTTTAACCAGCGTCAAAGCCTATCAGAAGAAGAAGGGTCTTAAACCCGACGGCCTTGCCGGGCCCGCCACCTTGGGCGCGCTTTCGGGCAAAGCCACAGGTGGCAAGAGCGAAAGCGGCGGCAAATCGGAGAAAGAGGACAAAAAGAGCACGTCCACCACGATCCCCGAGCGCGCCTATTTCCAGAAGGACTGGCTGAAAGAACGCAAATTGCTCGAAGCGACGTATGGTGCGGACATGAAGCAAACGGCGCGCCTTGAGAAGGCCTTCTACAAGTCGGATGATCCGGAGCTTTTGGCCCTTGCCAGAAAACTCAATGCTTTGTCGGACGAGCTGCCCAAACTCTTCGATGCGGCGCACGGGGCCTGCAGTCAGCTGAGCAAGCTGCACGCGTCCGTCTTCGCCAAGACGTTCGTCGACCCCAAGGCTGCGCTCAAGGACATCGCCAAGGCGGACAAGCAGCATGCAAGCTACGCAAAGGCGATGGCTAGGTGGGAGGCCAACCGACGCCAGTTCCACACGCTCGACGGCTCCGCCGCCGCCGGCCGGGCCTATCGCCTGGAGAAGACCCACCGGGCTTGATCCGGCGTGCGAAATCGGGTCTCTGAGCGCGACCCGGCCACGGAGGACCTATGCCCGCGCTCCCGGACAACCCAAAGCCGACGCTCCTGGTGCTCTCGCACGAGATAAAGCCCTCCGGGACCTCCGGTCAGTTCAAGGCGCGTCATGCGGTGCGCACGCTGATCGAGGCGGCCCGGGCGCAAGGCTTCCGGATAGTTTCGGCACCCTTCGACAACTTCCACTTCGAACTTCGCCATTCCGAGACCGCCCCGAGGATCCGCCTTGGCGACTCCGAGATCCGACCCGATGCGGCGATTATCCGGATCACAGGCCCCTATCTGTCCGCCGCGCGGATCATGGATCGGGTTCTGCGGGCGCAGGGCTGCGTGATACTCGACAGCTATGAGCGCTTCAGCGGCAGCGGGCTCGGCAAGATCGAGGTGCTGACCCAGGTGCAGGGCAAGGGCGCCGACACCGACCGGTTGATCGTGCTTACCCTTAACCAGCTTGAGCGATGGGTTCGTGCACATGACTTCTCCGGCAACCGGCGATTGGTGGTAAAGCCAGCGGACGGCTTCGGCGGCAAGTTCGTGCGCTGGGTGAACGGCAGCGAGGAGAGCATCCAGGCTGCCCTTGAGATGGCGCGCAGCTTTACCGACGGCATGCCGCCCATGATCGTGGAGCCGGCGCTCAATATTGCGGCCGAGTATCGGGTCTACACACTGGATGGCGAGGTCTTGGGCGCGGCCCGGCGGGTGATCGACGAGCCGGACAAACCCGCCAATGCGAGCCAGGGGGCCGAACTGGTCGAGGAGGTGCCCCCGGCCGAGGTCCTGACTGCGATCGACAAGGTGCGCACCGGCGGGCTGATCGGCTGGGATGTGGCCATAACCCAATCCCATGGGGTGGTGATCATCGAGCGCAACCGCCCTCCGTCCTGGCGCCATTTCGCCCAGGTCTCGGATGTGGACATCGCAGGGGCCGTTATCGCCTCGCTGAAGCGTAAGGTTCTGGCGCGCGATGCCGAGCGCAGGGCAGCCGCACCCTAGGCCCCTCGCGCAATCCAGTCTCGGGTCCAGGCGACGGCCGAGGGGATCTGGTCGCGGTGCCGTGAGATCAGCTCCAGGTTGGCGATGATCCCGTCCGCGAAGGGCAGGGCGGCGAGTTGCTCCCACGGAAGGCTGCCGCGCCCCGGCGGCAGGTGCAGATCGCCGAGCCCGAATAAGATCGCCTCGGAATGCGAATAGGGCGCAAAGCTCCGCGGCCGAGCGAAGCTGTCATGGACATGCAGATGCGCGGCCAGCGGCGCGAGGGTGGCAAGCTCCGCATAGGCGTTGAACCCGCGTTCGGCGGCGTTCAGGAAGACGTGGCTGAAATCGATGCAAGCGCGGATGTTGGGGTGATCGACCGCGCGGATCTGCTCGGCGAGCTCGGCCGGAGAGGCTACCCAGACCGGGCCATGGGGAAACAGCGTCTCGACGCAGAGCGCCACGCCCGCATCGGCGAACTCCGGCGCGAGCGTTGCCAGCGTCTCCCGCTCAAGCGCCATGAGGGTCACGCGCTCGGCCTCGGTCAGCGGCAGCAGCGCCGCATGGGTCACCTGAGCCGTCGCACCGATCCGGTGCGAGACCTCCAGGCATGCTCGGGCGGCGTCGGTCTGGAGCGTTATGTTTCGGATATCGCTGAAACTCGAGGCGATTGGGCCGTGGACCGTGAAGCCGAAGGGCCGATCCGCACAGATCCGCGCCAGTTCCGCCATCCGATCGGGCCAGATCTTGCAGCCGCCGATCACCTCGAAATTCGAGAGGGACAGCTCGACGGAGGCGAGCTCCAGCTCTTCGGCCCAGTCCAGTAAGGTCCCGAGATCGCCGAGCGTTTGGGCGAGATCTGTCGTGCTGAACCCGACGCCTGCGATCCCTGGCATCCACACCTCCCAACCCAAAACCGTGCGCAACCCTATGCCTTGGCCACCGGTCTGTCACCCTCGGCTTTTCGAGCGGAGCGCCGCGCGCTATCACCCGGCGACGATGGCACCGAGATGGACACCGGCGGAGGGCGGCGAGAATGGACACCATGGCGGCGATGCGCGTGCATGCGACGGGAGAGGCCCTGCAGATGGACGAGGTTCCGGTGCCCCGGCCCGGTCCCGGACAGGTGGTGCTGCGGGTCCATGCGGCTGGCGTGAATTTCGCCGATACGCTGATGGTCAAGGGGCGGTATCAGGAGCGCCCGGAGATGCCGTTCGCTCCGGGTCTCGAGGTTTGTGGCACGGTCATCGCTCGCGGTGAGGGGGTAACCGAGCCTGCCATCGAGACCCGGGTTGCGGCGATGTGCAGCGCGGGTGGGTTCGCCGAGGCCGTGGCGGTCCCGGCGGCGGCCTGCGTGCCGGTGCCGGATGCGATGAGCGATGCCGATGCGGCGGTGATCCAGGTTGCTTATGGCACAGCACATCTGGCCCTCGGGCGCCGCGCCGGCCTGCGCCCGGGCGAGCGGCTCCTGGTGCTCGGCGCGGCGGGGGGCGTCGGTCTGACGGCGATCGAGGTCGGTCGGTTGATGGGCGCTGAGGTGATCGCGGTCGCCCGTGGGGCGGAGCGGCTGGAGACTGCGCGCCAGACCGGCGCGCACCATCTGATCGACAGCGATACGGGTGACATCCGCACCGAGGTAAAGGCGCTGGGTGGTGCAGATGTTGTCTTCGACCCCGTGGGCGGCGACCAGTGGGTGGCTGCACTGCGGGCGGCGAACGCCGAGGCGCGGCTCCTGCCCATCGGGTTCGCCTCTGGCGAGGTGCCGCAGATCCCGGCCAACATTCTGCTGGTGAAGAACCTCACCGTGATCGGGCTCTATTGGGGCGGCTATGCGAAATTCGCGCCCGAGGTCTTGGCCGAGAGCCTAGCCGAACTGATCCAGTGGCATGCGGCGGGCCGGATCACCCCCCATGTCAGCCACACCCTGCCCCTCGCTGAGGCGAACGAGGCGCTGCGTCTGCTCACCGCACGCGAGGCCACCGGCAAGGTCGTGCTCGAGATGGGGCGGGCATGACCGGCCGCACGGCGATCAAAATGCTGCACTGGACAGCCTTTGGCGGCATGACCTGGGTTTTCTCTGTCGGGCCGGAGGTTTCGCGACGGGGCGCCCGTCGCATCGGGCGCTTCACATCACGCTCGCCATCGCCCTGCCGGCAACAGTGCGCAGTGGCGGACTGGTAGGGCTTGCCTCTGACTGTCGGGTGGCAGGGCCCGGCATCCTGCCGCGCAACCCCGCCAGATGCGGATCTGCACCGCTTGGCGGAGGAGCTGCATGAACTGGTTTTTGACCTGACCTTGCCACCGGTGCTCGCGCATGTCGGTTTCCACACCTGGCGGCATCTGCGGCTCCGGGACAATGCGCTTTGGATCATGGCGCAGAAGCTGCTCCACCGCTCGCTCTGAGATCAGCCCTCGCGGCGGGAGCCCATGAAGGCGGCGGGCAGGGCGAGGAGGCCACCCACGCCACACATCGCGATCGGCCACATGGTGAAGACGCCAAAGCCGAAGCCGTAGAACATGCCGCCCGCCGAGATCAGCATCAGCGCAGCGCCCGGGCCCGGCCGGCCCGGCGCCATCGCGCCCCCTGCGATCGCGAGAATGGGAGAGACCAAGCTGATCGCCCGGGTCACCATCGGGTCTTCCGGGGGCTCGCCCAGATCCGCCTGGAACCCGGTCTGTGCCTCGACCTCGGCGATGGTGCCGAAGATCCAGCTCCAGAGCTCGGCAAAGCCATAGCCGAAAAAGCCGACCGCCATGCCGACGATCCCGCCGATGATCCCGAGCACCATGGCTGCGTTGCGCATGCTCTCCTCCCCTGTCGGCGCGACATGAGCCGGGGAGGCGAGCCGCGTCAAGCGGATTTGCCTGACCGCCGCTGGGAAAAGCCAGCGGACGGCGCGGGCCGCAGGGTGACCACGGTGACCGAGCCCGGAGCGACCGGACGGACCGCGACGTCGCCGATACGGCCCGGGAACGCCGCGCGGGGCACTATTCGCGCCCTTCGATCAGGTAGACCGCATCGTTGAGGGCGGCCAGAAGCGGCGTCATGTCCTTGGCGAGCAGGTGCAGCGCATCGGGATCCGGGGCTGTTCCATCGGCCGCATCTATGAGGACCGGGCGGATCTCTTCCCAGATCTCCTCCGCCTCGTCGAAGGTGTCGAGCAGTTCCGGGTCCTCAGCGGGGGGCAGGCCGATCAGACGCTCGCCGTCCCGCAGCGCCTTCAACCGCGACTCGAACGTGACCAGAGTGTTGCCGAGATCGAGCGGCACATGCTCCTGCCCCGCATCGCCCACAAGGCAGGCCTCGCGCACCATCTTCTGCGACAGCCAGCGCTGTTTGCCGGCATAGTCCAGTGCCGCCAGGGCGCCGACGCTGAACTGGCGTTTCACATAGACCCGGTCAACCAAGCCGGCGAGCTTGTCCAGCGCGTTATAAAGCGGTGTCGTATGGCGCATCATATCGGTCATCGTGCCCACTTCCGCAGTGCCGTCAGCGATCGACAGCGCAGCGAGGTCGAAGGGTCGGAAGCTGCGCTCCACGGCGGCTAGCTGCTGCAAGACACGCTCGTTCTTCTCTGCGGTCAGGCCAATGGTGTCGTTCCCCTCGCGCAGCGCCGTCTGGGTGGCGAGAAAGATGTCATGGGCCTCGGTCAGCCGCTCCTTGTCTGCCTCGACATCGATGCCGCGGGTGATCAGGCAGGCATTGGCGGCCATGCGCTCCACCAGCATTTTTTGGCGCGAGACGAGGTTTGCTTTGCGGCGGTCGTCTCCGGTTGAACCGACGGCGAAAAGCCCATCCGCCCGGGCAGCGGTGGAGACGGTCAGCGGTGCGAAGAAGGCGGCGGTTGTAAAGGAGAAGGCGAAGGCGGTGATCGCAAGCATGCGGATCGGATGGAATTTGGTCATAGAAAGTGCTCCCTGTGCAGGCCTTACAGTCCAGACCGACAGGGCTGACCTGCGACGCCCAGCAACCTTCCGGCGAGTGCGCACAAATGCCTCGCCTATAGGTGGGTATGGGGCGGCCGATTAGAAGCTCAAGGAAACTTTCTTGCGTATTAACAGGATTTTTGTGGATTAAGTCGCTTTGTGGCTATTCCGCCGCCAGAGCCTGTGTTTCGCCATAGGCATTGCGCAGCATGGCCGCCAGCGCGTCCACGGGAACTCCGATCGCCTGGCGTCCGCGGTACATGACAATCTGGCTCGACGGCAGCTCTGGCAGATGCCCGTTGTGCGGGATCGGCTCCATATAAGGGGTCTTGGCCACTTCCAGCATCGCGTGGATCGCGAGATCGGCGGAGACGCTGGCCTCGACGGTGCGGGTTGCCCGCGTGTTGACCGCCATCTCCCAGGGAATGCCGGCCGCATCGAGCGCCGCTTGCGCCCAGGGTTTGAACAGGCACTGGGTCTCGAAGGCCAGCCGCAAGGGCCGCTCGCGCCAGGCCACCCCGCCCGGAGCGCCGACCCAGACCAAGGGCGCGCGTGACAGCACCTGACCCTCGGGCCCCGGAACGTTCTCCGTGGTGAGGATGAGGTCGATCTCGCCTGCGTCCAGCATCTCCTTCAGCTTGGTCGTGTAGGAGGAGACGAGCTGGATCTTCACCCGCGGGAACTCTCGGTCGAACTGGCGCAAGACCCGAGGGATGTTCGGATAGACGATGTCGGTCGGCACGCCGAAGCGGACCTCGCCCTCGAAGGAGGTGTGCATCATCCGGCTGATCACCTCATCGTTGATCGCGAGGATGCGCCGGCCATAGCCGAGCAGTTGCTCCCCATGGGCGGTGAGCGCCACCCGCCGGCCCGCACGGTCAAGGAGGGGCTGCTGCAACATGTCCTCGAGCCGCTTGATCTGCATCGACACCGCGGACTGGGTCAGGTTGAGCTGGTGGGCGGCCTTGGTGACGCCGCCGGTCTCGGCCACGGTGACAAAGCTGCGCAGCGCCGTCAGGTCCAAATTGCGGATCATTTTCCATTTCCTCCCGTGATGGGTCGGCACAAGATTATTCATTTCCGTGATTCAGTTCCATCCCCCATATTCATCTCACCTGCTGATGGCAGGGACACATTGTATCAACTTTGATGATATGGAGACTGACATGAAAGCCCTGACCCTTCTTCTCGACGGCGCGATGCCGCGTGCCAACATCCGGATGCCGATCGGCGAGTGGATTCGTGTGGCCCGTGAGCGGCGTGCTCTGGCCAAGCTCGACCATCGTGCGCTGATCGATATGGGGATCGACCCCACTGCGGCTCGGATTGAAAGCGAACGTCCGTTCTGGGATCTGCCACGCACGCGCTGATTACGACCGTGACAACGGGTACTCAGCCAGCGGCTCGTAAGCCGCACCGCTCCGCCCGAGGCGTGAGCGATACAAGATAAAGGCCTCGGCCTCCCACGGGCCGAGGGCCAGCCCCGCATGGGCAGCCAGCGCGGCCGACAACTGCACCATCTCTTCGCCCGAGAGCCCGCTCTTCGAGAAGCGCATGAGCGTCACATGGGGCACGAATTGCTCCCGCGCCAGCCGGATCCCCGCATCGTCCGCCGCCCGTCGCACCCGGTCCCGCAAAGCCTTCAGCCTCGGCTCGGGCCGCACCGCCGCATAGATCAGCCGCGGAGAGGCGCTGCCGAACTGCCCGAGCCCCGAGAGCGCGAGCGTGATCGGCGCCGCCTGGATATCCTCCAGCTGATAGTGCAGATCCTCGATCACCGGGCTCTGATGCTCGCCGAAAAACGCCAGCGTGATGTGCAACGCCTCTTCTGCAACCGGCCGTCCGCCGGGCAAACGCGCCTGTATGGGCGCCAAGGCCGCGGCGATTTCCGGCGGCACAGGAATGGCCGCAAAGGCGCGGATCATGGCTCCCCCCGACGGTGCTGGGGTTCCACCACGCGCAATCGCCCTCCATATACAGGGTTCCGCGACGCTAACGCTTGAAACCGCACGGCTGTTACCCGATATTCCCGAGTGATGTGGACCGGTATTGCCCGTGGATCTCTACGGTGTGGTATGCACGGTTCGCAAGAGCACTGGCAACATCTGCAAGAGGTTGAGATGGCAATTCCCAACTACGTGCGCAACCAGACGATCGGCGGAACCGCAGCTGCTGCCGAAATCGACGCCGGTCTGCGCGCTCATATGAACAAAGTCTACGCCCTCATGGGCGGCGCGATGATCATCACCGCGCTGGTCGCTTATGTGGTTGGCTCGGACTTTAAGGCGGCCGTGGCTGGCCAGCCGACTGCGCTGATCCCGGTCAGCATGCTGGAGGCGATGTTCAGCTCGCCGATCAAATGGATCATCATGTTCGCCCCGCTGGCCGTGGTGTTCGGCTTCTCGGCGATGATCAACCGCATGTCCGCGGCCACCGCTCAGATGGTGTTCTGGGGCTTCGCGGCGCTGATGGGTCTCTCGATCTCCTGGATCTTCGCGGTCTTTACGGGGATCTCGATCGCTCAGACCTTCGTCGCCACGGCGGCCGGCTTCGGTGCGATGTCGCTCTATGGCTACACCACCAAGAAAGATCTCTCGGGTTGGGGTCGCTTCTTGATGATGGGCGTGATCGGCCTGATCGTCGCGTCGCTCCTGAACATGTTCTTCTTCGAGAGCTCGGCCCTCAGCTTCGTGGTGTCGCTGCTCGGCGTTCTGATCTTCGCGGGCCTGACCGCCTACGACACGCAGAATATCAAGAACACCTACCTCGCGATGCGCACGACCCCCGGCGGTGAGGCGTGGCTCGAGAAGGGCGCCATCATGGGCGCGCTGAGCCTATACCTGAACTTCCTGAACATGTTCATGTTCCTGCTCCAGTTCATGGGCAGCCAAGAATAAGCACCCGATTTGAGGTGCTGGCAAACGGAAAGGGCCGGAGGATTGCTCCGGCCTTTTTCATGCGTGGGCGACAAAGACCGAACGAAGCAGGTCCTCGGCGGACCGGGTCCGGCGCCCGGCCAGGGCTTGGCGCGCAGGCTCGCCGATACCAGCCAGGCCGAGCCTTTGCGTATCCGGCGCCAGCGCGAGCGCACCATGGGTCGCTTGGCAGGGCAGCGGATGGCCATAGGCGTCGGTCTCGGCCATCGCGGCGGTGTCCACCTCTTCCTCGATATCGAAGGCCGCCATCTCGATCAGCATGCGGCGCGTGTGCGCCAGCCAGTGACCGTCGATATCGCCGCGGTTGAACATCGGGCGGGCGTCGCTGACCGTCGGTTCGAAGAGGATGCTCGTCATGGTTTTTGCTCCTGGGTAGTCGGTCGGGCTTTCTGCCGACCAGGAGCTCCGTCTTCTGACGCTCCGTCTCTGTTAAAAGCTGTATACCTTCAATCATCGCGCCGCGTCAGACCCGGCAAAGGATAGGCCCTGGCGCCGGGGCATAGCCGCGCTATCCTTTCGGGTAGGAGCGCCGATCGGTCTTCCTGTTCGTCATCCCCACCCTCGCGGCCGACCAGAGGACCCCATGCCCTATCTGATTGCTTTTCTCGCCGGCGCCTTGGTCTTTGCCGTGCTGGATGCCGTGTTCATCACCCAGCTCGCGCTGCCGGCCTATGAGGCGACGGTGCCGCATCTGATGGCCGAGGATGTGAACTGGCCCGCCGCGATCCTCTTCTATGTCGGCTATGTGGCTGGGGTGATCTGGCTGGTGGTCCGCCCGGCGCGGCTGCATGGCTGGGGCTGGGGAATGGTGCTCGGCCAGGCGGCGGTGCTGGGGTTGGTCGGCTACGGGACGTTTGCGCTGACCTCCATGGCGGTGCTGGAGGGGTGGAGCTGGGAGCTTGTCCTCACCGATACGCTTTGGGGCGCGGTGGCGAGCGTGGCGATCGCAGTCTCCGGGCTCTTGGCCGCGCGCCGGTTTGGCTAGCCGAGCGTCTCCGCGGCGTCGCTGAGCGCGCCGAGGAAGAGCCGGGCGGTCGGGGTCAGGGTCTCGCCCGCCCGGGTCATAAGGCCGACTGGTCCCGCCGTGAGCCCCGTGTCAAACGGCAGCGCCACCAGCGTACCCTCGGCGATGTCGGGGGCGGCGACCCCTTCCGAGATGATCCACACCGCGTCTGAGCGTCGCGCCAGCACGCGCCCGAAGGCGCCGGAGACCGTCTCGATCCGATCGGGCAGGGCGCCGATCCCGTGCGCCAGCAGCATCCGCTCCACCAAGGGCCGGATCGCAGCGTCCCGGCTCGGAAACAGCACCGGCCAGTCCGCGAGGCGCGCGAGCTGCGGGGCCTTCAGCAACGGATGCCCCGGGCGCACCACGAAGGCGACGCGCTCCGTATAAAGCTGGGTAAAGGAGAGCCCGGCCATGGTCTCCGGCTCCCCGAGCCGCCCGACCACCAGTTCGAGCGCACCGCGGCGCAGCTCTGCCGTCAGGTGCGCATGGGGGCCATCGACCAGCGAGAGCACCGAGCCATGGGCGCGCGCCCGAAACAGCATCGCCGCCTCGGGCAGCAGCCGTGCCGCAACCGAGGGGAGCGCGCCGACCCGCAGCACCGCCTCTCCGCGCATCCCGAGTTGGGCAAGCCCGTCGAGCCCTTGGGCCAGCGCGGCCAGGCTCGCCCCAGCATAGTGCAGGAACATCTCCCCCGCAGGCGTGAGCGCCACCCCGGCTCGGCTCCGCTCCATCAACCGGGTGCCGAGCACCGTTTCCAGCTCCGCCAGCGTCTTCGACACCGCGGGCTGGGTAAGCGCCAGCGCCTCGGCCGCACCCGAAAGGCTGCCGGTGCGGGCGATCTCCACCAGTGCCTGGACATGGCGGAGCTTGATGCGGCGGTCGATCATATTCCCATTGGTTATCTATCTTACGTGTGATCTCATTTTACATATCGGATTGCCCCTGTCATCTTCGCAAAAAACAGGGAGGACGGGATGCAGACCCAGGTCGGCATCATCGGCGGCGGGCCGTCCGGACTGCTGCTGAGCCAGCTCTTGCACCGGGCGGGCATAGACAGCGTGATCTTGGAGCGCCGCAGCCGGGATTATGTCCTCGGCCGGATCCGCGCAGGCATCCTCGAGCCCGGCACCGTGGCACTGCTGCGCGCGGCGGGGGTGGCCGACCGGCTCGATGCCGAGGGCCAACCTCATACGGGCTTTGCGCTGTCGTTCGGCGGCGCGCTGCACCGGATCGACCTGGCCGAGCACACCGGCAAGACCGTCACCCTCTATGGCCAGACCGAGGTGACCCGCGATCTCTATGCCGCCCGCGATGCCATGGGCGGTGTGATTGTGCACGAGGCGGCGGATGTCACGGTCCACGGCGCCGACACCGACAGCCCGGCGCTCACATGGCGCGAGGGCGACGAGACCCGGCACCTCCACTGCGACTTCATCGTGGGCTGCGACGGGTTCCGCGGTGTCTCGCGCCAATCCATCCCGCGCGCGCACCTGACCGAGTACGAGCGCGTCTATCCCTTCGGCTGGCTCGGCGTGCTCTCGCGTACCCGGCCGGTGGACGACGAGCTCATCTACGCCAACCACGCGGACGGGTTCGCCCTCTGCTCGATGCGCACCTCGACGCTCAGCCGCTACTATGTGCAGTGCCCGCTGGAGGACCGCGTGGAAGACTGGCCGGACGCGCGGTTCTGGGAGGTGCTGAAGGCCCGCCTGCCCGCCGAGGTCGCCGCCCGGCTGGAGACCGGCCCCTCCATCGAGACATCCATCGCGCCGCTGCGCTCCTATGTGGCCGAGCCGATGCGCTGGGGGCGGCTGTTCCTGGCGGGGGATGCGGCGCATATCGTGCCGCCCACGGGGGCGAAGGGGCTGAACCTCGCCGCCTCCGACATCCACTACCTCTCGGAGGCGCTGATCGCACACTACCGCGACGGCGACGAGTGCGGGCTCACTGGCTATTCCGACCGCGCGCTCGCACGGGTCTGGAAGGCCGAGCGCTTCTCCTGGTGGATGACCAGCTTGCTCCACCGCTTCCCCGACACAGGCGCGTTCGGGGCGCGCATCCAGCGGGCGGAGCTCGACTACCTGATGTCGTCGCGCGCGGCACAGGCATCCCTGGCCGAGAACTATGTCGGCCTGCCATACTGAGTGAGGGCGTCCGAGAGAGACGCAAAGGGAGGATCCCATGAGACTGAGCATCACACCGGTGGCCGCCCTGTTGGCGGCAAGCCTGGCCTTGCCCGCGAGTGCGCAAGAGGTGACGCTGACCATCCAGCATTTCCTCGGGCCGAAGGCGCCCGCCCAGGCGAAGTTCATCGAGCCCTGGACCGAGCGGGTGACGGCGGCCTCCGGCGGGCGCATCGCGTTCCAGATCTTCCCGGCCATGGCGCTGGGGGGCAAGCCGCCCGAGCTCTACCGCCAGCTCCGCGACGGGGTGGTGGATATGGTCTGGACGCTGCCGGGCTACACCCCTGGCGTGTTCCCACGCGTCGAAGTGTTTGAGCTGCCGGGCGTGCACCAGGGCTCGGCGCGGCAGACGACGCTGGCGATCCAGGAGGTGATGGACGATCTGGCGGAGGATTTCGCCGATGTGCACCCGATCCTCGTGCACACCCATGCGGGCAATGCGCTGCATCTGGTGGGCGGGCCGGTCGAGACGGCCGAGGACATCGCGGGGCTGAAGCTGCGCACGCCGTCGCGCACCGGCGCGTGGATGATCGAGAGCTGGGGGGCAGAGCCCGTCGGCATGCCGGTGCCGGCGCTGCCGCAGGCCCTCTCCAAAGGGACGGTGGACGGTGCGCTCGTGCCCTTCGAGATCGTGCCGCCGCTCAAACTGCACGAGCTGACCAAGGCGTCGGTCGAAGGGCCGGACGGGCTGCGCTTCGGCACCGCCGTCTTCCTCTTCGCGATGAACAAGGACCGCTATGACAGCCTGCCCGAGGATCTGCGCGCCATAATCGATGCGCATTCCGGAGAGGCCATTGCCGCCGAGATCGGCGCCGTCTGGGACGGGGTCGAGGGCACGGGCCAGGAGCTTCAGGCGGGCTCCGACGGCGGCTCGGTCACGCAGATGTCGCCGCGTGCCTATGATGGGCTGATCGCGGCGTCCGAGGCCGCAACCGAGCGCTGGCAGGCCGAGATGGCGGAGAAGGGCCTCGACGGGGCGGCCCTGGTCGAACGGGCGCGCGCCGCCATCGCCGCCAACGCAGACTGAGATGCTGGCCCGCGCCGCAGCAGCCTGGGCGATTACGGGGGGCATCCTGCTCCTCGCCATCGTCGCGGTCACGACGGTGAACATCGGGCTGTTCTCGGCGCACCGGGTGGCCGGGCTCTGGGGGGGCACCGTGTCGGGCCTGCCGGGCTATGAAGACTTCGTGCGCCTCGCGGTCTCGGGTGCTGCGCTGATGTGCTTTCCCTATTGTCAGCTGCGGCGCGGGCACGTCTCGGTCGATCTCTTTGCCGGGCGTTGGGCGGCGCCGCTCGCCCGAGCCTGGGACGCGCTGACCGTCGCACTCGCGGTGTTCCTCGCCGTCTGGATGGTGCGCGGGATGATCGAGACCCGCTCGGACGGAGTGCTCTCGCCGATTTTGGGCTGGCCGGAATGGCCCTTCTATCTCCCCGGCATCCTCTCGCTCGCGCTTTGGGCGGCGGTGGCAGGGCACCAGGCGGTGGCGCGTGAGTGATCCGCATGTCATCGGCCTCGGCGCCCTCGTGGTGCTGTTCGTGCTGCTCGCGTTGCGGATGCCGGTGGCGCTCGCGATGGTGTGCGTCGGGGTCGGCGGCAACTGGGCGCTGTCGCAGGCGCTGCCCTATCTGCGGTTCGAGCCCTATCTCGCGCAGTTCAAGACGCTGCTCTGGTCGAATGTCGCGAACTACGACCTCTCGGTGGTGCCGCTCTTTGTGCTGATGGGGTTTCTGGCGTCGCAGGCGAACCTCTCGCGTGACCTGTTCCAGGGGTTGGCGGCGCTGACGGCGCGCGTGCGCGGCGGCGTGGCGATGGCGGCCATTGGGGCCTGTGCGGGCTTCGGCGCGGTCTGTGGCTCATCGCTGGCCACGGCCTCCACCATGGGGCGCGTTGCGCTGCCCGAGATGGCGGCCCAAGGCTACGCGCCGCGGCTCGCGACCGGAACCCTCGCGGCGGGCGGCACCCTCGGCATCCTCATCCCGCCCTCGGTCGCGCTGGTGATCTATGCGATCATCGTCGAGGCCTCGATCATCGAGATGTTTCAGGCCGCATTGATCCCGGGCCTCTTGGCGGTGGCGGGCTTCATTGCGGTGATCTGGCTGCGGCTCCGGCTCGACCCCGGCCTTGCGCCCGAGCCCGCACCCATCCCCGCGCCTGAGCGCCGTGCCGCCATCGCCCGCCTGGTCCCGGTGCTGGCAATCTTCGGCACCATCATCCTCGGCCTCGGTGCGGGGCTCTTTACACCCACCCCGGCGGCGGCCTTCGGGGTGTTCGTGATTGCGGCTTACGGCGTGGCGCTGCGGCTGATGGGCCGCGGCGGGCTCGGCCTCAGCGGCCTCGGCCATGCGCTGCGAGAGACCGCCGTCACCGCCGGCATGATCTACTTCATTCTGTTTGGCGCCGAGGTGCTGAAGGGCTTCTTCACCCGCACAGGGCTCCCCCAGGCGCTGGCCGACTGGGCGGGCGCCTCCGGCCTCGACCCGCTGATGGTGCTGGCGCTGATGCTGCTCGCGCTCATCCTGCTTGGCTGCTTCATGGAGAGCCTGGCGATGATCCTCGTCGTCGTGCCGTTCTTCTGGCCGACGCTGATCGCGATGAACGGCGGCGACTATGCCACGTCCGAGACCGCCGCCTTCGGCATGGGGCCCGAGGAGCTGAAGATCTGGTTCGGCATCCTCGCCCTCATCGTCGTCGAGCTCGGCCTCATCACGCCCCCCGTGGGCCTCAACGTCTTCATCATCGCGCAGCTCGGCCGCGGCACGGCGCACGAGACCCCGATGGCCGAGACCTTCCGCGGGGTTTTGCCCTTCTTCGGGGTCGAGATCCTGCGCGTCGGGCTGTTGCTGGCGCTGCCCGTTTTGACCCTCGCTTTGCCGCGGCTTCTGGGAGGCTGACCCATGCCCGACCATCCGATCGACCGCTATGAGGCGGGCCTCGCCACCCGCCGCCGGGTGCTGGGCGAGGCCCATGTGGCCCGCGCCGAGGCTGCGACCGGCCCCTTCGATGCGCCCTTTCAACAGCTGATCACCGAGGGCGCCTGGGGCTCGGTCTGGTCTCGCGAGGGGCTGGAGCCCAGGGATCGCTCGTTGCTGACGCTCGTGCTGCTGGCAGCCCTCGGCCATTGGGAGGAGTTCGCCATGCACATCCGCGCCACAGCCAACACCGGGGCGACGCCCGAGGAGGTGTCGGAGGCGCTCCTCCACGTCGCCATCTATGCGGGCGTGCCGGCGGGCAACCGCGCCTTTGCCGTGGCGCGCGAGACCTATCGGGAGATGGGCCATGACCTCTGATCCAACCGCCTTCAAACCGGTGATCCCGCGGGACTGGACCGGTCACCCCGCCGCGCACCACCCGCCCTACAAGACGACCGTCGCTCGCAGCCCGCGCATGCCGCTCCTCTCGGTGCCCGCCACGGCGTCGGAGCTGACGGGCCCGGTCTTCGATGGGGTGGTGCAGCCGGGCGAGGCGGATCTCTTGACCTGCCACGGCGGCGAGGGATTGCCCCAGGGTGAGCGCATCATCCTCCACGGGCGCGTGCTCGACCAGACCGGACGGCCGGTGCCGGGCGCGCTGATCGAGCTCTGGCAGGCCAACGCGTCGGGCCGCTATCGCCACAAGAAGGATGGCTACCTCGCGCCGCTCGACCCGAACTTCGTGGGCTGTGGGCGGGTGGTGACGGGCGAGGACGGCGCTTACGCCTTTCGCACCATCCGCCCCGGTGCCTACCCCTGGCCGAACGCCCAAGACAGCTGGCGTCCGGCGCACATTCACCTCTCGCTGTTCGGGACGATGTTCTGCCAGCGGCTGGTGACCCAGCTCTATTTCGAGGGGGACCCGCTGATTGCGCGCTGCCCGATCGTGGGGTCGATCGCCGACCCAGCGGCGGTCGAGCGCCTGATCGCCCGGCTGGACATGGCGCACTCCGCGCCCTTCGACGCGCTGGCCTGGCGGTTCGACATCGTGCTGAGGGGCCGCCGCCAAACCTGGTTCGAGACCCGCCTGGAGGGGTTGTGATGTTGCCCGAGACGCCCTCGCAAACCGCAGGCCCGTTTCTCCATATCGGCATGGCGCCCGAGGATGCGGGCAACGCCACTTGGCCCGTCCAAACGGCGGGGGCCGAGATCGCGCCCGGAGCAGCCGACCGCATCACAGTGGCGCTTCAGCTCTTTGATGGCACCGGCACACCCGTGCGCGACGCGCTGATCGAGGTCTGGCAGGCGGAGATCCGGGCCCTCGCGCGCCTCACCCCCGCTGCCGACGGCGCCTTTGCCCTCACCACGCCGCGCCCGACGGCGGAGAGCGGCCAGGCGCCGCACCTCACCCTCTGGATCATCGCCCGTGGGATCAATACGGGCCTGCACACCCGGCTCTATCTCCCAGAGGACGCGCCGCACCCAGGCGACCCGGTGCTGAGCCGCATCGAGCAACCCGCCCGCCGCGCGACCCTGATCGCGGAGGCCACGGGGCCTGGCGCCTATGCCCACTCCATCCGGCTGCAGGGAGACCGCGAGACGGTCTTCCTCGACGTTTGATGGCCATCTCCCCCCTCGACAGCACGCTTTGGGGCGGGCTCTACGGCGATGCGGAGCTCGGCGCCCTCTTCGCGGACACAGCCGAGCTCGCGGCCATGGTGGAGGTCGAACGCGCGCTGGCCCGGGCGCAAGGGCGCTGCGGTGTGATCCCGGCGGAGGCGGCGCTCGCCATCGACGTGGGGCTTGAAACGATCACCCTCGATCCGGCGGAGCTGACCTCTGGCACGACCGCGGCGGGTGTTCCCGTGCCCGCCTTGGTGAAGGCCCTCCGTGCTGCCCTTCCGACCGAAGCCGGGCATTGGCTCCACTGGGGTGCCACCAGCCAGGACATCGTCGACAGCGGCGCGGTGCTGCGCCTCGCCCGTGCGCTCACGGTTCTGGAGACGCGCCTTGGCCACCTGATCGACCGGCTCACGGAGCAGGCCCGCGCCCATGCTGGGACGCCAATGGCCGGGCGCACCCGGAGCCAGATCGCAACCCCGATCCCCTTCGGCCTGCGCATCGCCAACTGGGCCGCGCCTCTGATCGCGCTGGAGGCCCGGCTGCCTGCGGTTCGGGCGGAGGCCTGCCGCGTCCTGCTCGGCGGTGCGTCCGGGTCCAACACGGTTCTCGGCGAGACCGCCCCCGCGGTCGCCAGCGCCTTCGCCGAGGAGCTGTCCCTCGCCCCCGCACCGCCCTGGGGCACGGCGCGCACTGGGATGGCAGAGCTCGGCGCCTGGGCGGCCCAGCTCTCCGCCGCGCTCGGCAAGACCGGCGCGGACCTGATCCTGCTCGGCCGGTCCGAGGCCGGTGAGGCGAGCGCGGGCACCGGCGGCTCCTCCTCCACCATGCCGCAGAAACAGAACCCCGTGGCGGCCGAGGCGCTGGTGACGCTCGGGCGCTTGGCGGGGCCGCTCTCGGGCACGCTCAACGGCGCGCTTGCCCATGCGGAGGAGCGCGACGCCGCGGCCTGGGCGCTCGAGTGGTTTGCCTTGCCGCCGTTGATTGTGGGGGCGGGGGCCGGGCTCCGTCATGCCACAGCGCTGGCCGACAGTCTCAGCGCCGATTCGGAGCGGATGCGCGCCTTGCTCGAGACCGGGGGAGGGGCAGCACTGGCGGAGGCGGCTTCCTTCGCGCTGGCCGAGCACATGCCCCGGGCCGACGCTCAGGCCCTGGTGAAGCAGGCGGTCAAGGCGACGGTCGCGGGCGAGACTTTGCGCCAGGCCCTCGCCCGACTGTCAGGCCGAGAGATCGACTGGGACGCCTGCCTCGACGCGGCGATGGCCTCCGGCCGCGACACCATCGAGGCGATCCTCGCGACCCGCCGCCCGCCCGGCTGAAGGGGCGGCAGATATCGCTGATATCGCACCGATGTCGCACCGGAATATCGCATCACCCTATCGCACCGGACAGCGTGTCGCGCCGCCGCCGCACTCAGCCTTCGAGCGCCTTGAAGGTCTCGCGCAGCAGCTCTGCGAGACGAACGAGCTGGCGCGTCCGCCCGGTGTTGCGGCGCCAGGCCATGCCGATGCTGCGGTGCACGGCGCGGCCCTCGAGCTCGCGCGCCACCACCTCGCTGTCGGAGCGGATCTCGGAGTGCACATAGAGCGCGGGCAGGAAGGTCACGCCCATGCCGAGCCCGGTCATCAGCCGCAGCGCATCGAGGCTCGTGCCCTCATAGCCGTGCTGGAACCGCGCGCCGAAGCTCTCGCAGAGCGCGGTCACCTGGTCGTGGAGCTGGTAGCGCGCATCTAGCGAAATCACCTCGAGCCCGGCGAGATCCTCGCGCGTGAGCCGCGGCTTGGCGACCAGCGGATGGTCCCGCGGCAGGGTGAGCAAGAGGCGCTCGCGGAACAGCTCCTCGCTTTCCAAATCCCCTTCTGTCACAGGGAGATGGGTGATGATGACGTCGTGCTGGCCCTCGCCCAGCTCCCGCGAAAGGCTGCGCGGCGGCGCCTCGCGGATATAGAGCCGGGTGTCCGGGTCGGTGGCCCGCAGGGTCGCCACGGCGCGCGGCAGCAGATAGGGCCCGACGGTGGGGGTGACGCCGAGACGCAGCATCCCTCCGCCATCGGTGCGCACCGCGTCCGAGAGTGCGGCGACGGCGTCGAGCACCTCGCGCGCGCGGTTGTCCGCCTCGCGCCCGGCCGGGGTGAGCAGAGCACCGCGGCGGCCGCGCTCGATGAGGATGCAGCCGACGGCCTCCTCGAGCCCTTGGATCTGTGCGCTCAGGGACGGTTGCGTGATGCCGAGCCGTTCGGCGGCGCGGCGGAAGGTGCCGGTCTCGGCCACGGCGCAGAGCGCGCGCAGCTGACGCAGCGTGATGTCGTTTGGATACTCCATGGGACGAGAGTGCGCCGGTTGTCCTGGATTGACCAGTGTCGAAGCGAGACCGCCGCGGTCTAACCGCGGCGGCCGTCGCGTCACCTGCGCGCCACCATTCAACGGATGTAGCTGAGGTAGACAGCACCCCAGACGACCAGCGCCGAGAGCAAGAGCAGCCCGTTTGTCGGGATCCGGTCTGCGAAGCGTGCAAGCATGGAGGGCCCGGCTTCTGGCGCCTGAGCCGTCTCCTCCCTCTCTTCGGTCTGGTCGCGTTTGATTGGGCTCTCCAGCGGGATCAGGGCTGTCTTCGGCGACGCCTCGAGCGGGGTGCCGGTGCCTGCACCCATTGCCATCGCCGGCGTCGGGTTCGGTGAAAACTCAGTTGCTACAGTCATTTGGATCTCCTTCAGGCGGGGCTGTATCCGGGCTCGCCGCCATAGGTGTAGAGGGTTTCAATCTTGACGATTTCGATCCCGGCCGCAGCGGCGCGGCCGAGTAGATCGGCGATTCGAGTGGTGTCGTCGGAGCTCTCGTGGAGCCTGCGGTCTGTCGATGTCAGGAACCGGCACCGCCATTGTCCCGTCACCAGCCCAACGGCCGAAGCGGCGGCCGGTGGCCAGACGGGGTGCTCGCCATTGGCGACGTGATCGAGCCTCAGGCCGCCCCAGGTCAGGGTTGTGAGCCTGGCTGCCAGCCCCTCAGCGTCCTCTCCGGACCATGCAATCGTGAGATCGACACCGGCCAGCCGCCGCCCGCCTTGCGGTTCGGGTTTGGCCAACGATGGGAAGGCCGTCCGGGGCGTGAGGTCGAGCGCAAAGGGCCTCGCCAGAGACATCCGCCGCGGCTGTTCCCCGAGGCGCTCGATCACCGCCCGGGCAAAGGCGATGGTGCCGAGCCGTCTACGGTGACCCGCCGTGCCGAGCAGGTCGGATGGCAGCAACCCCTCCTCGAGCGTCCGGGCCCAAGCGTTCTCGATCCGCAAAGCCACTTGCGTTTGGCCGAGCGCTCCGAGCATCTCACAGGCTGCCAGCAACAGCCCGGACGGATTGGCCACGTTCCGCCCAGCCAACCGGGCCGCAGGACCGTGGATCGGCTCGAAGACCGTCGCCACCGTCCCGACCCGCACCGAGGTCGCAAGCTGCGGATGCCCCGCCACCGCCGCGGCCACATCCGAGAGAATGTCGCCGTAGAGGTTGGGCGCAAGCAGCGTGTCGAAGCGCTCGGGCCGGGCCGCCAATCGCGCCGCAGCCTGGTCGATCAGCATCGCGTCCGCCGTCACAGCCGGATGATCCGCTGCGGTCTCGTCGAAGACGGTGCGGAACAGGCCGTCGGTGATCGGCATGGCGTTGGCTTTGGTCACGCATGTCAGGCGCTTACGCCCGGAGGCTTCGGCGAAACCAAAGGCCAGACGGCAGAGCCGCTCTGACCCCGGACGGGTGATGCGCTTGATGCAGTGGGCGACGTCCGCGGTCTGGAGGTTTTCCGGGCCTCCGGGGAGGTCCTCCTCGGTCTCGCGGATCACCACCACATCCATGCCCGGATGGGCAGCCGGCAACAGCGGATCGAAGCTGCGGGCCCGGCGGAAGGTGCAGTGGAGCCCGAGCGCCTTGCGCAGGGCCGCCCCTGTCCCTCCGGGCAACGGGCCCTTCAGCAAGACCCCCGCCCGGGAAATCTCTGCCAAGGCAGCATCGCCCACCGGTTCCCCCGATTCACCGTCCCCGAGGGTGACCTCGGCGACCGCGACCCGCGCCCCTGCCGCCTCGAGCACCGAGAGCACGGCGTCCGAGATCTCGGGACCGATCCCAGCGCCACGGGCCAGCGCAACCGCCGGGCTTGGCGCGGGGGCCGGCTCCGCACGAACGGGATTGGGCAGGTGGAGGACGGTGTCACGCATGGGTCAGCCTTGGCTCATCACCGCCATCACGTCGCGGAGCTGGGTCTTCGCGCGCAGCGTGAAGAACCCGATCTCGGCCACGTGCGAGGGCAGGAACATCGATCCCGGCGGGCTGTCGGTGATGAAGAAGGGATGCATCGCCGCCGCGTTCTTCAGGCTGTTGATCATGCGGTCCCACACGAGACGGATGCCCTCGCGTTCGATGATCGGCTCGAAGTCCTGACCGAGCGCCTCCAGCACCATGGCATAGGCATAGAGCCGGCCTTTGGTGCCATAGAAGATCTCGTTGTCATTGGTCTCGACGGGCAGGCCCGCGGCGCCCCGCTCCACATGGCTGACCAGAACGTTGGCCTTGGAGGAGATGTCCGCCTCGATCCGCGTCAGCGCGGCCAGCAGGCTGTCGACGCGCGGGTCGAACACCGCATTGCCGCTCGAGATCCGCTGATTATAGGCGGTCAGCGCCCGCGCGGCCGAGAGATACTGCTCTTCCGAGGTGATCGTCGGGGTCCAGGTCTTCTCAAAGTCGAAGATCCACACATTGCCCGGGAACCGCAGCAAACCCGCCGCCCGGTCGAGATCCGGGTCGACCGAGGTCGAGCCGCGCGTCCGGCCCAGCGTGTCGGCGAACTCGTAGGTGAACCGCGAGAGCCCGTAGATCATGCCTTCCTGATAGGCCTGCATGTTGTTCAGCCACGCGCCAGGCATGAAGACCGGCTCGTTCGACACCCAGGCATGGTTGGCGGCTTCGCGCTCGATCAGCGCTGCGGCCATGTCGATGCTGGCCAGCCCGCCTTCGGTGGCTGCGGGCGGCTGGAAGGTCAGGTCGTCGTCGATGGTCTCGGTGGCCGTCATGCCGGCGAGGGCAATGAGGCCGACGATGTTGGCGGCGATCAGCGTGGCGCGCGTGGTCCGACGGCAGATCCGGGTGGTCCCCTCGATCAGTCCGTCGAACATGCTTGCCGATCCGGTGCGGTCAAGCGCGAGGCTCATGGGTGGTTCTCCTTCAGGTAGGGTTCAGATGGAGCTTGGATTGGGTCGGCTCGTCGGTTGTGTCCTTCTGGGCGTCGAACGCCTCGGCGCGCGCCTCGAGATCGGTGTAGAGATAGCCGCGGTCGAACCCGAGGATGGCGAGCTGGCGGTCGGTCAGCCCGTCGAGGGTTGCGGCCAGCTGATCGAGCTCACGCTCGCGGCGGTAGTCGCTGTAGCGGGCCCGCATCTCGGCGGTCCGCTCAGCAAACCGGGTCCGGAGGCCGAGGCGCTCGCCCGCCTTGTCCAGCATCGGTGCGGCGGCCTGACCGGCAGCAGAGGCACCTTGCTTGGCGAGAGTGGCCCCGTGCCGGATCGCCGAGCCACAGCGGCGGCCGGCTGCTGCCAGGGTCTCCTGCGTCTTCGGATGGGTCGCTGCGGCATGCGCCCGCGCCCAGATCCCTCGGGCGAAGGCGCTCGCCTGGGAAAGCGCCGATGGCTGCGTCCTCGGCAGCGCGCCTCCTGCGGTCTCTGTGGTCATTGCGTCTCTCCTGTTTCGTGATGCCGAAGCGCCACGCATTGGCGAAGGGCTGTTACGGGTGAGACGCAGTGGCCGCGGCTTTCATCCCGGCCATGGCAAAAAAATCGTGACCAATAGGAGTTTCCACTCACTTGCCGCAAATTTTCCGAAGGAATGGATGAAACCTTAATTTCGAACGTCCTACATACGGGTAATCACGCCGGAGGATTGCCGTGGACGGAGTTGCTTATGCGGCGCAGAGCCGATCCTGCCGCCGGAGCTTTGGAGGAGGAAATCCCCAGGCTCAGGCGCTTTGCGAGACTGCTCACCCGCGGGGATGCCTCGCGGGCCGACGATCTCGTGCAGGAGACGTTGCTCCGCGCGCTCCGCTCGCTCGAGAGCTATCGAGAGGATGCCGGGCTCGGCACCTGGATGACGTCCATCATGTTGAACCTCCACCGCTCTGAGCATCGCCAAGAGGTGCGCAGACGCGCCCAGCTGAGCGCCCATTTCGATGGGGAGGCCGTCGCACTGCCGCGCGCACGCTCCGCCGATGGCGCCGATGAGACGGTGATACCGGAACCTTCGGAACCCGCACGCCAGGAGCAGCGTCTCGAAGTCGCCCAAACCCTCGAAGCGCTCGGTGGCCTGCCCGAAGACCAACGCGTGCCGATTGCCCTCGTCGCGGTCGGCCAGATGAGCTATGCCGATGCCGCCCGCACACTAGGCATCAAGCTCGGGACCCTGATGTCGCGGATCTCCCGGGGCAGGGCCGCCATGCGCGCCCGCCTCGACGGACCGCCCCCAACCGGAGAGAGCGAGACATGGACCAGGACGGCACGTCGCGCGTGAGCTTGGCCGAGCTCGGCGCCTATTGCGATGGCGAGTTGGAGGGCCCCGATGCATCCCGGATCGAGCAGGCTTTGGCCGAAGATCCCGACCTGCGGGCCGAGATGCGCGCGATGATGGAGGACCGGGCGGCCCTGGCTGAGGCGGCATCGCTGCCCGAGGGTGGCTCGGCAGACCCCATGCTCGAGGCCCTGGCCGGTCGGCTCGAAGCGCGCCTCAATGAGACCAAGCGCCGGGCGCAGTTCCGCCGGTGGGCTGTCGGAGGCGTGGGCGCCCTGGCCGTCGCCCTGGCAGGCTGGGCGGGGCATGCCTGGTTGACCGGGACGGCCCTCTTCGAACCCGGTCCTGCGGAGCGCGCAGCCGCTGCGGTGCCCGGGTTTGTTGCTGATGCGGCCGGCGCGCATGCGATCTTTGCCGACGACACCGTGCATCCGGTCGAGTTCACCTCCGCCGACGAGCCGGTCATGCAGCGCTGGTTCCGGAGCCATCTCGGTCCGACGGCGCTGATCCCGCATCTCGAGGAGCTCGGCTTCGACTTGGTGGGAGGGCGGCTTCTTGGCGATGCGGAAGGGGCCATGGCGCAGGTGCTCTACGAGAATGCCAAAGGCGACCGCGTGAGCCTCGTCTTCGGCAAGCGCGAGGTGCCGGGTGGGCAAGAGCTGAAGTTGGTCCATGTGGGCAAGAGTTATGCGAGCTACTGGCGGGAGGGGGAGTTCTCCTGGGCCGTGGTCGAAGACAGCCCCGGTGCCGATGTGAGCGCCGTTGCCACGCACATTGCGGCACTGATCCGCGCAACGGGACGATGAGCACCGCACGATGAACAAACCCGAGCAGACCCCGCGGTCAGAGAACCCGAGCCGCCTGCAGCGGTTTCGAAAGCGGCTTTCGACCGGGTTGCTGGTGGCCGTGCCCGCATTGGTGACCTTTTGGGTGATCGAGATCACGCTCGAGATTGCTGTTGCCTCCGGCGAGCCGCTGGCGCGGATCCTCGCGGGCTTTGTGCGGCCGATCTATCCCTCGCTCGCCGACCTCCTGCTCTCGGACGGGCTGCGCTGGGCGGTGGCCATCCTGCTGATGGCGGCGCTGATCTACGGGCTAGGCACCATGGCGGGCGAGATCAGCGGGCGCAAGCTGCTCGACCGGCTTGAGCGCTGGGTGCTGGGGATCCCCGGGATCGATCTGATCTATGGCGGCGTGCGGGACCTGGTGACCTCGATCAAGAAAGACGAGTTCGACGGAAGCCGCGTGGTGCTGATCGAGTTCCCCGGCCCGCATATGAAGACCATCGGCTTCGTCACCCGCACCCTGCAAGACCGGCACACGGGCGAGCCCTTGGCCGCGGTCTATGTGCCGACCACGCCCAACCCGACCTCGGGCTATATCGAGATCGTGCCAAGTGCCCGGCTCGTATGGCTCGACTGGACCCCGCAGGAGGCGATGCGCTTTGTGGTCTCGGGCGGGGTCGCCGGGCCGGACACCATCACCTTCTCAGCGGATGCGCCTATTCGGCTGCCGGGCCCGCGGCACCCGGACCCGGTGCCCGCTGATCTCGCGCCGAAGGCGATGGACGAGCCGCTGGAGGGTGCGATGTCGAAAACTGGGCCGACCGGCTAGCTGCCCGTGGCGCCGCCGCCGCGACAGAGCCTTAGGGGGCCGGAGCCGGTAAGCTCGGCCTCCAAGAGCACGGTGCTAGGAGGCCAAACGCTTGGGCGGCTCGACATCTTCGCCAGCCACCTCCACATCTTCGCCGGCGTTCTCGAGATCAGCGCCCGAGCCCGCCTGCGCAACGGCCGCCGCGCCGGGCGCCTGACGCTCGTCGATCCAGGTCCGCTCCGAGAGCGGTGCACCCGAAAGATAGGCGGCGCGCCCGATGACATGCGCAGCCGCAGGCGCTGTGACCAGGATAAAGACCACGGCCCCCAGCGCCCGCGCCGCGGCTTCGGTGGTCCCGAACGAGACGGCGGCCGCAATGAGGATCAGGCCCGCGCCGAGGGTGCCGGCCTTGGTCGAGGCGTGCATCCGCATGAACACATCCGGCAGGCGCAGCACGCCGATCCCTGCGATCAGGCAGAAGGCCGCGCCGATGAGCACGAGCGCCGAGGCGACGATCTCTCCGAGGCTGGCCGCGGCGAAAAGGGCTGCAAGATCCATCAGGCGCTCCCGTCCTCGGCCTCAGGCGTCTCGCTTTTCGGCCCACGCCGGGCGATGAAGCGCGCAAAGGCGAGCGTTGCGATAAACCCGACCAGCGCCATGGCAGCAGCCACATCCAGGAACGCGTCTTGGTTGGAGGCGATCGCTCGCAGGCCCGCAAAGGCCGCCATCAGGAGCCCCAGCTTATCCAGCACCACCGCACGGTCCGCTGTGCCGGGCCCGAGGATCAGCCGCACGAAGCACAGCGCCGCCGCCAGCAGCACGACGCCGCTCGCGATCTCGGCAGAAAGCGTCAGGAGCGTCATTCCAAGGCCTCCAGCACCGGCTGCTCCAGGGTCTCGGCGATCTCGGCGCGGAGCGCATCCGGATCGTCGACGAACATCGCATGGACATAGAGCGTTTGCCCATTCTCCGAAAGATCAAGCGACAGAGTACCGGGCGTCAGCGTCACAAGCGATGAGAGGAGCAGCGTCCCGGTCTCCCCGGTCACGCGCAAGGGCACGGCCACGATCCCGGGTTTGTTCTTCGGCACCGGGGTCAGCACGTCGCGTGCAACGCGCAGGGAGGAGACCACCAGCTCCACCACGAACACCGCTCCGAGGCGGAGGAGCCGCGGCAGGCGCACGAAATAGTGGGTGTCCCCGAAGAGCGGACGCGCAAGCCAGAGCGCCGCAAACCCCAGCAAAAAGCCGATCCCGAGGGTGACCAGGGTGAACTCGCCCGCCAGCGCGGCCCAGGCGAGTGCCAGCAGCAGGTTGATCGCGAAGGGGTTCATCGGGGGCCTCCCTCGGTAAAGGTCGGGGGCAGTCCCAGAACCGCATCGATGTAGGGCTGCGGGGCGAGCAGCTCTGCAGCGGCGCGCTCGGCCACTGCGAGATAGGGTTCGGGCGCGAGGCCCATCGACAGGGACACCGCGGTCAGCGCCACGATCGGGGTCAAGAGGGCCACGCGCGCCGGTCCTGGCAGCGCGGTGAGGTGCCTGGCGCGACCCCGCTCGGGCTCCGCCAAATAGCCCCGGAGCCAGATCTTGGTCATGGAGTAGAGCGTGAAGAGCCCGACCCCCAGCGTCGCCGCGATGGCGAGCCAGTGTTCCTCGGCCGCGCCCGCCTGCACCAGCGCGAGTTTCCCCCAGAAGCCGGAGAACGGCGGCACGCCGGCCATCGCCATCGCGGCCAGCAGGAACAGCACCGTGAGGAAGGGTGCTGCGGCATAGAGCCCGGCGCCTCGGCCCAATCTGTGACTGCCCGTCAGTCGGCGCCCGACCCCTGCGATCAGGAACAGGTTCGCCTTCACCACGATGTTGTGGACCATGTAGAGAATTGCGCCGAGCAGCGCGAGCGCCGAGCCGAGTGCGATCCCGAGCGCCATGTAGCCGATCTGGCTGACGATGTGGAAGCTGAGGATGCGGTGCACGTCCGTTTGGGCCGCGGCGCCGATCACCCCCACCACCATCGTAAGCACGGCGATCACCAGCAGCACGTCCATGGCCGGGCCTTCGGGGAACACCAGCGTGAAGACCCGCATGAGCGCATAGACCCCGGCCTTGGTCAGGATCCCTGCGAAGATCGCCGTCACCGCCATCGGAGGAGTGTGGTAGGCCGCCGGCAGCCAGAAGAAGAGCGGAAAGAGCCCCGCCTTGGCGGCAAACGCGCCGAACAGCAGCATGGATGCACCCGCGACTGCTGCCGGGTCCGCGCCGATCAGACGCGCCGGCAGGTCCGCCATGGTGAGCGTGCCCGTGATCGCATGGATCAGGCCGATGGCGGTGAGAAACATGATCGTGGCGACCAGGTTGAGGGCGACGTATTTGACGCCTCCGTCGAGCTCGGCCCGGCTGCCCCCCATCACCAGCAGCCCGAAGGAGGCGATCAGCATGACCTCGAACCAGACATAGAGGTTGAAGAGGTCGCCGGTCAGGAACGCTCCCGTCGCGCCGGCCAGCAGCACCTGATAGAGCGCGTGCCAATGGCGTCGGGCCCGCCGCTTGCCGACATCGGCTATGGCATAGGTGGCGCAGACGAGCCCCATCAGCGCTGTCACCAGCACCATAACGGCGGAGAGGGTGTCGGCGACCAGAGCGATGCCGAGCGGGGCCTGCCAGCCGCCGAAGGAGGCCGCCATCGGCCCTTGCTGCCAGATCATTGTCGCCAGCGCCACGGTTGCGACCAGATGGAGGGCAGAGCCGCCAAGGCTCACCCAACGCGCATTCAGTTCGGGCCGCGGAACCAGCAGGGCCGCCACCGCTGTCGCAAAGGGCAGAAGCAGCGGCGCCGAGAGCACCCAGGTCTCGGTCATCGTCATCCGGCGTCCTCCGGTTCGGCAACGCGCATGGCCTCCGGATCGACCGTGCCGAGACGCCGCTCCGCCGCCAGCGCGAGCGCCAAGGCAAAGGCCGCCAGGCCGAAGCCGATCACGATGGCCGTCAGCACCAGCGCCTGGGGCAGCGGGTTCGCAACGATCCCCTCAGGGGACGCGAGACCCTCGCCAATCAGCGGTGGCAACTCGCGGGTCAGACCGCCTCCGACAAAGACCACAAGGTTCGCGGCCGTCCCGACCAGCGTCACCCCGAAGACCAGCCGCAGCATGTGCCCGGCCAGCATCAGATAGACCCCAGCGGCCGCCAGGACCCCTGCGGTGAGGGCAAGAAGCACCTCCATCAGACGTCCTCCTCGAGTGCGAGCACCAGGGTCAGGATCGCTCCCAGCACCACCATCCAAACGCCCACGTCGAACAGCAGCACGGTGGAGAGCGGCAGGCCTTTGCCGCCGCCATCCGATCCGAGGAGCAGCCAGAGCCCGGTGAAGGGCGCCTCCCCCGCCAACCCTGCGATCAGCCCGGAAAGAAGCGCGAGCCCGACGCCGATGCCGGCCACCATCTCGGGCGGCAGGTGCAGCGCGCGGCGCGCCGCGTCGACCCCGTGGGACATGGCCAGCAGCGCAAAGGCCGCTGCCGCGATCAGCCCGCCGATGAAGCCGCCTCCGGGAGCATTGTGCCCACGCACCAGCATGAAGAGCGAAAACACCAGCAAGAGCGCCACCAGGATGCGCGCCGCGGCCTGAAGGATGGGGGTGCTCATGGGCGCGCTCCTTGGGGGCTCCGGCGGGGCTTCATGCGGATCAGCGCGAGCGCGCCGATGGCCGCCGCCGCGACCACCACGATTTCGCCGAAGGTGTCGAGTGCACGGAAGTCGACGAGGATGACGTTGACGATGTTGCGCCCCTTGGCCTCAGGCACCGAGGCCGCCGCCATATCCGCGGAGACGGCGCTGTCGACCGCACCCGGCGCGATGGCGAGCGTAAGGGCCGCGACGGCAACCCCCATCAGCCCGGCGATGGCAGCGTTGATCCCGCGGCCTTGCCCGATGGCCCGCAGCTCCGGCAGGCGCACCATGACCGAGGCCACCAGAACGATCAGCATGACGTCGACCATCAGCTGCGTGATCGCCACATCCGGCGCGCCGTAGAGCACGAAGAGCATCGCCACGCCGGCTCCGACCGCCCCGAGACCGCCGAGGGCCGCCATCCGCCGCTCCGCTGCCGCGGCGAGGATCGCGCCTGCGATGGCCAGGAGGGCCGCGCCCACAACCACCGGGTCCAGCTCGTCCGGCATCGTGAGCGATAGCCCGCCCGATCCGACCAGGGCCGTGAGCGGCAACACGGCCATCACAACAAAGCTCACGCCGAGATAGATCCGCAGCGATCCCGGTTGGACCGCCCGCGAGATGGCCGAGAAGCTGGTCGCAATGGCGCCGAGAAGCGCGTCCCAGCTGCGGTCGGCCACGGCTGGCATCCGCTGGAGCGTGCGCATGAGCGCGCTGTGGAAGATGTACCCCAGAAGGCCGATCCCCACGGTCGCGAAGCTCATCATCAGCGGCACATTCACCCCGTGCCAGAGCTTCAGCTTCACCACCTGCGGCGCGCCCGTGACCGCCGTGACCGCCGGCTGCACGAGGGTCGCTCCGACCAGATCGGGGGCGATGCCGAAGACGAGCCCGAGAGAGGCCAGCGCCAGCGGACCGAGCCAGAGGGCAACGGGGCTCTCATGGGGGGCACGCGGCGGTCCCTCGGGGCCTACCGGCTTCTTGCGCCCGAGGATCACCCGGAACAGGATCGAGAGCGCGAGCGTCACCATAAGGGCGTTCGCCAGGACGGCTGCTGCTGCCAGCAAGACCGGCTCTTCGGCGATGGCCAGCGCCCCTTCGTATTTCAACTCCTTGCCGATGAAGCCGAGGAACGGCGGGAACCCCGCCATCGACCCCGCAGCCAGCACGCCCGCGAGCGCTGTCATCGGCATCGTGCGCCAAAGCCCGCCAAGCCGCGCAATCTCCCGCGTGCCGGTCGCATGGTCGATGCTGCCGACGGTGAGGAACAGGGCGGCCTTGTAGAGCGCGTGGACGATCAGAAAGGTGAAGGCGGCGGCAATGGCGATGGTCGCCTCGGCGCCGAGGAACATCACCAGCGAGCCGAGGGCCATCACCGAGGTGTAGGCGAGCGCGAGCTTCAGGTCCGATTGGCGCAGAGCCAGCACCGCGGCCATCACCATAGTGAACCCGCCCGCGAGGGAGAGAGACCACATCCAGGCCTCTGTCCCTGACAATGCCGGATGGAGCCGTGCCAGCAGATAGACCCCGGCCTTCACCATGGTTGCCGAGTGGAGATAAGCGCTGACGGGGGTTGGTGCTGCCATCGCGTTCGGCAGCCAGATGTGGAACGGGATCTGCGCCGACTTCGTGAACGCCCCGAGCAAGACCAGCGCGAGGATCGCGGGGTAGAGCGGATGCGCCGACAGTTCCTCGATTGCCAAGATCTCGGAGATCCGGGTCGTGCCGGCAGCGATCCCGAGCAGGACCAGCCCCGCCAAAAGCGCAAGCCCTCCGGCGCCGGTGATCAGAAGCGACTGCCAGGCGGAGCGGCGCGCCTCCGGTTTCGCGTGATCGAACCCGATCAGCAGGAAGGAGGCGACCGTCGTGACCTCCCAAAACACGAACATCAGGATCAGGTCGTCGGCCAGCACAAGGCCCAGCATCCCGATCATGAAGAGACCGAGATAGAGGAAGAACCGCCCGAGATGGCGGTGCCCTTTCAGATAACTGCCTGCGTAGACGGCGATCACGGCACCAAACCCGGTGATCAGGAGCGCGAAGACCTGGCTCAGCCCGTCGAGCCAAAAGGCGAGCGACACACCCAGCCGTTCGGCCCAGGGCAGCACCACCTCATGTGCGTTGCCAGCGGCGACCGAGGGCACCAACTGCGCAAACCCTGCGCAGGCCAGGGCAGCCGCCAGGGCAAGCGCCCAGCCGAGCACGGCACCAGCGCGGTCGGGAGGTCCAGACGCTACGCCCATTGGGCGACAACCATAGCCGAGCGGAACAGGGACGCATGGCTTTCGGTGCATGCGCAGAGACTACAAGGCTGTGGCATCGGATCCCCTCGTTGGCTCAACGTCAGGTGTGGGTGCGCACGAGTGGATCAATCGCGCCATATCCGGCGTGGCGATAGAAATCGCCTATGGGAGGGAGCGCGGCGGTTTTGGTCAGGCTTTGTTCAGAACCTCGCTGATCTGAGCGGCTTTCCGGAAAGCCGATCGGTCCTCTCATGCTCCGTCCTTGGCAAACCGCGCAGGATGCAGAACGCGCCTAAGCATGCCCGTTTGTCGCGCCGAGACTGTTTCGACAGCCGGCCCGGTCTGTGCCACTCTTCAGGCGTTGGCCCCGGATCAGCTGGCGGTGACAAGACGGCAGCTAGCGGGCATCTGCCTCGATCTCGCGGCGGAGGCGGGCTGCGGCCGTGGTTTCATCGACGTCGACATCCGCCCAGCGAACGGGGCTTCCATCTGGGATCGCCCGCTTAAGCGCGACCCCGGATGCGAGCCCGAGCGGCAGCAGCCCCTGGGCAACCGAGGCTGCGGCGGGTCTCAGCCCTCCTGCCACCGTATAGCCGCCCTCGCCGTCGAGCACCTCGCCTATGGCCAGATCGCGCTTGGCAACGGCTACAACGTCGGCGTGGAAGCCCGTTGCCGCCCCCGTTGCTTCCCCCCGGCAACCGACGCTGGCGACAGAGATGCCGAGCTCCAGCCCAATCATGTGCCAGCGCTTGTAGAGGCAGGCGTAGCCGCCTGAGGGATCCGTCGCGACTGCATACTCCTCGAAGCAGTTGCGCACATAGTCGGTGTCGCCATGGATGCAGACCCAGACGCCGTTGCGGATGTGGTAGGGGATCTCGCTGCCGTCGGGCGTGAGCGCAGAGATCACCTCGACCATCCCGCGCTTCGCCAGAACGCCGCCGTCTGAGAGGGGGCGCATCAGGGAAGGGATATCGTCGATGCTGCCCGGCGGATAGGCGAGGCCCGCCTCCGGCACGTCGAGACCGCAGGCATTCGCAATGGCCGCACTCTCGACCGCCGGTTTCGAGCCATCGAGAAAAGCGTTGAACATCTTGGGGTTGAGGCGTCCGCGCGCCGCCTGTTCGGGGGTGAGGCCCCAGTGATCCCACACAGTCTCCGGCGTCGACTTGCGGTATTTTGGGAGCCATTTGTGACCGCGCCCGGCGGCGGAGATCTCAAACCCGCAGGCGCGCGCCCAGTCTACCAGATCGCAGACCAGCGCCGGTTGGTCGCCATAGGCCATCGAGTAGACGACCCCTGCCGCCTCGGCCCGCTGTGCGAGACCGTAGCCCAAGAAGGCATCCGCTTCGACCGTCACATTGATCACAGGCTTGCCGTGTTCGAACGCGCTCAGGATGTGGGCCGTGGCCGCGACGGGGTTGCCGGTACACTCGATGACGATATCGACCGCCGGATGAGCGATGACAACGCCCGCGTCGTCGCAGACATGGGTGGCGCCTCCCTGGAGTGCGGCATCGAGGGAGGCCGCGGAAATGCGCTCCTCCGGCCAGCCGGCCAGTGCCAGATTGGAGCGCGCGGTATCGGGCGAGAGATCTGCGACGCCAACCAGGTGGATCCCTGGAAGCCGCCGGGCCTGGGCAAAGAACATCGTGGCGAACTTGCCGGCACCGATGAGGCCGATGCGGAGCGGGCGTCCCTCGGAACAGCGCTTTTGGAGATGGCGGAAGAGGTTCACGAGGCCCCCTGGAGAAAGTCGAAATCGCATCCCGCGGGGGCCTGGGTTACCGTGCGCGCATAGAGGGCGCGGTATCCGCGTGCGGGCGGCTCCGGGGGTTTATGTTGGGCAAGGCGGCGGGCAATCTGCTCCTCCGGCACCAACAGATCGAGCCGCTTCTCCGCCACCGAAAGCCGGATCCGGTCTCCGTTCCGGACCGCCGCCAGCGGACCACCCACGGCGGCCTCCGGGGCGACGTGCAGCACAATCGTGCCGAAAGCCGTTCCCGACATCCGGGCATCCGAGATCCGGACCATGTCCTTTACCCCTTGGCGGGCGAGCTTCTTCGGGATCGGCAGATACCCTGCCTCGGGCATTCCGGCCGCCACCGGGCCCGCGTTCTTGAGCACCAGGATGTCCTCTGCGGTTACGTCCAGGTCCGGGTCGTCGATCCGGGCGGAGAGGTCCGCAAGCCCCTCGAACACCACGGCTCGACCCTCGATCTCGAACAACGCAGGCGTCGCCGCGGCCCGCTTGAAGATCGCGCCCTCCGGTGCGAGCGTCCCGTGCAGTGCAATCAGACCGCCGAGCGGAGAGACGGGGTCGTGCGCGCTCCGGATGACGCGCCGATCGACCCAAGGCCCGGGTTCGTCGAGACGGTCGGCGAGGCGCGTTCCCGTCACATCCACCGTGTCGAGGTGCAGAAGGTCCCGCAGTTCCCTCAGAACGGCGCCAACCCCGCCGGCAGCGAAGAAATCCTCCATATAGCCTTCGCCCACCGGCTTCAGGTCGACCAGAACCGGTGTCTCATCCGAGATTGCGTTCAGCCGGTCCGGTGCGATGCGGATCCCGAGGCGCCCAGCAACCGCGGTCAAGTGTACGATGGCATTGGTCGACCCGCTGACCGCCATGAGCACGCGGAAGGCGTTCTCCACCGACTGTTGTGTGATCACCTCCGAAGGCCGTCTCGGCTCGGCGATCAGACGCACGGCAGCAGCCCCCGTCGCCTCGGCAGCCACCAGCCGGTCGGCATGAACGGCCGGGATTGCGGCCGTCCCCGGCAGCGCCATACCGAGCACCTCGGCGATCACTGCCATGGTCGAGGCCGTCCCCATCACCGCACAGGTCCCCGCCGTGGTGGCGAGGCGTCCCTCGACCGCGGCGATCTCCTCCGCGTCCACCTCACCGGCCCGGAACTTTGCCCAATAGCGCCGACAGTCGGTGCAGGCCCCGAGCCGCTCACCCCGGTGGCGTCCGGTCGACATCGGCCCTGTCACGAGCTGGATCGCAGGGACATCCGCCGAGGTCGCCCCCATCAGCTGTGCGGGCACGGTCTTGTCGCATCCGCCGATCAGCACCACGGCGTCCATCGGCTGGGCGCGGACCATCTCCTCTGTGTCCATCGCCATCAGGTTTCGATAGACCATGGAGGTCGGCGAGAGGTAGACCTCACCCAGCGAGCAGGTCGGGAAGGCGCGTGGCAGACCGCCCGCCGCCAACACCCCTCGGGAGACCGCCTCCACCAGATCGGGCACGCCGCGATGGCAGTTGTTGAAGCCGGACGGTGTCATCGCGATGCCGACCACGGGGCGCGCGAGCAGATCGGGCGAGATCCCCATCGACCGCGCAAAAGACATCCGCAAGAAGCGCGCGAAATCCGGATCGCCGTAATTGGTGAGGCCTTTGGTCAGGCCGCTGCCGGTGCTCACTGGTCTCTCTCCCTTTTTGGCGCCAGACTGGCACGGACAGCGAGCGAGGCAAAGGGGCGTGCGATGGCGGATATGGTCGAGATGGAGGTGGCGTTGGATCTGCCGGTTTCCTACATGGCGCGCACCCGGGCCTGGTATGCGGCCCTCGGGTATGACCCTTATCTTTGGGCGCATCAGGAAACGGTGCCCTTTGCCATCGCGCCCCGGCTTGCCGAGGCGCGCGTTGCGCTGGTGACAACGACAGCGCCGGTGAAGGACGGGGCAGGGGACCAGGGGCCCGGCGCCCCCTACAATGCGGCGGCGAAGTTCTATGAGGTGTGGTCGGCCGATCCGGAGGCAGTGCCGCCGTTGGGGATCTCGCATGTGGCCATCGACCGGGCGCACACGACGGCCGAGGATCGGCGGAGCTATTTGCCGCTCGAGGCGCTTCAAGCCGCAGCGAACGAGGGGCGGATCGGCGGGCTCGGCCGGGTGCACGGGTTGCCGACGAACCGCAGCATACGGGTGACCCGGACCGTCGATTGCCCGGACTTGGTCGCGCGGATTCATGCAGATGGGGCACAGGCTGCGGTCCTTGTGCCGAACTGTCCCGTTTGTCATCAGTCCTGCGCCCTCGCCGCGTCTGCCTTGGAGGCCTCCGGGGTGCCGGCCGTCGTCATGGGAGCGGCGCGGGACATCCCCGAGCATGTGGGTGTGCCGCGGCTGGTGTGGTCCGATGTGCCGCTCGGCAATGCCGCTGGTTTGCCGCAGGATGCAGCGGGGCAAGGGCGTGTCTTGGCCGCCGCGCTCGATCTCTTGGAGTTTGCGCGCGCGCCACGGACAACGGTGGCCTCCGGGATCTCCTGGCCGGGCGGGTCCGAGTGGAAGCGGGACTATATGAACCCTGCGCTGCTGAGCGAGGCTGAGCTGGCCCGGCGGCGCGCAGAGTTTGCGGCACAGCGCGCGACGGCCAAGGCGGTTCGAAGCGGTTAAGATGAAGGGAGGCCCGCCGCCGTCCCCCACCCACCCACCCGGACGCCGGCGGGCCTCCGAAAACCGCCGTCGTTCGCGCTCAAGGACGGCGCGCGGCGAGAAGGCTTAAACAAGCCGGGATCGCAATCCCGTCGGGCTTTGCATAGTGCGCGACCGCATTGGCGATGCCGGCCCGGATCGCAGCGGCGTCAGTGTCGGTGCCACCGGCCTCGGACAGGATCCGCCCGGCGGGCCCGAAGCGGAACATCAGATCGGTTGCACCAGGGATCCCGCCCGGCGGGGTGAGGGCGATCGTCCTGTGTTCGGCCGTCTCGACATCCAGTCCCGCCGCCTTGAGCAGTTCGCCGACGCGGGCAGGGTCGGCGAAGGCCAGTGGTCCTGGGGCGTGCGGGTCTCTCGGCGCGGGTTCTCCGAACCGGGCCACGGCAGCCTCCCTGGGGATGGCGAACCAAGGATTGTCCGCGAGCGGGCCCCAAGCGACCATCGTGATCCGGCCTCCGGCGCGCATGGCGCGGGCGATGTTGGTAAAGGCGGCAACCGGGTCGGCGAAGAACATTGCTCCGAAGCGGGAGATGACGCGGTCGATGCTGGCCTTGGGCAACGGGTCCGTTTGGGCGTCCGCTTCCCGGAAACTAGCCGAAAGCCCGGCGTCACGCGCACGGCGCGCCGCGATGGCAAGCAGAGGTGCAGAGATGTCGAGGCCAACCGCGTGTCCGGTTGCGCCGGCCAGCCGCGCCGCCTCCCGGGTGCTCGCGCCGCTGCCGCAACCGATGTCCAGAACCTGGTGCCCGGGAGCGATCTGTGCTTCGGCCATCAGCAAGGCTTGCGAGGCCACATGGGTCGCGTCGAGGGCGGCTTGGTGGTCCGCCCAGGCCTGTCCGGTGTGGCCACTCCACCGCGCGCGTTCGGTTTCGTTCGCGTGATCAGCCATCGGCGTTCTCCGTCAGCAGCCAGTCGCAAAAGGCCCGGCTCGCGGGGGTTGCCGCATGGGCTGGCGGCGGGATCAGTGCATAGACCTCCGGCATCGGCGCGTCATGGCCGAGGCGTTGGAGCCGCCCCTCCGTGAGCAGACCGCGCGCCACGCGTCCGTGGGCCATGGCAATGCCAGCGCCATGGAGGGCTGCCGTGACCGTAATGGTGTAGCTGGTGGCGAGCGTGATCCGGGACGGGTTCGGCGGGGTCTGGCCGCCGGCTTCGGCCCAGGATTGCCAGTTTCCGAGCATCGCCGTGCAGTCGTAGAGCGGGGCCGTGGTCCAGTCGGTGGGCCCCGTCGGCGCAGCGACGGGGAAGCAGCGTTCTTCCCCCAGGGACACCGCGTGGGACGGGAGGGCCGAGGGCAACGAGCTGCGGATCTCCGGCCCGGTTTCGGCTTCTGCCCCTTGTGGCCCCCAGCGATAGGTTGCGATCTCCAGCGTGAGCCAGGGATGAGCTGCATTCAGGCGCGCCAGCCGCGGTGCAAGCCAAAGCACCGAGAACGCCAGGTTGCAGTTCAGCCGCAGCCGCTGGCCGCGATCCTCACCGGCAAAGCTCGCGGTCCCGCGCGCAAGCACCCCGAAGGCCTCCTGCACCACGCGGAGATAGGTGCGCCCGGCCTCCGTCGGCTCAAGTGCCCTCGGTCGGCGCTCAAAGAGCTGCCGCCCCAGCCGGTGCTCGAGGCTGCGCACATGTTGGGACACCGCGGATTGGGTGAGCCCCAACTCCCCCGCCGCCGCGGTGAAGGAGAGGTGCCGGGCAGCAGCCTCGAAGGCGCGCAGCCATTGCAGTGGGGGCAGGGCGGGCATCGATGCTCCCAAAAGCCAGCCATTAATTTGACTAATGCCATAGCGGCGAATCCATCGCTGGTAAAGCGCCTCCGCCAACGGCACCGTAGCATCGCTGGAAGGGGAGGATCGCATGCCGCTTGAGACCGCCGAAACCACGAGCGCCGATGAGGCGGCCGAAGCACGCCGCTGGAATCATCGTCCGGACGTGCCGCTGCCGCTCAATCCCGTCTTTGCCTGGCCGCCGCAACCCATGGCGGTGCTGCGCTGGTATGCGGGCTATTGGCTGACGCTGTCGACCGGCACGCTGCTGCTGGCCCTGTCGCTGCTGTTCTGGTGGTTCCTGCTGCCCCCGCTCGAGGCGATGCGGGAGCTCTCGGCGGGGTGGATCCTGCAGCTTTGGCTTTGCAACCTGATCCCCCATGTGGCCTGTGCGGCGGGGCTGCACCACTGGCTGATCACGCGCAAAGGCCAGGGCAAGGAGAGCAAGTTCGATCTGCGCGACCAGGCCACCAAGAACGGCCAGTTCACCTTCCGCAACCAGGTGCTGGACAACATGTTCTGGACCATCGCGAGCGGGATCACGATCTGGACGCTGTTGCAGGTGCCGGTGTTCTGGGCGATGGCGAACGGCTATGCGCCGGTGCTCTATTTCCCGGAGAACCCGGTTCTGTTCATCGCCTGGTTCATCCTGATCCCGATGTGGTCGAGCTTTCACTTCTACTGGGTACACCGGGCCCTGCATTGGCCGCCACTCTACCGGCTGGCGCATTCCCTCCACCACCGGAACGTCAATGTCGGGCCATGGTCGGGGATCTCGATGCACCCGATCGAGCACGCGCTGTTCTACACCAATTTCCTGATCCACCTGGTCGTGCCGAGCAGCCCGCTGCATGTGCTCTATCACGGCTATATCCAGTCCATTCACCCGGTGTTCTCGCATTCGGGCTTTGAGCAGCTCCGCATTGCCGACAAGGATCGGGCGAAGATGGGGGTGTTCTTCCACCAGCTCCATCACCGGTACTTCGAGTGTAACTACGGGACGGTGGAAATGCCCTGGGACCGCTGGTTCGGGTCGCTCCACGATGGATCGGGCGCGGCGACGGCGGAGACCAAGGCGCGGCGGGCCAAGATGTACGGCGCCTGATTGAGCGGGTTTGCGCGTGACCTCCCCTTCAAATGATGGGGAGGTCACGCGGCTTGACGCCTGTGTTCAGCGCCTCGACACTCGCGCCAAACCGCAGGAGGCAAGCCAGGAAACCGCAATGGTCGAACACGCGCATCGCTACCACTTCATCTCAGGCCTGCCGCGTTCGGGTTCGACACTGACTGCCGCAATCCTGCGCCAGAACCCCGCGTTCCATGCGGGCATGTCCTCCCCGATTGCTGGGCTGTTCGAGGGGCTGATCGCTCAGGTGTCCGCTGGCACAGAACTCTCGACCCAGGTTACCCAGGTCCAACGCAAACGCTTTCTCCGTGGCCTCTTCGACAGCTATTACGGTGAGCAGCCGGAGCCGGTGATTTTTGACACCAACCGGGCCTGGACCGCCAAGCTGCCGGCCCTGATGGAGGTGTTCCCCGAGGCGCGGGTGATCTGTCTCGTGCGCGATGTCGCCTGGATCATGGACAGTATGGAGCGTCAGGTCCGGGGCAACCCCTTCGAGCATACCCGGTTGTTCAACAATCCAGCCGAGCGATCCACCGTCTACACACGGACGGAGGCGATGGCCGGGGCGAACCGTCTGGTCGGCTATCCCTGGCACGCGCTCCGCGAGGCCTGCTATTCCGACTATGCCGACCGGCTCGTGATCGTCGAGTATGACCTGCTGGTCGCGCGGCCCAAGGAGGTCTTCAAGCTCCTCTACGACTTCCTCGGCGAGGACCCTTACGATCATGACTTTGCCGCCGTGGAGTATGACGCGCCCGCCTTCGATGCGCAGCTCGGGCTCGATGGGCTGCACCGGGTGCGCCGTGAGGTCTCGCCCAGCCCACGACAGACGGTGCTTCCGCCAGACGTTTTCGAGAAGTATGCAAAGCTCGCGTTCTGGCGTGATCTGCCGAACAGCCGGGCGTTCCGGATTGTTGCGCAAGGCACACCCGAAACGCAGCAGACCGAGATGCCAGGCGCCGCGGCTCCGGTCGGGACAAGCGCGTGACCCCTTGCGGTTCGCCGAGGTGCAGTGCACAATATTCTTCGTGGTACCCCTATTCCGGCGGTGCCAGACCGGGGCATCGCAATGCGCCTTCTTGTCATCTACTGCCATCCCGATCCTGAGAGCTTTAACGCCGCGCTGTGCAGCCGTGTGGTCGAGGCTGCCCGCGCTGCCGGCCATGAGGTTGACCTTCTCGATCTTTATGCCGAGGAGTTCGACCCGGTCATGTCCTGCTCGGAACGGCGTGGCTATCACACAATCGGGTCGAACCAAGTGCCCGTCGCCACCCATATCGAGCGGGTGCAAGCGGCGGAGGGGCTGATCTTCGTCTATCCGACCTGGTGGTATGGCCAGCCGGCGATGCTCAAGGGCTGGCTCGACCGGGTCCTCGTGCCGGGTGTCGCCTTTGCCATGCCAGAGCCGAATGTGCCGATCCGGCCGCTGCTGACGCATATCAAGCTGATCGGAGTGGTGACCACCCTCGGCTCACCCTGGTGGCTGTGGACGATGCTGATGGGGGCGCCGGGGCGGAAGATCCTGTTGCGCGGATTGCGAGCCATCTGTGCGCGCGGTGCGCGGACTTTCTGGCTGGGGCTGCACGAGATGGACACCGTCAGCGACCGGGCGCGGACGCGCTTTCTCGACCGGGTCGGGCGTCGGATCGGTCGGATCGCCTGATGCGTGCGCTGGATCCCAAGGGTATCCACGCGCCGTTCTCGGCCTATTCCGCGGGTGTGGAGGTGCCGCCCGGCTGGAGGCTCGTGGCCTGTTCTGGCCAGCTCGGCATTGCGGCGGATGGGACGATCCCTGAGGGGGCCGAGGCGCAGACGGCCCTGGCCCTTGCCAATCTCGAGGCGATCCTGGTTGAGGCCGGCATGTCCCGCGCCGATGTCGTGCGCCTGAATGCCTACGTTACGGATCGCGCGCATCTGCCGGGCTACATGACCGCACGGAACGCGTTTTTCGAAGCGGTCTCGCCTCCGCCGGCCTCGACACTGATGATCGTCTCCGGCTTTGCCCGCCCTGAGTTTGTGGTGGAGGTGGAATGCCTGGCCGCCGCCCCTTGAGCCCTTACTGGCGGGAAATCCCGACCACCGGTTTCGCCGACTGCAGTGACTGGATCGCGGTGCTGCCGATCGCCGCGATCGAGCAGCACGGGCCGCACTTGCCGGTCGGTGTGGACGCCATCATCGCGGGCGAAATGGTGGCCCGCACGGTCGCGGGCGTCGGAGACCTTCCTGCGGTGTTCCTGCCGGTCGAGGAGGTCTGCAAGTCGAACGAACATCTCGATTATCCGGGCACGCTGACGCTCGATTGGGACACGGCGATCCACACGTGGCTGGAGATCGGAGCGTCGGTGGCGCGGGCAGGGGTGCGCAAGCTGGTCATCGTGACCTCACATGGGGGGAATGTTGCGCCCATGGGGGTCGTGGCGCGGGAGTTGCGGGTCGAGCACGGCTTGATCTGCGTGACCACGGCTTGGGGGACGGGCGTCGACACGGCGGATCTGCTTCCGGCGGAGGAGGGCGCCTACGGCATCCACGGCGGGGCGTCGGAGACGGCGCAGATGCTGGCGATCCGCCCGGATCTCGTCGATATGAGCGCGGCGCAGGATTTTCGCACCACCCAGCTCTCCCATATCGAGCGGTTCCGGCAGCTGCGCCTGCACGGCGCAACGTCGACCGGCTGGATGGCGCAGGATCTCCATCCTGCAGGCACGGCAGGCGATGCGAGGGCCGCGACCGCGGAGATGGGCGAGGCGATTCTCGCGCGCCACACCGACGCGTTCCTGGCACTGCTGAAGGAGGTCCACGCCGTCGACCCGGACACGCTCCTTCCCGGTCCCCTGGGCGTGTGACGCTCCCTTTGCCTATCAACCGGGCAGGCCACGGCCAAGGGTGACCGATCCGTTGGCATATGCCGTACACCCGTGCATCTGCGCTCGACAGCGCAAAGGCGCTGAGGCAGGCTCGCTCGAGAGATCAACAACCCGGCGGCACCGGGGCCGGGGCAACAGGAGACACATCATGGACAATCCGATCCGGATGGCAGCCCTCGGTGGGGCGGCTGTCTTGGCCCTCGCGGCGGGCGCAGCTCCGGCGCAGGACCTCACCAAATTCACCTTCGGCACCAACTGGGTCGCCCAGGCAGAGCATGGCGGTTATTATCAGGCCGTGGTCGACGGGACCTATGAGGCTTGCGGGCTGGATGTGGAGATCGTTCCCGGCGGTCCGCAGGTGAATGGTCGCGCCCTGATGATCGCCGGCAAGATGGACGCCTATATGGGCGGCAACATGATCCAACCCTGGAACGCGATCTCGGAAGGCATCCCGATCGTGGTCGTCGGCGCGAACTTCCAGAAGGAGCCGCAGGTGGTCATGACCCATCCGGGGCGCGTGGCTTCGATGGAGGAGATGGCGGCTGAAGGTCTCGAGGTTCTGACCGACGATGGTGCGAACCTCTCCTGGTACAAGATCCTGATCAACCGCTACGGCTTCAAGGAGGAGAACCGCGGGGTCTACACCTACAACTCCGCCCCCTTCATCGCCGACAAGGACAAGGCGCAGCAGGGCTATGTGACCTCCGAGCCCTATGCCATCGAACAGGCCACCGGCTGGGCGCCCGATGTCTGGCTGCTCGCCGACTATGGCTATATCGGGTATTCGACGACCATCGAGATGATGAAGCCCTTTGTGGACGCGAACCCCAAGCTGGTGGAGTGCTTCGTCGATGGCACGGCGAAGGGGTGGTACAACTACCTCTATGGTGACAACGCGGCAGCGAATGCGATGATCCAGGAGGACAACCCCGATATGTCCGATGGGCAGATCGCGTTCTCGATCGATGCGCTCAAGAAATATGGCATTGCGGACTCGGGCGATGCGCTCGACCTCGGCATCAACGCGATGACGGATGCGTATATGAAGGAGATCTTCGACACCTTCGTGGGTCTTGGGCTGGTCGACGGCGATCTCGACTTCAAGGCTGCCTACACGCTCGACTTCGTCAACAAAGGGGCCGGGCTCGACATCCGCAAAGAGCTGGTCGGCGAGTAGGCGTGGACCGTCCTGCCCAGGCGGAGCCGCTTATCCGGGTCGCCAACGCGACCAAGGTGTTCAGCGGCTCGGTGACAGCACTGAGGGGGATGGATCTCTCCCTCGGCGAGGGAGAGTTCGTGTCGCTGCTCGGCCCGTCTGGCTGTGGGAAATCCACAGCGCTCCGCCTGATCGCAGGGCTCACGCATCCGACCTCGGGCGCAATCCGGTGGCGGGCGGGGACGCAGCCGGATCTCGGCGTGGTGTTCCAGGAGCCCACGCTCGCGCCCTGGTCGACGGTCTTCGGCAATGTCTGGCTGCCGCTCCGGCTGCGCGGGGTTTCCAAAGCGGCGGCAAAAGCGGAGGTTGAGGAGTCGATCGCCTCGGTCGGTCTCGCGGGGTTTGAGGGGGCCTATCCGCGCGAGCTCTCGGGCGGCATGAAGATGCGCGTCTCCATTGCGCGCGCGATGGTGACCCGGCCCAAACTGCTGTTGATGGACGAGCCTTTCGCGGCGCTGGACGAAATCACCCGGTTCAAGCTGAACGACGACGTGTTGGCCCTACAACAGAAGCTCGGCTGCACCGTGATTTTCGTGACCCATTCGGTGTTTGAGAGCGTCTTCCTCTCCTCGCGCATCGTGGTGATGGCAGCGCGTCCGGGCCGCGTGGTGCACGACATCGACAACAGCACCGACGCAGTCCGCGATGCGAGCTTCCGCACCTCCCATGATTATGTCGAACGCTGCCACCGGGTGTCGGCCGCGCTTCGCGATGCAATGGAGGCGGCATGACCGACGCTGCGCAGGCCCCGGAGGTCGACCTCGAAGAACTCGCCCGCATGCGCCGGCGGCGGGCCGAGAAGATCGGCGCCTGGGTGCTGCCGGCCGTGGTGGTTGCCCTGACCCTGCTCGCCTGGGACTGGGTGGTGCGTGCGAACGAGATCCCGCATTACATCCTTCCGGGGCCGGGCCGCGTGGCAGATGCGCTGGTCACCGACTGGCCGATCCTGTTCAGCGCGCTGATGGTGACGCTGAAGATCACCTTCATGGCGCTTTTCACCGCCGTGGTTCTGGGGGTTGGCCTCGCCGTCTTGTTCTCGCTGTCGAAATGGGTGGAGATGTCGCTCTTTCCCTATGCGGTGATCCTGCAGGTGACGCCCATCGTCTCCATCGCGCCGCTGATCTTCATCTATGTGGACAGCAAGATCGCGGGGCTCCTCATCTGCGCCTGGATCGTGGCGTTCTTCCCGATCCTGTCGAACACCACGCTCGGGCTGAACTCGGCGGACCACAACCTGCGGGACCTCTTCCGGATCTACGGCGCCTCGAAGTGGCAGACGCTGAGGCATCTGCAGATCCCCTCGGCCATGCCTTTCTTCCTCGCAGGGCTCAAGATCGCGGGCGGGCTGTCGCTCATCGGGGCTGTGGTGGCGGAGTATGTGGCGGGCACCGGAGGCGTGGGCTCGGGCCTTGCCTTCCGCATCCTCGAGGCGTCCTACCGGCTCAACATCCCGCGCATGTTCGCGGCCCTCATCCTGATCGCGCTCACGGGGGTGCTGATCTTCGCCGTGATGACGCTGATCAGCCATCTGGTGCTCCGGAAATGGCATGAGAGCGCTGTGAGCCGCGAGCGATGATCCCCGCCTCTGGTCCTTATCGACTGACCGGCGCCCGGGTGCCGGCTGCGATGTCTGAGGGGCTTGGGCATGCGGATGCTCAGGGCTTTGTGACTTGCGACTTGGCCGTGGCGGATGGGCGGATCGGTGGCACTGGCGGCCAGGAGATCCCGATCCGTGGTGCCGTCGTCCTGCCGGGGCTGGTGGATTGCCATACCCATCTCGACAAGGGGCACATCTGGGCACGCAAGCCGAACCCGGACGGCACCTTTATGGGGGCGCTGACCTCGGTCGCGGAGGATCGGGGCGCGCGCTGGACCGCCGAGGATGTGCGCGCGCGGATGGAGTTTTCCCTGCGCTCGGCCTACGCCCGAGGCACCGTCGCCATCCGCACCCATCTCGACAGCGGCGACCACCGGACCGCATCGTCCTGGGAGATGGCATCGGACGCTCGCGAGGCTTGGGCCGGACGGATCACGCTCCAGATGGCGGCGTTGACCACGCTCGAGGCGGTGGAGAGCGACGCCTATCGCGAGACGGCCGATTTGGTAGCGCGCCATGGCGGGGTGCTGGGGGCTGTGACCTATACGCTGCCGGACAACTCCGAGCGTTTGCGCACCTTCTTCCGACTGGCCGTCGAACGCGGGTTGGATGTGGACTTTCACGCGGACGAGACGCTGGACCCGGCCTCCCAAACGCTGGGGCAGATCGCCGACGCCGTGATCGAGACCGGCTACGAGGGCCGTGTTCTTTGCGGCCATTGCTGTTCGCTCTCGACCATGGCCGAGGCGGAGGCCGACCGCATTCTCGACCGCGTGGCCGAAGCGGGGCTCAGCATCGTCAGCCTGCCGATGTGCAATCTGTATCTCCAGGACCGCGTACCAGGCCGCACCCCGCGCTACCGTGGCATCACGCTGGTGCATGAAATGCGGGCGCGGGGCATCCCGGTCAGTTTCGCTTCCGATAACACGCGCGATCCGTTCTATGCCTATGGCGACATGGACATGCTGGAGGTCTGGCGGGAGGCGACCCGCATTGCCCATCTCGACCACCCGGTGGGGGACTGGCCCGCAGCCTTTGCGAGCGCGCCGGCCCACGCGCTGGGGCTCGAAGCGGGTGTGATCGCCGAGGGCCGCCCGGCCGATCTGATCATCGTCCCCGGTGCGCGCAGCTGGACCGAGCTGCTCTCCCGCCCCCATGCAGACCGGATCGTGATCCGCGGCGGCCGCGCGATCGACACCACCCTGCCGGCTTATGCCGAGCTCGACCCGCTGATGGAGACCCCATGACCGATATCGAGGCCGCCAAGGCAGCCCTCGCCCACTTGGATCTCGACGACAACCCCGCCACGGTGAAGCAGAAGAGCCGGGACTTCTTCTGGTACTCGCCCGTGCTGAAGGAGCGGCTCGACGGCGTCACAGCGGATTTCGTGGTGGCTCCGCGCTCCGAGGCCGAGGTGATCGACGTCATGCGCGTGGCCTTCGCCCATGGCGTGCCGGTGACCACGCGGGGGGCGGGCACGGGCAATTACGGCCAGGCGATGCCGCTCTCGGGCGGGATCGTGCTCCATATGAAGCACATGACCGCAATCAAGGAGCTCGCGCCCGGGCGCATCCGGGCGGAGGCCGGCATCATCCTCGCCGATCTCGACCGACAGACGCGCGAGCAAACGGGTCAGGAGCTGCGCATCCATCCCTCGACCCACGGCACGGCTTCGCTCGGCGGGTTCATCGCAGGGGGCTCGGGCGGTGTCGGCTCGATCCGCTGGGGGGGCTTGCGCGCGACCGGCAACATCCTCGCGCTCAAACTCGTCACCTGCGAAGCCGAGCCGCGGGTGATCGAGCTGACCGGCGACGACATCCAAAAAGCCAACCACGCCTACGGGGTGAACGGGGCGATCATCGAGGTTACGATGCCGCTGGCCCCCGCCTATGACTGGGTGGATGTGATCTTCGGCTTCGGCGATGTGATCGAGGCCACTCGCTTCGGCATGGCGATGGCCGACGAGGACGCGGTGCTGCTGAAGGAGATGTGCACCGTCGCCGACCCGGTGCCCTTGCAATACTTCAAGCGCCACGCGAAGTTCCTGCCCGCAGGCCGCTCGGTTGCCATCGCCATGGTCGCGCCCCAGTCGCTCGACGCGCTGCTGACCATCGCCGGGCGCTGGGGGGCAGAGGTGCTCTACCGCGCTGACCGGGATTGGGAGAAGGGGATCCCGCCCGCCTATGAGCTCGGCTGGAACCACACGACGCTCCGCGCGCTCCGGGTCGACCCCTCGATCACCTATCTCCAGACCGCCTATATGGGCGCCGACCCCATCGCCTCGATGGCCAGGATGGTGGAGATCTTCGGCGACGAGGTGCCGATCCACACCGAGATCACGCGCTTCGACGGGCGCCCGATGCTCTCTGGCCTGCCGCTTGTGCGCTACACGACTGAGGCGCGACTGGATGAGATCGTTGCGATCCACGAGGCGAATGACTGCCCGATCTTCAACCCCCACCGCTACACGCTGGAGGAGGGGGGCATGAAGGCCACCGACCCGGTGCAGCTTGCCTTTAAACGCGAATGCGATCCCAAGGGCCTGCTGAACCCCGGCAAGATGATCGCCTGGGACGACCCGGATTGGGAGTTCTCGGCCGACCACCCCTACACCTATCCGGGGCTTGCCTCCTGATGCTGCGGGCCTGGGCATCCGTACCGGGGATGCTCTTCGGCCTGATGCTTGGTCATGCGGCTGCTGAGGGCGTTCCCGGCGCCGACGATCTGGCGCTCCGGGCTGGGGCTGAGGCCTGGCTGACCGACAAGGACCCGCGGGCGGCGGTCTGGGTGATCGGGGCGCTGGCGTCGGACGGCAACCGGGCCGCGCGGATGCTGGCACGCAGGATCGAGTTCCACTTAGGCAAGGATTTCCCGGGGATGAGCCGCGCGGAGCGCCAGGCGCTGTTTCCGCCTGACAGGGTCGGGTTCAACAAGGGGTTCATCCGCTCTCCCGCGAGCGACGACGGCACTCCGACGCCGTCATCGCTGGCCAACGCTCTGCGCAAGGCAACGACCCCGGAGGAGTGGGTCGAGCGGGCCGAGGCCATGGTGGCGGCCGGCTTTCGGCGGCGTTTCGTCGTGGAACTGAAGACCGCCAAGAAAAACCGAACCCTCGATATCGAGGCAATCCTGTTTGCAGAGACCGTTTTGACAGACCGGGAGCCGGCCTATGCAAACCTCTGGTTCCTGCGCGCCATGGAGGCCGGGACACAGCGGATGCGAAACCTTTTGGAGCCCGAGGAGGCCGAGGCCCGGCGTGCGCGCTGGAGGGGCGATCCCTGGCCCCCGGCCAAGCAGGCGGAGTTCGCAGCGGCTCTGCGCGAGGAACGTTGGTATGCGATCCGGGCCGCTGGGTTGCTCGGGCAGATGGACCTCGCGCCCCCATCGCTCGATGCGGAGACAGCGGACCTCTATGAGCGCTGGATCGAGCTCGAGCAGTGGTTTGCTTCCCGTGCCGAGCCGGGCCGCCCTCTGTCGCAGCCCGAGCTCGAGAGGCTCGGTGCCGTCCTCCTCCGGGATGCGGAGCGGACGCCGGACCTGCGCCCCATAGGCGCGCTCTGCCGTGAGCATTGCCCGGGCTCGGATGCGCTCTGTGCTGCGGCCTCGGCGCGGAGCCTGCGTGGCTTAGGGGACGTCACGTTTCTCGATCTGCTCGGGGCCATCTTGGGGCCGGAGGCGTATTTCGACAGCTGGCGCGCTATGCGGGACGCCCTTGGCAGGATCGGGCCGCTTGCGCGCCGCGGGGAGCTCGGACCGGACTGGCTGCCAGTGCCCCAGTGCTTGCGATCCGCAGCGCTGCGCGAGGCGGACCGGGTTTTGCCTCTCAAATAGTAGGGCCGTCCGCCCTCAGCGGCCGAGCACAGCGTGCCGGTTGACGTCCTTGTAGAGCAGGTACCGGAACCGCCCGGGGCCGCCCGCATAACAGGCCTGGGGGCAGAAGGCGCGCAGCCAGAGGAAGTCTCCCGCGCCGACTTCGACCCAGTCACGGTTGAGCTTGTACACTGCCTTACCCTCGAGCACGTAGATCCCATGCTCCATCACATGGGTCTCCTCGAACGGGATGCATCCGCCCGGCTCGAAGTTGACGATCGCGACGGCCATGTCGTGGCGCATATCGCCCGGATCGGTGAACAACGTGGTTCCCCAACGGCCCTCGGAGCCGGGCATGGGCTCCGGTGCAATAGCTGTCTCGGCGGCGATCACAGGTTCTGGAGCCGGCAGGTCGACGGCGGGAACATAGCGCTTGCGGATCCACAGGAAGCGCGCCCCTTGGGTGGTCTTTAGCGTCCAAGGCACTCCCGGCGGGAGATAGGCGAAGCTGCCAGGCGACAGCCGGTGGATCTCGCCCGCCACGCTCAAGAGCGCTCCGCCATGGGTCAGGAAGATCGCGCCCTCGGCCTCGGGGTCCGGCTCCGGTGTTTCCGAGCCGCCGCCAGAACCGACCTCGACCGCATATTGCGAGAAGGTTTCGGCAAAACCCGAAAGCGGCCGTGCCAGGACCCAGGCGCGCGTGTTCTCCCACCCCGGCAGACTGCTTGCGGTGATGTCCCGCTGAACGCCCGCAGGGATCACAGCGTAAGCCTCGGTGAAAACCGCGCGTCCAGTCATAAGCTCGCTCTGGGATGGCAGCCCGCCGGGCGGGGAGGCATAGTCGGTCATAGGGCGTTACTCCTGCTGTCCTTCATACAAATGGGTCTCTGGCCCGAGCGAGAGGCTAGCACGCCGGCTCTCCTCATTGGCGGAGAATTTTTTTGCTGCCGTAAGGCGGTTCTGCATTTCCCTTCGCCAGTGCAGCCGCAATACTCCGCCGTTGTGCCGCATCTGCGAACACCGGAGAGGGTATGGGGCAAAAGACAGGCAGCGAGGACGGCGAGGTGCGCCGGGAGATCCGCTTTCTGCTGAACGGGCAGGAACAGCGGCGCTCGGCGGTCGCGCCGTCGGACATGCTGCTGGGGGCGCTGCGCGAGGGCTGTCGGCTGACCGGCACCAAAGAGGGGTGCAACGAGGGCGATTGCGGCGCTTGCACGGTGCTGGTGGGCCGTGTGCGCGGAGACGGGATGGACTATCGCCCGGTGAATGCCTGCATTCGGCCGCTGGCGACGGTCGATGGCTGTCATGTGGTGACGGTGGAGGGGCTGGCCGAGGAGGGGGCCAATCCGGTGCAGCAAGCGCTTGTCGCCGAACACGGATCCCAGTGCGGGTTCTGCACGCCGGGGATCGCGGTTGCCCTGACGGCGCTTTGGCTGCGGCAGCCCGAGCCGACCGAGGCGGAGGCCAAGACCGCTCTGCAGGGCAATCTTTGCCGCTGCACCGGGTACGCGCCGATCCTGCGTGCGGCGGTCCGCGCGGGGGCATTTGGCAGGCCCGAGGAGGATCCGCTCGTGACCGGGGCGCGCGAGGTGGCCGCACGCCTTGTTGCCATGGCCGATGGCGCTCGGGTCGAGGTTTCTCGGGACGGCGAACGGGCTGTCCTGCCTTCGGATCTGGACGATCTGTTGGCGCTCCGAGCGTCGGTGCCGGAGGCGACGCTCGTCGCCGGGGCCACGGATGTCGGTCTCTGGGCGACGAAACGGCTCGATCCGATCGCGCCGGCGCTCTTCATCGGTCATCTCGATGAACTTGCGCGGATCGAGGAGCGAGCGGATGGTCTGCGGATCGGGGCGCTTGCCAGCTATGCCGACATGGTTCCGGTGGTCACGCGGCGCTGGCGCTGGGCGCTCGGCTATTGGATGCGGATCGGCGGCGAGCAGGTCCGCGCTATGGGCACGATCGGCGGCAACATCGCCAACGGTTCGCCCATCGGAGACACCCCGCCATTGCTGATGGCGCTCGGGGCGGAGCTGGTGCTGGCTTCCAGCAAGGGCCGTCGGCGGATGCCGTTGGAAGACTTCTTTCTCGACTATGGCCGTCAGGACCTGCGTTCCGGTGAGATCGTCGAAGCCGTCGAGGTCCCTGACCCCGGCCCGCAGGACATTTGTGCCGCGCACAAGGTCTCCAAGCGCCGGGATGAGGACATTTCCGCGCTCGCCATGGGGCTCCGATTGACTGTGGACGGGGGCGAGGTGGCGTCCGCCCGCATCGCCTTCGGCGGGATGGCTGCGACACCGCGACGGGCACGCGCCGCGGAGGCAGCGCTGACAGGCCGGACGCTCGATGGCCATGCAATTGAGGCAGCCTGCTCGGCCTTGGAGCAGGACTTAACCCCGATCTCCGACTGCCGGGCGTCGGCGGCTTATCGCATGACTGCGGCAAAGGGGTTGCTCCGCCGGGTCTGGTTGGAGCAAGGGGGCGCACCGGTCACGCTCGGCGCCGAGGAGCCCGCATGAACCGCACCGTGCCCATAGCGAAGGGCATCGCCGGTGCCCCCGGCAGCGCGGAGCCCCATGACAGTGCGCTCGGCCATGTGACGGGGACCGCACGGTTTATCGACGATGTTCCCGAACCCTCGGGCACGTTGCACGCTGCGCTCGGGCTTTCGGAACATGCCCATGCGGCCTTTGCGCTGGACAATGAGGCGGCGCAGGAGGCCCCCGAGGTTGTGGCGGTTCTGACCGCCGCGGACTTGCCCCACAACGATGTCTCGCCGACCGGCAAACAGGACGATCCGGTGCTGGCCGACGGGGTGGCGCTGTTCCACGGACAGCCACTCTTTGCTGTGATCGCCGAGACCCGTGACGCGGCGCGCCGGGCCGTGCGCCTGGCAGAGGTCACCTACACCCCGCGACCTGCGGTCTTGACCATTGCGGATGCGGCGCCCGGGGGCGATCTGGTGACCGAACCGTTGACGCTTGCAATCGGGGACGCCGAAGCGGCGATCGCCGCTGCGCCTCGCCGTCTCGCTGGCCGAATGGAGATCGGCGGGCAGGATCATCTCTATCTTGAAGGGCAGATTGCACTGGCGATCCCGGGCGAGGCTGGCGAGATGCGCGTGCTCTCTTCGACCCAGCACCCCTCCGAGGTCCAGCACATGGTGGCCCACGCGCTTGGCCTGCCCTCGGCGGCGGTCACGGTGGAGGTGCGGCGCATGGGCGGGGCCTTTGGCGGCAAGGAGACCCAGGCAAACCTCTTCGCTGTGGTGGCCGCGGTGGCGGCGCGCCGAACCGGCCGCCCGGTGAAACTGCGCCCCGACCGCGACGAGGACATGCTGGCCACCGGAAAGCGCCATGATATGGCCGTGGAATATGCCGTTGGATTTGACGACGCTGGCCACATACGGGGGGTCGAGGCGACCTATGCTGCGCGCTGTGGGTTTTCGGCAGATCTCTCCGGCCCTGTCACGGACCGCGCGCTGTTTCACGCGGACAACTGCTATCGCTATCCCGCGGCACGGCTCACCTCGCGGCCCCTGCGGACGAACACGGTGTCCAACACGGCCTTCCGGGGGTTTGGAGGGCCACAAGGCATGCTCGGGGCGGAGCGCATCATCGAAGAGGTCGCCTATGCCACCGGTCTGGACCCACTGGCGGTGCGGCGCGCGAACCTCTACCGCGACGGAGACCTGACCCCCTACCACCAGGCGATCGAAGGCTGCATCCTTGAGCGGTTGGTCGACGAGCTGGAGGACGGCGCCGACTATCAGGCGCGCCGGGCCGCGGTGCTGGCGTTCAATGCGCGAAACCCGGTGCTCCGCCGCGGCATTGCCCTCGTGCCCGTGAAGTTCGGCATCAGCTTTACAGCCACCTGGTATAACCAAGCGGGCGCGCTTGTGCATCTCTACCGCGACGGTTCGGTCCAGCTGAACCATGGCGGGACGGAGATGGGGCAGGGCCTTCACACCAAGGTCGCGCAGGTGGTCGCCGATGCGTTCCAAATCGATCTCGGCGCGGTCCGGGTGACGGCCACCGCGACGGACAAGGTGCCGAACACCTCTGCGACGGCGGCCTCCTCCGGCACCGATTTGAACGCGGCGGCGGCGGCGGATGCGGCGGGGCAGATCCGCGCGCGGCTGGTGGCATTTGCGGCCGAGAGCCACGGAGTTCCGACCGATCAGGTGGTCTTCGAGCCTGGAACGGTCCGCATCGGCGGAAAGCGCATGCCTTTTGCGGAGCTGGTCGAGGCCGCCTATATGGCGCGCGTCCACCTCTCCGCAGCCGGGTTCTACCGCACGCCCGAGATCCACTGGGACCGCAAGGCGGGCCGCGGTCGACCGTTCTATTACTACGCCTTCGGAGCTGCGGTGGCGGAGGCCGAGATCGACACGCTCACGGGCGAGTATCTGTTCCGCCGGGTCGACATTCTCCATGATGTGGGCCGATCGCTGAACCCGGCGCTGGACATTGGCCAGATCGAGGGCGGCTTTATCCAGGGGCTCGGCTGGCTGACCTCCGAGGAGCTGTGGTGGGACGCGGAAGGCCGCCTGCGCACGCACGCCCCCAGCACTTACAAGATCCCGCTCGCCTCCGACATCCCGCGCGATTTCCGTGTCCGCCTGGCCAGCTGGTCCGAAAACGCGAAGCCCACCGTTCGGCGCTCCAAGGCTGTCGGCGAGCCGCCCCTGATGCTGGCGATGGCGGGGTTCGAGGCGCTCTCCATGGCGGTGGCGAGCCTCGCGGATTACCGAGAGTGCCCCCGTCTCGACGCTCCCGCCACGCCGGAACGGGTGCTGATGGCCTGCGAACGGCTGCGGGCGCGCGCATGAGGACACTGCTCGACACTGCCCTCGAGACTGCGGCCCCGCTAGCCGAGATCCGGATCACCCAGGCCCGCGGATCGACCCCGCGCGCAGCAGGGACCTGGATGCTGGTCACGGCAGATGCGCAGGCGGGCACCATTGGCGGCGGCGCGCTGGAGATGACGGCCATCGAGGCGGCACGGGCGCTCCTGGTCTCTGGCCGGACTGACGAGACCCTCGCCATCCCGCTCGGCCCGGCCATCGGCCAGTGCTGCGGCGGACATGTGACCCTGTCGCTTCGGCGGCTCGATGCGGCTGGCCGTCAGGCGGCGCGGGCCCGCTTGGCGGCTGAGCGGGCGGCCGACCCTGCCGTTTTGGTGATCGGAGCTGGCCATGTGGGGTGCGCTCTGGCCCGTGCACTGGCGCTTTTGCCGCTCCGCACCCAGCTCATCGACACCCGGGCCGAGGCGCTCGCTGATGTGCCCTATGGGATCGACGCCACGCTCACCGCGCTGCCCGAGGCAGAGGTGCGCGGCGCCCCGGCCGGCGCGGCCTATGTGATCCTGACGCACGACCACGCATTGGATTTTCTCGTGACGAGAGAGGCGCTTGCGCGGGGCGATGCGCGGTATGTCGGGTTGATCGGCTCGGCCACCAAGCGCACCAGTTTCGCGCGCTGGCTCGGGCCAGACGCGCCCCATCTCCTGCCCCGCCTGACCTGTCCCATCGGCGCCGGAGGCCCGCCGGACAAGCGCCCCGCGGTGATCGCCGCCCGCGTCGCCGCTGACGTGATGGCCGCCCTCGCACCGCACCCGGCACAACCGGCAGAGATCCGATGACCCTGCCGCGCCTCCAGCTCTCGGGCATCACCAAGACCTTCCCCGGGGTGATCGCCAATGACGATGTGGGTTTCGCGGTCCGACCCGGAGAGATCCACGCGCTCCTCGGCGAGAACGGCGCGGGCAAATCGACCTTGGTCAAGATCGTCTACGGCATTCTCCAACAGGACGCGGGCGAGATCCGCTGGAACGGCGCGTCAACGCGGATCGACAGCCCGCGAGAGGCCCGCAGTCTCGGCATCGGCATGGTTTTCCAGCACTTTTCGCTGTTCGAGCCGATGACAGTGCTGGAGAACATTGCGCTCGGGCTGGATGTGCACCTGCCTCCGCGCAAGCTGGAAGCCGAAGTGCGCCGTCTGCTGGACACCTATGGTCTCACGCTCGATCCGCACCGGGTGGTGAGCACCCTGTCGGTTGGCGAGCGTCAGCGCATTGAGATTGTGCGGGCATTGCTGCTCGATCCTGAACTGTTGATCATGGACGAGCCAACCTCCGTTCTCACCCCGCAAGAGGTGGAACAGCTCTTTGCAACCCTACGAGATCTAGCGTCCCGGGGCTGCTCGATCCTCTATATCAGCCACAAACTGCACGAAATCCGGGCGCTTTGCGAGGCGGCGACGATCCTGCGGGGGGGGCGGGTTGTGGCGACCTGCGATCCGCGGCAGGAGACACCGGCCTCGATGGCGGCGCTCATGATCGGGACCGAGCTCGCCGCGGTGCCCCGGCGCGCGAACACGGGCACGGGGCCGGTGCGCCTTGCGGTCGACAGGCTGACCGTGCCGGCCGAGGGTCCCTTCGGACAGGCCTTACACGACATCTCGCTTTCGGTGCGTGCGGGCGAAGTCTTTGGAATCGCTGGTGTTGCCGGCAATGGCCAGTCGGAGCTGCTCCGGGCGCTGTCTGGGGAGGTCCTGGCAAAGGAGCCGCGCCAGATCCGCCTTGATGGGCGTGATGTGGGGCAAACAGGCATCTCCGGACGGCGCAGTCTCGGCCTCGCCGCGGTGCCCGAAGAACGCAATGGCCATGGCGCGGTCCCCTCGATGACGCTGGCCGATAACACGCTGCTGACCGCGCGCGAGAGCAAGGGGCTCGCTCCTGGAGGGCTCATCAGTGCGACAAAGCCTGCGATATTCGCGCGCGATATTGTTGCGACATTTGCGATAAAGGCGACTGGACCGAGGGCTGAAGCGGGCTCTCTTTCGGGTGGCAATTTGCAGAAATTCGTGATGGGGCGGGAACTCCTCCAGACCCCGGCGGTGCTGATCGTCGACCAGCCGACCTGGGGGGTGGATGCGGGCGCTGCCACGGCGATCCACCGTGCGCTGCTGAACCTCGCGGCGGAGGGCTCGGCGGTCGTGGTGATTTCCCAGGACCTCGACGAGTTGCTGGCGATCACCAATGCGCTTGCGGTCATAAATGAAGGGCGGCTCTCGGCGCGGCTCGAGACGGCGCAGGCCTCGGTCGACGAGATCGGGCTTTTGATGGGTGGCATCCACGGCAGCCACCAAGGAGGCGCCGATGCGGCTTGAGCTTGTCCGCCGCGCCGCCCCGAGCGGGGTGATGCGCGCGTTCAGTCCGCTGTTCGCGGTGGCGCTTACCATGGGCGCGGGGGCCGCGGTGTTCTCGGCGCTCGGCTATGACGGACCGGGGGCGGTCGCTGAGATCTTCGTGCGGCCCGTGACGACGCCGGCGATCTGGCAGGACCTCGGCATCAAGGCGGCCCCGCTGATCCTGATCGCCCTTGGTCTCTCGGTCGGCTTCCGGGCAGGGGTCTGGAACATCGGGGCCGAGGGGCAATACGTGCTCGGCGGGCTCGGCGCCACCGGGGTTGCCTTGGCCACCTGGGAGCTCGACGGGCCGTGGATCCTGCCGCTGATGGTGTTAGCCGGTGCGGCGGCGGGCATGGCCTGGGCGGCGGTGCCTGCGGTCTTGCGCGTACGACTGGGGGTGAACGAGATCCTGACCAGCCTGATGCTCACCTATGTGGCGGTGCAGCTGCTGAACTATTTGATGCGGGGGCCATGGCAGGACCCGGAGGGCTTCAGCTTTCCCGAGACGCGGCTGTTCTCGGCCTACCAGATGTTGCCGACGGTGCCGGGCACGGATTTCGTCCACTGGGGGGTGCCGATCGCCTTTCTCGCCGCGCTCCTGATGTGGGGGGTGATGGCGCGCACGGTGTTCGGCTTCTCGATCCGGGTGGTGGGCGAGGCACCTCGGGCGGCTGTCCATGCGGGCTTCGGCGCGAAGCGGACGGTCTGGGCGGCGATGCTGATCTCTGGCGGATTCGCTGGGCTCGCCGGCGCGCTCGAGGCGGCCGGACCGTTCGGCCAGATGGTGCCGCAGTTTCCCACGGGGTATGGCTTCACCGCGATCATCGTCGCGTTCCTTGGGCGATTGCACCCCATCGGGATCGTGTTCGCGGCACTGGTGTTGGCCGTGACCTATGTAGGCGGCGAGATGGCACAGTCCGGGCTCGGTCTGCCAGCTGCCGCCGCCGGCGTGTTCCAGGCGATGATGCTGTTCTTCCTGCTCGGCGTCGATGTGCTGGTGCGCTATCGGGTCCGTCTTGCTGCGCGGGAGCCCGCATGACCGACGCCATTCTGATTGCGATCCTGATGACCGTGGTGGGGGCGGCGACGCCGATCCTGCTCGCGGCGCTCGGCGAGCTGGTGGTGGAGAAGGCGGGCGTTTTGAACCTCGGGGTCGAGGGCATGATGCTGATGGGCGCGGTCGCAGGCTTCGCCGCGATGAGTGTCACGGGGGCCACGCTGGCCGCATGGGTTGCGGCAATGGCTGCCGGCACCCTGGCTGCGCTCTTGTTCGGGCTGCTGACGCTGACACTGGCGGCGAACCAGGTGGCGACCGGCCTGGCGCTGACGATCTTTGGGATCGGGCTCTCGGCACTGCTGGGTGAGGGCTTCGTCGGGCGGACGGTGGAGGTCCAGGGGTCGGTCTTCCCGCCAGAGCTGGCTGAGGACCCGCTGCTGCGTCTCCTCTTCGGGCACCACATGCTGGTCTATGTCTCGCTGGCGGCGGTGCTGGCGGTCTGGCTGTTCCTGACCCGCACCCGGGCGGGCCTCGTGCTCCGCGCGGTTGGCGAGAGCGATGCCTCCGCCCACTCCATCGGCTATCCGGTGATCGCGATCCGCTACGCCGCCGTGGCGTTCGGTGGCGCGATGGCAGGGCTCGCGGGCTCCTACTACTCGACCGTGCTGACACCGATGTGGGCCGAGGAGCTGACCGCTGGGCGCGGTTGGATCGCTCTGGCGCTGGTGGTCTTTGCCGCCTGGCGGCCTGGGCGGCTTCTGCTCGGCGCCTATCTCTTCGGCGCAGTGATGACCCTCGAGCTCCACGCCAAAGCGGCCGGGATCGCCGTTGCACCCGAATTGCTCGCCGCCATGCCCTATATCGCGACCATCGCCGTGCTCGCGCTGATCTCGCTCCGCCGCGGACCGGGGGCGCAAGCGCCCGCCTGCCTCGGCAAACCCTTCAAGCCCGCGCAGTGACGGGCCTTAAACAGAGGAGACCACCATGCTCACCAGACGCACCTTTGTGACCGCTGCGGCAGCCACCGCGGCCCTCGGCTCCGCCGCCCGCGCGGCCGATCCGGTCAAAGTCGCCTGGGTCTATATCGGCCCAATCGGCGACCATGGCTGGACCTATGCCCATGACCAGGGGCGCCTCGATGTCGAGAAGGCCTTTGGCGACAAGGTCGTCACCACCTATGTGGAGAACGTGGCCGAAGGACCGGATGCCGAGCGGGTGATCCGGCGTCTGGCGGCAGACGGCAACGCGCTGATCTTCACGACCTCCTTTGGCTATATGAACCCGACGCTGAAGGTGGCGCAGCGCACGCCCGACACGTTCTTCGAGCATGCGACGGGCTACAAGACCCACGGGAACATGTCTGCCTACAACTCCCGCTTCTATGAGGGGCGGGCGGTCTGCGGCACCATCGCCGGGCACATGTCCGAGAGCGGGATCGGCGGCTACATCGCCTCCTTCCCGATCCCCGAGGTCGTGATGGGCATCAACGCCTTCCAGCTTGCCGCACAGAAGGTGAACCCCGATTTCCAGACCCGCGTGATCTGGGTGAACACCTGGTATGACCCAGCCAAAGAGGCCGACGCGGCGAAGGCGCTGATCGACCAGGGCGTCGACATCATCACCCAGCACACCGACAGCCCGGCCGCACTTCAGGCGGCAGAGCAGCGGGGGCTGATGGCGTTCGGCCAGGCCTGGGACATGGAGAGCTTTGCCCCCAACGCGCATCTGACGGCGATCAAAGACAACTGGGGGCCGTACTATGTCGACCGTGTGCAGGCCGTGATCGACGGCACCTGGGCGAGCCAGTCCACCTGGTGGGGGATGAAGGAAGGCGCGGTGGAGATCACCCCCTACAATGAGCGTGTGCCGGCGGATGTGGTCGCGGCCGCCGAGGCGGTAAAGGCGCAGATCCTTGAGAACACCAACAGCGTCTTCGCCGGGCCTCTGACCGATGTCGACGGCACAGTGCGCGTGGCCGAGGGCGAGATGATGGACGATGGCGCGCTGCTCACCATGGATTGGTACGTCGCCGGCGTGCAGAGCTGAGCATGACGCAACGCCTCCTCCGTGGCCGGACGCTCAGCTTCCGGCGCCGGCCCGAGGGGGTGGGCGATCTGGACGCGCTGGTCTTTGAGGAGGACGGCGCGCTCCTGCTGATGGACGGGCGGATCGCGGCGGCGGGGGCGTTTGACACCATCGCCGCGGACGGCGTTCCGGTCGAGGACCACCGCCCGCATCTGATCCTGCCGGGGCTGATCGACGCGCATCTCCATATGCCGCAGCTGCGGGTGATGGCCTCCTGGGGCACCGAGCTGCTCGATTGGCTGGCGCGCTACACCTTTCCGGAGGAGGCGCGCTGTGCCGACCCCGCGCACGCTCAGCGGATGGCGGCGGCGCTCTTTGATCGGCTGCTGGCGCATGGCACGACGACGGCCGCGGCCTACTGCACCTCGCATCTGGCCTCGGCGGAGGCGTTCTTTACCGAGGCGGCCCGGCGCAATCTGCGCATGATCGGCGGACGCGTGATGATGGACAGGGGCGCACCGGAGGCGCTGCTCGACACCGCTGAGACCGCCTATGACGAGACCGCCGCCCTGATGACCCGCTGGCACGGGGTGGGGCGCGCCGAGGTTGCGATCACCCCGCGCTTTGCCATCACCTCCTCGGCGGCGCAACTGGAGGCAGCAGGCGCCCTGGCGGCGGCCCATCCGGACTGTCCCATCCAGACCCATCTCTCGGAGAACCATGCCGAGGTCGCGCTGGCAGCGGAGCTGCATCCCGGGGCGCCCGACTATTTCGGCATCTACCAGGACCACGGGCTCGCCGGTCCGCGCAGCCTGTTCGGCCATTGCCTTCATCTCACTGAGCGGGAGCGCGCAGCGATGGCCGAGACCGGCTCCGTGGCCGTGTTCTGCCCGACCTCGAACCTCTTCCTCGGCTCCGGGCTCTTCGACATGGCGGGGCTCGAGACCCAGGGCCTGCGCACCGCCATCGCGTCTGACATCGGCGGGGGGACAAGTTCTTCGATGCTTCGTACGCTCTCCGAGGGGTACAAGGTGCTCGCGCTCCAGGGCCAGCGGATGGATCCGCTCACCGCCTTCTGGCGCGCGACGCTCGGCAATGCAGAGGCTTTGTCGCTCTCGGACCGGATTGGCACACTCGCGCCCGGGACCGAGGCGGATATCGTGGTGCTCGATGCCCACGCTACGGCGGAAATGACCCTCCGCATGGAGACGGTAGAGAGCCTTGCTGAGGAGCTCTTCGTCCTTCAGACCCTTGGCGATGACCGCGCCGTTCGGGCGGTCTATGTGGCGGGCGACCCGATCAAAGCTGCCCCAGCGCCGTAACGAGCGTCACCCCGGCCAGCGCGGCCAGCATCCAGAGCGCAAGCCCCCGGAAGCCCTCGCCATTCGTCCGTTGAAACACCGCAGCGCCCGCCATGGTGGTGAACAGGCACACGGGCGCTGCCAGCGCCCCGATCACCAGCACCTGGCGGTCGACGAGGCCATAGAGCGCGAAGACAACGATCGACAGGGCGATCAGAGACGACATCACCGCGACCACGTTTGCACGGGCGGTCGCTGCGCCATCGCCGCGGGCCAGCAGGGCTGCCACCACCGGCGGCCCTCCGACCCCCGTGGCCCCTTGCGTGAGCCCACCGAGCCCGCCGGCCAGCACCGCGCCGCGCCGCCCCTGGAAGAGCGGCAGCCCAGGCCCGAGCGCCAGCAGACCCACCATGCCGAGCACGACGATCGAGATGACGATGCGCATGATCTCCGGATCCACAAAGCGCAGGGCGAGCGCGCCCACCGGTGTCACGGCAAGCAGCGCGAGCAGCATCGGGGCCACCGTGCGCCGCTCCGCGCGGGCGAACGCGTCGGGCAGAAGGCGCAGGATCACCGGGATCTCCATGATCGCGTGCATGGCGACCGCCGCTTGGGGACCATAGCTGACGGCGAGGACGGGAATGATCGCGAGCGCGGAGCCGAAGCCGGAATAGCCGCGCAGGAACCCTCCAACCGCCACGGCGACCATCGCCAGCCAGAACCAAAGATCGAGGGCGACCCACTCCCCGAAGACAGTCATGGATCGAAGGCCCCGGCGGTGCGGCGTCGGTCGAAGAAGGCGAGCAGGCGAGGATTGGCGGCCTCAGGCACCTCGAAGAACACGAAATGGCCCGCGTCCTTGGCGATCTCGATCTCGATCTCGGTGAAATAGTCGGTGAGGCCCTCGGTCCAGGCGGCGGGCAACAACGGGTCCCGACCGCCCCAAAAGACCCGCGCCGGCACGGCGATGGGTGGCCGTGGCTGGGGCCCATCGGCGATCTGTGCACGGCGTGCCGCGTCGACCGCGCGGTACCAGGCGAACCCGCCCGCGAGCGCGCCAGGCTGGAGATAGGCATCCACCCAGTCCTCCAGCACACCGTCGAAGGCCGACAGATCCCCCGCCCAATGGCGCAAGAAATGCCCGATATAGAGTCGCACGCTCTCGCGGCTCTGGCCGACCAAGTCAGCGGCCCAAGGCTGCTGGTTGAAGCTTTGATACCAGATCTCGGGGATCCGGTCTGGGGCAGCCCAGCGGCGTCCGATCCCCGGATAGGGACAGTTCCCGAAGAAGAGGCCCGCAATCCGCTCAGGTGCCGCCAGCGCCATCGCCTGGGCCACCTGGGCGCCGACATCGTGGCCGACCACGCCCGCCCGCACGACGCCGAGCGCATCGAGCAGGGCGAGTTGGTCTTCAGCGTGCTCGGAGACGCTCTCTGCCATCTGCCCGTCGGCGGAGGCACCGAAACCCCGCAGGTCCGGCGCGATGACCCGGTATCGCTCCGCAAGGGCCGGGATCGTGTGCACCCAGCTGCCCCAAAACTCCGGCCAGCCGTGGAGCAGCAGCAGCGCAGGAGCCTCCAGGGGCCCCGCCTCGACCACCTGGAGCCGGCAGCGGCCAAGATCGATCTGACGGGTCTGCGCGCCGGGCGGGAGGATCACTCGCGGTCCGATCGGTCGGCTGTCAACACCGCCTCGGCCCAAGCGGCGGCGGCCAGGAGCATGGCGTCGTGGTTGTGACGGGCGACGAGCTGGAGCCCGAGCGGCAGACCCGAGGGGCCGTGGCCGCTGGGAATGGTGATCGAGGGCAGGCCAAGCGCGGTGAAGCCGCGGCTTGTGTCCGGGTTGCCGGTGCCCTGCTCGATGGGCACGGCCTCTCCCATGGATGCGGGTGCGGCGAGGAGTGCAGCACCACCGAACAGCGGCTCGAGGTCGGCCCGCATCGCGGCCAGCGCCACACGGTCTGCCATACGCTGCTCCGCCGGGAGCGCAGCCCCCTCGATGAGGAGGGCGCGGAGCTTCTCCGAAAGCTTGTCCGGGGCGGTGCGGGTCTCGTGCGCGAGCTCCCGGGCGGCTTCAGCTCCCATCACCCGGAGCTGAAGCGCGGTGATGCCATCGAAGGGGGGCGGAGGCACTTGGCTGTCGATGGTCGCGCCTGCGGCTGCGAGCTGGCTCAGAGCGGTCTCGATCACGGCCTTTGTGGTGGCATCGGCGGCTTCCCACTCCGCTCCGTGCCAGCGCGCAATGGCGCCCTGAGGGGCCGCGGCGGGTGGGGATGGCAGATCGGCCATGACCCCGGCCAGGAGAGCCGCATCGGCCACCGAACGGGCGAACGCTCCGACCGTGTCGAAGGAGCCGGAGAGCCCCTTCACCCCCTCGGTCGAGATCAGCCCGAGCGTCGGCTTGAACCCCACGATCCCGCAGAACGAGGCGGGGCGGATGGTGGACGCCGCGGTTTGCGACCCGAGCGCCAGTGGCACCATGCGGTCGGCGACGGCCGCCGCGGATCCCGAGGAGGAGCCGCCCGGTGTGCGCGTGGGGTCGAGGGGATTCCGGGTCACCCCAGCATGGAGAAAGGCAAACTCCGTCGTCACGGTCTTGCCGAGCACCACGGCCCCTGCCGCCCTGAGACGCGCGACGCAGGCGGCATCGCGGGCCGGGCGGTGGCCGGCATGGATCGGCGAGCCGTAACTCGTAGGCAGATCTGCGGTGTCGAAGATGTCTTTCACCGCGACGGGTAAGCCCCAGAGAGGGCCGCGCTCGGCCTCCGGGATCGCCTCGACGCGGGCGAGCTCCGCTTCGATTGCGGCGGGGTCGAGCGTCGCCCAGGCCTGCACCGTTTCCTCGCGGTCTGCGATCCGAAGGCGGCACGCCTCGACCAAAGCACCGGGGGTGAGCGAGCCGTCTGCCATGCGGGCGCGGGCGGCGCTGGCGGTGATCGTGTTGGGAGCCTCAGACAAGGGTACGTCCTCCGTCGACGGGCAGCGTCTGCCCAGTGATGTAGCGCCCGCCCTCTGAGAGCAGCAGCACGAGCGGTCCGATCAGATCCTGCGGGGTGGCAAGGCGGCGCAAGGGGATCTCCGCCAGCACCCGCTCGCGGAACCGCTGATCGACGAGCAGCTCGGCGGTCATGGCGGTCTCCAGCATCGAGGGGGCCAACGCATTCACCAGGATCCCGTCGCGGGCCCACTCCCGGGCGAGCACCCGCACGAGATGGGCAAGTCCGGCCTTGGATGACGCATAGGCCGCATAGCCCGGATTGGCGACAAAGCTTGAGACTGAGGCGATGTGCACGATCCGGCCACCGGACCCCATGTGCCGGCGGGCCGCGACGGACAGGAGATAGGCACCGGTCAGGTTGATCTCGACCCCCTGCCGGAACGCCTCGGCCCCTAGCACATCGGCTTTGGCCACGGTGAGCAGACCGGCTGCGTTGACAACCGCATAGAGCCCACCGAGCGCCTCGGTCGCGGCCGCCACCGCATGGGCGCACGCATCCTCGTCCGTGATGTCGAGCGTGCCCGACCACTCAGCGCCGACATCCGCGCCCAGAGCGCGCGCCGCGCCGCCATCCAGATCCGAGACAGCAAGACGCGTGCCAAAACCGGCCAGGGCCTCGGCCAACGCCGTGCCGATCCCGCCGCCGGCCCCTGTCACCAGAACGCGTTGAGACGTCAGAGAAAACAACCGAGCGGGGTCGTCCATTGTCAGGCGAGCCTCCGTCCATCCTGCGGAATCGGGCGTCTGCAGGGGTGCGACAAAGTTGACAGATCGTTAACGCGGCCCTGATAGTTGTTTTGCACCATTCTCCGTTCCGGTGTCCAGCCGACGCAAGATCGGCGCCCCAACCCGCCAGGACAGGCGGTCAGCTCGACCCATCGACAGGGAGTCTACATCGATGAAACTCACGAAACGACTTGCGGGGACCCTGGCAGTGACAGCGATCGCTGCGGGCGCCACCTTCAGCGCGGTTCAGCCGGCCCGCGCGCTCGACGCGATTTCCGTCCTGCTTTGCCCCTTCGGTTGCGGACCGATCGCCGGTGACACCATCCTGATGAACCAGATGATCAAGGAGGGCGCGCCGGTCATGCTCCTGCCCCAGGAGACGCCGGGGTACATGTACAACATCCGCGAGATGGGCCGGAACGACACAAAGTGGCAGCACTCGATCTTCTCGACCGAGGACACGCTGATCCAGATCGCCTATGCCGGCGGCAGCCCGGAGATCGAGGAGTTTCTGCCCGAGCAGGTGCAGATCCCTTGGAAGCTTCTCTATGGTGAGGCCTGGTGGGGTCAGGGCAAGTTCCTGGTGACCTTCGACTGCTCGCTCGAGAGCATGGCGGACCTGAAGGGCAAGCGGATCTCGCTCGGCCTGCGGGGCCAGTCGGACTGGGGCGTGTTCAGCCGGATCTTCCTGGAGCATGGCTATGGCGTGACGCCCGAAAATGCTGACATCCGTCACATGACCCCGGGCCAGCTGACCCAGCAGCTGATCGACGGTGCGACCGATGCTGCCGTGACCCCGATCGGCACCGAGCCGACGCTGACCGAGTTCATCATCCCCGGACCTGTGCGTCAGCTCGAGGCGACGGGCAACAAAATGTGCTATCTCGGCGTGACGGAAGAGATCGTCAACACCATCAACGAGCAGTTCGGCGCCACCTGGCAGTATGTGGATCTGCCGGCCGGCACCCTGCCGCATCAGGACGAAGTGCTGGGCGTGGCCTTCAACAAGGGCTTCAAGGCGGCGCATGAGAGCTTCGACGAGGAGCGCGCCTACAACCTCGTGAAAGCCGTCGCTGATATCGGGCCGAAGATGAAGGAGCTGCACGCGCTCTGGCGGATCTGGAGTCCGGAGCTGATGACCTGCGGGCTGTCGGAAGAGAACACCCATCCGGGTGCGGTCCGCGCCTATAAGGAACTCGGATGGTGGGATCTCACCGAGAAATGTGAGCCGATGACCTACCCGTCAGTCAACTGATCCTGTCGGTGGTTTGATCTGGGCCGGCCCCCTGACCTCGGGTGGGCCGGCCTGTCGTGCGTCCTTTCCGCGAGGAACCCCTCATGAGCTGGAAGACCCTTCGCGTCGCAATGGACGTGCCTTTTCTGGTGATCGGCGTCGGCCTGACGGTCTACATCGCCGTCGCCGCCTTCGGCTATGTCTCGAACTCCTCCGAGCACTATTCGATCTTCATCCTGTGCATCGTCGCGATGACGGGTCTGCTGGCGATCCGGAACCTCTGCGACGAGAAGCTTGGCATCCCAGACCCCGAGACCGGCGATCTGCGCCCGGTGCGCCCCTATTTCTGGTTGCGCCTGGCCTTTGCCGCCGTGGCGGGGGTGATGGCCACCATCGCCATGACCTTCGTGCTGGTGAATGCCGCGGATCTCGAGCTGAAACAGCCCTTCTTCAGCCCGACCGAGATGGTCTTCGGCTGGATGATGACGATCTCCATCCTGATGCTGACGCTGATCCACTGGGGATGGCTGCTGACCGGTGTGATCGTGGTGGCGATCACCTATTTCCACTTCGGCTATCTGATCAAGAACCCGCTCTTCATCACGCCGCCCTACAGCCCGGAGTTCATCATGAACTATATCGGGCTCGGCACCACGCAGGGGTTCTACTACCTCGCACAGGTGGCAGCGGATGCGATCTACTTCCTGATCATCTATGCGGCGATCCTGCTCGGCGTCGGCATGCTGAACATGGTGCTCGAGGTTGGCAAGATCACCGGCAAGCGCCTGCCGGGCGGTGCCGCGGGGCCGGCGGTGATCGGCTCGGGCATCGTCAGCTCCATCATGGGCCAGGCGGTCTCGAACGTGGTGCTCACGGGGCGCCTGACGATCCCGATGATGAAGAAATACGGCTATGGCGGGTCGATGGCGGGGGCCATCGAGGCCACCGCCTCGACCGCGGGCCAGATCATGCCGCCGATCCTGGGCCTCGCCGCCTTCATCATCGCGAGCTTTCTGAACCGGCCCTATATCGACGTGGCGCTGGCCGCGATGATCCCGGGGCTGCTCTATCTGACCGGCGTCTCCATCGCAATCGTGATCTATGCCCGCCGCCACGACCTGCCGAAGCTCGAGGAGGTGGTGGACACCGAGATGATCTGGCGTCTGCTGCCGACCTTCGTGATCTCCTTCGGCGTTGTGCTGTGGCTGCTTCTCGGCTACCGCTCGCCGGCGATTGCCGGGCTCTGGGGGATCGTGCTGGCGCTCGGGCTCTGTCTCTTTCAGGGCAAATACCGCCCCTCCGGCAAGCAGCTCTACTCGGCCATCGAGGAGGGGTTCCTCTTGGTGGCGGTGCTCTCGCTGCTGCTGATCGCGATCGGCCCGCTCGGACAGGTGATGCTGACGACCAACCTCTCGGGCCGCCTCGGCTCGGTGCTGGTCCAGTACCTGCCGGACAGCCAGCTCCTGCTGCTGATTGGCGCGATGCTCGTCTCCATCGTGCTGGGAATGGGCCTGCCGACGCCGGTGGCCTATATCATCGTCGCGCTGGCGCTGGTGCCTTTCATGCAGCAGATCGGGGTGCCGCCGCTCCAGGCGCACTTCTTCGTCTTCTACTTCGCGGTGTTCTCGACCCTCACACCCCCCGTGGCGGTCAGCGTCTTAGCCGCGGCGAAACTGGCGGATGCGTCCTTCCTCCGAACCGCGGGGGACAGCCTCAAGATCGCGGCGACGACCTTCATCATCCCGTTTGCCTTCGTCTACAGCCCCGATTTGATGAGCTTCCCGAATGTCACGCTGGATGTGGTGCCGGCGCTGGCGGAGGTTCTGCTGATCCAGCTCACCGTGTCGATCGCCGCCTATGGCTATCTGTTCCGCAACCTCGTTGGGTGGGAGCGCTGGGCTTTCCTCGGCGTGGCGCTCCTCGGCTTCCTCGGCATGACGGGGCAGGGGGACATGTACTTCGTGGCCCAGGTGGCCGCGACGCTTGCCCTCGGCGGGTATGCCTGGGCGAGCCGGGGCCGCGTCAGTCCGGCCTGATCCAGGCCAGCGGCTGGTCGTATTCGACGGCACCGCCGTCCTCGACCGCAAAGCGGACGAGGGTGCCGGCGGCGGGCGCCTCGATCTGGGTGAACAGTTTCATCACCTCGATCAGGGCGATCACCTGGCCGGCCTCGACCCGCGTGCCCTCCTCGACAAAGGGCGGCTCATCAGGGGATGGGCGGCGATAAAGCCGACCCACCATGGGGCTGACCACGGGCACAGCGCCCGGCTCGGCGGGCTCGGCCCGCGGCTGGGGCGGCGCGTGCGGGTGGGCGGGTGGGGCATGCGTCGCCGCGGCCGTGGGCCGAGCCTCCACCGGAGCCGCTCCCGCACTGCCCGATCCCGCCCCCTTGCGCACCACAAGCCGGGTCTCGCCGATTTCGAGCACCAGCTCCTCGAGGTCCGAGCCGTCCACGATCGCCAGGATCTCTGCCACCTCGGCATAACTCAGCGCCATCCAACCCTCCTTGACAGAGACCCTTCGTAAGCCGCCATCTAAGCCTGTCCGATCCCGCCGGGCAATGTCGGAGACTGCCATGCCGCGTCCCATTCGCCTGATCGATGTCACCCTGCGCGATGCGCATCAGTGCCTCTGGGCGACGCGCATGACCACGAGCATGATGGCCGACATCGCCCCGCGCCTCGACCGTGCGGGGTTCGAGGCCATCGATCTCGTGGGCGGCGCCGTCTTCGATGTCTGCGTGCGCTATCTGCGCGAGGACCCATGGGAGCGCATGCGCATCCTCAGCCAATGGGTCACCGAGACGCCGCTGATCATCCACACCCGCGGGCAGTCGCTCTTCACCTTCGAGTTCTTCCCGGACGACATCGTTGCCCTGGCGGCCGAGCGCTTTGCCGCCAACGGCATGCGCTATCACACGCCCTATGACGCGCTGAACGACATGCGCAATCTCGAGGTGCCGATCCGGGCGGCCAAAGCCGTGGGCCTGCACACGGTCCCGGGACTGGTCTTCACCCATTCGCCCGTGCACACCGATGCCTACTACGCCGCCCGGGCACGGGAGCTTGTGGCGCTCGGCGTCGACGGCGTGTTCCTCAAGGATGCCTCGGGGCTGCTGACGCCCGAGCGGGTGGCGACGCTGGTGCCGGCGATCCGGGCTGAGATCGGCGCGCTGCCGCTCCAGATCCACACCCACTGCAATTCGGGTCTCGCGCCTTATGTGGTGCTCCGCGCGGTCGGCTCCGGGGTGGACGTGGTCCACACAGCCAACGCGCCGCTTGCCAACGGGGTCTCCCACAGCCCGACCGACCGGGTGGCCCGCAATCTCCGGCGGATGGGCTATGAGATCCCGCTCGATCTCACCGCGGTCGAGGAGGTCTCGGAGCGCCTCGCCTACATCGCCGCGCGTGAGGGCAAGCCGACCGGTGCTGTGCAGGAATACGATGCCTTCCACTTCCACCACCAGTGCCCTGGTGGGATGGTCTCGAACCTCGCTTACCAGCTGACGGAGATGGGGCTCGACGGGCGCCTCGAGGAGATCCTCGATGAGGCCGGCCATGTTCGCCACGATCTCGGCTTTCCAATCGTGGTCAGCCCGTTCGCGCAATACATCGTCACCCAGGCGGTGCTGAACGTCATGGCCCGCGATCAGGGGCGCGAGCGCTACAGCTCCGCGCCGGATGAGGTGCGTCTCTATGCGCGCGGTGGCTATGGACGCATTGCCGGGGAGATCGCGCCCAATCTCTACGACCGCTTGGCGCGGGGCGCGGAGCCGATCACCGAACGGGCCGGCGCGCTCTTGCCTCCCGCGATCCCGCGCCTGCGTGCCTCCCGCGGCCCGTTCAAGAGCGACGACGATCTGCTGCTGGCCGCCTTCTATGACGACAAAGAGTACCAGGCTCTCAAGGCCGCCGGATCGATCCGCCGTGACTATCCGCTCGGGCCGACCCCCATTGTGACGCTGGTCAAAGAGCTGGCCGCGCGCCCCTCGATCCGCAGCTTCCAGATCCGCCTGCCGGACCCAATGAGGGAGGGGCAATGACACCCCCTCGCCCGCGGAACAGAGCGCTTTGCAGCCGTGCCGGAGGGCCGGGCGCTGGTCCATATGGGCACCACCGCGCCCGAGTACCCCGCGACACTCGGCGAGGCGGTCATCGCGGTCGGCGGGACCTATGCGGAGGTGCCCGTGTCGGGCTCGCGCGGTCCAGCCAAAGCGGGAAAGCTCATCGCGATGCTCGCCGGAGAGGAGAGCGTCCTCGACCGCAACGAGCCCCTGCTTGCGCCGATGGGCGGCGATCTCCGACGCATCGAGCAGCGTAAGCACTCTGGACCGAATGCGCCGCGCGCGGGCACCTCGACGACATGAGCCTTGTGCCCGCGGTCTACGCCGCGCGCTCGGGCGACGGGGCGGACACGACTTCGCGATAGGGTGTTGCGCGGCATGGAGGGCGACGACATCTGCCGGGTGGCTCATATCGCCCAAGCCTAGCGCCACCTGGAGACCGCCATGACCCTGCGTATCAACGACACCGCCCCCGATTTCACCGCAGAGACGACCGAGGGACCGATCAGCTTCCATGACTGGATCGGCGACGGGTACGCGGTGCTGTTCAGCCATCCCAAGGACTTCACGCCGGTCTGCACGACCGAGCTTGGCCTGATGGCGGGCATGGTGCCCGAGTTTGCCAAGCGCGGGGCCAAGATCATCGGCATCTCGGTCGATCCGGTCGAGGATCACCACCGCTGGAAGGCCGACATCGAGACCGTGAGCGGCAACAGCGTCAGCTATCCGATGATCGGCGATCCGGAGCTGAAGGTGGCCAAGCTCTACGACATGCTGCCCGCCTCCGAGACCGCAGTCGAGGGGCGGACCCCGGCCACCAACGCCACCGTGCGCACCGTTTTCGTGATCGGGCCGGACAAGAAGATCAAGCTCAGCCTCACCTATCCGATGACCACGGGACGGAACTTCGACGAGATCCTGCGGGCGCTCGACTCGATCCAGCTGACCGCCGAGCACAAAGTGGCCACCCCGGCGAACTGGAAGGCTGGGGAGGATGTCATCATCACGCCTGCGGTCTCGGACGAGGAGGCGACAGCACGCTTCGGCACCTTTGAGAAGGTGCTGCCCTATCTTCGGCGCACCCGCCAGCCGGGCTGAGGGTCACTCCGCAAGATAGGGCGAGCCCTCCGGCGCCGCGCTTGGGGGGACCTTCACCATCAGCTCACCGAGCAGCAAAAAGGACAGCGTCTTGCCATGCCGGTCGAGGCCGAGGGCGCTGTTCACTCCGCCGCCAAGGGTCGTCTCGATCACGAGGTTCAGCGCGTTGAGCTGCGGCAGGGCGTAACGTGTGACCCGGCTCGCGCCGAGATGGGCGAAGACCTGCTGCACCTTGGCCTCCGTCACCTGCTCCACCAGATGCGGCCACGCCTCCGGGCGATAGGCGATGACGGAGATGTTCGAGGTGTCGCCTTTGTCGCCCGCGCGGCCGTGGGCGATGGCATGCAGTGGCAGCGTGATCATGCGGTGACCTCGTGGATCTGGACATGCGGTTCGATCTGCGGCCGGGGGACAAGGATAGATGCAATGGCAAGTTCCTCGGTAACATGCCGTCGATAGCCGCCTCCGCCTGCCGGTCCCGAGCAATAGAGGCTGAGCACCTCATCCGCGATGGCCTCCGCCCCTGCGCGCGTGGCCGCGGGTGCTGCAACCCGCAGCCGGTACTCGCCATCCCCGGGCAGTGTCCGCATCGCCCGGCGCGCCGGGTCTCCACCGTCATGAACCGTGCCGGTGCCAAGCGTCTCGACCCGGAGCGGCCCGTTGTGCCCGCTGCCCGTCAGCCGCTGGCGCACCACCTCTCCGGCGAGATCTGCGCGTGCGAGTGCATTTGGCCCGGCATAGGAGAGCTCTGCCTCCGCCAGCCAGCCATCGTCGACACAGAGCGTGACCTTGAGCGTGGACGGGGCCTGCGAGCCCCGGACCCCGCTCACCTGGATCCGATCGGGCCCATCCTCGGTCAGCGCAATGCCGCTCACATCGGCCACGCAATCCGCCACGGTATAGGCCGCAGGGTCGTGCATCTCATAGAGCAGCTGCTCGGTGACCGTGGCGCGGGTGACGCAGCCGCCGGTGCCGGCGGGCTTGGTGATCACCATGGTCCCGTCGGCCGCCACCTCGGCGATGGGGAACCCGGCCTCCGCCAGCCGCGGCACGTCCTTGAAGCCCGGATCGGCGAAGTAGCAGCCGGTGATCTGCCCGCCGCATTCCAGCAGGTGCCCGGCGATGGTGCCTGCGGCGAGGCGGTCCCAGTCCTCCTCCCCCCAGCCGTATTCGTGGATCAGCGGGCCCAGCACCAGCGCGCTGTCGGTGGAGCGCCCGACCAGCACCACATCGGCCCCGGTCGCCAGGGCCGCCGCGATGGGTCGCGCACCGAGGTAGGCGTTGGCGGCGACGATCTCCCGCCCCGCGACCGAGGTGCCCTCCATGGTCGGCATGGACGCCAGCACCGCGGGGTCGGTGTGAGCGAGCAGGTCATCCCCGGTCACCGCAGCAATGCGCAGCCCCTCTAGCCCGAGTTCGCGCGCCAGAGCCGCCGTGCGCGCCGCGGCCCCGAGAGGGTTGGCCGCCCCGAGATTGGCGACGATGCGCACCCCGGCCGCGCGGGCGGGCACGAGAGACAGCCTGAGATAGGCCTCAAGATAGGGGGAATACCCCGCCTCCGGGTCGTGGCGGCGGAGGCGCTGTGCGATGGCGAGCGTGCGCTCCCCCAACACCTCATAGATCAGATACCGGGAACCTGTGCGCCCCCGCATGTCCTCCAGGATCGGCAGCGCGGCGTCGAAGCGGTCCCCCGCGAACCCCGCACCGCAGCCGATATGGACCGTCACGCAAGCGCCTCGCGGAACCCGGCAACAGTGGCGCGGGCACCTTGCAGGACCCAGGCATGCTCGGAGGCGAAGAAGAGCATGGTGATGCCAAGCGCAGTCAGCTCCGCTGTTTGCGCCGCCGACGGGGTGAAGGTGATGGCGGCTTTGCCCTTGGCGGCGGCGGCTTGCGAGACCGTCTCGATGGCGCCCCGGACCTGCGGGTCGGTGATCGAGGTCTTGCCATAGCAGACCGCCAGATCCGCAGGCCCGACGAACAGCCCGTCGATCCCGTCGACGCCGGCAATGGCAGAGGCGGCCTCCACCCCCTCCGGCTCCTCGATCTGCGCAACGACCACGGTTTCTTCGTCCATCGCCAGCACCTCGGGCATCGAGCGCGTGGCGAACCCTGCCCAACGGGTGGAGCCGGCGAAGCCGCGCCCGCCATGGCCGAAGTGTGCGGCGCGGGCCACTGTCTCGGCCTTCGTCACCGAATCGACGTGGGGGACAACCACACCCGTCGCGCCGCTGTCGAGCGCCTTTAGGATCTCCGCCGGGGTCCCGTCCGGCACGCGCACCAACGCGGGCAAACTGAGCGCGCGTGCCATGGCGAGCGACGCATCGAGCCGCGCCCGGTCGAAGGCCGAGTGCTCCGCATCTAGGCAGACGAAATCGAGCCCGGACATGGCCAGGAGTTCCATCATCTCGATCGCAGGGGTCTTGACGAAGGTGCCGCAAAGCGGTTCGCGGGCGAGGATGCGGGAGCGCAGGCCGGTGGGGCTCATGAGGGGTCTCCTTGAGCGTTGGGAAGGGCGGCGAAAGAGGTCGGATCGAGGCCGACCCGGGCGGTCGCGGAGAGCAGGCTCTCCCACACCGCTGGGGGCAATGGCAGGCCAATGCGGCGGCGTTCGTTCAGTCGGGCGCGCTCTGGGTCTCCCGGGATTAGCACGGACGGGGTTCCATCTGCCGGACGGCGGGAGCGCACCCAGGCGATGTAGTCGGAGACCGCCGTGGCCCAGCCGTGGCCGTCATCGAGCCGCGCGGGGTCGAGATAGACCGAGAGCATCCCGTTGTGGACCGCGTGGTCGCGTCCGCCGGCGCCCGATCCGGTGAGCGCCCCGGCCAGGAGCTCGCAGGCGAGCGCGAGGCCAGAGCCCTTGTGTCCGCCCATCGGTGCCAGTGCACCAGGCCCGGCGCGGGGGTTGGGGACAGGGGCATCCGCGCTCTCGCCATAGAGCGCACGGGGGTCGGCCGTCGGATGCCCGTCCGGCCCGATCAAGGAGCCTGCGGGCGGCGGTTTGCCTCCCTTCACCGCGACCAGCGCCTTGCCCTCGGCAATCGCAGAGGTCGCGAAGTCCAGGATGAAGGCGCCCGAAGGCTCGGGCACGCCGATGCAGACGGGGGCGGTCGACATTCCGCGCTCGGCAGCCCCGAAGGGCGCGACAAGGAGGCTGTTCTGCACGTTCACGAAGTGGATCGAGACGAGGCCCGCGGCGGCGGCGCTCTCGGCGAACGCGCCGATCCGGCCGAGATGCCCCGCCCGGCGAAGGCCGATGAGGGCAACACCGGCGATCTGCGCTTTGGCAATACCGGCGGCCACGGCTTCGGGACCCACGGTCTGACCGAAGCCGAGCTGCCCATCAAGGAGCGCAAAGGCGTCCGCATCGAGGAGGGTCTCGACATGACGGCCGAAATGCACCCGGCCCTCGGCGGCCCACTCGACATACCGTTCGGTGCGCACGACCCCGTGGCTGTCATGGCCCATCAGGCTGGCCTCAACGAGGTTGGTGGCGATGGCGCGGGCCTCCGGCTCAGCGCCTCCGGCTGCGGCGAAGATCGCGGCCAGCATCTCGGTCAGGCCATCGGCCGGGAGGTGGAGGGTCACAGCCCGAGCTCCTGGCGATTGATCACCACCCGCGGCTCAAGACGCCCGTCGAGGCAGGCCAGAATGTTCTCTGCCGCCTGGACTGCCATGGCGCGCTTGGCCTCTGGGGTCATGGCGGCGGAATGCGGTGTCAGCACGGTGCGCGGGGTGCTGAGGAGCGGATCCTCGGCGGGCACAGGCTCTTCGGCGAACACGTCCGAACCGTAGTATCCGATGTGGCCCTCGGCGAGCGCCAGCCGCAAGGCCGCTTCGTCGACGATCCCGCCACGGGCGCAGTTGATCAGGACCGCTCCGGGACGCAGGGCCGCCAACCGCGCCGCATCGAAGAGGCCCGCGGTCGTCCCGGTCAGCGGCACATGCAGTGTGACCAAATCGGCCTCCGCCAGCCCGGCATCGAGCGCTACCGGCTCCGCCCCCTCCGCCTGCGCGACGGGGTCATGGCCGAGCACCCGCATCCCGAAGGCCCGCGCAAGCTGCACCACGCGCTGGCCGATCCGCCCGAGGCCAACCACCAACAGCGTTTTGCCGGCCAGTTCGAAGCCTCCGTCGGTCGCGCGAAAGCCCCAGTCGGCCGCTCGGGCGGCGTGGTCTTGCTCACGCAGCCCGCGGGCCGCCGCCAGCATCAGCAGCATCGTGTGCTCAGCCACTGACACCGCGTTGGCATCCGCAGCAATCGCCACCGGAATGCCGCGGCCCGTACAATGGGCAACATCGATGTTGTCGCAGCCCACACCATGTTTCGAGACGATGCGGAGGGCGCGCGCCCCGTCCAGCACGGCGCCTGAGAGCTGGCGCACCCGCACGAGGATGGCCTCTGCCCGCGCCACGGCCTCGGTCAGTTCGCTGTCTGGACAGCCTGGGGCAAGCTCCTCTAGGGTCACTCCCGCCGCCTCCAGCACCGCAATGCCGTCGCTATGGATCGGTTCGACCACAAGAACCCGGGTCATTGTCTCCTCCGCGCCGGCGGCCCGCTCTCATTTGGCAAACCTCTTCCGGCGCGCCCAGACTACCTGCTATGGATGAGGCTTCAAGCCGGGCGTTTGGCCCGGATCTCCGGGGGAGGCATGGACAAAGGCACGCGCGCCGAGCGGTTTCGGGCGGTCACCGACCGCGGCCTTTCGGTTGCCATACCGGGCGTGATGGCCAGCGAGGTGCTGTGGCTTGCCACCGGGTTCGTCCCCTTTGCCGTGGGTGCAGAGCTCGGCGTCATCGCTGTCACGGCTCTCACCGTATCGCGGTTCGGGTTGCGCGAGGTCTACCTAATCACACTGTGCGCGGCGCTGACGGTGGCGGCGCTGCAGCTCTCACCCGATCCCGCAGCGGCAATCTGGGGCGCGCTTGACCAGGCGGCCTTCCTGATGGCCTTCATCCTGCTGATCGGGCTCATTCAGCAGGCGGCCAGCACGTCGGAGGCAATGCGCGCCTGTGGGCTCTATCTGACGCGCCAGCCGGCGGGGAGGCGGTTTTTCGCCCTGTTCCTCGGCACCCATTTCATGGCGCAACTCTACAATCTCGGGGTGGTGAGCCTGCTCGCGCCGCTGATCATGCGGGGCTCCGAGGCGAACGCGGCGGACACGCTCCAGCCGATCCGGGAGCAACGGCAGCTGAACGCCATGCTGAGGGGGTTTGCCTGGTGTGTGATCTGGTCGCCGACGGCGGTGGCGCCGCTGGTGCTGGCGACTCTGCTGCCGGATGCGGAGCGCGGCCCGTGGATCGCGGCGGGTCTGGGTCTCGCCTTCGTGGCCATGATGATCGGCTGGGCGGAGGACCGTTGGCAATGGCGCCGCGTCCGCCGCAGCCTCGTCTCGGGCGCGCCGCGGGTGGCGCCACCGTTCCCGCGGTCCGCCTACGCGCAGTTCGGGATGGTCTGTGTCGCGCTGCTAGCGCTGACCGTGGCTGGGATGCTGATCTTCGGCGGCTCGGTGGTGTTCGGACTGATGCTGGCGTCCCCGATCATCCTGGTCGGGTGGGTCACCGCGCAGAACGGCGGCAACTGGCACGAGACGGCGCGGCGGGTGGAGACAATCCGGCGCGACACTCTGCCCGGAGCCGCACCGCTCGCGGTGACGCTCGCCTGCTCGGGCTTCATCGGGCGGGCCGCCGCGGGCCTGATCCCCGCCGAGGAGTGGGCCGCTGCCATCGGGCTCGCGACCATGCCCGGCTGGCTCTTTTGCACGGGGCTCGCGGTGGCCGTGGCGGCGCTCAGCCAGTTCGCCCTCAGCCCGATCATGATGGCGGTCTTCTTCGGCGCCCTGATCGCGGATCTGCCGGTGCTGCCGGTGCATGCGACCTGGGCCGCGCTGGCGATCTCCTGCGGCTGGGCGCTGTCCATGACCATCTCGCCCTTCGCCACCGTGGTGCTCATGATCGAGGGCGTCACTGGGCACCGCGGGCGCGAGATGACCTGGGAGTGGAACTGGCGCTACAGTCTGCTCTGCACAATCGCCCTCGCGGTGGCCTTCTGGCTGCTGACAGGGGGCCGCTGAGGGAGAGCACACCATGAAAGCCTATCAGGAGCTGCGCTCGGCGCGCTGGCTCGCGGAGGAGACCCAGCGCAGCTGGAACCACCGCAGCCGGATCATGCAGATGGGCTATGGCCCCGAGGATTGGACCGGCAAGCCGGTCATCGCCATCGTCAACACCTGGTCCGACATCAACCAGTGCCATGCGCATTTCCGGTCGCGGGTCGAGGACGTCAAACGCGGCGTCTGGCAGGCGGGCGGCATGCCGCTCGAGCTGCCGGCGATCTCGCTCTCTGAGCCGATCGTGAAGCCCTCGACGATGATGTACCGCAACTTCCTGGCGATGGAGACCGAGGAGCTTCTGCGCTCGCACCCCATCGACGGGGCGGTGCTGATGGGCGGCTGCGACAAGACCACGCCGGGGCTGTTGATGGGAGCGATCTCCATGGGGCTGCCCTGCATCTTCCTGCCTGCCGGGCCTATGCTGCGGGGCAATCACAAGGGGGAGCCGCTGGGCTCCGGCTCCGATGTCTGGAAGCACTGGGACGGGGTGCGTGCGGGCGAGACCTCTATGGCGGAGTGGGAGGAGGTCATGGCCGGCATCGCCCGCAGCTTCGGGCACTGTATGACCATGGGCACCGCCTCGACCATGACCGGCATCGCCGACGCACTCGGGATCTGCCTGCCGGGGGCGTCCTCGATCCCAGCACCCGACAGCGGCCACATCCGGATGGCGGCCTCCTGCGGGCGGCGGATCGTGGAGATGGTGTGGGAGGATCTGGTACCGGCGCGGATCCTGACCCGCGCGGCCTTCGAGAACTGTATCAAGGTCGCGATGGCCATGGGCTGCTCGACCAATGCCATCATCCACGTGATCGCCATGGCGCGGCGCGCGGGCCATGACATCGGGCTCGACGATTTTGAGACAGCCTCACGCCAAGTGCCGGTGATCGCGAATGTGCGGCCCTCGGGGGAGCGGTATCTGATGGAGGATTTCCACTATGCCGGTGGTTTCCGGGGGCTGATGTCGCGGCTGGACGGGGTGCTCGATCTCTCCGCGATCACGGTGACTGGGCGGCCCTGGGCCGAGGCGCTGGAGGGCGCCGAGGTGCATAATGGTGACGTGATCCGCCCGCTCTCCGACCCGATCTATGCAGAGGGGGCGCTCGCGGTGCTGCGGGGCAACTTGGCGCCCGATGGCTGCGTGATCAAACCCTCGGCGATGGACCCGCGGTTCCTGAAGCATCGGGGCCGGGCGGTGGTGTTTGATGACTACGCCGCGATGAAGGCCTGGGCAGATGACGAGGCCTGCGATGCGACGCCCGACACGGTGATGGTGCTGCGCAATTGCGGGCCGAAGGGCGGGCCGGGCATGCCGGAATGGGGGATGCTGCCGATCCCGAAGGTGCTGCTCCGCCAGGGCGTGCGGGACATGCTCCGGATCTCGGACTGCCGGATGTCGGGCACGAGCTACGGCGCCTGCGTTTTGCATGCGGCGCCAGAGGCCTTCGTCGGGGGTGGCGTTGCCATGGTGCGGACGGGCGACGAGATTGTCTTGGATGTGGAAGCGCGGCGTATTGCGGCGGATGTCGCGCCGGAGGAGTGGGAGGCGCGGGCCAAAGCCTGGACCCCACCGGAACCGCGCTACACCCGCGGGTATGGGTGGCTCTATGCCCAACACATCGGCCAGGCGGATAGCGGCTGCGATTTCGACTGTCTCGAGACCGCGTTCGGCGGGCCAACGCCGGAGCCTGCCATCTGGTAGGAGATGTTTGGTGGGAGGGCGCGTGGCAGGCCCCACCCACCCCTCTGACCGGGTGCCCGGTTGCGCCGTTGCGAGACCCCCCAGCCTGCCACGCGCCCTGAAACGGTGATGCCAGGTGCACGGTTGCAGACCGCCGCGGGAATGACGGTCGAGCCAGGCGCTCGGCCTGACGCGGCGCTCTCGCCGGGGCGTTTGCCCCGGCAGCCCCAAGCCACCAAGCGGGTCAGCTCAGCAGTCTTGGCAGGAAGAGCGCGATCTCCGGCCAGATCATCACGAGCGCCAGTCCGATCACCTGCAGCACGATAAACGGCAGCACGCTTGCAAAGATCTGCTGCAGCGTGATGTGCGGCGGCGCCACCGATTTCAGCCAGAAGCAGGCCGGCCCGAACGGTGGACTGAGGAAATAGATCTGGATGTTCATCACGAAGAGCACCCCGAACCAGACCGCCGCCCAGGCAGGCTCGAGCCCCAGTTCCGGTGCCATGTCCCGCACCACCGGCGCAAAGACCGGCACGGTGATGAAAACGATGGCGATCCACTCCATGAAGGTGCCGAGGATGATCAGGATCCCCATCATCACGAAGATCACCCCGATGGCTGGCAGTCCGAGATCCGCAAACAGCGAGCGCATGAAGTTCGCGCCCCCGATCAGGTTGTAGATTCCGACAAAGGCGACGGCGCCCAGGATCAGCCAGATGATCGTGCCGACCGTCGACATCGTGCCCGCGAGGGCCTGCTGCATCATCGTCCAATCGAACTGGTTGCGGATCAACGCCACCACGATGGCGCCGAACACACCCACCGCCGCGGCCTCGGTCACGCTTGCGATCCCGGCATAGATCGAGCCCATGACGGCTCCAATCAGCAGGATGCACATAATGACTGCGAGCCGCTTTGACGGCGTCATCTCGATGGGGCCCTGCATCTCGGCCACCTCTTGGGCCGTCGGAGCAAGGTCGTGGTTCATGTAGCAGCGGATCACCACATAGATCGCATAGAAGTTGGCCAGCATCAGGCCCGGGGCCGCGCCCGCCAGGAACAGGTCCCCGATCGCGACATCCGCCGATAGCCCGTAGACGATCATGATGATGCTGGGCGGGATCAGCGTCGCCAGCGACCCGGCCGCACAGATCACCCCGATGGCGAGGTACTTATTGTAGCCCAGGCGCAGCATCTGCGGCAGCGCGACGAGGCCGAGCATGACGATCTCGCCCCCCATCACGCCCGACATCGCGGCCAGCACCACGGCGACGGCCACGGTCTGCACGGCCACGCCGCCGCGGAAGTTCCCAGCGAAGATGCTCATGGCATCGAAAAGATCGCGGGCCACACCCGCCTTCTCCAGGATCGAGGCCATCAGCACGAAGAGCGGCACCGCGACCAGCGGGTATTTCTCCAGCAAGCCGAAGGCGTTCGTGCTGACCAGATAAAGCCCGTTCGGTCCGAAGAACGCGAGGGCGGTCAGCACGCTCACGAACAGGGTCACGATCCCGAGCGGCATTCCCGTGGTCATCAGAAGCAACAGTGCCACCACGATCACCAGGCTGACCGTGCCGAGGTCGAGATCCCGCGCATTGCCGAGCTGCCGGGGGTCCAGCGCCTCTCCGATGCCCGAGTAAACACCGTTGATCATGCCCGCGGGACCGTCGCTGCCGGTGTAGTGGGTGAGGATCACCAGCAGAAACCGCAGGAAGATCACCCCCGCCACGGTCAGCACGATGTTGCGCCCGAGCCGGCTCTCGAAATGCCGCCAGAGGTTCACCAGAAGCTGCAGCAGATAGATCATCGCGCCGAGACAGAGCACGGTCTTCAGCACCATCGGCTCGGGCGAATTAAAGGCCGTGCCTGCGCGCTCCACCAGATCGATGCTGTCGAGGGCGCGCACCAGCGTGTCATCCGCCAGCATGAAAAGTGCGGCAACACCGACTGCCATGGCGAAGAAATCGAGCGCCCATTGGGTGCGCGCGCCCGCCATGATGTAGAAGACGGTGATGCCGATATGGCGCTTCTTCAGCGTCACATAGCCTGCCGAGATCATCCAGGCGACGGCGCAAACCACCATCACCACCTCGAAGGCCCAGGAGGTTGGCGCGTTGAAGACATAGCGCGCGATCACTTCGTAAACGGTGACGGCGGCGCAGATTAGATACAGTTGTGCGACCGCGAGACCGCTGAACCGGCTGATATGGTCGACAAAGGAGAAGCTGTCCTTCGCACTTGCACTGTCGCGGTGCAACATATCGTCGGCGGTCGGCTCGAGCGACTGGAGGGTCATGGCGTTTCCACTGCTAATCATCGCGGCTCTGACGGCCGGTTGACGTTGACAACTTATCGGTGAGCCTGTCGTATGGTGTGCAAAAGTCAATCCCCGCATCAGAAGACGGGGTCAGGGAGGAGCGTTCGCGATGAGCGACGAGGGCGGCCGGCGCGATCCGGTCAACCACTATGGCCCCTGGGCGGCCGTGGCCGGCTTCTTGTTCGGCGGAGGCATCATCTGGCTGATGTTCGCACTGGCCGATCCGTTCAGCTGAGCGGGCCGGAAAACGCATAACAATCGTATTGGGAGGAGAATCAATGAAACACATCGCACTGATGGCTGGTGCTGTGGCGCTGGTGCTGGGCGCGGGCGCGCCGGAGGCCGAAGCCAAGACGCTCCGGTTGCAGGCCAGCTCGAAGTCGGGGGACTGGGCGCACCGGTTCATGACCGACGACTGGCAGGGCAAGTTCAACACGATGACCGGCCCGGACGGGGTGAAGCTCGAGGTTCTGCCGACGAAAGCCGTTGTGCCGCACCGCGAGACCATCGACGCCGTGGCCAACGGGATCCTTGACGGCGATCTCAACGCGGTCAGCTACTTCACCGGGCGCGATCCGGCTTTTGCGATCCTTGGCGATCTGATCGCGGGCTATGACACGGTCGATCAGATGCAGACCTTCTGCCAGTACGGCGGCGGCAAGGAAATCCTGCAGAAGCTCTATGACAAATACACCAAGGGCCAGATCCACGTGGTCGGCTGCGGGCCCTATGCCCGTGAGGCGCTGGTGAGCTCGATCCCGATCAACGGGGTGGACGATCTGAAGGGTGTGAAGATCCGCTCGCCCGAAGGTCTGGCCGCCGAGGTGTTCAAGCGCGCCGGGGCCGCGCCGGTGTCGCTGCCGTTCTCCGAGGTCTACACCTCGCTGGAGAAGGGTCTGGTCGAGGCGGCGGATGCCTCGGCCTATGTGAACAACAATGCCTCGGGCATGTACAAAGTGGCAAAATACCCGGTCTACCCGGGCATCCACTCGATGGCCGTGCTCCAGTTCATCGTGAACAAGGACGTGTGGAACAGCCTGTCCGAGGGCGAGCAGATGGCGCTGGAGGTGTGGTACTACGCGGCCTACTCTTCGATGCGGCGGCTGGCCGATCTTGAGGACAAGCGCCTCGTGGCTGAGCACAAAGCCGGCGGCGACATCACCGTGATCGACTGGCCGCAGGCCGAGCGGGACCGGTTCCGTCAGATCGCTGTCGATGCCTGGCGGGATGTGGCGGCGAAGTCGCCAATCGCACAGGAGGCCCTGGACGCCCACATCGCGTTCATGACGCAGCTCGGACTGCTCGAGAAACCCGGGAACTGAGCTAAGGGGGCGGGGCCTGCGCGGTCCCGCCCGTCTCCCTCAAAGCGCCGTGTCGAGGGCGCCCGTGACCTGCAAGGCAGATCCGTTTCCGACACCCTCGCGCCGCTCCAATCCGAAGTCATTCCCAAGGGTCGCGGCCATATCCGCGTCGGCGAGGATCTCCATCGCGCCCGCTTCGGCGCAAAGCCGGCCCGAGATCTGCACCGCCGGCCCGAACACGTCATAGACATAACGCTGCACGCCGACGACCGAGCCGATTACCTGCCCGCTCGCGAGCCCGATCCGGCACTGCCAGGTCTGCGGATGGTTCTGATTGCGCCGCTCGAGATACCGCACAAAGCGGATCGCCGCGTTCGCTGCAGCCACAGCGTTTTCGGGTCCTGGGGAGGACAGCCCGCAGACCGAGACATAGCTGTCGCCGAGGGTTTTGATCCGCTCGGCCCCGAACTGCTCGCCGATCCGGTCGAAGGCCGACTGGATGTCGTTCATCTCGCTGACCAACATCGAGGGGTTCACGCTGCGCACCCGCTCGCCGAAGTCCATGAAGTCGAGCGAAAGAACGGTCACGGGCTCATAGCTCTGCGGCACCACGACACCGAAGGTCTTGTACTCCTCGTAGACCTGGCGCGGCATGATGGTGAGGAGCAGCTTCTCCACCCGTTCCTTCTCGCGCTCCAGATCCCGGGTGTTGCGCTCGACCATGGCCGAATAGCTCTCGATCATCGACTCGAGCTCGCGGATCCGGGTGATGTTCTGGCATTCCAGCAGCACGAGGTCTTCAATCGTCCGCGTAAACACAAGCGCCATCACCAGCGTGCGGCGCTTGCGCCGGAAGCGGGTCTCGAGTTGGAAGCGACCATCGGCGGCCAGCCCTGCCTTCACCGCCTCAATGTCGAGATCGGGCAGAACCGCCGCGACGGGGCTGCTCAGCTCCGGCGCACCGAACCAATCGGCGAACACCGCGTTCTGAAACCGCAGCTTCATGTCCACCGGTTCGAGCAACGCAACACCCACGCCGATGGCGCGCAGCAAGTGTTCGTTGATCGCCTCGATGCTCATTTTGCAGTCACGATCATCGATCGACGGGCTTCGATCTCGCCCAAAACAGCGTCGCGATCCGCTTGCTCGAAGCCATGATCGTCGAGCGTTTCGGCCAACAGCCGGCCCATCTCGTCGAAATGATCGGGGCCGATGCCGAGATGCCGGTGCGCCTGCGCCAGACGGTCGTCGGTGTAATCCACCGGTCCGCCGAGGAGGGCTGCCACAAACTTTGTCTGGTGATCGATCAGGCGCTTCAGATCGACATCGTCGAAGAACGGGCCGACCTCCTCGCTGTCGAGCAGACGGTCATAGAAATCCATGACGACGCGGCTGATCTTCCCGAACCCACCATACTTATCATACAACGTCTGAGCCATCATTGCCCCCTTGCGAAACTGCTTCATTGAATGCGCGATGTGTGTGCGGTGCAACCCCCGCTGCCGTCGCGTTAGAAAGAACTCCGACGATGAGCATCGATGGGAGACCGCCCACCCGTGTGCCAAGGTAGATCGAGCGGCGCCGGCCCTCGCGGAGCATGGTCTCCAACGGGTCTGCTGTCGGTCGGTCGCCGTGCAACCGCCCGGGGGCGTGCGCATTGCCCAGAGGGGCGGGGCGAAAGGGTCGTAAGGTGTCCAACATGTCCATCTCCGAAATCTCTCAGGTCCGAATGAGGTCGATGTGAGGGAGAGGGGTTTCAGGCGCATGTCTGTCAGCGTTTCGATTGTAGCCGGGGGCGGTGTTCCGAGTTTCAGTCCGGTTCCTGCGGTTTGACCGGAGTGCATGGCTTCGCCCGCCGTTTACCGGCCCAACGGCCAGTCTGTTCGAAACAATTGAAACAAAGCGGGCGCCAACGGATGATGGACTGAAACTTTCGCCGCTTAGCCTCCGGTCCCGATGACGCACACACACACATCCGCCCCGCCCGCGCTGCCCGGTCTTTCCGAGACCTTGGACGCCTTGGCCGAAGCCGTTGCCATCTTCGATGCCGACGGTCGTCTGCTGATGTGCAACGCGCCCTATCGCACGCTCCACGCGGGGTATGAGCATTTCGCCACGCCGGGGACCCATTGGGAGACCTTGCTGCGGGAAACGCTGCGCCGCCGGACAGTGCGTGGGGCAAAAGGGCGCGAGGAAGCCTGGATCACCGAAACGCTCGAACGGGCGGACGAGGCGCAGAGCTTCGAGATACGCTTTGCGGACGGGATGGTGTTATCGGCCTCCGTGCAGCCGACGCGGGGCGGCGGGTTCATCTTGACCGAACGTGACATCACGGCGCGCCGATCCGCCGAGCAGAGCGCCCGTAAGAGTGAGCAGATGCTCTCCAAGGTTTTGCAAGCGAGCCCCGCGACCCTTTGCATGGCGAGCATCGGCACCGGCGAGGTGATCTACCGCTCCCCGGCCTTCAGTCAGCTCTTCGGCGCCTCGGCCACCGCCCACAGCCAGTTCGCCTCGCCTCTGGCCCGCGCGGACTTCCTGACGGAGCTGCTCGCGCTCGGCCGCGTCGATGAGTTTCTCACCGAGGGCGTCGATGCCTCGGGGCAGCGCTTCCCGGCGCTCTTCGCGGCAAGGGTGATCGATTACAAGGGCGAGGACGTCATGGTCTCCTCCGCCATTGATCTGACCGAGCAGCACCGGACGCGCCAGGACCTCGCCGAGGCCAACACGCGCCTGCGCGACGCCATAGACGCCTTGGACGAGGGCTTTGCGCTCTTTGATGCCGAGCGGAAGCTCTCGCTTTGGAACAACCGCTACGCCGAGCTCAACGCCCACATCGCCAAATGGATCCGCAAGGGTGTGACCTATGACGAGATCCTCGACGCTGCCAGCGCCAGCGGCCGCCTGGACCCCGAGGAGCGGACGAAGATCGCCGAGAGCGGGCTCGAGAGCACCATCGGCCGGCGACGCTATGAGTTCCAGCACCTGGATGGCAACTGGTTCAGCGTTGCGCGGCACCGCACCTCGGACGGCGGCTTCGTGGTCACCCGCCGCGACATCACCGAGCGCAAGAAGGCGGAGGCCGCCGAGCGCGAGGCGGACAAGATGCTGCGCCAGGTGCTCGAGGCCTGCCCGGTCCATCTCATTCTCTGCCGACTGGACGGGGGCGACATTGTCTTCCGCAGCAACAGCGCGACCGAGGTCTTCGGTAATCGCCGCCGAGTCGCGGAGTATTGGGACGATTTCGAAGCGGGCAAGCATCTCAGCCGGGCGCTCACCGAGGCGGGCCATGACGAGCGGATCTTCACCCTCAAGCGCGCTGACGATACGCCGCTGACCGTCGCGCTCTCCAGCCGCATCGTCGAGATCCGCGGCGAGCAGATGGTGGTGAGCCACGCCTACGACCTCACGGACCGGCTGCGAATGGAGGACGAACTGGCCCGCCAGCAGGAGATGCTGCACCAGTCGGAGAAGCTCTCGGCGCTCGGCGAATTGCTGGCCGGTGTCGCGCATGAGCTGAACAACCCGCTCTCGGTGGTGGTCGGCCATGCCATGATGCTGGAGGAGGAGGCCGAGGACGAAGACCTTCAACGCCGGGCCAACAAGATCGGCTCGGCCGCGGAGCGCTGCTCGCGGATCGTCAAGACCTTCCTCTCCATGGCGCGGCAAAAGCCGGCCCGTCCCGAGCCCGTGCAGGTCAACTCCGTGATCGAGACCGCGCTGGATGTCGCGGGTTACGGGCTGCGCACAGCGGGGGCTAACGTCGTGCGGGACCTGACCGATGGTCTGCCCCCGGTGATGGCGGATGCGGATCAGCTCGCCCAGGTCTTCGCCAACCTGCTGGTCAATGCCGAACACGCGCTGGAGGGCAAGGGTGCCGACGGCGAGGTGCGGATCACCACCCGCGCGCTGCCGGGGCGGCAGACCATCGAGATCACCTTCGCGGACAACGGCCCGGGCATCCCGCGCGAGATTGCCAAACGGATCTTCGAGCCGTTCTTCACAACCAAGGGCGTCGGGCAGGGCACCGGGATCGGCCTCGCCTTCTGCCACCGTATCATCGCGTCCCATGACGGGACCATCAGCGCGGGCGAAGGCCCGAACGGCGGCGCTCTCTTCACCATCCGGCTGGATGCGGTGCCCGAAGCGCCCAAGGCGCGCCGCCGCCGCAGTGCGGAGGCCGAGAGCGGCGCGCGCGTGCTCGTGATCGACGATGAGCCGGATGTCGCGGAACTGATCGCTCAGATCCTCGCCTTCGACGGCCATGAGACCGAGCGCGCCCATTCCGCCGAGGAGGCGCTTTCCCGGCTGCCGGGCGCGTTCGACCTGATCCTCTCGGATGTGAACATGGCCGGTCTCGGCGGCCGCGGCCTGCTCAACTGCATCCGCGCGGAATGGCCGGAGCTCGAGAGCCGTCTCGCCTTCATCACCGGCGATACAATGAGCCCGGGCGCCGAGGAGTTCCTCGAGAGCGCCGCCCGTCCCTATCTCGAAAAACCCGTATCCCCGGCGGATCTCCGCCGCATCACGGCCCGGATCCTCCGCGGCCAGTCGCAAGGAGCCCGTCCATGAACCAGTCCGCCAAGAGCCATATCATCGTCTGCGACGACGAGGCCGATGTCCGCGACATGCTGAGCGAGTACCTCGAACGGCGCGGGTTCGCAGTCAGCGCCGTCGGCAACGCCGAGGGGATGCGCAAGGCGCTGGAGCTGCGCGGGGCCGATGCGGTGCTGCTGGACATCAACATGCCGGGCGAAGACGGGCTGTCGGCCCTGCGCGGTCTGCGGGCGACCAACAACGCGGTCCCGGTCCTGATGCTGACGGCGACGGCGGAAGTGGTCGACCGCATCCTCGGGCTCGAGATGGGGGCGGATGACTATCTTGGCAAACCGGTGGATTTGCGGGAGCTCGAGGCCCGGTTGAAGACTGTGCTCCGCCGGAGTGTGACGCCCGAGGCAGAAGCGCCCAAGCCGTCAGCGAAGGGCGGTCGCCAGCCCTTCGGTCCGTGTACGCTCGATCTCGATGCCGCGATGCTGTTCGGCGCGGACGGCGCAGAGATCCCGATCACCGCCATGGAGTTCGCGCTGCTGAAGGTGTTTGTCGAGAACCGCGGCCGCGTGCTCAACCGCGACCAGCTTTTGGAGAAGGCCCACGACCGCGGCTGGGACCCCTTCGACCGCTCGATCGACATCCGGATCTCGCGCCTGCGCCGCAAGATCGAGCCGAACGCCCAGAAGCCAGAAGTGATCCGGACGGTGCGCGGCGTCGGCTACATCTTCGGTGAGCGCCCGGTCTGAGGCTCAGCGCGCCAGAAACGACCGGAGCGGGTGGCTCGGAGCTGCGTGGGTTTGCGGGTTGCTGAGGGCCTCCCGCTCGGCCTCAGAGATGTCCCAGAAAGGTCGCTCGACCTCCGCTTTGAGCTCTTCGCGCGAGATGCCCATATCTGCGAGCAGTCTCGGGCTAACCCCGGCCATTTCTCGGCGGCGGCGGCGCACTTCAACCCAAAGGCGCAGAGTCTCGGCGGCGCGGGCGGGTCCGGTGAAGATACTGTGAAAGAAGCTATCGAACATGATCGTCTCCAAAGCTGCGAACGCGGCGGGGGGCCGTGGTTGTCGTCTCGTCTGGTCCCGCTGGTCCGCCGGCATCTTGGCCGATCTTCTCGGACAGAGGTGGCCATTGTCGGGGAACGGTAAAAGGGGTGGCGGGGACCGATGCCACCCCTTGTGTCTATCGGGCAACGGTGCCGTCAGCTGGCGGCGGCAAGGCGGGGAGGGGCCTGCGGAGGCTCTGCCACGATCCGGCTCATGGCCTCGTTCTCTTCCTGCATGCATTTCCCAAGCGCGATGAGATCCCGTTTGAGGGCGCCGAGCGACCAATCAAATCGTGCGATCCGCTCGGTGATCTCGAAGAGCGGAAGGGAGAGGCTGTCGCGCTGGGTCTCATAGGCGGCAAGAGCGGCGGGATGATCGGCGATCACCGCCCGAGCGAGCAGTTCGGCGTCACGAAAGGCGTCCGTGATGCCATGGGCCGTGCACGGGTCCTTGAAGTATCCCGCATCGCCGACAAGCGCCCAGCCTGCGCCTTGCGCTGTCCTGAGGTACCCGCAGCGCCCGGCAAAAAACCGCAGCCGGCCCGCCGGCTCGGTCCGGCGCATCGCGGCGGCAAGCGACGGCGCAGCTTCGCGCAGTCTGGTCTGGAAGGTCTCGGCCAGAGGGGCACCGCGGAAGCGCTCATGTCGGCCGCCAACAAAGACGCAAGCCTGGTCGTCGTTGGTGGGGATGATGCCGGCCATCAGCCCATTGCGGTAATGCCAATGGAACCCGCGACCCGCCATCCCCGGAACATAGCACATCAGGGTGGCACCGCCCGCTTCGCCACGCACGCGCGTCTTGGCCGACACCTGCGCGGCAACCCGGCTGCTCGCGCCGTCTGCGCCGATTACGATGCGCGCATGGACGGCAATCCGCTGTCCGTTCGGGCCGATATAGATGAGCCCGGTCACGCGTCCTCCGCCATCGGTGGTCAAGGTCTCCATGGTGCATCCGAACCGGATCTCGGCCCCGGCGTCACGGGCGGCGTCGACGAGAATGCGGTCCAGCACCGTGCGCCGCGGGGCATAGAGCGCATCCGCTTCGGTCCTTGCCGGAACAGTGATTTGCTCGTCGCCATAGTGGAATGTCGTGGCCATGACTGCGGGCGTCCCGGCGGCCCTGACCGCAGGCAACAGCCCCCAGCGATCCAGTGAGAGCACGGCGCCATTCATCAGCGTGTGCGTTGACAGCGTATCCGAGCCGTACTCCGCGCGGTCTATGGCCAGCACGCGCAGCCCCGCACGGGCCAACAACATCGCGGTGGCCGCACCGGCGCAGCGGGCGCCGACAATAACGGCGTCATAGCGCTCGGGGCGGGCAATGGCAGTGTCAAACATCGAAGCAATCCTTTTGTCGATATGGGCGTCTGTGCCGTCTCGGCGCCGTTCGGTTTCGAACGGGCTCGATCAGGCGTCTGGGGGAGGAGAGATGCGCAGATGGCTTTTCAGCCGTATGTCATTGGTCGTGATGCAGTGTTTCATGCGTTTCAGCGCCGCATCCGGTTTGCGCTCTTGCCTGCGGAGGTGCAGGGCGCCTAGGCTCGAACGTTAAGGTCCAAGAGACGGCCCAGACGGCCGCACCGGGCCAATGGGAGTAACGCCATGTGCCAGATTTTTGCCGGACAGCCGGTGGAAAACTACCAATGCGAGACGCGATCCATGCGTCTGAACGGGCATTGCACCTCGATCCGGCTAGAGAATGCGTTTTGGCGTGTGCTGGAGCAAATCGCGGCCAGCGAAGGGGTCAGCGTGCCGCAGTTTGTGTCGACGGTGCATGACGAGGTGATTGAGCTGCATGGGGAGGCGGGCAATTTCACCTCGCTTCTGCGCTGTGCCTGCCTCGTGCATATCGCGCGCCAATCGGAACCGGCGCCGGTGGCGCTCAGCGCGTAGTAGCGGGCTACCACCACCGCCCGGCTCGGCGCCGCTAGTCTGATATCTCAAACGGATGGGATGAGGAGGCGCGCCGTGGCCAAGGCCATTCACATGATGATCCGGGTGCTGGATGAGGCCCGCTCCTGCGCGTTCTACGAGACAGCGTTCGGCCTCACAGTCGCGGAGCGGATGGATTTCCCTAACTTCACCTTGATTTATCTGCGCAACCCGGAGGCGGATTTCGAGCTCGAGCTCACGGTCAACAAGGGCACCGAGGAGCCCTATGACCTCGGCACAGGCTATGGGCACATCGCCTTCACGGTCGACGATATCCACGCGGAACACGCGCGCTTCGAGGCCGAAGGACTGAACCCACGGAAGGTCGTGGCCTTTGCGCCTGGGGGCGAGGGCACGCCGGTGATCGCCACATTCTTCTTTGTTGCAGACCCGGATGGGTATCAGATCGAAGTGATGCAGCGCGCTGGGCGCTATCAATAGGGAGAAGACACGCAGCGGCACACGGCGTGCCGCATTTGACGGAGCGACCGACCGGGCGAGCAACGACCTGGCGGCGAATTGGGAGAGGAAACCATGATGGAAGGACACGCCGCACGGGGAATGACCCGGCGTGAGCTTTTGGCATCGGGCGTCGCGGCGAGTGCGGCGCTGGTGGTCGGTGCGGGCTTTGTCGCCAGCAGCACCGAGGCCTGGGCGATGGAGGTGAAGGCGCTGAAGCCCGCCACCATGGCCACGCTGGTTCAGATGGCGCGCGACATCTATCCCCATGACCATGTGCCGGACCAACACTATGCCGCTGCGGTGAAAGGCCATGACGACGCGGCCGCAGGCGACGACGCCGTCCGTGAGATGATCGAGGGCGGTGTGGACGGGCTCGACACCATGGCTGCGGGGCAGGGGCATGGCTCCTATCTCGGCACGGGCTGGGAGATCGACCGGGTCGCGATGCTGCGCCAGATCGAGGGCAGTCCGTTCTTCCAGACGATCCGCGGCGGCCTTGTGGTCGGTCTCTACAACCAAAAGGACCTCTGGCCGCTCTTTGGCTATGAGGGTGAGTCCTACTCCAAGGGTGGATACATCGCCCATGGGTTCGACGACATCGCGTGGCTCTGAGGGGAGGACGAAACAATGGCTGCACCATTTGACCTCACCGACGACAGCGTGGTCGTCGTGATCGGTACCGGCGCGGGCGGCGGCACGCTCGCCAACGAACTCGCGCAAAAGGGGATCTCGGTCGTCGCGCTCGAAGCGGGCGGGCGGCATTTGCCGGATGACTATCTGAACGACGAGTGGGCAAGCTTCGGCCAGCTCGCCTGGCTCGACAAGCGCACCACTTCTGGCGGTTGGCGCGTCGCCAAGGACTTCGCGGGATTGCCGGCGTGGATCGTGAAGGCGGTCGGCGGCTCGACCGTGCACTGGGCCGGCGCCTCGCTGCGGTTCCAGGAGCACGAGTGGCGGGTCGCGAGCGAGTATGGCGGTATCCCAGGGGCGAACCTCCTCGACTGGCCGATCACGGCGGAGGAGATGGACCCCTGGTACACCAAGGCCGAGGACAAGATCGGCGTCACCCGTACTGGCGACCGCCCAGGCCTGCCGGGCAACAACAACTACAAGGTGCTGGAGAAGGGAGCGAAGGCGCTCGGCTATAAAGACGTCCACACTGGTCGGATGGGCATCAACTCGGTGGAGCGGGAGGGACGCCCGGCCTGCCAACAGCTCGGCTTCTGCTTCCAGGGCTGCAAGTACGGCGCGAAGTGGTCGACCGCCTATACCGAGATCCCGGCCGGCGAAGCGACGGGCAATCTCGAGGTGCGCGAGCATGCCCATGTGCTCCGGATCGAGCATGGCGACGACGGCAAGGTTTCGGGCGTCGTCTATGCCGACAAGGACGGCAACGAGCAGCGCCAGGCGGCGCGGGTCGTCGCGGTGGCCGGCAACTCCATCGAGAGCCCGCGCCTCCTGCTGAACTCCGCCTCGTCGATGTTCCCGGACGGGCTGGCCAACAGCTCCGGCCAGGTCGGACGGAACTACATGCGGCATATGACGGGGTCGGTCTATGCGATCTTCCCCGAGCCTGTGCGCATGTGGCGGGGCACCACCATGGCCGGCATCGTCACCGATGAGAGCAAGAATGACCCCAGTCGCGGCTTTGTCGGCGGCTATGAGATGGAGACGCTCTCCATTGGCTTGCCCTTCATGGCGGCCTTCCTCGACCCCGGCGCCTGGGGGCGTGAGTTCTCCACGGCGATGGACGGCTATGAGCATATGGCGGGGATGTGGCTTGTCGGCGAGGACATGCCGCAGGAGAGCAACCGCATCACGCTGCATCCCACCGAGGTCGACCAATACGGTTTGCCGGTGCCGAATGTGCACTTCACCGACCACCCGAACGACATCGCGATGCGCAACCACGCTTACGGGCAGGGCGCGGCGATTTATGACGCCGTGGGTGCGACGCGGACCTTGCCGACACCGCCCTATCCCTCGACGCACAACCTCGGCACCAACCGGATGTCGGCGCGTGCCCGGGACGGGGTCGTGAACAGCGTCGGCCAGGCGCATGACGTGGCCAATCTCTTTGTCTCGGATGGCTCCCAGTTCACCACCGGGGCGGCGGAGAACCCGACGCTCACGATCGTTGCGCTGGCGATCCGTCAGGCCGATGCGATGGCCGGGATGATGAGCCGCGGCGAGATCTGACGCGGTATCAAAACCGCTCTGCCTTGTCGGGGGGCAAGGAGAAGCCCGCCGGCCTGGGAAACTGTCCCCGGGCCGGCCAATACCGCTCCACGTCGACCAGCCCCATTGGCTGGGGTTTGCGCGGTCAGCTGGTCAACGGTAGCGCTCAAGCCAGCCGAGGCCGTCCTCGGTCAACCCAGCCGGGCGATACTCGCACCCGACCCAACCATCGTAGCCAGAGGCGTCGAGCTCGGCCATCAGCTGGTGAAAGTTCAGCTCACCGGTGTCAGGTTCCTGGCGCTTCGGCACGCTGGCGACCTGCACATGTTTGGTGATTGGCGCCAGGGCATGGATGCGCCGGGTGAGGTCACCCTCCATGATCTGCGTGTGGTAGAGATCGAGTTGCAGTTGCAGGTTCCGCGCCCCGACTTCTGCCACCACGCCCCGCGCCTCATCCGTGTGCTGGAGGTGATAGCCGGGCATGTCCCAGTGGTTGATCGGCTCGATGACAAAGCCCTGCTCGGGAGCAAGCGCCGCTGCCCGGGCGAGCCGTTCGACATAAGCAGCCCTTGCTGCTGGTCCCTTCGCGAGCCCGGCCATCACGTGGATGTTGCGTGGCTTCAGCACCGCCGCATAGGCCAGCGCCCGGTCAAGATCCGCCTCGAACCGCACATCCCAGCCCGGGACCGCCGCCGCGCCGCGCTCGCCGCCGTCCCAATCCCCAGCCGGCGTGTTGTAGAGCGCCATGGTGAGGCCGTTCGCGTCCAAACGCTCGCGGATGGCGCTGGCCTCGTGTTCGTAGGGGAACAGAAACTCCACCGCCTTGAACCCGGCCGCGGCCGCCCGGTCGAAGCGCTCGAGAAACGGCACGTCCTGGAACATCTGGGAGAGGTTCGCGGCAAAGCTTGGCATCGGCACTATCCCGGATAATCGACGACGGTCTGGCGCTGCTCGCCGAGCCCGTCGATGCCAAGGGCGATTTCGTCACCGGGGACGAGCCATCCTTTGGGGTCCATCCCCATGGCCACCCCCTCCGGCGTGCCCGTGGCGATGATGTCCCCCGGCACCAGCGCCATAAAGCGGGACATGTAGGAGACGATCTCAGCCACGCTGAAGATCATGTCCGACGTGCTAGAGCGCTGCCGGTCCGTGCCGTTTACCGTCAGCCAGCAGCCGAGCGCCTGGGGGTCCGGCACCTCGTCGGCGGTGACGAGCCAGGGGCCCGTGGGCCCGAAGCTCGGCGCGGATTTGCCCTTGACCCATTGGCCGAGCCGTTCTGCCTGGAACTCCCGCTCCGAGACGTCGTTGATCACGCAATAGCCCGAGACCACCGACAGCGCGTTCGCTTCGGACACATGCTCGGCCCGCGCGCCGATCACGATGCCGAGTTCCACCTCATAGTCCAGCTTTTGTGAGGCCTTTGGCCGGATCACCGGGTCGAACGGACCGGAGAGCGCGCTGGCGGCCTTGTTGAACAGGATCGGCTCGGAGGGGATCTCCATCCCGCTTTCCTTGGCGTGGTTCACGTAATTGAGCCCGACGCAGTGGAACGTCGGAACCGAGGCCAGACAGGACCCGATCCGCGGCTTGCCCTCAACGGCTGGCAGCGAGGCCGGATCGATCCGCCGCAACCGGTCGAGCGCGGTCAGCGAGACGGTCTCCCCCGCCAGGTCGCTCACGAAATCCGAGAGATCGCGCAGCGTGCCCCCATCGTCCAGAAGCCCAGGCTTTTCCGCCCCCTGTGGCCCGAAGCGCAAGAGTTTCATCGCATCCCCCTATCCATTGTTATTCGCGTTCGCGTTGCGCCAGACCCTATCGCTCGCCCCGCGACCCGGCAAGCGCTTGCGCGACGCTGAAGATGGTCCTCTAATCCGGGAAACAAGGGAGAGACGGCATGGGACGATTGGCGGGCAAGCGCGCATTTTTGACAGCGGCGGGACAGGGTATCGGGGCGGCCACGGCACGTGCCTTCGCGGCCGAGGGAGCGGAGGTGATCGCCACCGACATCTCAGCACCTCTGTTGGAGACCCTTGCCGCCGACACAGGGGCCGAAACCACAGTGTTGGATGCCCGCGACACCACTGCGGTGTTGGCCGAGGCCGAGCGGGTGGGCGCTGTCGACATTCTCTTCAACTGTGCGGGCTATGTGCACCAGGGCACCGTGCTCGAATGCGATGAGGCGGCCTGGGATCTCTCATTTGATCTCAACGTCAAGTCCATGTGGCGAACGCTGAGGGCTTTCCTGCCGGGGATGGTCGCAAACGGTGGGGGCTCGATCATCAACATGGCCTCCGGTGCGAGTTCGATCAAAGGCGCCCCGAACCGTTTTGTCTACGGTGCGACTAAGGCGGCTGTGATCGGGCTCACGAAATCGGTGGCCGCAGACTTCGTGACCAAGGGCGTGCGTTGCAACGCGATCTGCCCGGGCACGATCCAATCGCCGTCGCTCGAAGAGCGAATGCGCGATCTTCCGGGCACCTATGAGGAGAACCGGGCGGCCTTCGTGGCGCGTCAACCGATGGGGCGGATCGGCACGCCCGAGGAGATCGGCGCGATGGCGGTTTACCTCGCAAGCGATGAGAGTGCGTTTGTGACCGGGGGCGAATTCAAGATCGACGGAGGCTGGACGCTGTGAGCATCGACTGGGCCACCGCATATGACAACCGCGCGGCAGTGGCGAACTCGGCCGAGCTTATGGCCGAGTTCGAGGCCGAGGCCGCGGGGTTTCGCGCATCGGCTCGGATCGAGCGGGTGGTCTGGGGCGAAGGGCGGCAGACCGTCGATCTTGTCCGGCCCGACGGGGATCCCGAGGGTCTCGCGGTCTTCGTGCATGGTGGATACTGGCACCGCGGTGCGCCGGATGTGTTTACGCAACTCGCGGCCGGGGCGGTCGCGCAAGGATGGGCCGTCGCTCTGCCTGGCTACCGGCTTTGTCCAGACGTCTCGATCTCGGAGATCACGCGTGACGTCGCCGCGGGCATTGAGACAGCGGCCAAGGCACTCGCCGGGCCAATCCGCTTGGCGGGGCACTCGGCGGGCGGGCATCTCGCGAGCCGGATGGTTTGCGGCGCGCTCGATGCGTCTCTGCTCGGCCGTGTGACCGGTGTGCTCTCGATCAGCGGGCTACACGATCTGCGCCCCATCATGCGGACCCCGATGCAGGAGGTGCTCTCGCTCAGCATCGACGAGGCCCGGGCCGAGAGCCCCGCGCTTTTGGAGCCGCTCGCGGACATCCCCGTCACTGCCTGGGTGGGCGCTGAGGAGCTGCCGGAATTGCGCCGCCAGACCCGCCTGCTCACTGAGATCTGGGGCGGACTCGGGCTCCACGCCGAGGCCTTGGAGGACGCGGGCCACGACCACTTCACGGTGATCAAAGCGTTGACTGAGGCGGACAGCCCGATCACCCGCAATTGGCTGGGTGGGCAGTGACGGTTTCGACCAGCAGCGAGGGTGGTCCTTGCAGGCTCGACCCGTGGACCCTCTCGGTGTCTCTCTTCGGGGTCTACCTCGTCACTCATGCCGGTGGCTTTGCCGATCAGGGGATCGGTGCCGCCCTGACCTTCGCAGTGCTGGTGCTGGGAGGGCTGGTTGTGGTCTTCCCCCGGTACGGCTGGTTGTTCGCCCTTGCGATTGGTGTGCATGTCATCGAACTGGTCGAGAAACAGCCGATCCAGTCCAACCACATGTTCATGGCGCAGGTGCTCGCGCTTGGCATCGGTGTCGCCCTGGTTGGCCGAATGATCGCCGAGCGGCGGGTCTCAGTCGATCTGGAACTGTGGTATCGCAGCTTCGCTCCGCTCGGGCGCTGCATGCTCCTGGTGATGTACTTCTGGGGCACCCTGCATAAGGTCAACGAGGACTTTCTCGAAGCGACGACCAGTTGCGCCATCGCGCTTTGGACCACGCTCGGCCTGCCCGATGTGCTCGCCCACAACGCGCGCATTCACGAGGCGACGATGTGGGGAACGTTGGTCCTCGAGACCATCGCGATCCTATGCCTTCTGGTGCCGCGGTTCCGGCAGGTGGGCATCCTTTTGGGCATAGGCTTCCACGGGATGCTCGGCTTCTCCTCATGGGGCCAGTACATCGCCTTCTCCTGCCTTTCGATCGCGCTCCACAGCTTCTTTCTGCCGGCCGAGACGATGCAGCGCTGGCGGGCGACGGCACTGGGGCGCGAGATCTCCGGCGCCGGAGGCTCTCTCGTCCGCCGGGTCGGGATCGCCCTTCTGGCCGTCTTTGCGTTGCTCGTCCTGCCTGTGGAGCTGCTGTGGGCGCTCTTCGTGCTCGGCGCATTGGCCTTTGCTGCGGCCTTCGGCGCCGAGAGCCGGGAGCCGTCCAGCGGTCCTTGGCTGATCTCGCCCAACCCGGCCATGACCGTTCTGGCGGTGGCCTTCCTGCTGAACGGTGCGCTGCCCTATCTTGGGACGAAAACCGGCCAGACCCTGACGATGTTCTCCAATCTGCAAACGGAAGGCGGAGAGACGAACCACTATCTCTTGCCGGTCGTCCCGGTTTTCGACCAACAGCTCCGATTGGCGGAGATCGTCGAGGCCAACGCCGCGGCGTTCGAGGATTGGAGAGACGGGGGATATGTCCTCGTGGAAGACCACCTTCTCGATTTTCTCGACCGTTACCCTTGGGTCGAGATCACCTACCGGGTTGGCGACGAGGTGATCCACCACAGTGCTGAGACGCCAGCGCCCCGCCTGGCAGAGCTGCCGCCGCGGTGGGTGCGCGACTACATGGTCTTCAAGCCAGCGGTTGTGGGGCGCCCGCGGGCCTGCGACGGCTATTAGAGTGCGGCGGTGTAGATCGCCAGAGCAGCCTCGTAGGTCATTTCGCGAGGATTGTTCACCAGCAGGCGCTGCTGCTTCATCGCGTCCTCGGCCAGCATGGGCAGGTGGTTGTGCCCGACCCCGACCTCCGACAGGCGCGCGGCCATCCCAAGCTCCGGCCCGAGGGCGGCCAGCCGGTCGATCAGCGCCGCCACACGGGCCTCTGGTGCCTGGGATGCCAGATCGGTGAAAATCAGTGGCGCAAGCTCAGCATAGGCGCGCGCGGCCTCCGGGGCCTCCCGGTTGAAGGCGAGCACATGGGGCAAGACCAGGGCATTCGAGAGCCCGTGCGGCACCTTGAAATGGCCTCCCAAGGGGTAAGCCAGCGCATGCACGGCTGCGACCGGCGCGTTGGCAAAGGCCATCCCCGCCAACATCGATCCCAGCAGCATCGCGCCCCGTGCGTCCAGGTCGTTCGGCGCCTCGCAGGCGGTTCGGATGTTGGCACCGAGCAGAGACAGGGCCTCACGCGCGAGGCAGTCGGAGACCGGGTTCTTCTTGTGCCGCGAGGTATAGGCCTCGATGGCGTGCACCATCGCGTCGATCCCGGTCGCTGCCGTCACGGGCGCGGGCAGGCCCGTGGTCAGGCCGGCATCCAGCACGGCGATGTCGGGCAGCAGTTGTGGCGCCACGACCCCCTTCTTCTCCGCTGCGCCAGTGGTGACGATGGCGATGGGTGTCACCTCCGAGCCCGTTCCTGCGGTGGTCGGCGCCAACACCAGAGGCAACCGTGAACCGCGGGCGAGCCCGACGCCGTAGATCTCCGAGAGCGGCTGGTCCGCGCCGAGCAGCAGCGCCACCAGCTTCGCCGTGTCCATCGGCGACCCACCACCAACCGAGACCACGGCCTGTGCACCGGCCTCGCGGCAGGCGTCTACCGCGGCCGTCACCTTTGCCTCTGGTGGGTCCGCGACAACGTCGTCCCAAACGAAACACGACACCCCCGCTTCTGAAAAGCCCGCCTCCGCAGTGGCCGTAAGCCCCGCCGCGCGCACACCGGGGTCTGTCAGCAGCGCCACCCTGGACACGCCCCGCCGGGCGAGGAGCGCGCCGATCTGGCCCGTTGAGCCGGGCCCGGAGATCACGCTCGGCGTGGTCTGAAAGGTGAAGGCGGTCATCGGTGTCCCCTTGGTCTGTTTTGCCTGATCCTCGGGGCGCGGGCTCTGGCTGTCAAATGCTCGGCGGGAAGCTGCTCAGGCCTTTGAGGCTTCCTCGTGCGCCACCCGCTTGCCGTCCGCATCGAAGACAGAGAGACGCCCGGGCTCAAGATCGAGGCCGATGCCCATTCCCTCCTCCGGCAGCTCGGCATTCGCGCGCACGATCACCCGATGCATCTTCCGATCCTGAAGGATATCGACATGGACATAACTGTCGGCACCGAGCTGCTCGATCATCTCGACCGTGCCGCCAAGGGGGGTTGTCCCAACCGGGACCAGCCGGAAATGCTCCGGGCGCACGCCCACCGACAACTCGGTGCCATCGGGCCGGTCGATCTTGGCAAAGCCGACATCGCCGAACCAGATGCCACCATCGCGGGACTTTGCGGGCAAGATGTTCATCGGTGGCGTCCCGATGAACCCGGCCACAAAGAGCGAGGCAGGGCGCTCATAGAGCTCCATCGGGGTGCCCACCTGCTCGATCTGTCCGCCGTTCATCGCCACCAAGCGGTCGGCGAGGGTCATCGCCTCCACCTGGTCATGGGTGACGTAGAGCGAGGTCGTGGCATAATCCCGCTGGAGCCGCTTGATCTCGAGGCGCATGGAGACGCGCAGCTTGGCATCGAGGTTGGAGAGCGGCTCGTCGAAAAGGAACAGTTTGGGTGAGCGCACGATCGCCCGCCCCATGGCCACCCGCTGTCTCTGACCGCCAGAGAGCTCGCGCGGCTTGCGGCCGAGCAGGCCCTTGAGCTCCAGCCGGTCGGCCGCCTCCTTGACCTTCTTGCGGATAACCGAGCGCCGCTCGCCGCGGTTGCGCAACCCGTAAGCGAGGTTCTCGGCGACGGTCATATGCGGATAGAGCGCGTAGTTCTGGAACACCATGGCGATGTCGCGCTCGCCCGGCTCTTTGCGGTTTACCTTCTGGCCGTCGATCTTCAGCGTGCCACTGGTGATGCTCTCAAGCCCGGCGACCATGCGCAGAAGCGTCGACTTCCCACAGCCGGACGGCCCGACGATCACGATCAGCTCGCCGTCCGCGATGTCGAGATCGACCCCTTGCACCGCCTGCACCCCGCCGCGATAGGTCTTGGCCAGCCCCTCCAACGTCACGGTTGCCATGTCAGTGTCCCTGTCGTCTGCGCAGCCCGATGCCGCCGAGGGCGGTGAGAGCCGTTATGAGTGCCAGTGCTGCGGCGGGAAGCGGAACCGCGCTCACCACCGTAAGATCGTCGAGGGCAACAAGGTCGCCACCGGCCGGCGTGAACAGCAGCCCGCTCAGCGCTTCGCTGGGGGTGTCTGCCAAGAGGCCCCAGAATAGGACGGATCCTGCCGCCCCCGCCGCGGGGAGAAGGAAATCCTCGCGCCCGCCGGTGACATAAAACGCGGTTGCCGTCACCGAGCTCCCGTCGTCGGCGAGGCCACTGACAAAGGTGCCGAACCCGGGCACAGGCGTCGAGAAGGAGAAGAACAGGCCGAAACCGAGGTCGGCGATCACCTGCGCGCCGGAGGTCGCGAATTGGCCTGTTCCGGGCCCGCCGATCTGGACGGACGGATCAACCGTCGCTGTGGCCGTCACGCCCGTGGTGCCAAAGCTGTAGAGCGCTTCATTGGCTGCGCCGGAAAGCCCCTCGAGCGTTTCAACCCCGGCGCCCCTGCCCGCAGCAAACGTGGCCGCTGCCGCGGCGGCATTGCCGTTGGCCGGGAGGGCACCCACGCCGGTATCCTCGCCGAAGACGACCGTTGCGGCCATGGCGGATGGCGCCAAGAGCGCAAGGGCGGCGAAGAGCAAGGGGCGGATCACTTGTCCGTCTCCGTGAGACCTTTGACGAACAGTTTCTGCATTGCCAGCACCACGATGATGGGTGGCAGCATGGCGAGCACTGCGGTCCCCATGATCTCGTTCCAAATCGGCTGGGACTCGCCCGTGTTGACCATCCGCTGGATGCCCATGACGACGGTTGTGTAGTCCGCATCGGTGGTGACCAGCAGCGGCCAGAGATACTGGTTCCAGCCATAGATGAAGAGGATGATGGTCAGCGCCGCAATGTTGGTCCGGCTCATCGGGATGAGGATGTCGCGGAAGAAGCGCCAGGGGCCCGCACCGTCCATCTTGGCGGCTTCCACCAGCTCGTCCGGGATCGTGAGGAACACCTGGCGGAACAGGAAGGTGGCGGTTGCAGAGGCGATGAGCGGCAGGATCAGACCCTGGTAGGAGTTCAGCAGCGAGATCTTCGGGATCTCGACACTGATCTCATAGCCGAGCCAAGCCGAGAAGGTTGCCTCGCCCCCGAGCACATCCCACAGGCTGCGCACCGGCTTGAACATATCGGCGGCGACGTCGAAAGTCGGCAGGATCCGCACCTCGACCGGCAGCATCAGGGTGATGAAGATCATCCAAAACGCCAGCATGCGCCCCGGAAAGCGGAAGAACACCACCGCATAGGCGGCGGTCAGGGAGATGATGATCTTCCCCGCAGTGATGCCAAGCGCCATGATCAGCGAGTTGGTCATCATCAGCCAAACCGGCACCGTGCCGTTGGCACCTTCCGTCAGGATGGATTCGTATGTGCCGAGCGCGTTGTTGCCGAACCAGAGCGGCAGAGGTTGGCGCGCCAGGTCCGCGCCCTCGTGGGTCGAGGCTACCAGCGCCATCCAGACTGGGAAGCACACGGCGGCCACGCCGAGGATCAGCACCAGATGCGTCAGGAAATCGAGGATCGGGCGGCGTTCGATCAATAGACCACCCTCCGTTCGACATAGCGGAACTGGAGGGTTGTCATCAGGATCACCATCACCATCAAGATCACCGACTGGGCCGCGGAGGAGCCGTAGTCCTGGCCGATGAAGCCTGTCGAATAAACCCGATAGACCAGGGTCGTGGTGGCATCCACCGGGCCGCCGCTGGTGGTCGCGTGGATCGTCTGGAACGTGTCGAAGAAGGCGTAGACGAGGTTCACCACCAGCAGGAAGAAGGTTGTTGGCGACAAGAGCGGCAGGGTGATCGTCCAGAACCGTCGCCAGGGGCCGGCGCGGTCAATCGCCGCCGCTTCGATCAGGCTTTTGGGGATCGATTGCAGCCCGGCAAGAAAGAAAAGGAAGTTGTAGCTGATCTGCTTCCAGACCGAGGCAACGATCACCAATGTGAGCGCCTGGTTGCCGTCGACAAAGTGGTTCCACTCCACGCCAGCAGCCTCCAGCCATTGGGCATAAATTCCGACGGAGGGGTTGAGCAGAAAGAACCAGATCACGCCCGCCAGCGCCGGCGCCACCGCATAGGGCCAGATGAGCAGGGTGCGATAGGCGAGCGCTGCCTTCAGCACGCGGTTCGCGGCGAGCGCAAGCACCAAGGCGATCCCCATCGAGAGCGCGGTTACCGCTACTCCAAAGACGAGCGTCCGCAAAAAGCTCGCAAGATACCGGGGGTCGTCGAAGAGCGCTTGGTAATTCGCAAGCCCCACCCAATTGCGTGCAAAGCCGAAGGCGTCCTCGATATAGAAGCCTTGCTCCAGCGCTTGTGCCGCCGGCCAGATAAAGAACAGCACAGTGATGATGAGCTGCGGTGCGACCAACAGGAGGGGCAAAAGCGTGCCCGAAAACCGTGTCCTGCGCTCCGCCATTCCCAGACCCGTCCCCCGTTCGATCCGCGGCCTAACAGAGCCCCGTGACGGTTCGATTGCAAGAGCCGGCTTGGCGTCCGGGCTTATTGATGTGGCCCGCGGGCTTCCCCGCGAGCCAGCAGATGGTCAGATCGGTCAGTTCGACTGGCTGTTCGCCGCTTCGAACTTGCGCAGAAGCGCGTTGCCACGCTCGACGGCGTCGTCCATCGCTGTCTTGGCATCCTTCTGGCCCGACCAGACGGCTTCCAGCTCCTCGTTGATCACGTCGCGGATCTGCACGAAGTTGCCATAGCGCAGGCCCTTCGAGTTCGCCGTCGGCTCGTTCAGCGAGAGCTGCTCGAGCGCCGTGTCGGTGCCGGGATCGGTCTCATAGTAGCCCTGCTCCTTCGAGAGATCCCATGCGGCCGTGGTGATCGGCACATAGCCCGTCTCCTGGTGCCAGGCAGCCTGGTTCTCCGCCGACGACAAGAAGCTCAGGAAGTCGGCAACACAGCTGTACTCCGCCTCTTCACCGCCGCGGAGCACCCAGAGCGTCGCGCCACCGATGATCGAGTTCTGCGGCTCGGCACGCAGGCTGGTGTCGATCGGCAGCATCGCCTGCGAGAACTCGAAATCCTGGATGTCCTTCTTGAAGCCGCCGTAATAGGCGGAGCTGTTCATCCAGAACACGGTCTCGCCGTTCACGAACATCGCGCGGCTGTCCCCACGGCGGCCGCCGTATTTGAAGAGGCCCTTTTCGCCCATCTTGGCGATCCGGTCGATGTGACCGACGACGGCGTCGTTGTTGATGGTCAACTCGGTGCCGAGGCCCGCGAACCCGTTCTCAAGGGTGCCGGTTGCCAGATCGTGCCAAGCCGAGAAGTTCTCGATCTGCACCCAGCTCTGCCAGCCGAACGAGAAGGGGGCGTCCACACCGCCGTCCTTGGCGGCTTGCGCGGCGGCTTCCAACTCGTCCCAGGTGGTCGGAACGGCAATGCCGAGCTCCTCGAGCTTGGTTTTGTTGTACCACAGGACCGGGGTCGAGGAGTTGAACGGCAGCGAGAGCAGCTTGCCCTCCGGTGTGGTGTAGTAGGAGATCACAGCCGGCAGATAAGCCGAGCGGTCGAACGGCTTGCCGGTATCTGCCATCAGGTCTTCGACCGGATAGATCGCGCCTTCGGCCGACATCATGGTCGCGGTGCCAACCTCGAAGACCTGCACGATGTGCGGCTGCTCACCGGCGCGGAAGGCCGCGATCGCAGTGGTCATCGTCTCGGTGTAGTTGCCTTTGTAGCTCGCGTTCAGCGTGCAGGCGTCCTGGCTCTCGTTGTACTTGACTGCCATCTCGTCGACGATCTCGCCGAGACGGCCGCCCATGGCATGCCACCAGTTGATCTCGGTCGCGGCAGCGGCCGGGGCCGCGACGGCGGTCAGCGCTGCGGTCAATGCGAGCGTGGATGCGGTCTTCATGGTTGGACCTCCTCTGTGTGCCGGGATCCGGCCGGGTCCGCGCCCTGGCCGATCCCGCGGTTAGGCCAGAGGAGCATAACCGAACCGCGACACTTTGGTGCAGCTTTTGTAACAAGGCGCGGCGCACGCTGACTGTTTGGCTGACAAAAGCAAAGAGGCCGCCCGAAGGCGGCCCCCAGTTTCGACTTCGGCGATGCGATTAGGCTTTGAACGACCAGCGCTCGCCGTTCTTGTGGCCATCCAGCTCCCAGTTCGACGCGACCTGCTCCGGCAGTTCGATATCCGTGGAGATCGCATGGGTGTAGGCCAGGAAGAGCGGGATGATCGAGCCGCCCTCTTCGTTGAGGATCCGCTGCATGTCCACATACATGTCGCGGCGCTTGGACTGATCGAGCTCCGCCCGAGCTTCCACCAGCAGCGTGTCGAAGCGCTCGTTCGACCATTTCGCTTCGTTCCAATCCACGCCCGACTTGTAGATCTGGCTGAAGATCCAGTCCTCGGTCGGCCGTCCGCCCCAGTAGCTGGCCGAGAACGGTTGCTTGAGCCAGACATTCGACCAATACCCATCATCCGGCGCGCGGTTGAGGTTGATCGTGATGCCGGATTTACGCGCGGTCTCCTGGAAAAGAGCGCCTGCGTCGATGGCACCCTCGAAGGCAGAGGAGGCGACGTAGAGTTCGACGTCGAGGCTGTCGAGGCCAGCCTTTTTCAGGTGGAACTTCGCCTTCTCCGGGTCGAAGGCGCGCTGCGGCAGCTCGTCCGGGGTTGCGCGGAATACGTTGGCCGGGCCCACCGGGTGATCGTTGCCGACCTCGCCATAGCCGAACAGGATGGTCTTGAGCAGCTGCTCGCGGTCCATCGCGTATTTGAGCGCCAGACGCACATCGTTGTTGTCATATGGCACCGTGTCCGAGTGCATCGGGAAGGTGCAGTGCTTATTCCCGTAGGTTGGAACGATGGCGATGTTGGGGTTCCGCGACAGCAGTCCCATCGTTTTCGGCTGCAGGTTCGAGATCGTCTGCAGCTGTCCGCCGATCAGAGCCGAAGTCCGTGCCGTCGCATCTGCGATGAACAGGTTCTCGATCGAGTCGAAGAAGGCCGCGTTCTCTTTCCAGTAATTCGGGTTGCGCTCGACGATGGTCGTGCCGCCCGGCTCATAGCTAACCACCTTGTAGCCGCCTGTGCCGGTCCCGCTCTCCCAGTCGATCCCGCCGCCATCTTTGGCCGGGCAGATCGGCAGGTGATAGTCCGAGACGATGAACGGCCAGTCGGCATTGCCGCCCGAAAGCGTGAACACAACTGTGTTTTTGCCGTCCGACTTTACCTCGGTGACCTGCTCGACCAGGCCCTTGGCGGCGCTGTCCGTGCCCTCGCCCATATGGTGAAGAAAGCTCTGGACGACGTCTTCAGCCTCGAGGCTCTTGCCGTTCGTGAACTCGACGCCCTGGCGCAGCTTGAAGGTCCAGGTCGCGGCATCGGCGCTCGCTTCCCAGCTCTCGGCAAGCTCCGCACGCAGTTGGTTGTCCGAGCCGATCTCCGTCAGGTTGTTGCGCAGCTGAGAGCTGACGTTGATCATGTAGGTGTCGAGGATCTTCGCAGGATCCATGCTGTCCGACGTCGCGCCGCCGGTCAGTGCCTGCTTAAAGGTGCCGCCTTTGGACTGTGCGGCCAGGGCCTTGCCCATCATCGCTTCGGCTGCAACCACCGTCGTGCCGAGGGCCAGCGCGCCCTCCATGAAGCGGCGCCGGTCGATGCGGCCCGCCTTCAGTTGGGCCTTGAGGCCCTCGAGTGTGATCATCCCTGTGGTCTCCCATTGCGCGTCGGAGCAGAGCCCCGAGCGGTTTTGTACGCTCGGAGCCTAAGCGAACCGTGCCGCTGGGGCCAAGCCCTAACCGTCGCCGGTCTCGCTGCGGATCAGCCAGAGATTGCGGAGATAGACCACGGCTCCGAAGCTCTGCGCGAGGATAATCACGATGTCTTCGCGCAGCACGCCATAGATCAAGAGCATCGCCGCTCCCGCGAGCGACAGCCACCAGAAGGAGACGGGCACGATCGACCGACGGGCCCGCTCCGATGCGATCCACTGGACCAGCATCCGCGCCATGAACACCGCCTGGGCAGCGAGCCCGAAGAGGGCGAGCCAGATTGCGGGCCAGCTGTCAACCAGCAGCGCGCTTGCGAGCCATGCGGGAGGCGAGCTGCTCACTCGGCAGGTCCTTGACCGGGACGCTCCGGCACCATCTCGGGCAACCGGCGTCTGCGCAGCAACCACCACACCCCGAGCAGATCTGTCAGGCCAACGAGGGCCCGACCGATATTGGTGTACTTCGACCGCCCCGCCTCGCGCGCCCGGTGGCTGACATCGATCAGAGCGATCCGGTAGCCCTCCCGCTTCACCAGCGCCGGCAGATACCGGTGCACATGGTCGAAGAACGGAAGGGCAAGGAACACGTCCCGCGGAAAGGCCTTCAGCCCGCAGCCGGTGTCGCGGGTGTCGTCCCGGAGAATGGCCGCGCGCACCCGATTTGCCATGTGCGAGGCGATCTTCTTGGACGCTGTGTCCTGACGCCCCACCCGCTGCCCGGCGACCAGCCCGAGATCGGGGTCACCCTCGAGCAAAGGTGCGACCAGTTTGGGGATCTCTGCCGGCGGGTTCTGATTGTCACCATCAATCGTGCAGATGATCGGCGCGCAGGCCGCCAGCACGCCCGAGCGCACCGCAGCCGACTGACCGCAGGGGCGCGCATGGGCGATCTCTCGCAGCCAGGGAAACCGCTTCTGCTGGTCCGCGATCGCCGCCGAAGTGCTGTCGGTCGAGCCGTCGTTCACGAAGATGGCCTCGAACGGTCCGATGGGGGAGCAGGCAGCGGCAATCTCTTCGGCCATTGGCGCGACGGCTTCCGCCTCATTCAGCATCGGTGCGACGATGGTGAAGCGTGGGGCGGGTGACGTCATCAATCCTCTCCGGCGGCAGACGGGCGGACCATAGGCCAGCGACGGGGTTCAGCCAAGTCCAGCCTCAAGGGGCGCAGGCAGCCCAGCGGGGGTCGTCGGGAGTGACCAGAACGGCGTCCTCGAAACTGCCCCGATTGTAGTTGAAATAGCGCAGTTCAGCCCGTTCGATCAGCGGGGGCGGCCCGTCCCAATAGGGTTCCATCAACCGCAACCAGCGCCGTTCGAGCAGCATGAGGGTGCCAGGGTCTTCGGTAAGGGCCCGGGCGGCCTGAGGGGGCGTGGCCAGGAGCGTGCCCGTTTCGGTCAAGAACACCAGCGATGGTTCGCGGTAGCCAGCGGTCACCAGCGGTCCCGATGCGCAGGCCCGCCATGGCGCTGCGGCTGCAGCGATGCGGGGGGAGGCAAAGCCAGTCTCGAGGGCCGGCAACCCGATCTGCAAAACCGCTCCGCCGAGGGTGAGAGCAGCGACCAAGCTTGCCGCAATCTGCGCCAAGGGACGAGCGGACAGGGCAGCCTTTGCGGCAAGAAGGACAGCGCCGAGCCCGAGCAAAACAAAGGGTAGAGCTAGCCAAAGCACCCGGCCCTCGAGCACTGCAGGCAGGACGATCAGCGCACCAGCCAGGACAAACCCCGGGATGGCGACCAGGAGTGCCGAAGCCCATGCTGCCCTCCGAGACGTAGGCGCAGTCCCCTCGAGGGCCCAAACCGCCAGGAGAGTGGCCATCGCGGGATACAGCGGCAGGACATAATGCGGCAGCTTGGTCGGGACGATCTCGACCACCAGCCAAAAGGGCAGAACCCAGGCTGCAACCAGCACTACGATCTGGCTTCGACGCTCCGACCAGACCCAGTTTGACGCCAGCGGGATCAAAGCGGCCCAGGGCCAGAAGGTCGCCCAGACGAGCGCAAAGTAGAGGCCCGGTGGTCCCCAGTGCTTCTCCTGTCCTTCGGAGACTTTGCCGAGGAGGTCCTTGCCGACGCTCTCCTCGAAGAAGCCGCCATCGGAGATCTGCCATATCGCGATCAACCAAGGCGCTACGATCACCACCATTAGGGCCAGCCCAGGGAGCGGGTGCAATCGGCCGATCCGCGGCCGCTCCTTGCGCAGAACCCAAAGGGCCGCCAGTGCCAACAGCGCAATCACCGGCACGATGGGGCCTTTTACCAGGACTGCGAGCCCGAGGGCGGCCCAAAGAGCGAGAGGCGCTATGAGCGAGGGGCGGGCAGCTTCGGGAAGGGTGCGCACGACGGCGCCAAGCGTGGCCACAGAAAGGGCCAAGAGTACCGCGTCGGTTTTGGCGATGTTCGCTTCGCCCATCGTCAGCAGCGTGGCCGGCAGCATGATCGCCGCGAGTGTTGCCGCCCTTTGCCCAGCCAACGGCACCATGGCCCAGGCGAGCAGGAGGGCCGCCGCGACCGCGCCTAGGACCGACGGCAGGCGATAGGCCCAGATCTCCGCGTCCACCCCGCCGAACAAGCTAGCCGACCCGGCCTGCATCCAATAGATGCCTGCCGGCTTCTTCCAACGCGGCTGGTCCTGGAAGCGGATGTCGATCAGGTCGCCGGTTTCGAGCATCTGTTTGCTGGCCTGAACGAAACGTGCTTCGTCCCGGTCTGTGACAGGCATCGCTGACAGCCCAGGCAAGGCGGCCAGGAGGGCGACCGTCAGAACGACCGCCACACGTCTCCACAGCCCGGTGCCGGCCCAGTCGAGGAGGCTGCGCAGACCGCGCTCCAACTGGTCGAGGACTGGAAGGGACCGGTCGGTCACAATGCCCACCGGTTCATTTGGGCTCAGTCTGCAGTGGGAGGGGTCGCCGGCGCTGGCTCTGTCGCCGGTAGGCTCGGCAGAGAGATGCCCCCATTTTCGCCTTCGGCAGGCGGCGGCAGATCTGGCAGCAGAATCCCATCGACCGGAGAGTCGAGTTCATCGAGCACCGAGCGCCCTGCGGGGTTGCCCCCGGCGAGGATTGCGAGCGTAATGGACGTGGCAAGAAATGCCGTCGCGAGGGCCCATGTGAGCTTGGACATCGCCGTGGCCGCGGTTCGCGTCGAGGTAAGCCCGCCACCACCGCCGCCACCGATGCCAAGCGCGCCGCCCTCCGACCGTTGCAGCAGAACAGCGGCGATAAGGCAGATCGCAATGATCAGGTGGATGATCAGCAGCACGTTTTGCATGGGCTCGGTCCGGTCCCTGATGAGCCGGGCTGCTTGGACATGTCCAAGGCGGCCGGAGGTGTTTATCGAGGCAGGCTTCTAATACGTCGCTGGAGACCTGTCGAGACCGGGGAGATGGCACCTCTGCGGGCCAGCGGCAAGAGGTGTCCGAACAAGCTGCCGGGTCGGCATTGGTGAGCGGTCATCGGGTCGTCGCCAGGAATGGTGAAGAAGGCAGCGGTCAGGCGGCAGAGATCCCTCCGTTGACGCTGATCGCTTGGCCGGTGATCCGCGCGGCTGCGGGGGATGCAAGGAAGACTGCGAGCGCGGCGAGATCCTCTGGCATAGTGGGTCCGAGATCCGCCTTTGGCCGCGCCTTTGCAAAAAGCTTTGCCGAGAAACGGCCCTCTTCCATTAAGCGCTCGGTGAGCGGCGTGCCCTCGACAAGGCTGGGCGTCAGAACGTTCGCACGGACCCTGTTGCGCTTTCCCTCCAGCGCCAGGGTCCGGATGAATTGGATAATCGCAGCCATATTCGCGCCGATGACCGCCTCGCCAGGGGTCGCGAGCTTGCCCGCATCAGAGGCCACGGCGAGGATCGTGCCGCCGCCCGCCTCCATCATCGGGCCAAGCACCGCCCGCGCGGTCAGCAGCATCGGGATGAGATCGAGTTGGACGGTCGCGGAGATGTCCTCGAGACTTTGGCGAAACAGCAGCTCGGGCAATCGGTTACCGCCGAGCGAGCAGATGCAGGTGTCGATCCGGCCGAGGCGCTCAACCGCTGAACTGACCACATCAGCGACGGCAGTGGGGTCGGTGCAGTCAGCCTGTTCGAATGCCGCGTCAGAGCCGATCTCCGCGGCGGCCTGTCGGCCACGGGTCATATCCCTGCCGACGACCAGGCATCGGGAGCCTTCGGCCGCGAATGCCTTGGCTGCCGCGAGGCCGATGCCGGAGGTTCCGCCGAAAACGATCACCCCCTGCGCGCTGAGGGGTCGTGGTTCTGTCATCACGCAAGGCTCCTGCGAAGCGAAACAGGTCCGTCGCGCATTGCGAGGCTCAGACGCCGTCGGTGCTCTCTGCCTCGTCCACGGTGTACTGACCGCTTATCCGACGCCGGATAATCGCCCATGACAGGCCGACCCCGAGGATAAAGCCAATCCCCAGCAGCACGATCCACTCCATCACGCCTCGGCTCTCGAGGCTGAGCACGCCGTAATAGACCATCGCCCAGACGATCGCCGCCACGAGCCCGGCGACCAGCACCATGCCCACAATGCGGATCGAGTGGAGCGTCGCGCGGATCAGCACCACATAGGCGATCAGCAAGGCGAGGCCTGCCAGCACCTTGAGCGGCAGGTTGGTCTCGAACCCTTCGATCACCCAATGGACGAAGGACCATCCGGTGGGATTGTAGGTGAGAAGCACGATCGCGATCGCTGCGACCACGCGAAGGGCAAACTGGGTCAGAAAATGACTGTCGCGGCGATTCATGCGGAACTCCCCGGTCTTATGCTGCGGCTCGCTGCTTATATAGTCACAGCGCGGTGAGGCCAACAGGCCGCTACGGTGGCTTGCCCTTTTGTCGGCCTCGGCCCATTTAGGGGCATGCCCTGGACCGAAGCCGACATCGTAGAAGCCCTCTCGCGAGGACCACTCGGGGAGCGCTCCGATTATGATCTGAACCCTGGTGTGTCGGGAGCTGATCGGGCGGCGCGGCCAGCGGCGGTTCTGTGTGGAATTTTGCCCCGAGCGGAGGGGCTCTCCGTCTTGTTGACACGGCGAGCGGCTCATCTGCGCAATCATGCCGGGCAGATCAGCTTCCCGGGCGGCAAACTCGAGGCCGACGACGCGACGCCCCTATCGGCTGCCCTCCGGGAGGCGAAGGAAGAGATCGGATTGCCAGAGGCGGGGGTCCGAGTGCTCGGGAGCCTCGACACCTACCTCACGGGCACGGGGTTCCGCGTGCATCCCTTCGTCGGCATGGTCGCACCCGCTTGGCAGCCGGTCCTCGATCGCAACGAAGTGGACCAGGTTTTCGAAGCGCCGCTCGATTTTTTGATGGATCCCGCGAATCGGATTCGCAGCCATTACGACCGGGATGGCCAGCGGCGCCACTACTATGCGATGCCCTGGCAGGGTCACTACATCTGGGGGGCGACGGCTGGGATGCTGAAGGGGTTGTCCGATCGGCTCCTGGCGATCGAAGCGGCTCGGAGGAGGGAATGAGCCAGCCGCCGCGCATAACGGCCGACTGGTTGACCGCTCAACCTTTGGAGACGGTTTTCGAAGCCTTGGGCGGACAGGCGTATTTGGTCGGCGGATGTGTTCGAAACGCGCTTCTCGGCTTGGAGGTCGCCGATGTCGACCTCGCCACTCCGCTTCCTCCCGGGCAGGTGGTCGATCTCCTGGAGACGGCAGGTGTAAGGGCGGTTCCGACGGGATTTGAGCACGGCACAGTGACGGCGGTCCTGAACGGACAGGGGTACGAGATCACCACCTTTCGTGCGGATGTCGAGACCGATGGCCGCCACGCGGTGGTGCGGTTCTCAACCGACATCGCCGAGGATGCTTGCCGTCGGGACTTCACCATCAACGCGCTCTACGCAACGGCCGATGGCACGGTGATCGATCCTCTCAACAGTCTGCAGGACCTGATCCTGCGTCGGGTGCGGTTCATCGGTGAAGCGCGCGACCGGCTGCGCGAGGACTTTCTCCGCATCCTTCGCTTCTTCCGTTTCACCGCTTGGTATGCGGAGGGGGGGCGCCCTGATGCTGAAGGCCTCGCTGCCTGCGAAGCGGAGGTTGCGGGGCTCAGCGGTATCGCTCGGGAGCGGGTCGGCGCAGAAATGCGCAAACTGCTCGGCGCGCCTGACCCCGCCGCAGCGCTTGCCGCGATGGAGGCGTGTGGCGTGCTGGCCGAGGTGCTTCCCGGAGCAAGTGCGGCGAAGGTCCCCGCGCTGCTAAGGCTAGAGGCGGGTTTGAGGGCAGCCCCCGATTGGGTGCGACGACTGGTGGTTCTGACGGATGGCGAGGCTGCGCCGGTGGATGCCCTCAAGTTGAGCCGTGAAGACGCGCGCCGGTTCAGGGACATCGCATCGGTTGCGGCTGCGTCGGATCCGCCGGCACTGGCTGCGGAGACCGCTGGCGCCAAGGCCGCGTTGTCCGGTTTGCTTGTTTCCGCAGCCCGGCATGGCGGGGCACTGGTCGATGGCTTCGAGGCCGAGATCGCACGGGGCGCAGCGGCTCAGCTCCCGCTGCGGGCGGAGGATCTCATGGCCGCAGGGTGGACCCAAGGCCCGGGTTTAGGGGCAGCCCTTGCAGAGGCGCGCTCGCTGTGGCGGAAGTCCGACTTCACCCTGGACAAAAACGCGCTCCTCGGCCATTTGGGGAAAAAGGTCAGCTAGACTGACTTTCATGTCTCCTTATGCGCAGGGATTCGGAATGCTCTCGGACGATTTGTTGCCGCTTATCGGTTTCGCTATCGCCGGCAGTTGGACCCCGGGTCCGAACACCGTCATGTTGGCAGCCTCGGGGGCGACATTCGGTTGGCGGGCAACCATGCGCCATGTCATGGGGATCACGGTCGGTTTTCCGGTGATGCTGTTCGCGGTCGCTCTGGGTCTCGGAGAAACCTTTGAGCGGCTCCCGGGTTTGCGTCTGGCAATGGCCTGGGTTGGCGCCGCCGTGATGCTCTGGTTTGCGTGGCGGATCGCCAGCGCCGCGCCTGTATCCGCTGGCACGAACCGGAGCCGGCCCTTGGGGTTCTTCGAGGCCGCTGGTTTCCAGTGGATCAACCCGAAGGCCTGGACCCTCGCAATTGGCGTCTCGGCCACCTATGCCAGCGGTGCCAACCCAGTGCCCGAAGCGCTGACCGCGACTTTTGTCTTTGCGGCCGCAGGCATTGTGGGGGCGACCGGTTGGGCCGTCTTTGGCTCTGCCATCGGGCGTCTGCTTGGAACCGGCCCGCGCCTTAGAACCTTCAATGTCGTTATGGGGGTGTTGCTCGCGGCCTCGGCGATTGCCCTGGTTGTGGATGCATGACCGAAATGCCGCCTGTCACAATCCGCGCGTTTCAGCGCGAGGATGCCCCGGCAACCGCCACGCTTTTCTTTCGGGCGGTGCACGAAGGCGCTCGAACGCGGTACTCCGCGGCCGAGTGCACAGCGTGGTGTCCTGAGCCGCCCGCCGGGTCCAGCTGGGTCGATCGCCTGGCCGAGGCCTGGACCCTGGTCGCTGAGACGGAAGGCGCGGAGATCGCAGGGTTCATGTCGTTGACCCCGGAGGGTGTTGTCGACATGGCCTATGTCGCGCCAAAGTGGATGGGGAAGGGCGTTGCCTTGGTCCTCTACAGTGCTCTGATCGCGAGAGCGCGAGAGGTCGGACTGGCGCGCCTCACAACAGATGCCAGCCATCTCGCGCGACCGTTTTTCGAGCGGCGCGGATGGAGATTGCTCACCGAACAGCAGGTGGAGCGGCACGGGGTTCGTCTCACCAACTTTAAGATGGCGTCGGATCTCGCCTAGGACCTGCTTGCAGAGGCGGCTTGCCACCATGGGTCGCCGGCCAGACGGCGGCGCAAAGGGGTGTCCGTCGCGGCGGGCGCGCTGTTGATGTAGCGCAGCGCCTCGGCAAGGCTGGCGCCGGTGAGCGTGCGCAGGTAGGCCACCGCTGCATCCAGAGCAAAGGCCGTCCCAGTCTCTTTCTCGAAGTTGATGGGCAGATCCGTCCATGCCGCGCCCGTCCACCCGGCCTCTTGGCACCAAGCAGCGACTTGATCTGCCACACGCGGATCCGAAGCCTGGCTGTGGCCGCTAGAGAGGCAAACGGCCCCGATCCCCGTCGCAGTGGTCCGCTCGCGCGCCGCGAGATCCATGATCACCTGGTCGATGGTGGTGGCTTGGGAGGCAATGACATGGGTCGGACAAGGACTGCCGTTCTCGGCGTCGACGACCACGACCAAGGAGTTCAAACGCTTCGGACTGATGCGGGAGAACTCCAGAGGAAGCCGCGGTCCGGCGCTGTTCAGCCAGTCTCCGGCAACCTTAGGGGCCAGGTCATCAAGGTCCCAGATCAGTGATCCCCAGCCAATGATCGCGTACTTCATAGTGGTCCTTTGAAACTCTCATCAAGCGCACGGCTCACCAAACCCTCGTGAGGTGGGATGTATTGGCGTCGTGGCATCCCACTATACCCGTCAAGCCGTTCGAACCGAGGACGGCGATGAACAACCCGGGCCCAACGCCTGCAGCAAAGTGAGGAGCCACTTCATGCGCCATGATCACGCGCCCGCCAACCCATCCCGTCGCGCAGCCTTGAGCCTGCTGGGTCTCGGTGCCGTCGCGGCAGTCGCCGGGTGCGCCAGCACCGCACCCAAAGCCAAGTCTTCCGCCACAGCCGCGCCAGTCGTTGGTTCCGATGCTCAGGTAACGGCCCGCGGTGTCTTCACGGGCAAATCGAACCACGTGACAAACGGTCATGCCCGGGTCGTTCGGACGGGTGGTCAATGGGTGATTGAGCTTGAGGACGACTTCTTCTTCGACGGCGCCCCTGATCCGAAGGTCGCGCTTGGCCGTGACGGGTTCGATGCGAATGCGATCCTTTCGCCTCTGCGCACCAACTCGGGTCGACAAGCCTATGCGCTCAAATCCGGGCTCGACATCGGCCAATACAACGAGGTTTGGATCTGGTGCGAGAAGTTCTCGGTCCCGCTCGGGGTCGCGCCGCTGACGCTGGTTTGACCCCGGTTACACGGATCAGGTGCCGCTGCCACGTTGCACCCTTTCTGGAGGGAGGCATCGTGGCCTACGGTCGTGCTCGACGGCTGCCCTCGGCGAGGGGGTGTCTGCTTGGCGCAGTGTGTCCTTGTGGTCGGTCGCAAGGGCGTTGGCCAGGTACCTGGTCTTGAGGTGGTCCCTCTGGGGCGCCGGCGGCGTTGGTTGGACGACGAGAAACGGCACGTCGTAGAGGAGGACCGCGCGCGAGCAAGCCGCCTACAGGCACTCACGCCTCGTCATTGTGCGGCTCAACGACATGGATCCGCAGGCTTGGCTTGCGGATGTGCTCGCGCGGGCCGCCGACACCCCCGTCTCGAAGCTCTCCGGCCCACTCCCCTGGGACTTGTTCGACCCGTACGACAATCTCGCAGCAAAGGCAGGTCTTGTCCGACCGCTCGGCTTCCGGCGCAACTGCCTTCACCTCATGCAGAGGGCAGCGATGCCCTAAACCGACAGCCATCTCTGCAACTTCACTGCCGATGTTGAAGACGACGCGGAAGGACTGGCTCGAGGACACCGGAGCGAAGACCAGCCACGACGTCTACCGCTTTGGCGGTGATTGGGACCACGCCATCCAGCCGTGCGCCCCGGCGAGGCCGACCCGCTACAGTGCTCAACCCGTCCGGTGGTCCAATCAATCCAGACCCAGCAGCGATTTATCAGACCGACGCCGCCCTCGAACGCCTCGCAACACGCTGGGTTCCGAGGCCGAACAAGCCCAAACAATCTTGGCCATGGCCCTGACCGGATGGAGACGAGTCTGTTGGCCCTCCGTTTCGACATCGAGTGCGGCGAGCCGGTCGCGATGGGCAAGGCTGTGAGCATGAAGGTTTTCTGTGCTGAACGGATCGAACCCCACAGCCTGATGGCCAGCGACAGGTCTCTGCTGGAGGACGGTGTTTGGCGGATTACCGGACACCACTTGAGCGAGGGCCCACCTGACCGCCTCAAAACTCCGCAACACCATCATGATGGGCAAGACTGTCGGCCGGGGCCTGGGCGCGATCGTGCATCCCATAGTCCCGCATGACCCCAGCCACCCGAAGCCGGTAGCCGGAGAACATCCCGGTGCGACCCATCGTTTGCATCTCACGGTGGACCGAGTGGTTGCGCCAGGCGCTCACAGCCTCCTCGTCACGCCAGAACGAGAGCGAGAGCAGTTTGCCCGGGGTACTCAGGCTCTCGAACCGCTCGACCGACAGGAAGCCGTCCATCTCCTCAAGCATCGGACGCAGCATCGCTGCATGGTCCAGATAGCGCTCCAAGGCGCCGTCCGCGGGTTCGACTTCGAAGATGATGGCGATCATGGGTCCGTTCCTTCCTCGGCAGAGACCTGGGCGCAGCGCGTGGTAGCTTCGCCGAAGACACTCTCAAAGTGCAGCCAATTCGACACCAAAGCGCGGTCAGAAAACACGTCGAGCGATGGAGGTGGCCACGTCAACTCGAAATCCACGGAGTGTTCCGCTGGAGACTGCTTGCGCCGGAGCAACATGGGCGCGATGCGGAGGAGCGCTGGGGGGCAGCCCAGATCAACACTTTGTAAGTGTGCCGCGCTCCGGAAGACGGTCGCCGTGGTGATGCAGCATCGCTAAGATCTATTCACCCACGAAAGCGGGATGTATGACGCGTGCTTAGCCGCTGCAGAGTTGCTCTGGCCCCATGACCTCGATGACGTGGAAGACCGCACACGGGTCATCGCCGCGAAAGCCGTATTACCCGCCAACGCGCCAACGGAAGTTGGTCGTGGGCCGCGGCAAGGGGTCGGGGACAGCTTGCGCTTGGCTTGCGGCGAGTGGAGTTTCTTCGCGGCGGCCTTCGATCCACTCAAGAGCCGCCTTCATCGCCCGGCCCCGGGTCTGTAGCGGGGAGATTGACACGCCACCTCTCCGCGGTCTATTTCCCGCGCTCCGCCGTCCGTTGGGGCGGCGTCGTTTGGCACCCGTGGTCCGCGCAAGCGGGACCCTGTCGCTTCGGCCAGTTAGGGTCGGAGAAAGGAGGGCGCCGTGAGATTGATAAGAGGAGAAGGCACGTGACCAAGCGCACGTCCGCGAAGTACAAGATCGACCGCCGTATGGGCGAGAACATCTGGGGCCGCCCTAAGAGCCCTGTGAACCGTCGGGAATATGGCCCCGGCCAGCACGGCCAGCGCCGCAAGGGCAAGATGTCCGACTTCGGTCTGCAGCTGCGTGCGAAGCAAAAGCTCAAGGGCTACTACGGCGATCTGACCGAAAAGCAGTTCCGTCGGATCTTTGCTGAGGCCGAGCGCCGCCGCGGCGACACTGGTGAGCTGTTGGTCGGGCTTCTCGAGCAGCGCCTCGATGCGGTGGTTTACCGTGCGAAGTTCGTGCCGACGATCTTCGCCGCGCGCCAGTTCGTGAACCACGGCCATGTGCGGGTGAACGGGCGCCGGGTGAACATCCCCTCGTTCCGTGTGACCCCGGATGACGAGATCACCCTCGGCGAAAAGGGCAAGCAGATGGCCCTCGTGCTCGAGGCTGTCCAGTCGGGCGAGCGCGACGTGCCTGAGTATCTCGACGTCGACCACAACAAGTTGACGGCGAAGTTCGTGCGCGTGCCGGGGCTCTCCGACATCCCCTATGCGGCGATGATGGAGCCGAACCTTGTGGTCGAGTACTACGCGCAGAACTGATCTGAAAGCAGGTCGGCTTGGAGGGCGCCCGCGGGCGCCCTTTTTCGTTCAGGCCGGCTCGGCGTAGAGAACGAAACGCAGTGGCCCTTGGAAGTTCGCATCGAAGGGCCAGCATGTGACCAGAACCAGTTTTTCTGGACCGTCGGTGCGCGTGGGCAGGGTCCAGTGCCGGCTGTCCACCACAAGGCCTTCGCGTACGACATATCGATGGGTCAGGCCGTTGGCCGTTTCGACGAAGACCTCGTCGCCCGGCTTGGTCTCGGCCAAAAAGGCGAGGTGCGTATCGCGGTGCCCGGCAATGGCCGAAAGTCCCGGCTTGCCTGGGGAAGCGGTGCCGGAAATGTGCCCCGGCCCCCAGGCCATGGCCTCGCCCGAGGCGGATCCGAGCACCACTGCCGAGACACCCAATCTGGGGACCGAGATACGGGCGACGGGGGTGATGTCGGCCCAGTCCCAGGGTCTTGTAGGGTTACCGGACTGGGTGTCAGCCCATGCACGGTCGAGCAGCCATTGACCCAGCTGCGCTTTCAGCGGGTCATATGCCGCGCGGGCCGCTCCCACTGCCCCAACGGCAATGAGAGCGAGCCCTAGGAACGTGCCGAGACGCTTCACCGGCGCACCCGTGCAAGCCTGCGCCGCCCGCGCGAGACGACCAGCGTGAGGCATCCGGTGAGCACAAGCAGCAGAGCGAGCACCAGCGATTGCTTCCAGTTGAGCGCGCCGGCAGGCAAGGTCACGGCTCGGGTCGCCTCGACAGTTCCCTGTGGCGCGATCCGCTCGAGCATCGCGCGGTCAAGCGCCGGCGGTGCGGCGGGCGCTTCGAAGAGGAAAGCGTCCGGATCCCATCCGGCCGGCAGGTTGAGCGGAACCTCGGCGCTTGCAAGGGCTTCTCCGACCGGACGCGACGGCGTCACATCCACCGCCACGAGGGATGTGAGACGCGAGACCAATCCGTAGTCGAGGGCCGTCTTCAAAAGTGCCACATCGATCTGACCGAGGTCGGTGGAGACGACGGCAGGCGACAGCCTCAGCGCTTCGAGCGAGGCAATCTTTCGCCGCGCCCATAGCTTTGCAACACCTTCCCGACCGGCTGCCTGACCGAGCTCCAACGTGACCTCCCAAGGCTGACCGGAACGCGTGCCTGAAAGGCGCAGTGTCCCCTCCTCGGTCCCGCGAAGAGCGATGGTCAGGGGTTCACCCGCATAGAGATCGGGCAGAGGCGCAGGATAGACTTCGGCCTCGGTTCCCCCAGGCAACGAGAGGGAGAGGTCCGTGATCGCTGGCGACTCGATCTTGGTGAAGAGCTCGCCCATGCGCGCGGCCACCTCCGAGAGATCTCCGATATAGACATGCGCACCGCGGCCCTTCTCCGCTGCACGGGTCATGAAATAGCTGTTGGGCGCTGAGCCGATGCCGACGGTGAAAAGCCGCGTCTCGCCGAGCTTTCGGTCGATCAGCGCGAGCATCTGCGCCTCGTTGCCGACCGCCCCATCGGTGAGGAAGATCACCTGCCGGAGACGCCCGGGTTCGGTGGTGCCGTCGAGCGCAAAGTCGAGCGCCGGCAGCATCTCCGTTCCACCCTCGGCGATCAGCCCGCGCACGGCACCGACGGCACGCTCGATCTCCTCCGGCGTCGCCTGCACTGCGTCCTCTGAGTATACGCCGAACTCGTTGTTGAAGATGACGAGGTTGAAGCGGTCCTCCGGGCGAAGGCGGCGGAGGGCCATCTCGAGCCCTGCGCGCGCCTGCTCGATCGAGGCGCCTGACATCGACCCTGAGACGTCCTGGACAAAGATCACCTCGCGCGGCATCCGCTCGGTGGCAGGGCCGAGGTCGGGGGCCGTTAGCATCAGCATGCGGTGTGGGCGCCCGTCCACGGTCTCGCCGAACAGCGCGGCCTGGGGCGCCGATCCCTCAGCTTCCCAACGGAGGACGAAATCGCGGTCGGCGGGAACCGGACCGGTGAGGGCAATCACTGCACGCCCCTCTTCGGGTTCTTCGACAGTGATCTGGTGGAATGGGCTCTTGAGCCGCGCGATGGGGAAGCCGGGCGCAAGATCGACGCTCAGCTCTACGGGGTTGCGGATGGAGCCGGGTTCCTCGCGGCGCGGGTCGGCGATCGGCGCCTCGACGCGGTCGCGATCGGGGACCGGATCCGTGACTGCCCAGCCTTCGGCGCCGAAGTTAACCGCCTGCACGACGGGTTCGGGATTGTAGCGGGGAGCCGCCACCAAAGGCATGCGCAGCTCCCACGCCCCGTCCTTTGGCGCGAGGCTCTGCTGAAAGGAGATCTGCGCCACCACACTTTCGCCCGGGCCAATATTCGCAACCGAGTTGGTGAAGAGGTTGGGTCGTTCCTGTTCGACCAGCGCGGCCTTCTTGCCCTCGGCTTTGGCCTCCTCATAGATCTGCTTGGCCTCCACCCGCTCTTTGATCTGACCCTCGATGAAGCGGTCGCCGATGCGCATGCGCAGCCGATCCACCGCACTGTCGGGCGGCAGGGGAAAGGCATAGATCCCCTCGACCCAAGCATCCGAGGGGTTGGTGAACCGCTGCGTGACCGTTGCCCGCGCGATTGTGCCGCTGACTGCGATTTCCACCTGTGTCGAGACCAATGGGGCGGGGACAAAGGCACCCGGCCGATCCGACCGGAGCATAAGCTGACCGGATCGAATATCGTCCAACGTCACAAGCGCGGGTTGGGCTGCCGGTGCCTCAACGGTTTGCGACGTGGCGGAACCGCCTGCTGCAATTGCGAACAACAGGGTCAAAAGGACGAGAACGCGGGTCATCTATGACCTCCTCCAATACTGAGTGCGGCTAAGAGCGCCGCAGAACCAGGGTTCAATAAATCAGCGGAATCGGTCCGGGTCTGGCCGCCGCCGGGGCAAAGTCTAGCAGATTTGAGGGCAACGCCCCCAGGGAAACGCGTTATTCCTCCAACGCCGGCCCGTTGCGCTCCCGTCGTGCCGTGCGACGATTGCTGAGCGAACTGCAAGACTGCCTTGCCCCGGAGGTTCTGGCCCGCGGCGCAAAGACCGGCTAGATCGGGGGAGAAAGGACAGTCTATGCCCCCCATGCCGATCTCCGACGCGCATCGACTGCCGCTCTGGCGGCGGCCTGAAGCGCTTCTTATGCTCATGGCGCTTGCGTCACCCCTGGCCTTTGCAACCTGGATGGCCTTGGTGAACAACTTCGTTGTGGAGCGGGCGGCCTTTGACGGGCTCGACATCGGGGTGCTGCATGTCGCTCGGGAAATACCGGGGTTTCTCGCGTTCTTGGTGATCTACCTGCTGTTCCTGATCCACGAGCAGAGGTTGGCCCTGGTCGCCTTGATCGTGCTCGGAGCCGGCACTGCGGTGGTCGCGGAGTTCCCGAGCTTCTGGGGACTGATCGTCACCACGACGATTGCCTCGATCGGGTTTCACTATTTCGAGACAGTAAACCAGTCGCTCCAACTCCAATGGCTCGACAAACAGCGCGCGCCGCGGGCCATCGCGAACATCGTCGCCTTTGGCTCGGCGGGCTCGCTGATCGCGTTTGGCGGGGTTCTTGTGGGTGCGGAGCTGTTCGGCTGGGGCTATTCCGCGCTCTTTTGGGCGGGAGGCGGCGCCTGTGCGGTAATCGCGGTGATCGCGTGGGCGATGTTCCCGATGTTCGAGGCCCCGGTGGTCCAGCACCGCAAGATGATCCTGCGCCCCCGTTATTGGCTCTATTACGCACTGGTGTTCATCGGAGGCGCGCGCCGGCAGATCTTTATCGTTTTCGCCCCTTTCATGATGGTCGAACGTTTCGGACTTGCGGTCCATGAGGTGACGGCCCTTATGCTCGCCAACTACCTTGCCACCATGCTTTTCGCGCCGGTTGCCGGACGGTTGATCCAGCGTTTCGGCGAGCGCAACGCGCTGATCGTGGAGTATGTCGGGCTGTTCGCGGTCTTCAGCCTCTATGCTGGGATATACTTTTTCCACTGGGGTGTTGCGTTGGCGATCGCCCTCTACATCGCCGACCACATGCTGTTCGCCCTGGCCATCGCGCATAAGACCTACTTCCAGAAGATTGCGGACCCGGCGGATCAAGCGCCGACCGCGGCGGTCGCCTTCACGATCAACCACATCGCTGCCGTGACCCTTCCGGCGCCGTTGGGCCTCTTGTGGCTGGCAGCCCCGGGCGCGGTCTATGGCTCGGCGGCAGCGCTCGCGCTTTGCTCTTTGGCTCTCGCCTTCTTTGTACCTCGACATCCGAGCGCCGGTGGTGAAACAATTTTGACCAGGGCGGTTGCGCCGCACCCGGCGGAGTGAACCGAGGATGAGCACCGCGCGTTTCACCACCGGGTCGACCATGCGCCATGTCGCCGTGATGACATCGACTGGCGCGGTCGGGCTTATGGCGCTCTTCCTCGTCGATGTGCTGAACCTCTTCTACATTTCGCTGCTCGGGCAGGAGGAACTCGCCGCCGCCATCGGCTTCGCCGGGACGCTGCAGTTCTTCATGATCTCCGTGTCGATCGGGCTCTCCATCGGCGCAACGGCGATCGTCAGTCGGGCTATTGGTGCCGGGGAGGACGAGACTGCGCGCCGCCTCGCGGCTTCATCCATGCTGACCCTGGTGCTTGTGCTCACCGTCGTGACCGTTGGCCTCTGGATATGGCGCGATGCGGCTCTCGGACTCTTGGGGGCGAGCGGTGAAACGCTGCAGCTCGCGAGCCGGTTCCTCGCCATTGTGCTGCCACCGGTTCCCTTTCTCGGGATCGCCATGGTCTCCGGCGGTCTCTTGCGCGCATTGGGAGACGCCCGGCGCGCAATGTGGGTCACCTTGGGCGGTGGCGCGATCGCCGCCGTCCTCGACCCGATCTTTATCTTCGGCTTTGGGCTTGGGCTCGATGGAGCGGCCATCGTCACGGTGTTCACGCGAATCGCGGTCGCAGCGCTCGGCCTCGCCTTCACCGTCGGCGTGCACCGGATGGTTGGCCGCCTCGATCCGCGCGCGGCTCTGAAGGATGCCCGGCAACTCCTCGCGATTGCGGCCCCCGCAGTCGCGACGCAGCTATCGACGCCGTTTGGCATGGCCTATCTCACCGGCATCGTCGCCCAGCACGGAGACGAAGCCGTGGCTGGCTGGGCCGTGGTCGGACGGCTGACAGCCCTCGCCTTCGGTGGGATCTTTGCGCTCTCCGGCGCGGTCGGCCCAATCTTCGGCCAGAATCTCGGCGCGGGCTTGCACGAACGTCTTCGCCTGATCTTCCGCGACGCGCTCATCTTTGCCTGCTTCTACGTTGCGGTGGTCTGGGCCGTCATGGCGGCTCTCAGCGGCATCATTGCCGAGGGCTTCGGGCTCAGCGGTGCGGGGGCCGATGTCTTTGGTGCCTTTGCGGCTTTTGGAGCAGGTGCTTACCTCTTCACGGCCGCGCTGTTTGTCTCAAACGCCTGCTTCAACAACCTCGGACACCCCACCTGGTCAACGGCCTTCAACTGGAGCCGCGACGCGGCCGTCATACCGCTTCTCGCCCTTGTCATCGGAGGCGGCGCCGCCTGGTCGGCCATCCTGATCCAGTCCATCGCGGGGGCCTTGGTCGGAACGGCCGCTGCGATCTCGGCTTGGCGGTTCCTAAGGCGGTTTGCCGCTGAAAACGTGAAGACCGCTGAGACGCTGCCCGACGCAACGGCTGCTCCGTATGCATCGGGACGAGCAGCACTTGTCGGACCAGTCGAACCACCTTCATCCTCCCCCCTGGCAGATCGTGGAAAGACAGGCTAAGTACGCGCCGTTGCCATGCGCCGGTGGCGCGAGACCAAGGACCAGCGAGCATGCCGAAGATTACCTATATCGAGCACAGCGGGACGGAGCACGTCGTTGAGGTCGCCGAAGGGCTGACCGTTATGGAAGGAGCCGTCTCCAACAACATACCCGGGATCGACGCCGATTGCGGCGGCGCGTGTGCGTGCTCGACCTGCCATGTCTATGTCCATCCGGACTGGGTCGCCAAGCTCCCTGAAAAGGAGGATATGGAGGTCGACATGCTCGACTTCGCCTTCGAGCCGGACAGCGATCGTTCGCGCCTGACTTGCCAACTCAAAGTGACCTCCGAGCTAGACGGTCTGGTGGTCCAGATGCCCGAGAAGCAGATTTGAGGGTATTGCTGTTCCTGATCGGGGTCTTGACCGCCGGTTGGTCCAGCGCCGGGGCACCGCCGAGCGCCCTCAGGGTTCTTGCAGCGACGCTTGAGCAGCCGACCGCACGCTACGGTCACAACGTTCTCGGCGGGAACGAGTATGCCCGTCTGCGAATTCGCGTCGAACGTGACGCAGAAGCCGTGACCCATGTGGTTGATCTGCCGGGCGACCGTGTGTTCGAGGATGTCGAAGCGCGGCTGTTCAGCTTGGCTGGTGCCGACACGCCTGACGCTGTGGCAGTTGTCGAATCCAGCCAAGCGGGCGGTGGCCAGATTGCCGTCTATGTGCCCGGGGGCGACGCCTTGCACCGGATCGCCACCCCACCCATCGGACGTCGTAACCGTTGGCGGGCGGTGGTCGCGATCGCAGATCTCGACGGCGATGGCCGCCCCGAGATCGCCGAAGTCGACCGCCCTCACCTCGCCGGCGTCCTGCGCGTTTGGCGCTTCGAGGACGGCGCGCTCTTTCCATTAACCGAAGAGCCGGGCTATTCGAACCACCGTATCGGGGACCCCTTCATCCTCTCGGGCTGGCGCGACTGTGGAGACGGCCCGGAACTCGTGCTGCCCGACTTCGCCTGGAGTGACCTTTTTGCCGTGACGTTCGACGGCGGCGCGCTCAGCCGCCGGGCACTCGATCTCGGCCCGGACCGCGCCAGTCTTGCCCGAGCCCTAACCTGTGAGGTCTCATGAGCCGGCGCCCGCTGATCGCTGTCACAGCCTTCCTGCACAAGATTGATGAGCAGTTCCAGGCAGATATCTGCGGTTTGCGCACGCCCGAAGCGGTGTCCGAGGTCGCTGGCTGCGCACCCTTGGTGCTGCCCGGGCGGCCCGATGCGTTGGAGACCGGCCATCTCCTCGATGTCTTCGATGGGCTTGTGCTGACCGGAGGGCGGCCGAATGTTCATCCACGGCATTACGGTGAGGAGGATGACGGGCGCTACGGGGATTTCGATGAGGGCCGGACCGCGATCACTCTGCCCTTGATCCGGGCAATGATCGATGCGGGCAAGCCCGTCTTTGGCCTCTGTCTGGGAATCCAGGAGATGAACGTGGCCTTCGGTGGCGGCCTGCATCCGGAGATCCGCGACGAGCCCGGCCGCATGAACCACCGCATGCCAAAGGGCGAGAAGGATCAGGAGATCGTCTTTCGCAAGCGCCACACGGTGCGGTTCCGTGAGGGCGGTGCATTCCATGACTTGCTCGGCGTGACGGAGACGGTGACAAACTCCTTACATGGTCAGGCAATCTGGCGCCCCGGCAATCGGGTGGTTGTCGAAGGTTGGGCTGAAGACGAGACGGTCGAGGCCATCTCTATCGAAGGCGCTGCCCGCTTTGCGCTCGGCGTCCAGTGGCACGCCGAATACGATGCCGGCAACGATCCGATCAGCCGGCATCTGTTCGAGGCTTTTGGCGACGCGGCGCGCGCCGCCCAAGCCGGTCGTTAGGTGGGATCTCCCGTCCCGAGGGTTTGGCTCTTGAGGAGATCTGCCGCGATCCCGTCGATCTTCGGTAACAGCTCTTCGACCGTCTTGAGCATGGCTTCGGAGATCAGATCATCGCGGGCCTTGTCGGAGCCATAGGAGATCGACAGCTCACTCAGCTCCACATCCGCGGATGCCGTCGCGTAGGGATAGCCGGAGCGCACATCCACCAGAATGGCCGAGGCCTCGCCACGGGCCTCCAGCGAGCGGGTTGGCAGGATCGCGCCGCCGATCAGCGTGACGTCGAAGAGTGCCAGGATCGTGTTCTCCTTCGATCCGTAGGCGCCCAGCTCATAGATCAGGACGGCGTCCAAATGCTGGCGCGCCGAGGCCAGCCGGATCGTCTTCACCAATTCCCGGCTCAGCACGGTCTGGCAAATGCCCCAGTCGGCGGAACCTGACCACGACCCTCGGCAATAGCGGTGCTGTCGGCTCGTCGGCGTTGCGGACCCGAGGGCCGCAATCAGCGGGCTGACAGCCACAAAGCTGCCGAGACCTGCGTGCTTTTCGGCGAGTTCGGCCCACAGACCTTGTTCCTCTCCCGGGATCCCGGTCAGCGTGCCACGGACGACACGGGCGAGGCCGATGCGGGCCGGGAATCGAAGCGTTGGCTCGAACGAGGCGGCCTCGGCGATGTCTGGGTCGATCCGAGGCGACCCGTCCGAATAGGCCGCCGGAGCGATCATGTAGCCCTCAAGATACTCGACGCCCGAGGTGGTTTGGATCCCTTCGCAGCCCGTCAGGACCAGGACTGCTGCGCAAACAGAAAGGTTTCTGAACATATGGATATTCTCCCCATTTTTTGATTAAACGGGTTAGTCGAACGATCCGTCGCAGAGTTTTGTCAGAGCCAGTCGCGCAGGATGGGGATCAAAGGCAGATCCGCGGGTGGCATCGGAAACTCGGCCAGTTGTGCAGGCGCGGCCCAGGCGAGCGCTTGTCCCTCACGGCCCTGCACGATGCCCTCCCATTTGCGGCACGCGAAGAGGGGCATCAAAAGGTGGAAACCGTCGTAACTGTGGCTTGCGAAGGTCAGAGGCGCGAGGCAGCTCTCCCAGGTCGATATCCCAAGTTCTTCGTCCAGTTCGCGGATAAGTGCCGCCTCCGGTGTCTCCCCGGGTTCGACCTTGCCACCTGGGAACTCCCACAGCCCGCCCATCGATTTATGCGCGGGGCGCTGTGCCAGAAGAACGCGCCCGTCCCGGTCAATCAGCGCGACGGCCGCGACCAGGACAATCCGTTTCGGGTCAGGACCGGTAGTCGGCATTGATCTCAATGTAGCGTTTGGTGAGGTCGCAGGTCCAGACAGTGGCCGCTCCACTGCCGACGCCCACATCGACAGCGACCGTAATCTCGGCCTGGCGCATCACCGCCGCGCCAAGTTCCTCGCGATAGTTGGAGGCGACCCAACCCTTCTCAGCCACCAGCACATCGTCGAACCGGATCGCCAGGCGGTCGCGGTCCGCGGGTTCGCCCGATTTGCCGACGGCCATGACGATACGTCCCCAGTTCGGGTCTTCGCCAGCGATGGCGGTCTTTACCAGGGGCGAGTTTGCAATGGCTAGCCCAATGCGCCGGGCGCTGGTCTCGTCGGAAGCACCGGAGATGTCCAGCCGCACGAGCTTTGTTGCTCCTTCACCGTCGCGCACGACCTGCAACGCGAGATCCAGGAGCACCTCGTCGATTGCTGCGCGGAGCGGTGCCGAGCGCGGATCGCCGTCCGACGTGATTGGGGTGCCGCCTGCCGCACCCGTCGCTGCGAGCAGCAGCGTGTCGGAGGTCGAGGTGTCGCTGTCGACGGTCACGGCGTTGAAGCTGCGGTCTGCGCCCTCCGAGAGCCAGCGCTGCAAGACGGGCTGGGCGACCGGAGCATCTGTGAAGACGAATGCCAGCATCGTCGCCATGTCGGGCGCAATCATGCCGGAGCCCTTCGCTATGCCGGCAATGCGAGTCTCGTGACCGTCCAAGGAGAGAGTTTTACCCGCTCCCTTTGGAAACGTGTCCGTGGTCATGATCGCGCGTGCTGCCGGCTCGTACCAGCCGGGGGTCAGGGCGGCGGCCAGGTCCGCCAGATGGGCTTCGATTCGCTCGGTCGGCAGGGGTTCGCCTATGACGCCGGTGGAGGCCATCCAAACCTGCTCAGGCTGGAGCTTAAGAGCCTCGCCCCCGGCACTTGCCAGCCGCTTGACCGCGGTCTTACCATGCCCGCCGGTGAACGCATTCGCATTCCCAGCATTTACGAGGATCGCGCGGGGTGACGGCCCGTCTGGTAAAGCGGCGAGCCGGTCCTCACACCACAACACTGGGGCGGCTCGGGTTGAGGACCGGGTGAAGACACCGGCCATGGCCGTGCCTTCAACCAGCCGGGCCAGCATCACATCGCTGCGGTCGCGGTAGCGAACTCCTGCGGCGATGGTGGCAAGGTCCACGCCCCGCACGGAGGGCAGCGCCGGGAAACTTGCTGGCGCAAGCGGAGACACCGGACCGCCTGGGTTCAGCCGGGTCTCCAGCGCCGAGATCTCCGCCGCTAGGGTATCGGCGGCCGCGCGCTTTTCCGCGAGCTCCGCCTCGAGAGCACCCCGATCCTCCGCAGACATTGGGGTGTTACTCCGCTGGAGGGGCGATCAGCTCGTCCGCCATCAACGCGGCGGCGGGCAATGTGGTGTCGGGCATCGTCACCTCCACCTCAGCGAGCGCGGCGTCGAGAACCTCTTGTTGCGCGGCTTCGGCGATCTCGCGGATAAGTTCCTCCTGGACCTCGGCAAGCGCAGGCGGCGCCTTCTCACGGCGTTCGGCGACCGTGATCAGATGCCAGCCAAAGGGGCTCTCCACCGGCTCGCTCACGGTGCCGATCTCGAGCGCGAACGCCGCGTCGGCGAACTCCGTCACCATATCGGTTGCGACAAACCAGCCGAGATCGCCGCCGCGCGCCGCAGTGCCATCCGTTCCGTTTTCACGGGCGACATCCTCGAACGCTGCGCCGGCAACGATCTGCTCCCGGAGGGCGTCGGCTTTCTCCTCGCTGTCCACGAGAATGTGAGAAGCGCGGATTTCCTCGACAGGTTCGGCGTTCGCATAACGCTCGTCATAGGCGGCTTGGACCGCCTCTTCGGTGATGCGGTCGCTCACGCGGTCCCGCATGTATCCGTCCGCAAGCGTGGAGTTCTCGAGGTTCTTCAGCTGCATGGCCATGTCCAGACGGTCCTGAAGGCCGTCGGCGCGTGCGCTCTCTGCCAGCACCGTTTGGTTGACGAGCTGCTGCATGAGCCCTTCCATCAGCACCTCGGGCGGCAAAGACTGGTATTGCTGCGGAAGCGCCTGACGGACAGCAATCAGCTCGCCCAATGTGAGCTCATAGCTGCCGACCGTGGCAATGACCGTCTCAGCCGTTAGGCCTTCGAGGCTGGCCTCGGTGCCCTCGGTCTGCGCGTCAGCGGTTTGGGCGATGGCCGGCCCGGCAAGCGCGAGCATCAGCGCGAACGCCGGAAGGGCGCAGCGGATCGTCTGGTTGCAAACCTGCACTGAATTCTCCTTGTGTGTCTCACTCCGACACGAGATCGACCATTTTCCCTCCAGGTCGATCACGGGACGGCGCCCCCAGCAAAAGCCCTTTCCGTTGACAGCCTCGGGGGCCGCCAATAGATGTTGGCCGGGCCGGGCAAGCACGGCACACCCCATGTACGCCCTGTCCACCGGCGCAGCAACCGCCGGAGAGAAATTCTGACGCGCCGGCCTGCGGCATGGCGGCGCTCGGCAGTGTCAGGCGCAATACAGCGCCCCCAGGAGATGCCCCGAATGCTCGGATTGAAGACTATCGGACGCAAGCTCTTCGGCAGCGCCAACGATCGTAAGGTGAAAGAGGCGCGCCGCACGGTCGAGGCCGTGAACGCCCTTGAGGCCGAGATCGCAGCGCTGTCCGACGAGGCGTTGCAGGCGCAAACTCCAAAACTGCGCGCGCGCCTGGAGGCGGGTGAGAGCCTAGACGCCGTGTTGCCGGAGGCATTCGCCACCGTGCGGGAGGCATCGAAACGTGTGCTCGGCATGCGGCCCTTCGATGTCCAGATCATCGGCGGGAAAGTCCTGCACGATGGAAAAATCGCAGAGATGAAGACGGGTGAGGGTAAGACCCTCGTCGCCACCATGCCGGTCTACTTGAACGCACTTTCGGGCAAGGGCGTCCACGTTGTGACGGTCAACGACTATCTCGCCAATCGCGACGCCGACTGGATGGGCAAGATCTACCGCTTCCTTGGCATGTCGGTCGGTGTGATCCTGCCAGGGGTCGATGATGAGGGACGGCGCGCGGCCTATGCCTGCGACATCACCTATGCGACAAACAACGAACTGGGCTTCGACTATCTGCGCGACAACAACAAGTACCGGCTGGAGGATATGGTCCAGCGCGGACACAATTTCGCGATTGTGGATGAGGTCGACAGCATCCTGATCGACGAGGCGCGGACCCCGCTGATCATCTCCGGTCCGACCGAAGATCGCTCCGAGATGTATACGGCCATCGACGGTTTTATCCCGCAGCTCTCCGAAGAGCACTATGAGATCGACGAGAAGCTGAAGGCCGCGACCCTGACCGATGACGGCAATGAGGCGGTTGAGCAGCTTTTGCAGGAAGCCGGCGTTCTGCCGGACGGGCAGAGCCTCTATGCACCGGAGAGCGTCACCCAGGTCCACCACGTCAATCAGGCGCTGCGGGCGCACAAGCTGTTCCAGCGCGACCGCGACTACATCGTGAAGAACAACCGCATCGTGCTGATCGACGAGTTCACCGGGCGGATGATGGAAGGACGGCGGCTCTCCGAAGGGCTCCACCAGGCGATTGAGGCGAAGGAAGGCGTGCAGATCCTGCCGGAGAACGTGACCCTCGCGAGCATCACCTTCCAAAACTATTTCCGCCTTTACGGCAAGCTCGCCGGCATGACTGGCACCGCGATGACCGAGGCTGAGGAGTTCGGCTCGATCTATGGGCTGGACGTGGTTGAAGTGCCGACCAATCAGGCCGTGGCGCGCAAAGACGATGACGATTTGGTCTATCGGACGGCGGAGGAGAAGTTTGACGCGATTGTCGAGGCGATCCGTGAGGGCCAGGCCAAAGGTCAGCCGATCCTGGTCGGCACGACGTCGATCAACAAATCCGAGGAGCTTTCGGCGGAGCTGAAGAAGCATCAGATCGTGCACAATGTTCTGAACGCCCGATATCATGAGCAAGAGGCGCAGATCATCGCCGAGGCCGGGCGCCCTGGAGCTGTGACCATCGCGACCAATATGGCGGGCCGCGGCACGGATATTCAGCTCGGTGGCAATGTCGAGATGGCAGTTCAGGCGGAGCTCTCGGCGAACGAGGATGCCGATCCGGCGGAGGTGCGCGCGCGCATCGAGGGTGAACATGCCGAGGCGAAGGGGCGGGCGCTCGAGGCTGGCGGGCTTTGGGTGCTGGGCACCGAGCGTCATGAGAGCCGTCGTATCGACAACCAGCTTCGCGGCCGCTCGGGTCGGCAGGGTGACCCGGGCCGCTCGACCTTCTATCTATCGCTCCAGGACGATCTGATGCGGATCTTCGGCTCCGATCGGCTCGATGGCATGCTGCAGAAGCTCGGCCTAGAGCAAGGCGAGGCGATCGTTCATCCTTGGGTCAACAAAGCCATCGAGAAGGCGCAGGGCAAAGTCGAGGCGCGCAACTTCGACATCCGTAAGAACCTGCTCAAGTTCGACGATGTGATGAACGATCAGCGCAAGGCGATCTTCGGTCAGCGCCGTGAGATCATGGACGCGGACGATCTCTCCGAGACCGTGCGGGACATGCGCCATGAGGTGATCGAGAAGACGATCTCCGCCCACATCCCCAAGCGCGCCTATGCGGATCAGTGGGAGACCGAAGCGCTCGAGACGGAGATCACACAGCTTACGAACACAGAGTTCCCGGTCCACGAATGGGCCCAGGAGGAAGGCACGGACGACGAGGTGATCCTCGAGAGGTTGATCGAGGCGACCGACAAGTGCGGCCGAGAAGGAGGAGGCCATCGGCGCCGACACCATGCGCCAGGTGGAGAAGGGACTGCTCCTCCAAACCCTGGACCGGCGCTGGCGTGAGCATCTGATCATGCTCGACCATTTGCGCTCCGTGATCGGCTTCCGTGGGTACGCCCAGAAGGACCCCCTCAACGAGTACAAGCGAGAGGCGTTCGAGCTGTTCTCCGGTCTGCTTGAGGGGCTGCGGCGTGACGTAACCTCCGAACTCTCCCGCATCCGGCCGCTGACGCCGGAAGAGCAGGAGGAACGCCAGCGTATGATGGAGGAGGCACAGCGCCGCATGCAGGAGGAGGCGGAGGTTGCCGCCGCCCGTGCCGCGGCTGGGCTCGCCGCCGATGTCTCGTCAATCCAGCAGGCGGAGGCGCTTGAGCAGCAGGGCGAGACCGTGACCGCCGAGGCGCGCGATCCGGCGCGACCCGAGACCTGGGGCAAAGTCGGACGCAATGAGTTGTGCCCCTGCGGATCGGGCAAGAAATACAAGCACTGTCACGGAGCGGTGACCTAACGGCCGGACCGCCGCCCTTTTTACCCCTCCCTTCCGCCGCAGTTTCGCCCAAGTCGATTGGCAAGATGCACTGTCTCGTTGTTGGGGTGTGTAGCTATGTCGAAGAGTGGATCCGGCACCATCGCCGGAAGAGTTGCGCTTTGGGTTTTCCTTGGGCTCGGAGCGCCCGTGTTCGTTGCAGAGGCAGCGGTAATTGCTCCGACAAGCATAGGCGTCGAAACGCTTCCTGGATCACTTGACGGGCCTGTACCGCAATCGGTCTACACCGATGATGTGTTCCTCCAGTCATTGGTTTTCCCTTCGGTGACTTTTGCGAACCCTGGGAACTTTCGTGCTGCACAGGATCTTGAGGTCATTACAGGTAGGACGGAAATCAACGTCGAGTGGGGCGATCAAGACACAAGCGCAGATGGAGATCCGACGCCGCTCGCATCGATCGGTCAACCGGATAGTCTGAAAGAGACTACAAATCCCGCGATCCAGGATGCGGGGCTTTTGCAGGTCTTCAACAGCCTCAGTCTCACCGAAATGACCGATGGAGAAGGGCCGAATTTCTCCTTCAAGGTTTTGTTTCAGAATGGCCTGACGGATGACAATCCCGGAGCGGGTGATCAGGTCCCAGAACTCATCTTCGTGGAACGTGGGTTAAACGATACGTTCGACGTAGAGTTGATCATCGGGGGGAGTTTTGAGAACCCGGTGCTTTCCGACCCGCTTCGTATCGACAGCGGTGATTTCTGGTCAAGCGGTCTCAGCGTCAACACAACAGAGATCAGTGACGCGCAGGAGCTTGGCGTCGGTGGGTTCGATCTGAACGATTGGGGACTGTCAGGCGGCGAGACGGTGTTTGGGTTTTTGCTGACCGGGGTGCAGGGAGGACCCGATTTGAACGGGTTCTTCCTCTCCGCGGAAGATCCTGGGCGGTTTGTCGATCCGCTTGAGCCCCCGGTATCGCAAGTGCCTCTGCCTGCATCGATTCTACTTTTGCTAAGCGCGCTTGGGGTTCTGGGCAGCTTGCGGTCTCGAACTTGAGCTTCGCAGAGCTCCGTTGAGGGCAGAACTGACCTAAGATGGTACATCATGGCTGGCGTCGTCCCAAATTAGGTCGGTGCCCTCCGGATATGGGACAGTCTTGAGCATCGCTAACAAGGTATGAATCGTTCAGCGGGGGTGCGTCTCACCCGAGTGGGAGAAGCCAGCATGTCCATATTGAGACTAAGCGATTGTTTGGTGGCCGGCTTGTCGGCGATCTTGGCCGCTATGGTGTTTGTTTCGGTCTGAACGATAGTCGCCAACTATATCTTGTGAGCGAAGAAAAGGGGGGTGGCTGTGGCTGCCCCCTTCCCTGTGGTGGTGTTCCCTGTTCGTTTCGCTACCTTTAGTATGTGCTGGTGAGGTCAAGCTCTAAATCTGGTGTCGTCGACTGATTCACCGGTTGACCTCACCGTGTGATGTCATAATGTGGACGTCCCGAGGGGCCGACACACCATATCTTGATGGCGCGGCAGGATAGGCCAGCGCTGTAGAGAGGCCCCCCAAGTGCAGGAATGAGCCGGACCAGTGGTTGGTCGCCGGGAGCGCTACGGGCGCGCCCACAGGAAAAGTGCGCCGCGAAGACGGCGATGAGAGGGATACGATGAAGTTCGAGCGCAGGTTCAGCAGCGACGATTGCTCCGTCTACGACATGATCGCCTTTCGTACGGCCACGTCCGAGATCCGCAACCCCGATGGCTCCATCGTGTTCCGGCTCGAAGGGATCGAAGTGCCGGATGCATGGAGCCAGGTTGCAGCCGATGTGTTGGCGCAGAAGTATTTCCGAAAGGCCGGTGTGGCGTGTCGGCTGAAGAAGGTCCGCGAGGCAGGCGTTCCCAAGTTTCTTTGGCGCTCGGTCCCTGATGAGAAGGCCCTTGCGAAGCTCCCAGAGGGAGAACGCTATGGCAGCGAGACCAAAGCGCAGCAGGTCTTTGATCGGCTCGCTGGCGCATGGACGTATTGGGGCTGGAAAGGCGGCTACTTCTCGTCAGAGCGCGACGCGCAAGTCTACATGGACGAGATGCGCTTCATGTTGGCCCGGCAGATGGCCGCGCCAAACAGCCCGCAATGGTTCAACACGGGACTCCACTGGGCTTATGGCATCGACGGGCCATCCCAAGGACACTTCTATGTCGACCCGGAGACGCAAGAGCTTGTGCGGGCAAAGTCGGCCTATGAGCATCCCCAGCCGCACGCTTGTTTCATCCAAGGCGTCCAGGACGATCTGGTGAACGATGGCGGGATCATGGACCTCTGGACCCGTGAGGCTCGGCTGTTCAAATACGGCTCAGGCACGGGCACCAACTTCTCGAGCCTGCGCGGGGCGAACGAGCCGCTGGCCGGTGGCGGCAAATCGTCGGGTCTGATGTCTTTCCTCAAAATTGGCGACCGGGCGGCGGGCGCGATCAAGTCGGGCGGCACCACGCGGCGCGCGGCCAAAATGGTGATCTGCGACATGGATCACCCAGACATTGAGGAGTTTATCAGCTGGAAGGTGCGCGAGGAGCAGAAAGTCGCCGCCCTGGTTGCGGGCTCCAAGATGCACAAGGCCAAGCTGAATGAGATGCTGGACGCGATCCGTGCCTGGGACGGTGCCGCGGACGCCGCGATCGATCCGAAGCGCAACAAGCCGCTCGCGCGTGCGATCAAGTCGGCACGGAAGTGCGCGATCCCGGAAAACTACATCCGCCGGGTGCTCCAGCAGGCGGAGCAGGGCGTGGACGAGATCGCCTTTCCGGTCTTCGATACGGATTGGGACTCGGAGGCGTATCTCACCGTCTCCGGGCAGAACTCCAACAACTCGGTGCGGGTGACGGATGCCTATCTGCGCGCAGTGGAGCTCGACGGTGATTGGGATCTGACCCGTCGGACGGACGGAAAGCTTGCCAAGACCGTGAAGGCCCGCGATTTGTGGGAGAAGATCGGAGAGGCGGCTTGGGCCTGTGCCGATCCGGGCATGCAGTACCACGATACGGTGAACGACTGGCACACGTGTCCGGAGGACGGACCGATCCGCGGCTCCAATCCTTGCTCGGAGTACATGTTCCTCGATGACACGGCGTGTAACCTCGCCTCGCTGAACCTTCTGGCCTTCCTTAAGGACGGGGTGTTCGATCACGAGGGCTATGAGCATGCAGTGCGCCTGTGGACCGTGACGCTCGAGATTTCGGTCCTGATGGCGCAGTTCCCGAGCCCGGAGATTGCCGAGCGGTCCTATAAATTCCGCACCCTGGGGCTGGGCTATGCGAATATCGGCGGTCTGCTGATGACCCTTGGCCATGGCTACGACAGCGTCGAAGGGCGAGCGCTTTGTGCCGCGCTTACGGCGGTGCTGACGGGCCGTGCTTATGCGACCTCAGCCGAGATGGCGGGCGAGCTTGGCGCGTTCCCCGGATATGCCAAGAACCGCGACGCCATGCTGCGGGTGATGCGCAACCACCGGCGAGCGGCCCATGGATCGGGCGGCTATGAGGGCCTGCGAACCCTGCCGGTCGAACTCGATGTCGCCGGGTGCCCTGATAGCGATCTGGTTAGTCGAGCGCGCAAAGCCTGGGACGAGGCTCTGGAACTCGGCCAAGAGCACGGCTATCGCAATGCGCAGGCTAGCGTGATCGCGCCCACTGGGACCATCGGGCTCGTCATGGACTGCGATACCACGGGCATCGAGCCAGACTTTGCGCTGGTTAAGTTCAAGAAGTTGGCCGGAGGCGGCTACTTCAAGATCATCAACCGGGCTGTTCCGCAGGCTCTCGCCCGGCTTGGCTACGATGAAGAGACCATCGACGATATCGTGAAGTATGCGGTCGGCCACGGTTCGCTCGACGGTGCGCCTGGGATCGATCATGGTCATCTGACGCGTCTCGGGTTCGGGCCGGAGCAGATCTCAGCCCTTGAGGCCGCCCTGCCTTCGGCGTTCGACATCCGCTTCGCCTTCACGCCATGGACGCTGGGCGTCGACTTCTGCCGCGATGTGCTTGGCCTGCCCGAGGAGCGCTTTGCGGATCCAAGCTTTGACCTTCTCGGCGCGCTTGGGATCACGCCTGCCGAGGTGGATGCGGCGAACGACCACGTCTGCGGGCGTATGACCCTTGAGGGCGCACCAGGGCTCGATCCGTCTCACCTGCCGGTCTTCGACTGCGCCAACCCATGCGGCAAGATCGGCCAGCGCTACCTCTCGGTGAACGCGCATATCGATATGATGGCCGCTGCACAGCCTTTCATCTCCGGTGCGATCTCAAAGACCATCAACATGCCGAACACGGCTACCATCGACGATTGCAAGGAGGCCTATCTCCGCTCCTGGCGCCTCGGCATCAAAGCGAATGCTCTCTACCGCGATGGCTCGAAGCTCTCCCAACCGCTGGCGGCCACCGTGCTCGGAGATGACGCCGACGAGCTCGAAGACGCCCCGATGCCGGAGCGCGTGGAGGTCCTCGCGCAGAAGGTCGTCGAGAAGATCATCGTCAAGGAACGGGGCGATCGCGGCAGCCGCGAGAAGATGCCGGACCGGCGCCGGGGCTACACCCAGAAGGCAGTTGTCGGCGGGCACAAGGTGTTCTTGCGAACGGGCGAGTACGAAGACGGGAAGCTCGGTGAGATCTTCATCGACATGCACAAGGAAGGCGCCGGCTTCCGGGCGATGATGAACAACTTCGCCATTGCGGTTTCGGTTGGGCTGCAACATGGCGTGCCGCTTGAGGAATTCGTCGACTTCTTCACCTTCACGCGGTTCGAGCCGGCGGGGATCGTGCAAGGCAACGAGAGCATCAAGAACGCCACGTCGATCCTCGACTACATCTTCCGGGAACTGGCGGTGAGCTATCTCGACCGCACCGATCTGGCGCATGTGGAGCCCGAGGGACAACGGTTCGACGAGTTGGGGGCAGGCGAGGCGGAGAGCGTCACCAACGTCACGGAAGTGAGCCAGGAGGTCTCCGAGTCCGCCCTCGAGATGATCAAGCAGGTCAGCTCCACCGGTTACTTGCGCAAACGCTTGCCAAAGGAACTGCACGTTCTCCAGGGAGGACTCGCGGCGCAGGCTGAGGCCACGCCGGCGACGGCGGCTTCAGAGACGGCGGTTGCGGGTGCCGCGGTCGCCATCTCGCCAGCTGCGGCGATTGGGGCAGCGGGGGCGGTCACGATGGAGCGGATCGCGGTCGCGCGGGCCAAGGGCTATGAGGGTGATCCCTGCGGTGAGTGCGGGAACTTCACGCTGGTGCGCAACGGGACCTGTTTGAAATGCGACAGCTGCGGCGCCACCTCCGGCTGCTCGTAAGGCTAGGGATCGGCCAGGGCAACTGTCCTGGCCCAAGGAACAGGGCCGCAGGCAAACCAATCGAGCAGTAACAAACGCGGACCTGAAAACAGCTGGGGGAGCGTCTCGTGCGCTCCCTTCTTTTTTGGTCAAACGCCCTGGATGGCTTCCGTCAGGGCATAAGGGGTCGATTAACGCTTTCGGCTCGGTCTTTGGAAAATTTAAATCGAAGGCTGCGGGTGAGGCTCTAATTTGCTCCGTGTGGGGGAGACGCCTCCGCATTGCCCGCTTCTGGTTCCGCCAGGGCGGGCAATTCGATTCCAGGCATCATCATCCAGCGGCTCCGAGACCAAGACGCATTGCAAGCTGCCTTATGGGAGCGACCCGAGAGATCGTGCGCAGTCCCAGCAACCGGAGATCGCGGATCGGTTGGGGCTCTGCTTGGGCAAACCTGTTCAGCACGTGGACACCGGCCACGCGTCCAAGGATCTCGGGCATGCGGCGTGCTTCATACCGCGCGAGGAGAACCGGGGCGCCAATGTCTTGATTTCCTGCGCTCTCAACCAACTGCGCCAGGCACTCGATATCCCCAAGACTCATGTTCAAGCCCTGCGCTCCGATCGGGGGAACGACATGGGCGGCTTCTGCAACAAGAGCAACACGCCCTGACACCAGGCGATCCGCGACCTGTCCGATAATTGGCCAGCACGCGCGGTCGCCGACGATGGTCAGTGCCCCGAAGAGCCCCATGGTTTCGGCAGTCAATTCTGTGGCGAGCGCCGCGTCGTCAAGCTCTGCCAAAACGTGCGCCCGCTGCGCCGGCACCATCCACACAACCGCCGAACAGGACGACCCGTCCCGGTTCGGCATGGGCACCAGCGTCAATGGACCGCCGGTCCGGTGGATCTCGGTGGAGACGCTCTCGTGCGCGACTTCATGGGTCACTGGAAAGACCAGCGCCTTCTGGCCGTAGTGCCATCGCCGTCGCTTGATACCCGCAAGATCCCGTACGGAGCTGTCCCGTCCGTCAGCGGCCACAATCAGCTTTGCGTGGACCCAGCGCCCATCCGAGAGCCGCGCCATGCCCTCGCTCGAGCGGGAGATGACATCGACCACACGGGTGCCTGGGATCAGGCTTGTGATATCCAACGTGGCCAAGCGGTCCCGTAACGCTGCTCGGGCACTCTTGTTGGGCACATTCCAGCCAAAGGCGCCCGTTTTCATTTCGGACGCCACGAAATCCGCCTGCTCCCGCGGCACGCGGTCTCGCCCGCCAGCATCGACCAGGCGCATCGTTGTCAGCGGCGCGGCATCCGGGGCCATCGCAGCCCATGCCCCGGCCTGCTCAAGCGTTCGGACCGACGGCTGGAGAAACGCCGTCGTCCTCAGGTCATCGCCTCCACCGGACGTCTCCGGCGCAGGATCCACAACGATTGCCCTTTGCCCTGCTGCAGAGAACCGCGCGGCGGCGGCCAATCCAGCGATCCCGCCGCCAGCAATCAAGATATCGGTTTCCAGCGTTGCCATGTCGGAAGGGTAGGGCGCCACCCTTGCAGCCTCAACCGCACGGGCTGCGGCATCCGGGCTCATCGGCGGTCTGCGAAGAATTTTTGCAGAAGCCGCGCGGATTGGGTGGCGCCTATCCCATCATAAACTTCTGGGACATGATGGCAGGTCGGATGCGAAAACACGCGCGGACCGCTCAGAACACCCCCGGTTTTCGGATCATCTGCGCCAAAGAACAACCGCCGGATCCGTGCCAGTGAAATCGCCCCTGCGCACATCGGGCAAGGCTCCAACGTCACGTAGAGATCGCAGCCGATCAGCCGTTCAGTCCCGAGCGCTTCAGCGGCGCTCCGCAGGACCAGGATCTCCGCGTGGGCGGTGGGATCTGCGCGCTCCCGGACCCGGTTGCCATCCGCTGCAAGCACAACCCCGTCCCGCACCACAACCGCGCCAACCGGCGTCTCGCCGCGCGATGCGGCCGCCTCCGCTTGCGATAAAGCCAGTGACATATAGGAGGTGAACGCCGGGGTGGGTGGCGGACGGTCGGCTGTGGTCGATTTCTGACCGGTCATTGGTCCAACGTCACCGCGATCGGCCATTACAGCATTCCTCTGTATCCTCGTGTTCAGCCTATCTCTGCGGCCCGTCACATCCAATAGAAGCACGCTCTCGGCGCTTGTGCGGTCGCTGGGGTCTGATAAGGGGGGGCATGGCAGACCCTTCCCCCGATGGCGAGCGCATCGCAAAACGGCTGGCGCGTGCGGGCATTGCGTCGCGTCGCGAAGCCGAGCGCATGATTGAGGCGGGCCGTGTGGCGGTGAACGGCCGAGTGATCGGGAGCCCCGCTCTGAACGTCACTGATCGTGATCGCATTGCCGTGGATGGGCGCGAGGTCGGGGCACCAGAGCCCATGCGGCTTTGGCGCTATCACAAGCCGGTTGGCCTCGTCACCTCGGCCCGCGATGAGAAAGGCCGGGCCACGGTGTTCGGTAATCTGCCGGCGGATGTGCCGCGTGTGATGTCAGTCGGGCGGCTTGACCTCACCTCGGAGGGCTTGTTGCTTCTGACCAATGATGGGGAGCTGAAACGGCGTCTCGAGCTGCCGTCGACCGGGTGGCTTCGTCGCTACCGGGTGCGGGTTCATGGCCGGCCGAGCGAAAATGCGTTGGAACCGCTTGCGCGCGGTATCACCGTGGACGGGGAGCGGTTCCAGCCGATGCAGGTGAGCTTGGATCGCCAGCAAGGTGCGAATGCTTGGCTCACCATGGCCCTCCGGGAAGGGCGCAACCGAGAGATCCGTCGAGCACTCGAAGCGGTCGGCTTTGCCGTCAACCGCCTCATTCGGGTGTCCTATGGGCCATTCCAATTGGGAGATCTGTCGGAAGGTGCAATCGAGGAAGTGAGGCCAAAAGTTCTGGCTGACCAACTCGGCACTCCAACCCCTGGACATGCTGCCAAAGCGTCTAAGCGCCAACCCCGCAGGCGAAATTGACCGGAGTGCGTTAGCCTGTCTTAGGGACTTGGAAGAGTTGGGATGCGGCGCGCTTGTCTGTTCGGTTTTATGGCTGTGACCTGAGCCCTTTTGGCCCCTCAGTCATTTTGAGGGTCGTTTGCACTTATAGTCCAGATTGTCGGGGTTGGCGAGCGTGCCGGGCGTGGAACCTCCATCCAGTTCAAGCGCACGGCGCGCGCCGGGCGACAGCCCGCCCAGGGATGAGTGCGGCCGGACATGGTTGTCGTCGTGCCGCCAAAGCTGCAGCCTGCGCCTCGCGTCGGCGCGCGTTTCAACGATTTCCTCGTTGAGCATCACGTCCCTGAGCTGGCCGATGAAGCTCTCGATAACGTCGCGAAGCGGCGGGCGCGGAGGGTCGTTCTGGGTGGGCTTGCCGGGCGCGATGGAGTGCCAGGCGACGCCCGTCCGGTTCTGCCAGTCCAACATGGCCCGGCTGGTGAGTTCGGTGCCGTTGTCAGAGACGATCGTGCTGGGCTTGCCGTAAAGCCTGATGGCTCGGTCCAGTTCCCGGGCGACGCGGGCGCCGGAGATCGATGTGTTCGCCACGAGCGCTAGGCATTCGCGCGTGCACTCATCGATGACGACCAGAATGCGAAAGCGTCGGGCGTCTCCGAACACGTCCGACAGGACGTCCAGGCTCCAGCGGACGCCCGGCCGGGCTGGCTCGGGGATCGGCTCCCGTGTGCCTGTCGCGCGCTTGCGCCCGCGGCGGCGTTTCACGGCGAGACCTTCCTGGCTGTAGAGGCGCCTCAGTTTCTTCTGGTTCATGGTGATCCCCTCGCGTTCCAGCATGAAGCCGATCCTCCGGGAGCCAAACCATCGCCGCTCGGCCGCGATCTCGCGCATGCGTTCCCGGATTTCCCGATGGTCCGGCCCGAGCTCGCGGCGCCCGGTCTTCGGATCGACGCCGACCAACCGGCAGGCACGTGGTTGCGAGACGTCGAACCTCGACATCGCCGTCAGCGCTGCCTCCCGCCGCTGCCGGGGCGCCGTCAGCCGTTTCCCAGGAGATCCTTCAGGACCGCCTTGTCGAGTTCGGCTTCGGCAAGCAGGCGCTTCAGCCGCGCGTTTTCCTGCTCCAGCGTCTTCAGCCGCCGAGCGTCCGAGACGTCCATGCCCCCGAACTTCGCCTTCGACGCGACGCGCCCATCGCTCCTGAATTCAGCCGATGTGTAGAACGTGGTCGAACTGACCCCCCATGGCGGCGGCATATCTCAGCCGTGGCCATGCCGCGTTACCTGCTCGGCCAGGACCGCGATGATCCGTTCCTCGGTGAACATGCTTTTGCGCATCGTCCGTCTCCTTGGTGACGGACCCTCACATCAGTTGAGAGAACCAACGGAGCTCAGGTCAGCTGTCCTGCCACTGGCTGCAAAAGGCGGGGAGGCCGCGCAGACCAAGCCTGAAACCACTCCGCGTGAGACCATGCAGAGTGGTGGTATCTCGACGGTGCCGCTCGATCCCGTGATGGCAGGGCGCCTGCCTGGACGCACGGCGCACGCGTCGACCCAGGCATTGGGCTTTGGTGCTATCCTGAGCATCTTGAGTACCGGGGGTCAGGGGAGACGATCCCTCCGGTGTTTGTGGGTGGGGACTGGACGCCTGGAGTGGATCACCATTTGGGCGGAGCATCGTAGGGAACCACGGTCTCCAGTGTGAGGGGGGGCTCGTACGGCCCTACCCACTGCTCGGAGCGCGAGATTCGGCCGCTCTCTGGCCCAACCCAGTAGGTGTTGATGACGGACCGACTCCGGTTGGCGCAGCGCTCCTCGACCACGACGACCGTATGCCGCTTGCCAAGGACCTCAATCTGCGTGCGGGGGCCTCGGGCGTAGAGGCAGGTAAAGACGATCTGATATCCGTCTCCGCCGCGCACACGGAACTGATGCTGTCGCGTCACCTGGCCGGGCCAAGCGTCGATCGGGCGCGGATGGGCAACCGGATCCTCGCGTGAGTACCGCGTAGCAAGAAGATCTTGTCCATAGCCATGGGTGCGCGCAACCGCGCCGCCGAGCAGCACCAACGCGCGGCCCGCACCGTCCTGATAGGTGACGTAGCCGCCATTGTCCGCCACCGCGGCCGCATAACCCTTCGCTTGGCTCTCCGCCGCGACACCGATGATGGCAGCGCCGGTCGCTTCCAGCTCCGCGCGGGTGGGTTGCGGCGCAGGCGTGGACTCCTCTGCGGTGACGGCATCCAGTGCCAACAAGCCGACCCGGCCAAGATCAGTCTGATTATCTGACGAGCAGCCTCCGAGCAGCAGCAAGATGAGCGCAAAGGTCCTCACTCCCAGAACCCCCCGGAGTGGCGGCGCAGGCCCTCCCGATCCATGTCTTCGACCACTGGATAAAGGCGGTTGGAGATCTGGAGCCGCTGTCCGCCATCGCGCGAGAGCGGTCGGATGACCGAAGAGATCGCAGAACGGCTCTCATAGGGGAGCGTCCAGTTCAGCGGGATCGTCAGGAACAGGCCCTTGTCGAAGGAGCCTTCGCCAAACTCGTCAAAAGAAACATCGGTGAACGTCGCAAACGCACCGATTTCCCACCCGTTCACAAAGCGCCGTTTCAGTGAGACCGTGCCGCCATAGTCGCCCGCGAGATACCGCCCGGCGTCGAGCTGCATGGCGACCCCGCGAAAGGGCGTGTCCCAGTAAAGGCTCACATGCCCTGTTACGACGTCATAGTCCTGGAAGTCGAACAGCGTGTCGAAATCGCGCTGGCGGGCATAGGCAAGCTCGGCGCCGAGACCCCATGACTGGTCGGCCGGCTTCCACAGCACCTCGCCCTGCACACCGCCGAACATCCGCTCCAGCAGGCCCCCGGAAAGCCGCCCGTAGAGGTCGGGCGCGAGTTTGGTCACATAGTCTCCGGTCAGACGTGTGATCCCTGGATCGCCCTCGCGCAGATACTCGGCGAAATCAGAGCGAACCGGGGGCAATGCGCTGTCGGGCTCTCGACTGATATCGTCGAGATTGCCAACCAGCCGCTTGGTCAGTGTGCCGGAGACCGAGAACTCCGGTGTGAGAGCGAGCCCCGCTGAGAGCCCCAATTGGAGATCGGCGCGGACTGGCTCGTCCGGGTCGAAGAGGCTGATGGGGATCCCGGGTTCGATACCCCAAGACAGCCTAGGGTAGCTCTCTTGCACCTGTGCGCGCTCCGGTCCTGTCAGTGGCGGCGCGTCTTGGACCTTAGCCGTAGACCACACCGCGTGTGCGGCATCTGCACGGTTAACCTTTTCTTCCAGGATCGAGCGCGAGAGCGAGACAGAGACGACCGGGAGACCCGCTTCGAGTGGCACAACATCAAGCGTTTCAACCGAGGCCGGAAGATGCCGCGCCGCCGCTCGCGCCGTTCGACCAATCGCCCGTGGCATCTCAGAGAAAATCGGGTTCTCGATGTGCAAGCGCGCCGTGTTGGCCGAGAGATCGAGGGCGGCGAGGGTCACACCCATCGACGTGAGATCTGCCCCAATGGCCGTGCGCAGAGCTTCAGGCTGGGCCGGGTCGTTGATCCAATCGGTGGGATGCACGACCGTCGCCTGGCGGGTCAGCTTGATCGCCGCTTCTCCCTCGGGGCGCAATGCGACGGAGCAAACGGGCTCGCCGTTGGCGGTCTCAACCGTCACCACATCGATGACACCGAATTCTGCATCGACAGCCGTCGCTATGTGGAGTGGACAGTCCGTACGGGCTCCTGGATGGAGCCGTGCCCTCGCCCAACGGACCCCTGCGAGGTGGCTCTCCACTGTGACATCCGTCAGCGGCAGATCATCGAAGCGGGAGGTGGCCGGACCGGCACCGGTGCCGTCAATCACCGATCCGAGAACGGTCATCGCCTCCGCTTTGGCGGCTTCGGGAACCGGGCGCGGTGTAAGCGGCAGCGGTGCCGGCACATCCTCATCCGGCGCCGGCGGGTCAAAGATGTTGCCGGAGAGTGTGACCCGAACGCCGAACTCGCTGCCATAGAGCGCATAAGCCCCGATCGAGGCCCAATCGACTGGCCGATACTCCGCCCCGAAGTTCACAGGGATCTGTTGATCGAAATCCGAGAACTCCTCCTCGCGGGTGTAGGCGTCATTGGAGTACTCGACCATCACCGTAAGTCCGTCGATTGGCGTGCGCCAGGCCAGGCCTCCGAACGCTCCGATTTCCTCACCGCGGAACCACTGCCCGACATTCACGTCTCCTCCGCCGGAACGGGGTTCGTCCCGATCTCTGGCCTCCTCGAACATCTCGCCTATCGGATTGGTGAAGCCGTTCAGCGAGGCAAAGCGTCCCCACCCAATGCCGGCCGAAAGGGTCACATCCCCATCAAGGAGGCGCTTGCTGCCGACGACGTACTCGCCCGAATAGACGCCGGTCCCGAGGAAGTCCTGCAATCCGATGGCAACGCTCGGCCACAGCGCTCCCTCTTCGACGACGCGGAGTTTGAGATCGATGCTGCGGTCGTAAAGCGCGCGGCGCGTGCTGTCCTCTGCGAAGAAATCGTCGAGCACGCTGTAGCGGAAAGAGGCCTCCAGAAACGGAAACACCTGCACGGACAATGTGTTGCGGCTGAAGCCTCCGAAATAGCTGGACGTCGCGCTGATCTGGCCTTCCGGCTGCATCTCTGCCGTTGGCGTATCGATCAAGCCTGTCACGCCAAAGAGATTGAACGAGGGGCGAAGGGGCGGCACCGGCACTTCGGCGATGACTGGCGTTGACAAGACGGCAGCAAGCGCGGCGACCCGGATCGTCGCCGTCGCAGGGGATCTGCTGCCCTGCCTGCACCGCCATGCCATTGCGCATGCCTCTTCTGCCTCTCGACAACCTTACGCGGTGGGCGATTCGGCGTCCAGTCCGTCAGTGATTCGGGGCCGGCAGGGTCGCCCTCGGCCGCCCCATCAGCTAGTGTTTGTCTGCGCACCCCGCCCCAGAGATTGACGCAAACCAGGCGTTCCCCGTATGTTCGGGTCCCAACTGGAGAGAACCCCATGACCGATTTCGCCGCGCCGATCGCAGAGCAGATCTGGGACATGAAATATCGGCTGAAAGACCCAGCCGGGACCCCGATCGATACCACCCTCGCTGAGACACAGGAGCGGGTCGCACAGGCGCTTGCCGCTGCCGAGGATGCACCCGAGGCTCACGCAGAGGCCTTCCGGAAAGCGCTTGAGGGGTTCCGCTATCTACCGGCAGGCAGGATCTTAGCTGGCGCGGGAACCGGGCGGTCGGTGACCCTCTTCAACTGTTTTGTCATGGGCACGGTCCCCGACAGCATGGAGGGTATCTTCGTCGCGCTTAAGGAAGCCGCGCTGACCATGCAGCATGGCGGCGGCATCGGGTATGACTTCTCCACTATTCGGCCGAAAGGTGCGCCGGTGACGGGTGTTGGCGCCGATGCCTCCGGACCGCTGTCGTTCATGGATGTCTGGGATGCGATGTGCCGCACCATCATGTCGGCGGGGTCGCGCCGCGGCGCCATGATGGGCACAATGCGCTGCGACCACCCGGACATCGAGGCGTTCATCACAGCCAAGCAGGACAGCACCCGCCTGCGGATGTTCAATCTCTCGGTCCTTTGTACGGACGCGTTCATGGTGGCTGTGAAGGAGGATGCGTCTTGGGACCTCGTCTTCGATGGCCATACCTACCGGACGGTCAAAGCCCGTGATCTCTGGAACCGGATTATGCGGGCGACCTACGACTATGCCGAGCCCGGGGTTATCTTCATCGATCGCATCAATCAGGCGAACAACCTGAACTATTGTGAGAGCATCGCGGCGACCAACCCCTGCGGAGAACAGCCGCTCCCCCCTTACGGCGCCTGTCTCCTCGGCTCTATCAACTTGGCGGCGTTGGTACGGGAACGGTTTGAGCCCGGCGCCCATATCGACGAGACAGAGCTTGCAGATCTGGTCGCGACCGCCGTTCGCATGATGGACAATGTCGTCGATGTCTCGCGCTTTGCCTTGGAGCAGCAGCGCCAGGAGGCCATCGCTAAACGTCGGATCGGGCTTGGTGTCACCGGCTTGGCCGATGCGCTGATCTTCTGCGGCCTGCGCTATGGCTCGGCAGACGCTGTGGCCCAGACGGAGCGGTGGCTGGCGGCGATCAGCCACGCCGCCTATCGTGCCTCCGTGCAGCTGGCGGAGGAGAAGGGTGCGTTTCCGCTCTTCGACGCAGACGCCTATCTTGCGGGCGAGACCGTCCAGACATTGCCCGAGGACGTTCGCGAGGGCATCGCGCGCCACGGCATCCGCAATGCACTCCTGACCTCTATCGCACCGACGGGGACAATCAGCCTGGTGGCGGGCAACGTCTCCTCTGGGATCGAGCCGGTCTTCGCCCTCTCCTACACGCGAAAGGTCTTGCAGCCCGATGGCAGCCGCATTGAGGAGACCGTGGAGGACTATGCACTGGCCGAGTGGCGACGGCTGCATGGCGAGGCTGCGCTGCCGGATGCGTTCGTTACCGCTCAGGATCTCTCGCCTGTGGACCATGTTGCGATGCAGGCGGCAGCCCAGAAGCACATCGACAGCTCGATCTCCAAGACCATCAATTGCCCGCCTGACATCACGTTCGAGGCGTTCGCAGATGTCTATCTCTCGGCCTATGAGCAGGGATGCAAGGGCTGCACCACCTACCGGCCCAATGCGGTCACGGGGTCGGTTCTCTCTGTCGCAGAACCGGCCGCGGAGCAGCCCTCGAAGGAAGAAAATGGGGATGTGGTCTGGATCTCTGACCCACTCGAGCGACCGGAGGCCCTGATTGGGCGGACCTACAAGCTGAAATGGCCCGACAGCCCGCATGCCATCTACGTCACCATGAACGACATCGAGGTGGCGGGGCGGCAACGGCCCTTTGAGATTTTCATCAACTCCAAGAACATGGAGCACTATGCCTGGACCGTGGCGCTGACGCGGATGATCTCGGCGGTCTTCCGCCGGGGGGGCGATGTCTCCTTCGTGGTCGAGGAACTCAAGGCCGTGTTCGATCCACGCGGTGGTGCCTGGATGAAGGGTCGTTATGTGCCTTCCATCCTCGCGGCCATCGGGGGGGTGATCGAGCGGCATATGGTGGAGATTGGGTTCATCGACGGCGAAGGGTTGGGGTTGGCGTCGGATCCCGCAGCCGAACGAGCGGTGGCCGTGGGAGAAGGCGCTGTCCCGGCAAGCTGCCCCAACTGCGGCAGCTTCAACACGGCGGTGCAGGAGGGATGCTCGGTGTGCCTAGATTGCGGCTTCTCGAAATGCTCTTGAGGCGCGCAATCTGATGTCGGGGCCACTTGCAGGCGTCCGTGTCGTCGATCTGACCACCATGATCGCCGGGCCACTCGCCACCTGCATCCTCGCGGACCAGGGGGCGGAGGTGATCAAGATCGAGCATCCTCGGGGGGGTGATCACTCGCGCCAGGTTGCGGACAGGCGTGGCGGGTTCTCGGCCTCGTTCCTGCACAACAATCGCGGGAAGCGGTCAGTAACCCTTGATCTGAAATCGCCGCGCGGGCGCGAAGCTGTGTTGCGGATCGCGGCCAGCGCCGATGTCTTTGTCCAGAATTTCCGCCCAGGGGTGGTGGAGCGCCTCGGTCTTGATGAGCCAGCCGTGCGCGCCGTGCGCCCCGACATCATCTATGCCTCGATCGCTGGGTTCGGGTTCGAAGGGCCGATGGCCAAGCGCCCAGTCTACGACCCGCTGATCCAAGCGCTTTCTGGCCTTGCCTCGGTGCAAGGAGCGGGCGGGCGACCGCGTCTTGTACGGACGATCCTGCCCGACAAGGTGACTGCAATTCAGGCAAGCCAGGCGATCACTGCAGCTTTGTTTGCGCGGGCACGAAGCGGTGAGGGGCAACATCTGCGGCTTTCCATGCTGGATACGATCACGGCTTTTCTCTGGGCGTCCGATATGTCCGGCCTGACCTTTGTCGGAGACGAGGCGCCGGCCGCCGAGGAGGCGCAGTCCTTCGTGGAACTGATCTATCAGTCGGCCGATGGCTATCTGGCGGTGTCTGCCCATACCGACCGGACATGGGCCGGGCTGTGCCGGGCCGTCGGGCGTCCGGACTGGGAGGCGGACCCCAGGTTTCAAAACGCGGCCCTGCGCGAGATCAACAAGCCGGCGCGCTTGGAACTCACGCAGTCCGCTTTGATCGAAGCGACGACTGCCGAATGGCTCGAGCGGCTGACCGCTGAAGACGTGCCCTGCGCCCCGGTTTTGACGCGTGCCGAGACCTTGGCTTCTCCGCAACTGGCGGCGAACGGTGCGTTGGAAGAGCGTGAGCATCCACAAGCGGGGAAGATCCGCCAGGCCGCGCATCCTGCGAAGTTTGAGGGCACGCCGCTCGTGCCGCCGAAACCGGCGCAGCGCTTGGGAACGGACACCCGATCTGTGCTTGCTGAGGCGGGCTACGCGTCTGCCGAGATCGATGCCATGTTTGCCGATGGCCTCGCGACGGATATTCAGGAGGCAGCTGAGTGATCGAATTTTTCTATGCACCGACCCCGAACGGATGGAAGGTCGGGATCATGCTGGAGGAATGCGGGCTCCCATATCGCCTGCGCCTGATGCGCTTGTCCGAAGGCGATCAGTTTACGCCAGAGTTTCGAGCGATCAGTCCGAACGCCAAGATGCCGGCAATTCTCGACCATGCGCCGCCGCCTGAGTACGGGGCCGACCCCGTGCCGGTGTTCGAGTCGGGAGCGATTCTCCTATACCTCGCCGAGAAAGCGGGGCAGTTCCTCCCGACGGCGGCACTCGCAAGAAAGGAACTCCACGAGTGGCTTTTCTGGCAGGTCGCGAACCAAGGGCCGATGGGGGGGCAGCTGAGCCACTTTCGCAACTACGCGCCGGAAGGGCAGGGCTATTCGCGAGACCGCTACGCCGGGGAATACGAGCGGAACCTCGCGGTTCTCGACGTGCGTCTTGCCAAACGTCCTTACATTCTGGGCGACGACTACACCATTGCCGACATGCTCGCCTTCCCTTGGGCCTTCATTGCAAAACCACTGGGGGCGGATCTCGGTGGCTTTCCTGCGGTCGCGGATTGGCGCGCACGGCTTAAGGCTCGGCCGGCGGTTCAGCGGGCGATCGACTTGGCGAAGGATCAGCAGAACCGTGGGCGGCACAACGCCTCAAACACGCCCCTGCTCTACAATCAAAGTGCTGCCCATATCCGGGGTGAGACTGGCTGACGCCGTTGCTTCGTGAGACAGGTTTCCACGATACGGGCTTGTGTCAGTTCCGGTTTACGGCCCGGTCGACTGTGCTAAACTCTACCAGGTCCGCAGCACGCGGACCGTCGGAGGACAGGGTTTGCGTGAGAGGGACGCCACGCGATGTCGGCTGAAGATGGGACCTGGAGGGATGCGCCGTCATATCCGCGGCCGCCGGAGACATCCCAGCGAGGGAAACCGGACGAGGATCTTGCGGCGGGTCCGCGGGCAACCGCAGTGATCTGTGGGATTGGAACTGAAACCGAGGCGGAAAGTCTGGATGCGCTTCAGTCACTGATATCGGGGCCCCTCGCAGGCCTTTCCGCCGAGATCGACGGCGACCGGCCTTTGGGGATCGGCTTGCGGCTGTCTGCGAGAGCGCTCGAGACTGCGGCAGACCCCGGCCAGCGGGAAGGTCTCCGTCGCTTGCTTGGCGAGGCGCGGACAGTTCCGGTCAGTGCCAATGGGTTTGCCCCTGGCCCGTTGCTTCCCGGGCGGGTGAAGGAGCGCGTCTTCCTGCCTGATTGGCTTGCAGAAGAACGGCTGCATTACACCACTGCCCTTGGCGAGTTGATGGCGGAGATCGCTCCCATCGGCCACGTGGTGAGCGTGACGACAGCGCCCGGGGCAGATCGGGCGCTTGGCAAGCATGATGAGACGTTGGCCGACATCGCCGATGGTTTGTTGCGCGCTGCTGCGCATTTCTCGGAGCTTGAAAGACGGACAGGCCGCCGGGCGATCATTGCGGTCCAACCCGTGCCGGGAGGGGTGCTGGAGACTGCGGAGGAAGCGGCCGCGTTCTTCGAACGTTGGTTATTCGGCCCGACTGCGACCCGCCGGTTTGCTGCGCTATCCGATCTGCCGCCGTCGAGAGCTGCAGAAGCCCTCCCGGCGCATATTGGTGTTTGCCTCGATACCGCCGCGATGGCGGTTATGGATGAGGACGCGTCTGGCGCGCTCAATGCACTGCGCCGGGTTGGCGTTTCCGTTGCCAAAGTTCTCATCGGCGCGGCGATCCGGTTTGACCCGACCGACACCGAGGCGCGGTATGCCTTAGCCCGCATGGAGCTTGACCGTCATCGTCATCCGGTGGTCGGGGCGCTTGCCGACGGCACCTCGGTGCGGTTCGAAGACTTGGCCGCCGCGCTCGAAGACGTCCCAACGACCCAGGCGAGGGGGATTTGGCGGGTTTACCGGAAGGTGCCTCTTGCGGGTAATGCCCTCGATCCGAGCGGGGCGCTTGTTCGGCTGACCGAACCTGCGGAGACGATCCTCGCACTGCATCGTAAGGCCCCTGTCGCCCGTGAAATTGAGATCGAGAGCGTTGTTCCCCCTCGGGACCCTGGGTATATCAAGGCGATGCGAGCCGATATGGCCTGGGTCCAAGCGCGGGTCGGGTCGACCAGCAGGTAGCGAGACCGTATGGCGCGGCATCTGAGCCGCGGAGGGCTCTTCGTGCCGGACGGCCACCGCATGGTTCTGTGATGGCGTGTCGTCGGCGTGCTTCGGAGTTTGGCGTGATCGCGCCGAAGACCCTGGACGGTGTCAGGACCGCAGCCGCCTTGCTGGCCTACGAGCATGCGATACGAGGTGAAAGCGATGCCTCCACACCGGCCGACTGTCGAGGCTTGATGACCAGAGCGCGTTCCGAACCAAAACGATTGCAACCCGCTCTAGTTCTTCCATCCGGGAATGCCCCAGAGGATGCGGTGCAAGCCAAAGCCCTTTTGGCCCGCATCGTGATGGATGAAGATCACGGCGCCCGGGTCCAGGTCTGGGATGATCTCGGCGAAGAGCCGCTGTGCACCGGGCCGTTTCAGCCCGTTGGTGTAGACGAGAACGGTCTCATCGAAGGCAGGTGCCACATGCCGACCGATATGCAGCGAGAACGAGTTTCCGACCACCAGCGCGCGTCTGCCAAGCTTCTGCTCGTTTGACCGCCAAACCTGGAACCGCGGAATTTCTGGGTGCTGCTTCTTGAGGGCAGCCTCTTCCATTGGCGCGCGTTTGGGGCGTTTCGGGCCGTATTTCGGCTCCAAGAGCGGGATCTGCCGATAGCGCAGATAGATGCTCCGCATATCCGCCTTCCCGGTCTTCAGCCGATAACCGGGTGCGCCCGGTTCATACTCCCCCGGATAGAGACGGTTCAGCAACGACCATGCGGCCACATGCGCGGCCGCGCCGGAGGTGTGGAAGTTCTCGGGCGGATAGAAATGGGGTGTGTCACGGTCCGCTTCGAAGGCGTGCAGCGGGTACGTCATCGCGTAGCCATGGGCTTCGGCGTCCTGCTCCCACAGATCGATCCAGGAGGTTTCGGCCCGCGCAGTCATGCACGCCTGGCGGTAGGCGGCTGGCACCGAGGGCGGCAGACGATCCGCATAAAGCACGGGCTTGGTCGGAACCATCAAGACGCCAACTTTGCGCTCCGGGGCACCGGAGGCTGCCGCCAGCCGCGCCGCCTCCGCCATCATCCGCTCCGCGAGGCCATCGGCGCGCGGATCGGCACAGGATTTCTGGATCGCGCGGAATATTCGTTCGCCGCCGATCTCATGGTCGGCCAGGAACACCAAGGACCCGTTGCGAACCGTGTTGTCGACGCCCGGATCTCGTAACACTTCATAGCGGAACGTCGTGAGCCAGAGCGCGCTGCTCAGCACACCAAGGCTGCGGTCTGCGGCATACCGGGCAACTGTGCCCAAGGCATCCCATGGCGCGCTTGTCGCGTCCTCTAGGGTTGGCAATTCGGCCAAGGGGCGGTTGAGCTTCCGCGTGCGTTCTTCGGGGTCCGTCAATGCAATGCCCGCGACAACGGGAGCGGCCAGAAGCACTGCTGCCCCAACGAGCAACGCCCGTGTCAGGAAGGGTTTGGAAAACCGCTGCATCGATCAAAACCGGAAATAGATGAAGGGGCTGTAGCTGCCCGCCAGGATCTTGATAACGGCCAGTGCCGCAAGACCTCCGAACAGAAACAGGCCGGTTGCCATCTTCCAGGCTGCGACCGGCCCATGCGGCGCGAAGGTTGGCAAGGCAGCCACCGTTTGCAGGAGCCGCCCGGCCCAGGGCCCAGACAGGGCAATGCCGAGGCAGAGGGTGAGTGCGAGCTCCGTCGTGAGGTGCGCCGCCGCGGGGATCTCGGCCTCGATCCTGCCAAGGGCCCCGAACATGCCAGCGGCTGCGGTGAAGGTCTCGGCGCGAAACAGCACCCAGCCGGCCATCACAGCGGCGAGGGTGTAGGCCGCGCGGAGCGCGATCGGCAGGCGGTCGAGCCAGCGCCCGAGGCCCGCACGCTCCAGCACCAGAAACGCCCCATGAAACGCACCCCATGCGATGAAGGTCCACGCCGCCCCGTGCCATAGTCCCGTCGCGAAAAACACGATGGCGAGGTTGAGATAGGTGCGCACAGGTCCCAGCCGGTTCCCGCCCAGCGGGATGTAGAGGTAGTCGCGGAACCAGCGCGAGAGGGAGATATGCCAACGCCGCCAGAACTCGGTGACGCTGAGAGCGATGTAGGGATGGTTGAAATTCTGTGGGAACGAGAAGCCGAGGATGTAGCCGAGGCCCACGGCCATGGCGGAGTAGCCGAGGAAGTCGAAGTAGATCTGGATCGTGTAGGCGACGATCCCGAGCGCGGCAGCATCGCCACGGAGCGTATCCGGGTCTGCCCCGAAGATCGCATCAGCGGCAGGGGCGGCGCCATCGGCAATCAGCACTTTAGCGGCGAGGCCGGCGCAGAAGAACAAGACGCCCTGGGCAAGCATTCTTGGTGTCACGGTCCGGTCGCTGAGGGCCTCCGCGACGGTCGAATAGCGCACGATTGGCCCGGCGATCAGCTGCGGGAACATGGCGATGTAAGTGGCCAGGCGCAGCACCGAGCGTTCGGCCCGGCAGTCTCCGCGGTGGACATCCACCAGGTATGAGATCGCCTGAAAGGTGAAGAAGGAGATGCCGAGCGGCAGGTGAATGCCCTCGGCCACACCGGGCACTCCGAGCACGTCCTGCGCAAGGAACCCTAGGTATTTGAAATGGCCGAGCAGGGCGAGATTGCCTGCGACGCCGAGCCCTAACCACATCCGCCTTTGCCGTCCGGTGCTGGCGTCGATCAGCCGTCCCGCGCCATAGTTCAGCGTGATGGACGCGCACATCAGCAGGACGAAGAACCCTTCCCCCACCGCATAGAAGAGAAGGCTGAACGCGAGCAGAATCGCGTTCGCCGATCGCCCCGCCACCGTTGCCGCAATGAGGAAGGCGGGGAGGAACAGAAACAGGAAATCGATGCTGGAGAAGACCACCGAGGCGCTGGCTCAGAAGCTGCCGCCGGTGCGAAACCCGCCCGAGCTGCGGCTCCGCGTGGCGCGTGGCCGCGAGGCGCTGCCGCCGAAGCCCGACCGGCCCTTGCGCCGCGGACGCCGGTAGCCGGAGGACAGCGCGTCGGAGAGCCCGCCAGCAAGTGCCCCCCGGACAATTCCGCCGACAAGCTCTCCGATGATCTCCGAATTGTCGAAGCTGCCCCCCGGCGCGTTGTAGCCCTGTTGTCGGAAGCGCCGGCGGTCCGCTTCGAGGCGCGCCCGGCGCTCCGATAGCGCTGCCCGCTCGGCCTCGGCGGAGCGGAGCGCCCGGTCTGCTTCGGCAATATCGGCTCGCACCGCTGCAAGTTGGGCGACGAGGCGGTCGTCTTCATCGTCTTGCGTGGCCGCGCTTGCGGCGGCGAGTTCCGCTAGGCTGCGGTCGCCAAGAGTGTCTGCGAGCCTGGAGAGCGCGTTCGACAGCGCGCCCTCTCCTTCGGGGTCGGTGAGCTTGGCCGCCTCCTCGTCGAGACGCGCGTGCTTGGCCTCCAATCGGTCGATCTCGTCGTCGACATCGTCAAGAGCCGCTGCGCAACTGTCGACGGTGCGCTCCAGAGCGACAATCCCGTCCGCCTCAAGCGCGTCTCTCTCGAGCGCTTCGCGGGCGGCAACCGCCGTTTCCTGTTCGGCCGCCAGTCGGTCAGCGTGCTCTCGCAGCCGCAAGGGGATTTCCGTCAGCCGGTGGTAGTCGGCCCTTGCTCCGGAGTAACCGATCAGCCGCGCGACCTTGCTGTCGACGTATTTCACGAGGTTGCTCGCCTGATAGTCAGAGGTTCCGAAACGGCGCTCCCACAGGTAGGTGAACAGCGGATCACCGTCATAGGCCGCCGACTTCTCCGCGCGGTCGGCCTCGGCGCGTTCGGCTTTGCGGTCTGCCCCTTCGGCGTGCTCGGCCGCCCGATCCGCTGCGAGCGATGCAGCCTGCCAATCGGGAACGTCGGCCAGACGGGCTTCGGTCGCCTCGATCTGCGCTTCGAGGGCGTCATGGGCCGCATTCAGATCGTCGTCTGCTGTTGCGCGCCGTGCCTCGGCCATCTTCAGGCTTTCGGCGATCTGGGAACGGGCGGTCTCGATCTCGGCAAGGCGCGCGCGATTGGTCTCGAGCACCTCAAGCGCCTCCTGCTCGGCTTGATCGAGCCGACCCCGCACTTCATCGCGCTGCAAAGCGCCCAGCCGCATCGCTGCGAGCGCGCGTAGAATATCGACCTCGGCCCGACGAATCTCCGCAACTTCTTCTGCAAGGGCAGGGATCTGTTCAGCCAAGCGAGTCTCGTCACGGCGTATCTCTGCGATGCCGCTCTCAATGCGCCCGTAAACGCCACTGGCCGCTAGCGCATTTACCATTCCGTGATTGCTCCGCCAGGAAGGCCCGTCGCCCAGTCGATCTCGATCTGACCGGGCGTCTTGCGCCCGAGGACTGCGGCATCGACGATCCCATCCGCCTGCTTGTCCGCTGCGATCCGGTCGAACAGGGCCTTTGGCACACGCTGTCCCCAGATCGTGACCGATTTGGTCTCGCCCGTTTCCTCGTTTAGCACGGTGCGGGGCAGGGCAGTGCCGCCGGGCGCGATCGCTTCCACGATCAAGTAATAGTTGCGCGCGCGTTGGTTCACGTCCGGTACGCGGAAGACGCCCGAGGGCACTCCCGGGCGCGAGACGATGCGCACCTCAAAGGCCGCTTGGATCTCCGTCTTGAGCGCCTCCAGCCGGGTCAGCGTCGCCTCAGCATCCGATGTCTGTCCGGCCGCCGCCGCCCGTTGACCCCGGTCAGCAAGGGTTGCGATGGCGGTCCGTGCGTCGGGGGTTTCCGCGAGAAGCGATACCTCGGACGCCATCGTCCCGATCCGTTCTGCCAGTCGTTCGTCGGCGCCGCCGCTCCAGGCGGCCCAAACCACCCAGCCGACGAGCAGAACGGCTGAACCACCGGCCCAAGGCGCATACCTCCAGCGCCGAACCCAAACCTTCGCGAGCCAAGTCTCCCAGCTCGGCCTTGGGGGCTTGTAGACGAACCGGCTCTCTCGTAGCGCCGCGATCCCCTCGTCCAGGATGCGCTCGGTGACCTCAAGCCCCTGGCCTTCATAGATCTTGCGCAGCCGGGCCTTCAGCGCTTCGTCGCGGTCATCTTGACCAAGTTCCCGCGCGACGACCCGCTCTTCGTGACGAAGGGTGTCCACGACATCCATCGCCATCATCAGCTCATCGAGCGGCGCCTTGGCCTGTGTCTTGGGCGCAGCCATCAGAGGGCGAGGGCGTTGCCCTTCTCCGCAAGCTTGGCGAGGCGGCGCTTGCCATCCTCAACCGCGTCGCGGATCTCCTCGGAGTTCTTCGTCGCCAGCGTGCGCATCTCGGCGATGATCTCGGTCGAGCTCTCTTGATAGCTCACCACCGAGTCGACCAGTTTCTTAACCGCATCGGCGCGGATGGTGGGGCCGTAGCCGGCTTTGAGCGCCTCCTCCTGCACTTTGCCGCCGATCTCGGCCAGAACCTCGATGGACTTTGAGACGCCTTCCTTCATGGCGTTCAGCGTTTCGGTCGCCTCATGGAGGCCGAACATGCCTGTGAAGCTCGCCTTCAGCGCCGTCAGCACGCTCTCATTGGTGGTGAAGAAGCTGACCGACTGCTGGTAGACCCGCTGTTTGGCCGAGGTGGTCTGCATGAGGCGCGCCATGATCACCTCGGAGGTGTTGTAGCCGACGGTCAGGTTGTCGGCGAGGTCCTTGGCGATCTGGTAGCGGTTCTCCTCGGCCTGGAGGTGGCGAAGTTGCTCGTCACGGGCAAGCTCCAGTCGTGCGCGCTCCCCGGCATCCTCGCCCTGATAGCCCTCGACCGCGGCCGAGCGCTCTTCCAGCGCCCCGCGCACCTCGGCAAGCCTGGCTTCAGCCTTCTCCAGGATCTCGAGCGCCGCAACCTCCGCCTGTTTCAGCGCGCCGCGGAAGTCGCGGTAGGACTCGAGGATCCGGTGTTCGCGATCAATGATGTCCTTGGTGTCTTTGGAGACCTCCAGATACATGTCCCGGATCGCGTCGAAGCGGCCTGCGATGTCGCCGCGCGCGATCTTCATCCACGCATTCGTCGCCCGCTCGAACACGTCGATCGATCCGTCGGAGAGCTGGTCCACCAAGCGCTTGCTGTCGTCGCGGATCGAGTTGAACCCCTGGGTGATCATCTCGTAGCGCTGGCCGACCGACATCTGGCTGACCTCTTCGCGCACCACCTCGTTGAAGGTCGACATCTGGCCGAGGGTCCGGGTGATGATCGCGACACGGGTCTCGTCAATATCGGCGATCTGCTCCAGCAGGCCAGCGATCGGGGCGGCCTCGGGCGCGCGATCCTTCATGAGCCCGAGCTCGTGGAGCTGGCTCATGGCGCGGTCGAGATACTGCATCGGGCTCTTGGTATCGGTCTCGATCATGATGTACCCTCCGAAAGGCTTTGTTGGCGCATCCGCCCTGGCCGGGCACAGCGACTCGCGTCGGCGCGCAGCATATCGACGGTTCGGCTCCTCCGCATCCTGGAATCGCCGGCTTGCCCACTCAGCGCTCCGCAGCAGGAGGTTCCGATGCCCGACGACCCGAAGCAGGTGAAGTCCCTCTTAGCGATTGCCGCCAAGAAGGTCGCGGAGTTCGTCAAGTCAGGCGATATCGAGTTGAAGGAGAAGGAGCTCCCGCAAGCGTGCAGAGAACTGGTAAAGAAAGAAATGATCAAGACGTTGATGTTCTCCGATAATGACATCAAGACGATAGAGGAGCAGAGTAAATTAGCCTTCGAAATCATTCAAAAGCGCCACAATAGCTGTAAGAAGCGGGCTGCCGATGCGGAGAAGATGGTGGAAAGCTTCGCGACCGCCACCGAAAGCTTAAACATGCTTGAGAACTTCGAAGATGTTGACGAGAAAGATGTTGCCAGCGCAAAGGCCACTCTCAAGAAGATCAGTGATGCAATCACCGCGCTCAAGGCCAAGGCGAAGAAGTCGGGCGAAAAATACGCCCGCTTCGATGCTGCAATCGATCAAACGTTGAAAGAGGTCCGAAAGCGCAAGAAGACACTTGATGCGAAGGACGCTAAGACCGCCAAAGGCTCAAAGGACTCGAAGAAACCAAAAGAAGTCGATCCCGATAAGCTGTTCAGGCTCGACCAGATTAGGAGCGGTGTCCGGGGTCTGCGCAACGAGATCCAGAAGACGATTTTCCAGCTTAACAAGGACCCGTTCGCCTGAGCAGGTCCCCGTCACGATCAGCTCCCCGGCAGCCAGGCGCGGCGGAGATCTAACGTCATGCGGCCTGGCGGCTGCGCAATCCGGCGGAGTGAGACGAGACCTGGGCTATGCGCGATCGGGTCGAACCGCGAAAGACGGCGGCCCTCGGCCTCGAGGGCGTTGATCGGTCGATCTTCGCGCGCTGCGCCGCCCGGGTGATAGACGTGATAGGTGCAGCCGCCCCGCGACCGCCCTGTTTCACGCTCCACGATCTCAAAGGTCAGTGGGCCTTGCGCGGGGATCGTCGGGTGCAGGCACCGTGGGGGTTGCCACGCGCGGAACCGGATACCAGACACCTGCGCGTCGCCATGCAAGGGCACCTCGATCCCATTCGCCGCCAGCGCGCAGCCTTGTGGCATGGTGCCGTGCAGCTGCACCTGAAGACGCTCAACGGAGCTGTCGACATACCGTGCGGTTCCGCCGATCACCCCCTCCTCCCCGAGGACGTTCCAGGGTTCCAAGGCGCCGCGCAGTTCGATTTGGCAACCTGCCGCCTCCGTCGTACCGAGATGGGCAAAGCGGAAGTCGTACTGTGCGCGGAACCATTCCGGATCAAAGGCGATCCCATGGGCGCGCGTGAGATCCCCAAGCACTGTCTGGAAGTCCTCCCAAACGAAGTGCGGCAGCATGAACCGGTCGTGTAGTCGCGGTCCCCAGGGCTCGAGCGGGGCGATGTATGGCGTCTGCCAAAACCACGCCAGCAGACCGCGCAAGACGAGAGCCTGCGCCGCCGACATCCGCGCATGGGGTGGCATCTCGAAGGCGCGGAACTCGACGAGCCCAAGTCTCCCCGCGGGGCCGTCGGGAGAGTAGAGCTTGTCGATGCAGATCTCGGCCCTGTGCGTGTTGCCGGTGACGTCGACCAGCAGGTCGCGGAACAGCCGGTCGACCATCCAGTCCGGCGTATGGACACCGCGCGGGGGCAACTGCGCAAGCGCGATGCCCATCTCCTCCAATGTCTCGATCCGCGCCTCGTCGATGCGGGGGGCTTGGCTGGTCGGCCCGATGAAGAGCCCGGAGAACAGATAGGACAGCGAGGGATGCCGCTGCCAATAGGTGATCAGCGAGCCGAGCAGATCGGGACGGCGGAGGAATGGACTATCCTGAGGCGTGGCGCCGCCGACGACGATGTGGTTGCCACCACCGGAGCCGGTCGGTCGGCCGTCGATCTGGAAGGAGGATGCGTCGAGCAGGCATTGCCGCGCCTCTTCATAGACGGCCTCGGTGATCGCCACCTGCTCGCGCCAGGAATGCGCGGGGTGGATGTTCACCTCGATCACGCCCGGGTCGGGGGTTACCTTGATGACGTTCAGCCGCTGGTCTGAGGGTGGCGGATAACCCTCGATATGAACATCCTGACCGACCTCGGCGGCGGTCTCCTCTATGGCGGCGATCAGATCCACGTACGCATCGGCCGAGGGCAGCGGCGGAAGGAAAATGCAGAGCGTGCCGTTTCGAGGCTCGATGGTCAGCGCCGTCCGGACCGCAGCGGTGTTGATCACCCCGCCGACTGGCACGGGCTCGGAGGCTGCATTGGGATGCCCGCGGCGTTGCATCGTGGGTGTAATGGCTGCGGTCGGGGGCGTGGCTCCTGCTGGGCCGAGCCCGCCCGGCACTTGCGTCACCATCCGAAGCGGCAGCGGCTCGAACGGGGCAAAGGGATCACGCTCGTAGACTTGCGGGCACGCATCCTCTGGCAGCCAACCGAGGGACTGGAGTGGCAGCCGGAAGCCAGCCGGACTGTCGCCCGGGATCAGGAACAGCTTTCCGCGCCGCGTTGCCCATCGCTCTGAGGCCCAGCGAAAGGTTCGGCGTCCACGCCGCTCGCGGCTTTGTGCCTGGGCAAGCTGGACCGGCAGGACAAAAGCAGAAGGCTCGCTCAAACCCCGGTCAAATACCCGGGCCAGGCGAGCACGCTCCTCGGCATCCTCGAGTTTTGAATCCTCCGGGTCCACGTTGATCGCAAGTTGCTGTTCGCGCAGCAGAAAGGCCGCGGTGTCCTCATAGGCCGGATTGATGTAGTCTGGATGGATGCCAAGGGTTTCCGCCAACATTTCGGCGAACGCCGAGGCTTTGTCTGGCGACACGGCACCTGGTTTGTCCTCCGGTGCAATGAGCGAGCCGTCGAGCCAAAGCGGCTGCCCGTCCCCCCGCCAATAGAGTGCAAACGCCCAGCGGGGCAGCTGCTCGCCCGGATACCACTTCCCCTGACCGAAATGCAGCAGGCCGTCGGGGGCAAATCGGGATTGAAGCCGGCGGATCAGGTCTTCGGCGTGGGCGCGCTTCGTGGGACCCACCGCGTCGATTGTCCACTCTGGCGCGTCGCGGTCGAGAGCGGACACAAAGGTCGGCTCTCCACCCATGGTCAGGCGCATGTCGCTCGCGCTGATCGCCGCATCGATCCGGTCTCCGGCCGCGAGGATCTGCTCCCATTGCACGTCGGTGACGGGTTTGGTGACCCGAGCCGGTTCCTTCAGCCGGACGACCTTCATATCGAAGCCGAACTCGACCTCGGCCTTCTCCAGCGCACCGGTGATCGGGGCGGCGGAGCGCGGCTCCGGCGAGGCGGCCAGAGGAATATGCCCCTCTCCGGCAAAGAGCCCAGAGGTGGGATCGAGCCCGACCCAACCCGCGCCCGGCAGATAAACCTCTGCCCAGGCATGCAGATCGGTGAAGTCGTCGTAGTCCGGCTCCGGTTCTCCGGGGGCAGACTGGTCGGGGCGCAGCTGGATCAGATAGCCCGAGACAAACCGGGCCGCATATCCCTTGGACCGCAGCATCTGAACCAGCAGCCACCCACTGTCCCGGCAAGACCCGAGCGCACGCTTCAGCGTCTCCTCGGCTGTTTGCACGCCGGGTTCCATTCGGGTGATATATCCGATCTCGCGCTCCACATATTGGTTGAGGGCCACGAAGTAGTCGTTGGTCGGTCCCTCTTCCTTCGGTGCTCCGGCCAGGAAATCCTTCAGGCGTGGCCCGATCTCAGGTTTTTTCAGATAGGGTAAGAGATCCTGGCGGAGCGCCTCCTGATAGGTGAAGGGGACGTCCATGCTCCCCTCCTCAAGGAAGAAGTCGAAGGGGTTGATCGCATCCATCCGGGCAATCAGATCGATCTCGACTTCGAACCGCGTCACGCGTTCCGGGAACACGAGCCGGGCATTCCAGTTGCCGAACGGATCCTGCTGCCAGTTCACGAAATGGCCATCCGGCGCCACGTGTTGCGTGTAGGAGAGCACGGGCGTGCGCGAGTGCGGTGCGGGGCGCAGTCGGACCACATGGGGCCCGAGCTGCACCGGCCGGTCATAGTGGTAGCTGGTGCGGTGGGTCAGCTTGACGGTGATGCTCATCGGCCCCTCATTTGCCATCTGGACCCGAGCCTGCCCACATTGCGGGCAATGGCAAGCCCGTGAGAGGGGATTTTTGCCCCTTGGTTGAGCGGCATTTCGGTATCGCGGAAAAATTTACACAAATCGGTGGCGAGACCCGCAATCCCCTGGTTAACAATGGGTGCATGTACAGCGAGATGACAGAGAGTGGCGACGTTCGCCCCGAATATGCCTTGGTCGCGGAATGGATCGAGGAATTCGGCGTCGAGGCGCTGCTGACCCGCCGTGCCGAAGCCGAGGCGCTGTTCCGTCGGGTCGGGATCACTTTTGCCGTCTATGGAGAGGGTGGCGACCCGGACCGATTGATCCCTTTCGACATTGTGCCGAGGGTGTTCTCGGCTGCGGAATGGGACAAGATAGACCGCGGTTCGGTGCAACGGACCAAGGCTCTCAACGCGTTTCTGCGCGATGTCTACGGCAAGGGCGAGATTTTCGAGGCCGGGATCGTGCCGCGCGGGCTGGTTCTCGAAAATGAGGCCTATCAGCCGGCGATGAAAGGCGTGGAGCCGCCGGGGGGCGTCTACTCGCACATCACGGGCGTCGATCTGGTGCGCTGCGGGGCGGATGATTTCTATGTCCTGGAGGACAATTGCCGGACGCCGTCTGGAGTGTCCTATGTGCTGGAGAACCGAGAGGTGCTCAGCCGCATGTTCCCAGGGCTCTTCGCCGGTGGTTTGGTGCGACCGGTCGACGGATACCCTGAGATGCTGGCCGAAGCGATGGCTGAAGTGGCGCCCGAAAGCAGTGAGGGCACGCCGAACATGGCAATCCTCACCCCAGGGCACTTCAACAGCGCCTATTACGAGCACAGCTTCCTTGCCGACCAAATGGGGATCGACCTGGTCGAGGGGCGCGATCTCTTCGTCCGGGACGGCAAACTCTGGCAACGCACGATCCGCGGTGCCGAGCGGGTGCACGTCCTCTATCGCCGGATCGACGACGCGTTCCTGGACCCGGAGGCATTCCGGCCGGACAGCTTGCTCGGGGTGCCGGGTCTCTTCGAGGCCTATAAGCAGGGCGGCGTCACGCTGGTGAACGCACCCGGCACTGGCGTTGCGGATGACAAGGCCGTTTACGTATACGTCCCAGATATGATCCGCTTCTATCTCGGAGAGGAGCCGATCCTGCCGAACGTGCCGACATGGCGCTGTTCCGAGGCGGATGACTGTCAGTATGTGCTCGAGCATCTGGCCGAACTGGTGGTCAAGGAAGTCCATGGCTCCGGCGGCTATGGGATGATCATCGGGCCGAAGGCGACCGCCGCCGAGTGCGAGGCCTATGCCGCACGGATCCGCGACAACCCGGCCGGGTTCATTGCCCAGCCGACTTTGGAGCTCTCGACCGCGCCGACGCTCTCCGAGAAAGGGGTCGTTGAGCGGCATGTGGATCTGCGTCCCTATGTGATCTCGGGCAAGACGACACGGCTGATCCCGGGCGGGCTGACCCGCGTGGCATTGCGTGAAGGCTCTTTGGTTGTGAATTCCTCGCAAGGGGGCGGGGTAAAGGACACTTGGGTACTGGCTTCATGAGCCAGCGGGGGACGTGCCGATGCTGAGCCGTGTGGCAGAAGATCTTTTCTGGATGTCACGCTATGTGGAGCGGGCGGAGAACGTCGCGCGGCTGCTCGATGCAGGGCGGCGGATGATGACGGTTCCGACCTCTCCCGAAGCGCGCTCGGCGGAGTGGGCATCGATTGTGATCGCGGCAGGGTGTTCGGAGACGTTCCCGGATCCGCTCGAGACGGCCAACGCCCGGTCCGTCGCCCAGCATCTGGTGTTTGACACCGACAATCCGTCCTCCATCCGCTCCTCGATCCATGCGGCCCGCGAAAACGCGCGGGCTGTGCGCCAGGCGATCACCTCCGATGTCTGGGATGCCGTGAACGAAGCCTGGATAGATATGCGCGCCCGTTCGCCTGCCTCGATCGTTGGCGGAGGGTTCGCCCAGTTCCTCGACTGGACCAAGACGCAGGGACAGCGCTTCCGAGGCGGAATCGAGAATACGCTTTTGCGCGATGCTGGGTTCAACTTTATCCGCGTCGGGCAATACGTGGAGCGGTTGGATGCAACGGCCCGGCTGCTCGACGTCAAATACCATGTGCTTTTGCCTGCGGATGCGCAGGTCGGTGGCGTGATCGACGAGGGCCAGTGGCTGCAGATCCTGCGGGCGGCGAACTCGTCCCGCGCTTACCGCCATGTCTACCGGGCACCCGTAAGTCCTGATCGTGTCGTGCATTTCTTGGTGCTGAGCCCGCTTTCTCCGCGGTCTCTCCAGCATTGTGCCAGTATGATCGTGCGCAATCTCGATCTGTTGAAGGCCCACACCGAGCGTTCTGAGGACTGCCACTTCAAGGCCTATGCGATGCAGGGCCGGCTCGATGATATGACGGTGGACGAGATCTTCTCCTTCGGCTTGCACGAATTCCTCACGGAACGAATTCAGGAGAACAACGTGCTCGCGCTTGCGATCGCCGATGCCTATGGGTTCGGGGGCCGAGAGCCCGCGCCCGCCCGCCACGTCGAGGCATGATCCGGCGCGCGGAACTTTCTACCGACCGGGCTATCTGATATTTCGGACCGCAAAGCACTCGGAGAGGGTCAGGTGACATATTGCGTTGCGATTAAGCTGAACGAAGGGCTCGTCTGCCTCTCCGACACACGCACCAATGCGGGACTCGATAACATCGCGCGGTTCCGGAAGATGTTCACCTGGCAAGTCCCCGGTGAACGGCTGATTGTGATGATGACCTCTGGGAACTTGGCCATTACACAGGCGGTGATCAGTCAGATCCAGGAGAGCCTCGACTACCCCAAGGAAGGGATCGAGACGATCTTTACCGCGCCATCTATCTTTCGGGTGGCCGAGGTCGTTGGCACCACGATGCGCAATGTGATGGTGCAGTACGGCAGCTCGATCACCTCTTCGGGAAGCGCGGCAGACAGCTCCATCGTCTTGGCTGGTCAGCGAAAAGGGGGGGACCTGCGCCTCTTCCTCATCTACTCCGCCGGCAATTTCATCGAGGCAACGGAGGACACGCCGTTTTTCCAGATTGGTGAGCACAAGTACGGAAAGCCGATTCTCGACCGTGTGATCACGCAAGAGACTGCGCTCGAAGATGGGATAACAGCGGTCTTGCTTTCGATGGACTCGACGCTTCGGTCCAATCTCTCGGTCGGTATGCCGCTCGATCTCGCAGTCATTCGCCGCGATGTGTTCGCGTTTGATCAACACCGCCGAATCGAGCCCGAAGACCCCCAATTCCACGCCCTCTCGGATGCCTGGTCCGCAGCACTCCGTCGGGCGTTTACCGAAGTGCGCGATCTTTCGATCCAGCCAAGCAATGCGAGGCCGTCAGACAGCACGCAGGCGCGGACCGATCATTAGCACCCACAGAGAGAGTAACTTTCGGCCAGCTCTCAGTATGGTTTCCGCAGCTTAGACCTCTGCGTTCAGGCTTTTGCAACTTCGGCGCGTCAGCTTGGTCATGGGCTTTGAGCCCCGTTCTCAACAGGGGTCGATGACCAGGGGTATGTGATGGAACTAAGTGGCTGGCGCATCGCGCCGTCAAGGCATGGCGCATGCCGAGTGCTCCACACTCGACTGCATTAGGGCGGGAGCATATCGTGAGCGATCCGAACGGAACGGATCTTGGCCGATCGGCGGCAGCGAGCCCAGTTTTGCGGCCTGTTGATCAGCAAGAGCAAGAACCATCGATCCATCGTCCTTTGTCTGGGGAAGAGTGGGCAAGCGGCGTTTCGCCTGAGGCCTTTCGTATGGCTCTAGAGGAAGCACCCAATGCGGTTGCGTTGCTCGACGCGAAGGGCGGCGTGCTTTGGGCAAATCGGGCATTCTACACCCTCTCGGATGGGGTCTGTCGGCCGGACACTGACTTTCACCTGACGGATCTGTTGGTCCCGATCGCCGAGCCCGGGCAACCGCTTTGGGCGGCTTTGGCAAAACCCGGTGGTTGCGCTTTCGACGTCGAGACACATGCCCACAACATGTCCGCCTCGCGCTTGCTGAAGCTGACGCTTGGACCTTTGGTGGAGGCAATCAGGCCTGCATACCTCCGCGACATGAGCGATCAACGGCAGCGAGAGGAGGCCCTCAAGCGCGCTGAAGGCTTGTTGGAGCATACCGCGGTACATGACCCGCTCACGGGCTTGCCGAACCGGCGAGGATTGCTGCGCCAGTTGGGCGATTTGATGCGCAGGGCCGAGGACGAGCATCGGCGGATTGGCGTCTGCTTAATCGACATCGATCAGTTTCGGATGCTCAACGAAAGTCGTGGGCATGAGGCGGGAGACGAACTGCTGATCGAGTTTTCCGAGCGCCTCCGGCGACTTTCCGATCCGGATCAGGTGCTTGCTCGCATCGGTGGCGATCTTTTTGCCGTGGTCTCTCCAGAGATGACAGATGTCGGTGTGTTGGACGTGCGGGCCCGGCGGATGCGATCGGCGCTCGCGCGTGAGGTTGCGCTTGCATCGGGACGGTGGAGCCCGAACGCGCGGATGGGTCTTGCGATTGCCGAGCCTGGGGAGACCGATCCCGCAACCTTGCTGATGCACGCCGAGGTTGCGCTTGCGGATGCCAAGGGAACGCCTGACGGTGATGTCGGCTTGTTCTCGCAAGCGGCCGGGCAGCGGTTTGCCGACCGCAGCCGCTTGGCCGAGGAACTCTGCAGAGGCATCGACGAGGGGCAATTCGCGGCGCATTTCCAGCCGCAGATTCGGCTGGAGGATGGCCGCCTCGCAGGATTCGAAGCCCTGGTCCGCTGGCACCACCCGGAGCGGGGGATCTTAGAGCCTTGCTACTTCCTGGAAGCTGCCGAGCAACTTGGTCTTGAGAGCACCATCGACGCGCTCATGATCGATCTTGCACTCGATGCTCTCTTGGAAATGCGCAACGCTGGTCACGATGTCCCGCGCATCTCGATCAATTTCTCCGCGCGCTCCATGCGCGACCCGGAACGTGTGGATCTCCTGGCATTTGCGGTTGAGAAGCGTGGGCTCCAGCCATCGGACGTGGTGGTGGAGGTGTTGGAATCGACCATGATTGTCGATGCAACCGATCCGGCTGCGAGCAACATCGACCGGCTTGCCCGCTCGGGCTTCCGTGTGGAACTGGATGACTTCGGCACGGGCTATGCAGCGCTTTCGAACGTGGCGCGGCTGAATATCCATGCGCTGAAAATCGACCGGTCGCTCGTGCAACTGATGCTGGGTCATCAAGTCAGCGCCGTTGTCGTGAGTGCGATCATCGCGCTTGCGAAACAGATTGGTATCTCGGTGATCGCCGAGGGAATCGAGGATGTGGCAGAGGTGCGCGAGTTGTCTCGTCTCGGCTGCGATTTGGGGCAGGGGTATTGGTTCAGCCGCCCCTTGCCTTTGAACCTCGCGCTTACTTACCTCGCACGCCACCAAAGGAGCAGTGAGAGCGGACGACCCCACCGGCTCGCCGGTTGAGTTGGTTAGGCGGGATGGACGGTGTCGCCAACACCGATCTTGCCAGGGGAGATGACGGCCGCGGTCACACCGCCATGCCCCCGCATCGCCGTGTAGCCACCGGGGCCGAGCGCCTCTTCCATCCGCGAGCAAGGGGCGCAGGGTCCGGTGACCTCTAGGATCGCGGTTCCTACACGAACCTGCCGTCCGCGGAGACCAACAAGATTGATCCCGGCGACTGCGATGTTGCGGCGCAAAAGTCCGTAGGCGGGAGCCTCGATATGCGCGAGAGCCGCGATCACGGGCAGATGCTCGGCCTGGACAAGGGTTACGGCGCGTTTTCCCGGTCGCGCATGGTCTCCCTCGAGCCCCGTGTCCAAGACACGGGCTTCTGAAACTGCGATCACCGGTGCCCTGCGGGCTGGGCGCAGTCCGATCCACATGACTTCGCCATGACCAGCATGGCGAGCGATCAATGCGCCGAGCGGTGTTGTGTCCTTCATCTCAACCTCCCGGCCGAGATAGGCACAAAAAAAACGCCCGGGCCAGATCCCGGGCGAATGACAGGGAGGGTCGTTCTGTAGGAGGCGCTACTGGCCGCCTCCGAGGCTGTGGACATAGAGCGCCACCTGCTTGATCTGGTCGTCGCTGAGACGTCCGTTCCAGGCGGGCATGACGCCAGCGCGGGCGTAGGTGATGCTCTCGATCACCCGCTCACGGTCTCCGCCATAGAGCCAGATCGCGTCGGCAAGGTTGGGAGCGCCGAGCGCGGGCTCGCCGCGGCCTTCGTCCCCATGGCAGGCCGCACAATTGTCGGCGTAAAGCTCAGCGGCCTCCGGTGTGCTCTCGGCATTGTCCGTGAGAGAGAGCACATGGTCCGCGATCTGCGCGATCTCTGTCTTCTCGAGGATCTCGTCAGCGCCGAAGGCCGGCATTTCGGAGAAGCGCGAGTCGTCATCGGCCTCGTAACGGATGCCGTGGGCAATGGTAAGCTCGACGTCCTCAAGCGAGCCGCCCCAAATCCAATCGTCGTCCAGCAGGTTAGGGTACCCCGACGCCTGGACCCCGGCCGCGCCTGCACCGTGACATTGTGAGCAGTTCGTGCGGAAGATCGCCGCACCGCCCGCCTGGGCAAACTGCATCAACTCGCCATCCTCGGCGACTGCCGCAATGTCCAACTCGGCGATCCGGTCGGTGTAGACGGATTGGGCCGACTTGTGCTCCTCGATTGCGGCGTGCACCGAGGCTCGCGTTGAGTAGCCCAGCACGCCAGCCGTTGCTTCGCTCACCAGAGGCCAGGCGGGATAGAGGATCGTGTAGACCAGCGCCCAGGCACAGGTGGCATAGAAGGTCCACAGCCACCATTTCGGGAGAGGCGTGTTCAGCTCCTTGATCCCGTCCCATTCGTGGCCCGTCGTGTCGGTGCCGGTGATCTCGTCGATCTCGTTGCGCTCTTGATCAGCCATGGCTTACTCCTTCGGCATATCGTTGCGCAGCGGGATCTGGGCGATGTCGTCATGCGCCTTCCGGGAGCCGGGGCGCAGCGTGTAGAGCACGACCCCAGCGAAGAACAGCACCATGGCGAGCAGCATCCAGCTGTCGGCGAACTCGCGGAGCAGGGAATAGGTGTCCATCGGTCTCTCCTTCAGCGCAGGTTGAGCTCGGCGGTCGCCTCATAGGTCGAGAAATCGACCAGCGTTCCAAGCATTTGCATGTAGGCGATCAGGGCATCGAGTTCGGTGATCTCGGGCCGTCCATCGAAATTGCGGACCTGCGCCTTGGGGTAGTTCTCAAGCAGGTCGTCCACCGAGTCGTGGTCGGGATCGACCTGTGCGTGAAGGTGGTAGAGCGCGTTCTCCACCTGATGCTCGGTATAGGGGACGCCGACCAGTTGGTTTGCACGCAGATGGTCCGCGATGTGGTCCTCGTCGAGCACCGTCTCGGCCAGCCAGGGATAGGCAGGCATCACTGATTCCGGCACCAGCGCCTGCGGGTTCTCCATGTGATCGACATGCCAGGCATCTGAGTAGCGGCCGCCGACCCGGGCGAGATCCGGGCCGGTCCGCTTCGAGCCCCACTGGAAGGGGTGATCATAGATCGACTCCGCCGCCAGCGAGTAGTGGCCGTAGCGCTCCACCTCGTCGCGCATCGGGCGGATCATCTGGCTGTGGCAGACATAGCAGCCCTCGCGCACATAGACCTGCCGGCCGGCGAGTTCGAGCGGGGAGTAGGGCCGCACACCCTCGACCTTCTCGATGGTGTTCTGGAGCCAGAACAGAGGGGCGATTTCGACGATGCCGCCGATCGTGACCACCAGGAAGGAGAGAACGAGCAGCAGCGTCGCGTGCCGTTCGATCGGCTTGTGTTTGTCGAGCAAGGACATTGGGTGCCTCCGTTACTCAGCCGGGATGGCGTTGGCGCCGACGGCGGGGGCGCGCTCATCGCGAATGCGCCCTTTGATGGTCTGGTAGAGGTTGATGCACATGATCACGCTGCCCGCGAGGTAGAGGACGCCGCCGAGGCCACGGACCAGGTACATCGGGAACTTGGCTGCCACCGTGTCGGCGAACGAGTTCACCAGGAAGCCTTGGGCATCGTACTCGCGCCACATCAGGCCCTCCATGATCCCGGTCACCCACATCGACGCCGCGTAGAGCACGATGCCGATGGTCGCGAGCCAGAAGTGCCAGGAGACCAACTCCAGCGAATAGAGCCGCGAGCGGTTCCAAAGCCTTGGCACCAGGAAGTAGAGCGCGCCAAAGGTGATCATGCCGTTCCAGCCGAGTGCGCCGGAGTGCACGTGTCCGATCGTCCAGTCGGTGTAGTGGCTGAGCGAATTCACGGACTTGATGGACATCATCGGCCCCTCAAACGTGCTCATGCCGTAGAAGCCGACCGAGACCACCATCATCCGGATCACAGGGTCGGTGCGCAGCTTGTCCCAGGCGCCCGAGAGGGTCATCAGCCCGTTGATCATGCCACCCCAGGAGGGCATCCACAGCATGATCGAGAACACCATGCCGAGCGTCTGCGCCCAGTCCGGCAGGGCCGTGTAGTGCAGATGGTGCGGCCCCGCCCAGATGTAGAGGAAGATCAGCGCCCAAAAGTGCACGATCGAGAGCTTGTAGCTGTAGACTGGGCGCTCGGCCTGCTTCGGCACGAAGTAATACATCATGCCCAGGAACCCGGCGGTCAGGAAGAAGCCGACCGCGTTGTGGCCGAACCACCACTGGGTCATTGCATCCTGCACGCCCGAGAAGAGCGAGTAGGAGGCCGAGCCCCAGATGCTCACGGGCACCTGCAGGTTGTTCACCACATGCAGCATCGCCACGGTGACGATGAAGCTCAGCAGGAACCAGTTGGCGACGTAGATATGCGGTTCCTTGCGCTTGATCAGCGTGCCGAGGAACACCGCGAGGAAGGCGACCCAGACCACCGTCAGCCAGAGGTCGATATACCAGGTGGGTTCCGCATATTCACGGCCCGTGGAGCCGCCGAAGAGATAAGACGTCGCTGCCAGGACGATAAAGAGGTTGTAGCCCCAGAACACGAACCAAGCGAGATTGCCGCCCCAGAGCCGGACCGCGCAGGTGCGCTGCACGATATAGAAGGAGCTGGCGATTAGGGCGTTGCCGCCGAAGGCGAAGATCACTGCGCTGGTGTGGAGCGGGCGCAATCGGCCGAAGCTTGTGTAGGACAGCCCCCAGTTGAGGTCCGGAAAGGCCAGCTGAAAGGCGATGTAGGTGCCCGCCAGAAAGCCGACGACGCCCCAGAGCGCTGTAGCGATAACCCCATAGCGGACCACTTCGTCGGCATACCCGGTTTCAACAACCGCGGGCCGGTCCATGGACCGGACAATATAGGCGCCATAGCCCAGTGCCGTGAGCAGCACGATGATCGCATTCACCTGGTAGGCGGCGTCGCGCGCAAAATTGGCGGCCATTGCCGCAATCACCGCGACGAGACCGAGGGTCGCAAGTGTAAGGACTTTGCCCATTTCCTTCCCCGACTGCACAATTGCATCTCGGCGAAGGGAGCCCTCCGCCCATGTCAGCCGTTATGGGCAGACAGGCGAGGGAGCCCCTTGATCTGGGTCAACTGACGACGGTTGAGGCGGGATTTTCCCGAATGCGGTGGCCTGGGTCTGGCCGGTTAGCCGCTCGGGCTCTCGCCATCACCCGCCGGGTCGGTCGGGATATCGGCGGGTGGGATATAGGTCTCGGAATCGCTTACGAGGTCGGGCACTGTCGAGCAATCAGTGGCGAGGTTGGAAAAGTCGCACTCTGTATTCTCGATGGGTGGAACCGCGGCGATGTATCGTGCCGTGTCGCTGGAGCGCAGAGTAAGGACGGTCGCCACATCCGTCTCGGTTGTGAAGGCATTGATGAAGGACAGCAGGCCTTGGTTCAGTGTGATCGAGGCGGTCACCGTCACTTGATAGAATGGGGACCGCAGAGCCCCGCTGGAGAGATCTCCTGTCATGCTGTAGCCAAAACCGATATTGGCAGGACTCGTCCCCAAACGCTGCGCGATCAGCCGGGCTGAACGATCAACAAAGGGTTTCAAGAGTTGGGGCGGATCGGCCTCGGTCGGCCCCGGCCAAGCTGGCGAGTTGGCCAAGAGTTGAACTGCATCCGCCACAGCACTGTCGAGCTGTTCTCGCTTTGACAACGCCTCTCCGTATTCTGCGAAGATGACCAAAGGGCCAAGCAAAAGAGGCAACGCCACGACGAACTCCATGCTCGCCGTTCCTTGATCATCTCCTAGAAAGAGCAGAAGCGCGCGCTTTACGGCTTTCATTGACGTCATGCCCTTTCGTGCCCGGCGCCCGCCAGGACCGGTTCCGTTGAGCTTCGCGGAGCGACGCCGCCGCGAAGCTTAAGACATCGATGTGTCGTCTTGGGAGAAACGGCCCCCGTTACGCACGCTCGGCTGGTGCGCGAGGTCCATGTCCCTGGAGACCCGACAAGGACTGAATAGAAGGCGAATACCCACCGCGCCTCGCAACAGTGGGGCACCCCCGTAAAGAAACAGCTAACTTGAGCCCTAGTCGGACTGGAAAGCCGCTTTGGTCGCGCGTTACAAAGGGTTAGGCGATCAGCCCACCGTCTGCATCCTCGCCCGCCGCGTCGAGCAACTCGGCATAGTCGGGAATGCCGATACTGCGAGAGCCTTTCAGGGAAATCACGCCGTCCTTTCGCAGGGACGTCAGCTGCCGGCTCACGGTCTCGATCGTCAGGCCGAGATAGTCTCCGATCGCCTCGCGCGTGATAGGCAGCGTCACCGTGATCCCGTCACCAAGGCTTTCGCCGCTTGCTGCAGCGGTCCGCCGAGAGAGGATCGTGAGAAAGGTTGAAATCTTCTCGCGGGCCGATTTGCGTCCGAGCAGCAGCATCCATTCTCGCGCAGCGTCGAGCTCGTCCAACGCGACCTCGAGGAGCCGCCTTTCGAGGCCCGGCGTGTCCTGGAGCAGCCGTTCGAACCGTGTGCGAGGGAAAAGACAAAGCGTAACATCGGTAACCGCAACGGCATCGTAGGGAGCGACGGGCACCTGGGGTCGACCGATGAAGTCGGAGGCGAACATAAGCCCCACCATCTGGCGCCGGCCATCCACCATGGTTTTCGAAAGGGAAACCACGCCCTCGACCACGGATCCGATTGCGGTCGACTCCTCACCCGCAGCGACAATTTCCTGACCTGGCCCAAAACTCTTGTAGTATTTCAGGGCATTCAGTTTCTGGAGCTCCGTCTGCTCGACATAGCAGCACACTGCGCGTGCGCGGATCGGACAGTCGGCACAATGAATAGCATGGGCTTCGCTTAACCGTCCCGTCGCTTTCACGTCTACCTCCCGAATTTTCGTCCAGTCTGCAATCTCAGTTGACATGGGTCAATGTGGGCAAGGCGTCGCGGGAGCACGGTGGGTGTATGGAACATGACCTCTCCCCCTTTGTGCCGAACGCGCTCGAACGCGCGGTCCCGCGCTATACGAGCTATCCGACGGCCCCGCATTTTCGCGATGGCTTCGAGCCTGATCTCTACGCCCGGTGGCTCACTGAGATCGGGAAGGACAAACCCCTGTCTCTCTATCTTCACATCCCGTTCTGCGACGAGCTCTGTTGGTTTTGCGCGTGCCGCACGCAAGGGACGCGGCGCTATGCCGCCGTCAGCAGGTACCTGGATGCCCTGGAGGTGGAGATTAGGCTCGTGGCCGCAACCCTTGGCGGTGAGAGGCCAATCAGCCACATGCATTGGGGCGGAGGGTCCCCGACGGTCATGCAGCCCGACGACATTTGCCGGCTGTCGGCGTTGATGCGCAAACAGTTCCCAGGCGTGGCATCTGCGGAGTTCGCGGTCGAGATTGATCCGCGAGACATGACCGAGGAACGCCTCGATGCACTCATGGCCGCGGGGATGACGCGCGCGTCGATCGGCGTGCAAGACTTCGACGAAGATGTGCAACGCGCCATCGGGCGTATGCAGGGGCAAGCCTTGACCGCCGACGTGATGCGAGGGCTGCGCGCCCGTGGCATCGATAGCATCAACATCGATCTGTTGTACGGCTTGCCCCGTCAGACCGAAGCGAGCCTGGCGCGCACCATTGAGCAGGTCGTGGAGCTTGCGCCAGATCGCTTGGCGCTGTTCGGGTATGCCCATGTTCCATGGATGGCCAAGCGACAGCGGATGATCGACGGCGCGGATCTCCCTGGACTTGATGCCCGCCGGGCACAGTCCGATCTGGCGCGGCGTCTGCTCGCGCGTGCCGGGTACCATTCGATTGGGATCGACCATTTTGCCAAGCCGGGCGATGGCTTGGCCATCGCAGCAACCGAAGGACGCCTGCGCCGGAACTTCCAGGGATACACCGTCGAAGACGCCGAGATCCTGATTGGCTTGGGCGCATCAGCTATCGGCTCGCTGCCCCAGGGCTACGTCCAGAACGAGCCGTCGACCGCGGACTATCAGCGTTGTGTGCAGGCGGGCAGGTTGCCCGTCCGCCGGGGCATCAGTCTCAGTCTCGACGACCGTATGCGGCGCGATGCGATCGAAGGCATTCTCTGCGACTTCGCGCTCGACATAGAGGGCTTGGAGAGCACCTATGGCGACTTCTCATGCCCCGCGGCGGCGACCGCAAAGCGCTTGCTGACATCGGCCCCTGACGGAGCGCTGGAGCCGTGGAAGCGTGGGTTTCAAATTGCCCCGGCATGGAGAGGCTATGCTCGGCTCATTGCCGCGGAATTTGATGTCTATTTGTCCCGTGGACAGGCGAGGCATTCGGTCGCTCTGTGACCCAGACCTCGCCCGTCAAGCTCCGCGGTGTTCAGCCGTAGACCGACTCCTTGCCGAAATGCTTCGTCAGGAGGTAATAGACCACCGCGCGATACTTGTTCCGGTTGGACTTGCCGTAGGTCTCAATAACTGCGGAAATTCCCTCATCCAGCGCGGGGCCATCCGACAGCCCGAGCTTCTTGACCAAAAAGTTCTTCTTCACACGCGCGAGCTCCTCAGGGTCGCTGCTCGAAACGGTTGACGCGTCATCGTTATAGATGGTCGGGCCGCAGCCGATTGTCACCTTCGTCAAGAGGTCCATGTCGGCATCGACTTTGCACTTCTTCTTGAGGTCCTCAGCGTATTTCTGGATCAACTCATCGCGCTTGCTCATTTCCGTTCTCCCCGTATGTTGTCTGCCAGCTGGCGTGACACGCTCTCATTGATGTCAGCGATTTTGCCGCAATCGTAACCTGGGTCCAGCGTTTTCGACCCCATTAGGCACCAGATCTGCGCTAATCCTGGCCAAAACCGGGAGGATTGATGCTCAGTGTTTTGCGCTGGATTGGGGGACAAGCGCGTTGGGTGCTGGCAATCGGCGTCCTGCTGGCAACCGTTCTCCCGGATCTCTCTGCGATTCTGCGCCCGTTCATGCCGGTCTTCGTGGCGCTGGTCTTCTGCGTCGCGATGATCCGGGTCGACTTGGTCGAGATGCTGCGCTCCATGGCCCGCCCTCGCCATCTGGTGCGGCTGTGCGCACTGACCATCGCACTCTTGTGGTTGACGCCGGCCGTTCTATGGCTGCTTGGCGAGACGTTTGGTCTTGCACCCGAGATGAGTGCGGCTCTGGTTTACACCGGGGCGGCTCCGCCCATCACGTTGGCTGCCGCACTCTGCCTGATGCTCGGGCTCAACGCGGCGTGGGCGCTGGAGCTAACGATCTTCTCGAGCCTTGCCGCTCCCTTTCTCGGGCCTGTCGCGGTCACCTTGTTGCTCGGCGAGGCTTTGCCGATAGAGCCCTGGCCGCTCGCCCTGCGCATGGGCGGCATGATCCTGGCCGGGGCTTTGGCGGCGGTGGTGGCGCGGTGGATTGCTGGGGCTGAGAGGCTCCGCACCCATGCCGTCGCGCTCGACGGTGTTGGCGCTTTGGCCGTCCTGATCTTCGTGATCCCGCTTTTCGACGGGTTTTGGTCTGCCGTTTTCGCCAATCCCACCCTGGCGGCGGCCTTGCTGGGTTTGGCGGTCACCGTGAATTTCGGGATGCAAGCCATTCTTGCCCGCACTCTTATGTCATCCGTCGGGCGCCCGCTCTCAGGCGCGGCAGGGCTGACCTGGGGCAATCGGACCGTGGCACTCTACCTTGCCGCCCTGCCGCCCGATCCGGTCTTTGCCCTTTATGTCGCGCTCTACCAGGTGCCCATGCTCTTCACGCCTTTGGTCATGGCCCGCGTGCTCGGCGCTTTACGCCGGGACAATTGAAACAAACCTCTTCTACGCTGACATTTTCGTGAAACGTCCGCGGGCGAAGACTGTCTCCATTGACGCGGCGCCGACCCTGGTTCCGCCCTCGGACAGGAGACTGACATGAGCCTTTCAAACACGGAAATTGCAACCATTCGCGCAAGCTTCGCGGCCCTTCGGCCGGACACGTCCGGGGCTGCGCGGTCCTTTTACTCCCATCTCTTTACACTGGCGCCGGAAGTGCGCGGGCTCTTCAAGAGCGACATGGCTGAGCAGGGGCCGAAGCTGATGGCCATGTTGGGTGTCGTCGTCGGCCATCTGCACGTGCTCGAGGAGATCTTGCCGGCCGTCCGCGCCCTTGCGATCCGGCATGTTGGCTATGGGACAGAGCCTGCCCATTACGCCGTTGTCGGACAGGCGCTTGATCGGATGCTGGCCGATCGGCTCGAGCCGATCCTCGCAACGCAGGCCCGGGTCGCCTGGGCAAAGGCCTATGGTCTGTTGGCAAACGTTATGATCGAAGCCGCTGAGGACGCTACCCCGGCGGTCTGATGGGCTCAGTCGAAGTCTTCGACGAGCCCTGAAGACCAGGCAGAGAGGACGACACGGGCAATCGCGCTGATGCGCGGTGCGGCGAACTGCTGGTGCTTCCCCGCGAGGATGTCAGGCAGGTCGGTCTTGTTGACCCACATGGCGTCTTCGAGCTCCTGCTGGTCGATCGCGATCTCGGTCGAGAGCGCTTCGGCCGAGCAGGCGAGCATCAGCGATGAGGGAAACGGCCAGGGTTGGCAGGCGAGATACTGGACGCGGCCGATCTCGATGCCAGCCTCTTCCATCGTCTCCCGCCGGACCGCATCCTCGATCGATTCGCCGGGCTCCATAAAGCCGGCCAACAGCGAGTAGACGCGGTCGGGCCAGCCGTCTTGCCGTCCGAGCAAGACCCGGCTTCCGTCGGTGACCAGCATGATCACGACGGGATCAATCCGAGGAAAATGCTGGGCGCCACAGGCCTTGCAGTTGCGCCGCCAGCCGCCGTCTTCGACATGGCTCGGCTCGCCACAGTTGGCACAAAACCGGTGACGGCGGTGCCATTCCACCACACCCTTGCCTGTGGCTGCGACGGTCGCTTCGCCTTGGTCGATCTCGCCCGCAACGTTGCGCAAATCGTAGAACCGCGCACCGGAGATGAACTTGCGCTCCAGCCGCTCCGCCGGGAGATGCGAAAAGTCCGCGACAAAGATTGGCTTCTCATCGAAGATCCCGATGAAGACCGGGGGCTCCTCCAGCATCTTGAGGGTTTCTGGCAGCGGCGGAATCCAGCCCAGGCGGCGCCAGCCATCCCCTTGGGAGATCAGCACGCGTCCCTCACAGAGCGGCAGCAATTGGGCGTTGGGATCGCGCAACAGACGTTTGGTGCCGCTGCGCAGGTGAGCCGAGCGGTCGAGCTTCAGGCCTCCGGAGGCGAAGGTGATTGGGAGGGATAGGCTCATGATGTGCTCGGTCATTCAGGTGCCCCTAGATGCCCCAACTTGGGATAGACCGCAATGCCTCGCCTCGCGGTGCAGCATCGCCTGGCTCTTGTGCATATCGACCAGAGAGGCTAACTAAAGGGTTGAGAGGTTGGCGCGGGTGGACGCCTCGCCAACCCGGTCAGGTCCGGAAGGAAGCAGCCGTAACGAGCCCCGTCTGGGTCGTTGTCCAGCCTCTCACCCCTCTGTCTTCCGGCGCTCACGCATCCAGACGTTGAGCTGAACCATTCCCCAGGCAAGCGCGATGGCGCTGATCCCTGCCAGAATGATTGCGAGGGGTTCGTCGCCCAGGCGCTCGAACCATTGCGTGTAAAGGTGGATCGCGCCGAAGGCCGCGGCGGCGTTCATCACTGGGCGGCGGGCGGTGAGGCTCGCCCAAGCCGCCGCCGCCAGGATCAGAGCGGCCCAGCCGAGGGCGAAAGCACCGTCTGGGATCTCCAAAAGCCTTTCGGCAAAGCTGTCGCGCGCGTCATAGAAGGCCCAGGCCCCTTCCGACCCGCTCGGGAAGTCGGACCGCGTCGGACCAAAGACATGTTCTCCCGGGCGGTCACCCCAGAGCGAGCCGACCCAGAAGCCAATGTTGATCCAGATGAGGGCCATCAACCCGCTGATCCGGCCATGGCGTGCCCAGCGTTCTGGCCCGCGTCCTATGGCCCAGCTAACCGCCGCAACGCCCGCCATCATGAGGATCAGCAGGCTCGGCTCGTAAACCGCGAGCCAATAAGAGGCATGGCCATAAGCGGTCGCCGACAGCGTCCCTGCCAGTGCCGTGATGCCGAGGGCCGTCAGGATCCGCAGATCGAGGGTCAACCCAGCGACGAGCAGCACGGCCGCCGCATCCACCATGGCGAGCCAGGCCTGGTCTGGAGATCCGTCGAGCCCGAACACACCCCCGATATGCGCCGCTCCGCCGATGACCACCACCCAAGCCGCCATCACCCGCCATGCCGGTGGGCCGAACCATCGCAACGCCAATCCCGCAGCAAAGAGCACCAGCCCGATCCAGACCGCGGGCAGAGTGGTCTCCGTTGCCTCCACGGCCATCCCAACGCCCCCCGCGGTTGCAGAGGCGTTGCCGATCACCGCCGCCGCATTGGCCGGCAGCCGGAACCGCCCGTCGAGCGTGACCAGCGCGGCTGCGCCAACCGCGGCGATAACCAGCCCCGTCCCGAGCAGCCCCTCGGGTGTCGGGAAGAACGCCAACAGCCCGGCCATGACGGCCAAGATCCCGCCGATCAGGAGCAGACTGGTCCCGAATCCGAGCGCATCCGTACCGGCCCGCGCCTTCAATGCGGCCCCTTGCTCGGCAGACAGCAGTCCATCGGCCACCGCCGCATCGATATCCACAAGCCACTTCATCCTGCGACTATAAACCCGGACGGTTACACGCACGAGCATCTGTTGCATGCGTGGGGTTGCCTTGCCTTGCCGCCGCTCCCCCTCCGACATAGGTTGAGGCGACGCGCCACCGGAGCCGCCCTGTATGTCCGACCTCCCCATCGAGCCTGCTGCCCAGTCGAGCGCCTATCGTGTGCTCGCGCGGAAGTACAGGCCTGCGCATTTCCGGGACCTGATCGGCCAAGAGGCGATGGTCCAGACCCTCACCAATGCCTTCGCCGCCGGCCGCATCGCCCATGCCTTCGTGCTCACCGGCGTCCGCGGGGTCGGCAAGACCACAACGGCTCGGATCATCGCGACCGGTCTCAACTGTGAGCGCAGCGACGGGCCAACGGTCGATCCCTGTGGGGTTTGCGAGGCCTGCCGCTCGATCGCCGAGGGGCGCAACACGGACGTGCTCGAGATGGACGCGGCCTCGAACACCTCAGTCAACGATGTGCGTGAGATCATCGAGAGTGTGCGCTACCGGGCCTCCGCCGCGCGCTACAAGGTCTACATCATCGACGAGGTCCATATGCTCTCGACCTCGGCCTTCAACGCGCTGCTGAAGACGCTGGAGGAGCCGCCGGAGCATGTGAAGTTCGTCTTCGCCACCACCGAGATCCGCAAGGTGCCGGTGACGGTGCTCTCGCGCTGCCAGCGCTTTGATCTGCGCCGGATCGAGCCCGAGGCGATGCTCGCCCATCTGGGACGGGTGGCCGAGGCGGAGGGGGCGGCGGTCGACCCGCAAGCCCTCGGGCTGATCACCCGGGCGGCTGAGGGGTCGGTGCGCGATGCGCTCTCGCTTCTCGATCAGGCGCTGACGCTGGCGACGGGCGATGGTCCGGTGGACGCCGCGGCGGTGCGCGGGATGTTGGGTCTCGCGGATCGCGGGCGTGTCATCGATCTGTTCGAGGCCGTTATGCGCGGCGATGCCGCTGGCGCCCTTGAGGAGTTGGCCCGCCAATACGCCGACGGGGCCGACCCGGCCGTGGTTCTGCGTGACCTGGCAGAACTGACCCACTGGATCTCCGTGCTCCGTGTCTCGCCTCAGTTGGCCGATGACCCGACCGTTGGGCCGGATGAGCGGGCCCGTGGGCGCGATCTTGCAGGCCGGCTCGGTATGCCGGTGCTTACGCGCGCCTGGCAGATGCTGCTGAAGTCGCTGGAGGAGGTGCCACTCGCGCCGAATGCCATGATGGCCGCCGAAATGGCGCTGATCCGGCTCACCCATTTGGCGGATCTGCCTCCGCCGGGCGACTTGGTGCGCAAGCTGACCGAGAGCGCCTCTGCGTCGGCGCCCGCCCCAGCTCCGGCGCCTAGTGGCGGCGGCAGCGGGCCGACCGCTCAGCTTGCCATGGTATCGGGCGGGCAGGCCCTGCGTGCTGAGGCGCCATCGGCTGTGCCGCATCCGACACCGCCAGAGCTGGCGGCCTATGCCCGGTTCGAGGACATCCTCGCATTGCTCGCCGAGCACCGCGAAGTGCGCCTGCTCGATTGGGTGGAGCATTTCGTCGAGTTGGTCGCCTTCCGGCCCGGGCTCATCGAATTCAGCCCGGCACATGGGGCGCCGAAGGATCTTGCGGGACGGCTCTCCCAAACCCTTACGGCGATCACCGGGGCCAGGTGGTCCGTGGCCGTCTCGGATGCCCGCGGCGCCCCCACGCTGCGGGCCCAGCGCGAGGCCGAGGCTGCGCAGCGTACCAGCGAGGCATCGGCGCATCCCTTGGTCGCGGCAGCATTGGCCGCCTTCCCTGGGGCGGAGATTTCGGATGTCCGCCCTCTTGGCGGTACGGCGACACCGGAGCCAGAGGCAGACGTCGGCGGCTTCCTCGCTGCGGTGCCTGAGGCCGACGATGAAGACTACGGCGCCGATCCGTTCGCGGACGGTCTGATCGACGTGGACGATCCCTTCGAGGAGGACTGAGATGTTCAAGGGTTTGGGCGATATGGGCCGGCTGATGCAGCAGGCCCAGGAGATGCAGCAGAAGATGACGGAAGCGCAGGAGCGCATCCAGACGCTGGAGGCGGACGGCTCGGCAGGCGCGGGGATGGTCAAGGCTGTCGCGGGCGCGGACGGCACGCTGAAGTCGCTCTCGGTCGATCCATCGCTGCTGTCCGGCGAGGAGGAGCATGAGGTGCTCGAGGATCTCATCGTCGCTGCCGTCAACGATGCCGTGTCTAAGGCGCGCGATCTCGGCAAGGCGGAGATGGCCAAGGTGACCGAGGGCCTGCCCTTGCCGCCTGGCATGAAGCTGCCCTTCGGCTGAAGTGGTTGCCTAATGCGGTCACTGCGCTCTATCTTGGGGTGAGGCGGTGAACAGGGGCCACATGTCGGGCGGATCGGAGATCGAGCAGCTCATCGAGCTGATGGCCAAACTGCCTGGTCTCGGGCCTCGTTCGGCGCGCCGAGCGGCCCTGACCCTCGTGAAGAAGCGCGAGCGGATGCTGCTGCCGCTCTCCCAAGCCATGGCCGTGGTCGCGCAGAGCGTGCGCCACTGCAACACCTGCGGCAATCTCGCCACGGCGGAAGAATGCGATATCTGCACCGACCCGCGGCGTGACCGATCGGTCCTGTGCGTGGTGGCGGATGTCTCGGATCTTTGGGCGCTGGAGCGGGCGGCCGTCTATCGTGGTCGCTATCATGTGCTCGGTGGGCTGCTCTCGGCGCTTGATGGTGTGACGCCCGAAAGCCTCGGCATGCCCAAACTGGCCGCCCGGATCCCGGCGGAGGGGATCGAGGAGGTGATCCTTGCGCTGCCGGCTTCGATCGATGGGCAGACCACAGCCCATGTGGTGGCCGACCATCTCGAACCGACAGGCGTGCAACTCACCGCACTTGCGCGCGGTGTGCCGATCGGTGGGGAACTCGACTATCTCGACGATGGAACGCTGGGGGCCGCCTTATCGGCCCGGCAACACTTCGGGTGAGGGGAGCGGCGCCGTCGCTCGACGATTTTGAGGCGCTCGCGGAAGAGGCCCTGTCGGCGCTGCCGGAGCCTTTCGCATCCCATGCCGCCCGGGTCGTGATCCGCATCGCGGATTTCGCCGATGCCGAGACGCTCACGGAGATGGGCATCGACGATCCGTTCGAGCTCACAGGGCTCTATCGTGGCATCGCGCTGACCGAGAAGTCCCATGCCGATGCGGGGGCTTTGCCCGATGAGGTTTGGCTCTTCCGGCGGGCGATCCTCGACGAATGGGCTGCCAGGGGCGATGTCACGCTCTCGGCGCTCATAGCGCATGTCCTGATCCACGAGTTTGCGCATCATTTCGGCTGGTCCGACGAGGATATCGCGGCGGTCGACGACTGGCGGCTTTGACCGTTCATTTCAACTGAATACTCTAACGGCACTCGATATGGGCGAATTATTGTAAATCAAAACTTACGCAAAACTGTGTCAATATCGGTTGACAGACAGAATGTCGCATGGAACGATCATCCCGCAGCAGCGCGTAGGTGCGGTCTTTCTTGCTCCGCCCCTAGAGTTCGCCCGCGGGGTGTCTGGTGATCCTCGGCACCTCTGATGCGGCGTGTGGGACTTCGGCCCCGCATCCACACACACCGTCAATTGAGAGGAGTCTTCTGATGGCAGCGTCGAAAGAGACCGGTTCGATGATGAATCACACCGGTTTGACAGACGACCAGTGCAAGGAAGTGCACGCGTTTTTCATGCGAGGAACGACGCTTTGGGCAGGGGTGGCGCTGGTCGCACACTTCCTGGTCTGGGCGTGGATGCCTTGGTTCCCCGTCTAAGCCACCGCTGTGACATCCGCGCCAGCAGTGGCGACGTCACTTCCCTGCAGAGGAGCAAATGATGAACGACCTTTGGAAAATTTGGCGGCTGGTCAGCCCGCGCGAGGGCGCGTTGGCCCTGGCTGTCCTGATGCTCGCGAGCTTTGCCATCCACATGATGGTGATGCTGGCCAGCGACCGGTACTCCGCCGGATTGCTCGGATGACCGCTCCCGTGACGCTCATGGCGTGAGCGTCACGGACCTCCCCGGTCACGCCCCCAAGCGCGGCAGCTCGTCCGGGCCCGCCGCAGCGGTGAGGGCTGTGGACCGCACCAGCGCAGTTGCCGTGGCGATATCCGGCGCCATGTGACGATCCGCGCCGAGTGAGGGGACATCCATTCGCAGCCGTTCGATCACAGTTGCCAGCCGCGAAGAGGTCTTCAGCGGCGACCGCATTTCCACCCCTTGCGCTCCGGCTAGCAGTTCGATCCCGAGGATCGCGCCGAGATTGTCCACCATCTCCCCGAGCCGCCGCGCCCCGTGGCAAGCCATCGAGACATGGTCCTCCTGGTCTGCGCTTGTCGGGGTGCTGTCGACGGAACGCGGGTTCGCGAGCGCTTTGTTCTCGGACATCAGGGCGGCCGAGGTGACCTCCGCAATCATGAAGCCCGAGTTCAGTCCCGGATCGGGCGCGAGAAACGCGGGCAGACCGAAGGACAGCGTCGGATCGACCAGCAAGGCCACCCGCCTTTGCGCGATGGCCCCGAGCTCCGACAGCGCGATGGCAAGCTGGTCGGCGGCGAAGGCCACCGGCTCGGCATGGAAATTGCCGCCGGAGAGGATCGTGCCGTCCTCCAAGACCAGGGGATTGTCCGTGACGGCGTTCGCCTCGATCTCGAGCACGCCAGCGGCCTGGCGGATCAGATCCAGACAGGCCCCGACCACCTGTGGCTGGCAACGGATGCAATAGGGGTCCTGGACGCGGGTGTCCCCCTCGCGGTGGCTCTCGCGGATCTCCGAGCCGTCGAGCAATGCCCGCAGGCTCGCGGCGGCTTCTGTCTGACCGCGGTGGCCTCGCAATGCATGGATCTCGGGGCGGAACGGGGCAGGCGAGCCCATGGCGGCATCGGTCGAGAGCGCGCCGGTGACGAGTCCGCCGACGGCGAGGCGCCAGGCGTCGAACAGGGCAGCGAGCGCGAGGGCGGTAGACACCTGTGTGCCGTTGATCATGGCGAGCCCTTCCTTGGGCCCGAGCATCACCGGGTGCAGCCCCTCTGCGTGCAGCGCGTCGGCTGCCGGCACAAGGTGACCATGATGCAGCACCTCTCCTTCGCCGATCAGCGCGAGGGTGAGATGGGCGAGGGGCGCCAGATCGCCTGAAGCGCCGACCGACCCTTGCGCCGGGATCGCGGGGAGGATCCCATGGGTGAGCAGCGCCTCGAGGGCCTCAATCAGTGTCCAACGCACCCCAGACGCACCGCGCCCCAGCGATTGGAGCTTCAAGGCGATGATCAGGCGCACTGTTTCAGGCGAAAGCAGGGGACCGACGCCTGCCGCATGGCTGCGGATCAGGTTGCGTTGCAGCGCCGCGGTCTGGCTCTGCTCGATCCGCACGCTGGCGAGCTTTCCGAAGCCGGTGTTCACGCCATAGACCGGTGCTTCGCCCGCCGCTGCATCGGCAACGCGGGACGCCGCGGCCTCCACGGCCTCTTGCGCTGAACGCTCCAGCCGCACCGGCCCGTCGCCCCGCCAGATCCGCTCCAATTGCGCAAGATCGGCAGTCCCTGGCGTCAGCTCTTCGGTCATCCACGGCCTCCGAAAAATCTTCTGTGAAGCGGCATCGCCCCGATGGCATAAGCGAGTTCTTCCGGCGCCGAGACGTCCCAGATCGCGATGTCGGCGGCTTTGCCCGCCTCCAATGTGCCCGTCTCGGCACCGAGCCCGAGCGCGCGGGCCGCCTCACGCGTCGCCCCGGACAGCGTTTCCTCCGGCGTCAGGCGGAACAGCGTGCACGCCATGTTGAGCGCCAAGAGCAGCGAGGTCAAAGGCGACGATCCAGGATTTGCATCGGTTGCGACCGCCATTGCCACCCCTGCTTCGCGCAACGCCGCCACCGGAGGCAGCTGCGTCTCCCGCAACGTATAGAACGCACCGGGCAGCAGGACCGCGACCGTCCCCGACGTTGCCATCGCGGCGATCCCGTCAGGGCCGAGATACTCCAGATGATCGGCGGAAAGTGCCCCGTACTCCGCAGCAAGCGCGGCCCCTCCCAGATCCGAGAGCTGTTCGGCATGGAGTTTCACCGGCAAGCCGAGCGCCTTGGCGGCATCGAACACCCGGGTGACCTGCGCCGCGGTAAACCCGATCCCCTCGCAGAATGCGTCGACCGCATCGACCAGCCCCTGTTCCGCCGCTGCCGGCAAGACCTCCGCGCAGACAAAATTGATATAGTCGTCGGAGCGGCCCTCGAACTCTACGGGCAGGGCGTGTGCCGCAAGGCAGGTCGTGACCACCCGCACCGCGCGCGTCTCTCCCAACGCCCGTGCCACCCGAAGCATCCGCAACTCTGTGTCGAGGTCGAGCCCATAGCCCGATTTGATCTCGACGGTCCCGACGCCGTCTGCGATCAGACGGTCGAGCCGCGGGAGGGCCGCGGCAAACAACGTCGCCTCATCTGCCGCCCGCGTGGCAGCCACGGTGGAGCGGATGCCACCGCCGGCGCGCGCGAGGTCCTCGTAGGTCGCGCCTTCAAGCCGCATCGCGAACTCGCGTGCACGATTTCCCCCCCAGACCAGGTGCGTGTGGCAGTCGACCAGCGCAGGTGTGGCGAGCCGTCCGCCGAACTCCTCCGTGGGCCACAGTCTGAACGCCTCAGGCAGCGCCTCTGCCGCACCCGCCCAAACGATCCGGCCGCCTGCCACCGCGATGGCGCCATCCGACACCACACCAGCGCCTGGCTGGGCCATGGTCGCAAGCCGCAAGCCGCGCAGCACCCGTCCGATCCCGGCTGTCTCCAAGGCGTCCCTCCCGTGCTTGGTGATTCGGCTGGCCGTTTGGGCCGCTGGGCGCCTAGACTATCAGGCGTGCGGCAAACCGGGAGGGTGCGATGGGTGAGACGGTGATCCGGGTTGAGACGGCCCTGCTGGCCGATGGCTGGTCTGGCCCGGTGACCGTGCGGATCGCCGAGGGGCGCATTGCCGCCATCGCAGCCGATGGGCCTGCGGACCAGCAAGCCGACATCCTCGTGCCGTCACTCGGGAACCTGCATTCCCACGCATTCCAGCGGGCGATGGCCGGGCTGGCAGAGTATCGCACCGGCACCGAGGACAGCTTTTGGACCTGGCGATCGCTGATGTACCGCTTCCTCGAGCGGATCACGCCGGAACAGGTCGAGGCCATTGCGGCGCAGCTTTACGTCGAGATGCTCGAGGCGGGGTATGCGGCTGTTGGGGAATTTCACTATCTCCACCACCAGGCGGATGGCACGGCCTATGACATGCCTGCGGAGATGGGGCGCCGGATCGCTGCGGCAGCCGATGCGACGGGGATCGGGCTAACGCTTCTGCCGGTCCTCTATTGTCAGGGAGGGACGGATGGCCGCCCGCTCGAAGGAGGACAGCGGCGGTTCGGCACCATGCCGGACAGCTTTGCGGCCCTCTTGGAAGACAGTGCGAGGGCGCTGACCCGCGAGGATGCCGTCTTGGGGGTCGCGCCGCATTCGCTGCGCGCAGTTCCGCGTGAGGCTCTTTCTGACGTGGGGGCTTACCTCCCCGACACGCCGATCCATATGCACATTGCCGAACAGGTGGCGGAGGTCACGGAGATCGAAGCAGCCTACGGCGCACGTCCTGTCAACTGGGCGCTGACCAATCTGCCGATAGATCGCCGCTGGTGTCTGATCCATGCGACGCAGATGACACCGCGTGAGACGGAGGGGCTCGCCGCGACCGGTGCTGTCGCGGGGCTTTGCCCGATCACGGAGGCCAATCTCGGGGACGGGATCTTCGATGGTGCCCGCTACCTATCGGCAGGTGGGTGGTTCGGCGTGGGATCGGACAGCAACATCCGGATCGGTCTCGCCGAGGAACTTCGGCAACTGGAGCATTCCCAGCGGTTGCGCGACCGGGCCCGGTGCGTCCTCGCCGATGGCGCGAAATCCGTTGGCCGGACGGTGTTCGAAAACGCCGCGCGAGGTGCTGCCCAGGCCCTCGGCCGGGGGTCTGGTGTCATCGCAGAGGGCGCATTGGCCGATCTCGTGGCGCTGGACGGCTCCGCTCTACCGCTCACAGGCCGAAGCGGTGACCGCATTCTCGACGGATGGATCTTTGCCGGCGACGACCGGGTGGTCCGCGATGTCTGGTCCGCCGGGCGCCATGTGGTGCAAGCTGGCCGTCATCCGGCGCGCGAGGTGGTTGAGGCGCGTTTCCGAACCGCTCTCACCGCACTGATGGACGGACTTTGACCTGACCGCTATAGAGGCGCGTCAGATGGAGGACCCCATGGCGCGCATCCTGATCACTTCGGCGATCCCTTATATCAACGGTGTGAAACATCTCGGCAATCTGATCGGCTCCATGCTGCCGGCGGATGCCTATGCGCGGTATATGCGGGCGCGGGGTCACGAGGTGATGCTGATCTGCGCAACCGACGAGCATGGCACGCCGGCCGAGCTGGCGGCGGCGAAGGCGGGCAAGTCCGTCGCGGAGTACTGCGCCGAGATGTGGACGGTGCAGAAGAACCTCGGTGATGGGTTCCGCTTGTCCTTCGACCATTTCGGGCGGTCGTCGTCGGAGCGGAACCACCGGCTGACCCAGCATTTTGCCCGGCGTTTGGCGGAAGCTGGGTTGATCCGGGAGGTCTCGGAAAGCCAAGTCTATTCCCATGCGGACGGACGCTTCCTGCCGGACCGGTACATCGAAGGAACCTGTCCGAACTGTGGCTATGACAAAGCCCGCGGCGACCAGTGCGAGAACTGCACCAAGCAGCTCGACCCGGTGGATCTGATCAACCCGCGCTCGGCGATTTCGGGGTCGACCGATCTCGAGGTGCGGGAGACCAAGCACCTGTATCTTCGCCAGTCTGAGATGCGGGATCGGCTGCGCACCTGGATCGACAGCAAGGCGGATTGGCCCGTACTCACCTCGTCGATTGCGCGCAAATGGTTGGACGATGGCGACGGGTTGCAGGACCGCGGCATCACGCGCGATCTCGACTGGGGGATCCCTGTCAAGCGGGGCGACGAGGATTGGCCCGGCATGGAGGGCAAAGTCTTCTATGTGTGGTTCGACGCACCGATCGAGTACATCGCCGCCACTGCGGAATGGGCCGATGCGACCGGGCAGCCGGACGCGGCGTGGCTACGCTGGTGGCGTGAGGACCTGGGCGCGGAAGATGTGCGCTATGTCCAGATCATGGGCAAGGACAACGTGCCCTTCCATACGCTCTCCTTTCCCGTGACGATCATGGGCGCGAATTTCGACGGGAAAGAACCGTGGAAGCTGGTCGACTACATCAAGTCGACCAATTGGCTGACCTATGAAGGCGGCAAGTTCTCGACCTCTCAGGGGCGTGGCATCTTCATGGACCAGGCGCTGGAGATCTTGCCGTCGGATTACTGGCGCTGGTGGCTGCTGGCGAACACGCCCGAGAGTGCGGACAGCGATTTCACCTGGGAGGGGTTCCAGGCCCAGGTGAACAAGGACTTGGCCGATGTGCTGGGGAACTTCGTCTCCCGGGTCACCAAATTCTGCCGTTCGAAGTTCGGCGAGGCGGTGCCTGAGGGACCCTATGGAGAGGCCGAAGCGGCCGTGACCGAGGAGATCGGTCGGCGGCTGACCGTGCTTGCGGGGCATTGGGAGGCGATGGAGCTGCGTAAGGCGGCAGCCGAGACCCGGGCGATCTGGGTGGCTGGCAACGAGTACCTCCAGGCCGCCGAGCCCTGGGCCGTGTTCAAAACCGATCCCGAGCGGGCAGGGGCGATCGTGCGGTTCGGGCTCAATCTCTGCCGGCTCTACGGCGTGATCTCGCGTCCCTTTGTGCCGGATGCGTCGGACACCATCCTGCGTGCCTTGGGGGTGGAGGAGGATGCGCTGGCGTGGCCGGAGGACGTGGCGGAGGCGCTCTCCGCGCTTCCGGCGGGGCATGCCTTCACGGTGCCGGACAATCTCTTCGCGAAGATCGACGACGCGGCGCGTGAGGAGATGGCAGCGCGGTTCGCTGGAAACTAGGCCCTGCTATGCAAATCTTGCTATGAGTTGCGCGAAGTGTATTGTCTTCGCGCAATACCCACCGTATCCTGAGCTGAAAAGAGTCAGCATGCGCAAGATGTTGACCATAGAGGCATAGCGGCGGCCGGGAGCTGTCCCGTCGCCCAGGGCGATGGAGAGGCACCCATGGCGGATTTCGTCGTAACGACCAACGAAGACGAGGAAGCCGAGACCGAGGATCTCGCGACCGAAACCGCAGATGGCGAAGGCCTGTCTCTGCGCGAGGCGGTGGCCTTGGCGAACCTCACCGAAGAAGCCGACACGATCACTTTTGATCTCGGCGGAACGTCGGTCACCATCAACCTCGAGAATCTGACCGATTTCGGTGCGATCGAGATCACCGAGGCGCTGACGATCGACGGTGGCGGGCTGGTCAGCATCGACAGCGCGACCGACAACCGGATCTTCGAGATCTCTGCCGATGCGAACACCACGCTGCGGGGCATGTCGCTGCGGGACGGCGATCCGGATGATGGTGAGAATGGCGGTGCTGTGCGCTCGCTGTCGGATCTCACGCTCGACATGATGACCTTCTCGAACAACCGCGCCGGGGCCGGTGGCCAGGGAGGCGCCGTCTTTGTCGATGGCACGGCGACAATCACCGACAGCGATTTCGACGACAACGAGACCGCTGGGACGGGCGGCAACGGCGGCGCTGTCGCCGTGCTCGGGAATGCCACGATCTCGGGCTCAGAGTTTAGTGACAACCTGACCAACAGCACCGGCGCCGATGGCGGTGCGCTCTATGTCACGGGCACGCTGGACCTGACAGGTGGCAGCTTCACCGGCAACCGGACCGAAGGCGATGATGCGCTTGGCGGTGCGATCTTTGCAGCCGATGGGGCGACATTCACGGGCGTATCGCTCAGCGGCAACCGGACCGAGGGCGCGCGCGCGACCGGCGGTGCGGTGCATGTCGACGGCGACACCAGCGTGCTCGGCGGCAGCTTCTCCAGCAACACAACCCGCGGTATCGAGGCGGATGGCGGGGGGCTCTACGTCGACGGCACGCTGACGGTCGACTCGAACGGCGTCGACAATCCAAGCTTTACCGAGAACCTGACGGGCGAGCAGGCCGGGGGTGGAGCGGGCTCGCGCGGTGGCGCTGTCTTTGTCGCAGGCGATGCCGTCATAGACGACGCGACCTTCTCGATGAACCGCACTGGCGGTACGGATGCGGATGGCGGCGCGATCGGCTTAACCGGCGCGTTGACCGTTACCGACAGCAGCTTCGTCGACAACAGCACGGATGGAGACGACAGCTCTGGCGGGGCCGTGTTCACTGGCAGCGGCACGTTTACCAGCACGTCGTTCGAGGACAATTCGACCTCGGGGAGCGGTGCCGCGGGCGGGGCGATCTTCTCCGATGGGGACATCGACCTGATCACCACGATCTTCGTCGACAACCTCACCCGTGGATCGATGGCGCCCGGTGGCGCTGTGCGTGCCGGCAGCCTCGATGTTACGAATGCGGGCGCCGATTTCAGCGGCAACCAGACCTTGGGCGATGCCTCTCCGGGGGGCTTCGCGGCGGTCTTCGGGGCGCTGACGGCGACCGCGATCAATTTCGTCTCCAACAGCACGGTGGGTGATGACAGCCAAGGGGGCACCCTGTACGCCACAGGCACCACGGACGTAACGCTCTCGACCGTTCGGGACTCGAGCACGACTGGCGCAAACTCCGAAGGGGGCGGCATCTACTCGGCGGGAGCGCTCACGGTCGACAGCGCGACCCTCAGCGGCAACAGCACAACCGGTGAGAACGCCCGCGGTGGTGCGATCTCAACCGAGAGCACCGTGGTCTTCACCGACGGCACAATCGACGGCAACAGCACCACGGGTGAGGGAGCGGCCGGCGGCGGCCTAAACGCAGGTGGCAATGCCTGGATTGTCGGCTCGACCATCAGCAACAACAGCACGGCGGGCGGCTCGGCTCGGGGCGGCGGCGCCAACTCCGAGGCCGACCTCACAACCCTTAATTCGACAATCAGCGGCAACAGCACGGCGGGGGCGTTCTCCCTCGGCGGCGGGCTCGCGGTCGAGACGCTGGCGGTGATCGCCAACACCACGATCGCTGCGAACACGACCACCGGGTCGAGTGCGGGTGGCGGCGGCGTCTATGCAGCCGGCGATATCACGCTGCTCAAGGCGACGATCACGGGCAACCTCACAACCGGGGCAAGCTCTCCCGGCGGCGGCGTAAACTTCGCGCTCGACCGGCTCTTCGGTGACAGCATTATCGCCGGGAACGCCGCCACCGGCAGCGCCGAGTTGACCAACGATGTCGCGGTGGGCGCAACCTCCAGCTTCGGCGAGATCGGCGACAACCTGATCGGGCCCGCCGACGCCCCGGCGGAAGAGGTCTTTGCGCAGACGGTCACGTTGACCGAGGGCATCGAAGCCGGCGTGCTCGCGCAGAACGGGGGCTCTGTTGCCACGATTGATCTGCTCAACCAGGGCTCGAACCTCGCGCTCGATCGCGGCGTTGAGGATCTGCTCGACGAAGCCCTGCGCGGCATCGACCTGAACGGCGATGGGGACCAGGCCGACAGCATCAACACCGATGCCCGCGGCACCGGCTTCCAGCGCGACTTCGACATCGCGGGTGTGGGGCGCGATGGCTCGAGCTTCGGCGATCTCGGCGCGCTCGAAGCGCGGCAGGCCAACCGCGAGCCGGTGGCGACGGACGATTTGCGGACCCTCACCGAGGACGACGGCGCCATCACCATCGATCTTCTGATCAATGACACCGACCTCGACCCCGGCACCACGCTGACGGTCACCGAGATCAACGACGATGACGTTCTTGGAGAGACCAATCTCGCGGTCGATGGCCGGAACCTGTTCTATGACAGTGCCGGTCAGTTCGGGACGCTGCCGGTCGGCGGGACAGCGGAGGAGATCGTCACCTACACCATCTCCGATGGCTCGGGTGGCACCGCAACTGCGCGTGCAATCTTCACCATTACTGGTTTGAACGACGCGCCGCGCACGCTGCCGGACACTGCGCAGATCGGCTCCCTGGCGGGCGAGACGGCCTTCGATGTGGTGAGCAACGATGTGGACGTGGACGAGGGAGACACCATTGAGCTGAGCGAGGTGGATCTCACTGAAACCTTTGGCACGGCACGGGTGTCTGACGATGGTCTGAGCATCCTCTATGATCCGAACGGCGCCTTTGACGACATTTCGGTGGGCGGCACGGCGACGGATGTGGTCGGCTACACGATCCGTGACACCAGTGGCGCGACTGCGGAAGGCGAGCTTACGGTCACGGTCGTCGGTGAGAGCAGCGTCAACACTCCGCCGGTTGCCGAGGACGATAGCGCGACCACAGTTGAGCGCGCAGGGGTCGACGTGGACGTGCTCGGCGGCGATTCTGACCCAGACGATGACGCTCTGACGATTGCCTCGGTGACCCGACCGGACAACGGCCGCGCTGTGCTGACCGAGGATGGCGAGGTCTACTACCGCCCGAACGATGACTTCATTGGCACCGACAGCTTCGACTATGTGATCGAGGATGGTCGCGGCGGCTCCGATACCGGCACAGTCACCGTGACTGTCGCGGCGGATCCGGGCACCACGTCGCTCCCGCTCGGCGAGGCGCAGACGGTGGCCTTCACCTATGAGGCGGGGCTGGACCGGGACGGCAACATCGACCTTCCTGGGCTCAACTTCTGGATCGGGGCGCGGGCCGACGGGCTCTCCGAAGAAGACCTCGCGCAAGCCTTCCTAGACAGTCCGGAGTTCGAAGCGGCCTTCGGTGACCCGGACACGCTCTCCGACACCGAGATCGTGGAGCAGTTCTATCTCAACGTGCTTGATCGCGAGGGCGAGGAGGCGGGCATCACCTTCTGGGTCGGCAGGCTCGGCGACCCGAACTTCGGACGGACGGATCTTCTGCTCGCCTTTGCCGACAGTGCGGAGAACCTTCTCGGCTCGCCCGAGGTGACGACGCTGTTCGAGGCTTCGCCAGGGATGTGGGAATTCGCCTGATCACGACTTGCCTTCGAGGGTGATTTCGATATATCTAGAATTATCGAATCGACTCGGAGGCACGAAATGTCTGTCGACCTACTCGAAGATGCCGAGGCCGCTCAGGCGGCCCAGGCGTTCGCGGCGCTCGGGGCGCCTCAGCGTCTCGCCATTCTGCGCTGTCTCGTCCGGGCGGGTCCGACTGGGCTGCCCGTAGGCGCCCTTGGCGATCGGCTTGGCGTCGCGCCGTCTACCCTCAGCCACCACATCTCGGCCCTGGTGCGGGCGGATCTGATCGGTCAGCGACGCGAAGGGCGCAGTCTTCTCTGTCATGCGAAGTTCGACCGGGTGGAGGGGCTCGCAGCCTATCTCGTCCGGGAGTGCTGCCGCGATGAGGGCCCGCGATGACCGCTCCGACCCGCACCGTCCGCGTCGCCGTGACCGAGACCCCGCCCGAGGAGGCGTGGCTGCTCGCGCCCCGTCCCTTTGGCCATTGGGGCCAGCGGATGACGGAATTTGCCGCGAGCGGCGCGACAGAAGTTCGCGAGATCGAGGCCCAGAACAGCCGTCAGCACGGCTATATGATGCGCTGCTCAGAGGCGCCCGAGCTTGCCTGGACCGTGGAGGCCGTGACCGACGGGGCCGAGGACTGGGTCTGGGACGTAGCAGACACCCGCCACACGATTGCGGATGCCGGTCTCCAGGCTCAGGCCGAAGAGCTGTGCTGCGACGCCCCGGACGAGGCCGCGGCCCTGCGTGCAATCTTGCATGCGGCTCGTGAGATGTTCGACTATGACCACCCGGAGGAGCGCTTTACCGACGGGCATGACAGTGTGCCGGCCCTCTGCGGGACCACCAAAGGCAGCTGCGTGGACATCAACACTTTCGTCCTTGCGGCGGCGCGGGCGCAAGGGCTCACCGGTCAGTACGTGATGGGCTTCTGGTTCGGGCCCGGCCGCACCACAACGCCCGACGCCCATTGCTGGCTTGCCTTCCGCATCGGCGGCGCGCCCGAATTCTGGGACGTCGCCCACCACCTCAAATGGGGCGTGAACGGCTTCGGCCCGGCCCTCAATCCCGCCGGCGGACGCCGCATCGCCATGAGCTGCGGCCGCGGGCTTCGCTTCGACACGCCGAACGGCGCCGTCGATATCAGCCATTTCGGAGAACCGGTCTGGGTGCTGCCAGGGGGCGAGATGCGCCCCGCACCCATCCGCATCTCGCTTGAGGAGGATCCCTCATGACCACCCTTGTTCTGGAACAAGCCGGCCTTGCCATCGCGCGGTTGCGGCGGGCGGATATCGTCTGGCTCTTGGTGCTGGCGATCCCGTTCATCGTCTGGGCGCTCGATCCCGACCAGGCCCGCGGTGTGCTGACATTTGCGCTTTCGGCCTTTCTGAGCACGCTGCCCTATATCGCCATCGCGGTTGCGCTGATCGGCTATCTCCGCGCGAGCGGTGCCGAGGGCGTGCTGGCGGAGGCCTTCAAGGGCCGTGAGATCCGCATGATCTTTGTCGCCGCGCTCGCGGGCGGTCTGGCACCGTTCTGCTCCTGCGAGGTCATTCCCTTCGTCGCGGCCTTGCTGGCCGCCGGCGCACCGCTTTCAGCCGTGATGGCGTTCTGGCTGTCCTCGCCCCTGATGGACCCGCCGCAGTTCTTCATCACCACGGGCGCGCTCGGGGTGGAGTTCGCAATCGCCAAAGTGGTCTTCGCAGTCAGCCTCGGTTTGCTGGGCGGGTTCGTGATGCAGGGCCTGCTGCGGGCGGGTCTGTTCGCCGAGCCGCTGCGGGCGCGCAAGACCTGCGGCTCCTGCTGCGGGACCGGCGGCACAATGCGTCAGACCCCGGTTTGGCGGTTTTGGGAAGAAGCACCGCGTCGTGTGGCCTTCCGCGAGGCTGCCGTCGAGAACGCGATCTTCCTGACCAAGTGGCTCAGCCTTGCCTACCTGCTGGAAGCGCTGCTGGTGACTTATGTGCCGGCCGAGGCCATCGCGTCGGTCGTCGGTGGAGAGGGCGTCGTCCCCGTCATCATCGGGGCCTTCGTCGGGGCGCCGGCCTATCTCAACGGCTATGCCGCGGCGCCGCTGATCGCGGGTCTCATGGAGCAGGGCATGAGTGCCGGGGCTGCGATGGCCTTCATGCTGGCAGGCGGCGTAAGCTCCGTGCCGGCGATGGCGGCGGTCTTCGCCCTGGTCAAGCGGGATGTGTTCGCCGCCTATCTCGCGCTGGGGATCGGTGGAGCGATCGTCTGCGGATTGGCTTTTGGCTGGGTCATGGCCGCTTAGGCCAGTTGGCTCAGGCGCGACTGAGGAGGCTTGCGCAGGCGGCCGTGCCGAGAAGCAGACAGAGGCCTGCTAGAAACGGGTTGCCACTCGCAAGGGTGGCAACCTGTACAAATATGTCTCCGAGGGATCCAGGGACATAAATGCTGTGCTCCTCCATCAACGTAAAACGCACAGTATCCATTGGTGAACTCCAAGAAAGCTTGGCTCTCCCCCTCGAAGAGCAGGGTTTGTTTGGATGGAGAGACCGCACATCACCGGCCCTAACCATAACCCTAGAGTTGATCGACTGCGCGCGAATGAAGAAATATGGAGATCTTATAGCGCGAAGGCTGGATGGGCGCGGTCATGCTTTCAGCTGACGGCACGCTTTGGCTGTTCAGGTACGGGTTTGGCGGCCTTTACCTAGTCGCGGGCGGCAAGACGCGCTGCGAAAATCGTCGCCGCGGCAAGGACGAAGCCAGCGATCACGAAGCTGTCCGGAACTGCGCCACCTAAGATAAGTCCCGAGTTCTCGACGGTCGGGGCGTAGTGGTGCAGAACCCCCATTTCCTCGAAACGTTTGCCCATCTAGTGCTCTCCTCACATAGGGTGACCCGCCAAATGCGGGGCTTTGCTACCCTGGTGGGCAAAGCGCATGCCAAGCCGGTCTCGCGGCTGTGGGAACCCCCAGCCCGGCCTCGGTTTGTTATGAATATCAGTAGGTTGCGGAAAAGCAGTCTGCGGTCGCGCAAACGAGATCGCCGCAGAGGTGGCGGCCAGGAAATCGACGTCGTGCCGGCGTGGGACGGTTTCTCCGTCCCGCAATGGGACAGGCTTCGGCCTAGTATCGCCGCCGGCTCCAGTGGATGGCTCGGCTGCTGCCGGTAAGGCCCGAAATGAGATAGATGACCGGCAAGAGCCAGATCAGATGCAGTGGATCCAACCCATTGTGGAGAATGTCGGAGATCGTCCTCTCGAGGATATTTGGCTCCGCCCCTGGCGCGTAGCGATGACCGGTTCCCAGATCGCGCAAAGCATCGAACATTAGACACACCTCACAGTTACCAACGAAGACAACAAACGCTGTCACGACTGGAACGATAGTGCAGATGTAAAGGTTAATATCCTGGTAATAATACTTCTAATTTTACCAGTTAATATATAGCCATGGATCATGAGGACGCTTCTCAAACATTTGCGGGTTTAGTCGGAGTGTTTGGTCCAAAGCAAGTCCTCCGATTACGGGGATAACGGCCTGGCTCCGTTCGGAGCAGCACATGGCCCGTGGGGCAGAGGCCCTGCTGCTCGGATCGGTGCATGCGTGTGACGAGGCGCAGAGTGCTGTCGAAGATGTCACCAATTTCCGATCCCATGTCGATGACACGGCGAAACTTATCGAGGGTTTCAAGAAGCAGACGACCGCGCAGATCAAGAAGGAGAAATCAGAGTTGATGAGCGCGCGCATGGATGTGCTCTATCGAGAAGCCAAGGCGTTGTTGGCGAGCGCTCGGGCCGAAGCGGACGAAGCCCATAAGGATGTCGGGACCAAGTTGGAGCAGGAACACGCGATTATTGTAGGGCAAAAGAGAAAAAAAGCGCTGCGCTCGAAGATACAGGCGGATATCAAGGACTTGGCGCTCGCTGTCTCTGTGGCCATTCGCGATGCGAAAACACCAAGCGCCGACAAAGCGTTTGCCGCGTTCCAATTTCAGCAGGCGCTGAATGAAAAGAGCAAAATGTTGCTCAAAAACGAGATGTTGCTCGAATTTGGGGTTGATAGGAAGTTCGAAGAGTTCAGCAAAGCCAAGATTGCGGAGCACAACATCTTAGAGATCGCAACAGAAGTGGCGGCCGTACTCAAAGCCGCGAACACACATCTAAAAAAGGCCTTGAAGGGTTGACCCAAATCAACATCGTTGTCTGTGGCGGGGCCCAGCCTCACTCACGCGGACGGGTGGACCCTTGGGGCGTGCGCGGGTCGTCATCCATATGCGGCCCTGGCTCGACCGCCGCTTGGATGCGCCGCCAAAGCGGGCTTTTGATCGTGTTTGCTCCCCAAACGCCCGACAGCATGAGCCGGAAGCGGAAGTTGTGGCGTGCTTCTCTCTCGATCCGACCGATTGCGGCGGCGCCGTTGTCGTGTAGCAGGTTTTCGAGTGGACCCGCTGCAAAGAAGGCCAGTTCTTCATCGGTTGGATCCAACTCTAGGAAGGCCAGGCACACATCGAGACAGGCGTCGGGGGCTTTGCGTGCCAGGGTGTATGACCAACATTCCTGCGCCCACAGATCCAGTCCTTCGCCCGGTTGACCAGTCGTGCCGAAGGTCGCGCGGTAGTGTCGAAGCGCCGCCTCCGCCACCTTTGCGGGATCGAGACGCCCGTCTGTTCGGCACGGGAACCCAAGACCGTCGAGGTCGCAGTCCATGCAGGCCGGAAGGGTCACACCAGCGTCTCCTTGGTGGTGGAGAGGGTCAGCTCCGACCAGTCGCGCTCCACCCGGTCGATGTCCCATTGCAGCCGCGTGAGGTAGACCGGGTCGCCGTCATGGTCTTCGGCCATGTGCCCCTTGTTGCTGTTGGCAAAACGCTCCAGCGTCTCCTTCGGTCCAGAGATCCAGCGCGCTCCGGTGAACTGCGTCTGCTCGAAGCGCACGGGCAGACCGTATTCGAGCTCGATCCGGCTCGCCAGCACCTCGAACTGCAAGGCGCCCACGACGCCCACGATCCAAGCGCCCCCAATCATCGGCTTGAAGAGCTTGGCCGCGCCTTCCTCGGCGAACTGCATCAGCGCCTTGTCCAGGTGTTTCGCCTTCATCGGATCGCCCGCGCGCACCGCCTGCAACAGCTCGGGCGCGAAGGCCGGGATGCCGGAGAAGCGCAGATCCTCCCCCTCGGTCAGCGCGTCGCCGATGCGGAGCTGCCCGTGGTTCGGGATGCCGATGATGTCGCCCGCCCAGGCGTCGTCCGCCACCTCGCGCTCGCTGGCCAGGAACAGAACGGGGTTCGAGATCGCCATCGGTTTGCCGGCGCGCACATGGCGCAGCTTCATGCCCCGCTGGAAGTGCCCGGAGCAGAGGCGCAGGAACGCCACCCGGTCGCGGTGCTTCGGATCCATGTTCGCCTGCACCTTGAAGACAAAGCCCGAGACCTTGCTCTCGTCGGCGGAGACCTGGCGACTGAGCGCCTTGCGCGGCTGCGGCGGCGGGGCGAGGCGTCCGATCCCGGCCAGCAGCTCCTGCACGCCGAAGGAGTTGATCGCCGAGCCGAACCAGATCGGCGTCATATGCCCCTCGAGCACCGCCTTGGCATCCAGCTCCGGCAGCAGCCCCCGGGCCATCTCGACCTCTTCTCGGAGCGTCTCCAGCTGCCCTTCGGGCACGTGCTCGGCCAGCGCCGGGTCGTCGAGCCCCTCCAGCGCCACGCTCTCGGCCTTCTTGTTGCGCTCCGCCCGCGGCATCAGCTCCAGCCGGTCGCGCGCGAGGTCATAGGCGCCGAGGAAATCGCGCCCCATCCCGACGGGCCAGCTCGCCGGCGTCACGTCCAGCGCCAGCATCTCCTGGATCTCGTCGATGATCTCGAAGGTGTCGCGGCTCTCCCGGTCCATCTTGTTGCAGAAGGTCAGGATCGGCAGATCGCGCAGCCGGCACACCTCGAAGAGTTTTCGCGTTTGGCTCTCCACCCCCTTGGCGCCGTCGATCACCATGATGGCGGCGTCCACCGCCGTCAGCGTGCGATAGGTGTCCTCAGAGAAATCCTCGTGGCCCGGCGTGTCGACGAGGTTCAGCCAGAAGCCCTGCCATTCGAAGGACATGGCCGAGGCCGAGACCGAGATCCCGCGCTCCTGCTCCATCTTCATGAAGTCCGAGCGGGTGCGCCGCGCCTCGCCCTTGGCGCGCACCTGGCCCGCGGCCTGGATGGCACCTCCATAGAGCAGGAGCTTCTCCGTCAGCGTGGTCTTGCCCGCATCGGGGTGGGAGATGATGGCAAAGGTCCGCCTCCGGGCGATCTCCGGCGGCAACTCGGGGGCATTGGAGCGGTCATCCAGCATGGCCGTCCTATAGCGGTGCGTCCTCTGGCCTGTCCATCGCTAGAAGATGGTCGGAATGTACTTCAGCCAAGCCAGGGTCCAATGGAGCTCTGCCGGTACCACGCCCGCTAGTTTGCCCAGTGCAGCGCCAAGCGCCCCGACAAACGTCGTCGCCAAGCCCTTTACCGCCAGCTTCCGCGCCTCGGACATCGTCTCTGACGCCATGTCGCGCACCAGCTTGAAGGTCGTGAAAGCCGCGTTTTTCAGGATTGCAACGCCTGCCATGAGCGATTGGCCAATCTGAGTTGTGCGATACTCTTCGAGCCATTCTGGAAGCTGCGGATCGAAGTGATCTGGATCCTTCTCCATTGCTTCCTCGGCCTCCACGAGGGCCGCTGAAACGATTTCTGATTGGTCCTCAAGGGCTGGGCGCTCTTCGGCCGTCTCAGAGAGGAAGGCCTGCCACTCCGGTAACCGCGCGGTCAGCAACTCTGCAGATAGCAAGGCTGCCTCCAATGCGCCGATCTTCTCTGGAGCGACGGCTTCGAGTTCCGAACGCTCGGCATCGAAGCGCAGTCGCAGGGATGTCGACTGTACGCCGAAACGGATCTGGTCGAGCTGCTCATAAGGGGCCGAGGTAATGTCGACAAAGCGACGGAAGACAACCTCGAAGCTTGGAGAGATGTTGGAGAAGGACCCCGCGCCTCCAAGCGTCCCGATGTCCTCTCGAAGATCGCCATAAATCGTTGCGAGATCTGCCCGGTCAGGGGCCGTGGCGGATACCAGTTCAAGTCGACCGTTATCCTCGGCGACATCGGTGCCAGGGTCTCGCGATACGGCTAGCGCCGGTGGCGAATCGTCGTTTAGCCAGGGGTTTTTGAGGTTGGTGGGGACTTTGGTCCAGCGGTCGCCCCGCATGCTGTCGAGCTGGGGTTGCGTGAGGCGGTCAGCTTGGGAAAGGTCGGTCGTATACTCCGGGGCGCTGCCATCGTTTGTGTCCGCCCCGGAGTATACGATCCGGCCGTTCTTAATGTCGTAAGAGCGCACGTCCGCCCGCCTGAGGTCCGCCCGCCTGAGGTCCGCCCGCCTGAGGACCGCCCCCTCGAGGTCCGCCCGCCTGAGGTCCGCCCGCCTGAGGACCGCCCCCTCGAGGTCCGCCCGCCTGAGGTCCGCCCCCTCGAGGTCCGCCCGCCTGAGGACCGCCCCCCTGAGGACCGCCCCCTCGAGGTCCGCCCCCCCGAGGTCCGCCCCCTCGAGGTCCGCCCCCCCGAGGTCCGCCCTCGCAAGGTCAGGGCGGAAGTCGTCGCGCTGGCGGCGGGCGTTCCAGGCGGCGACGCCTTCCTTGAGCCATTCTAGATGTTTGCGGTTTGCCATGGGGAGCCTCAAATGCGGTTGCGCTGAGGTTAGCGGGGCAGGGGCGCGTTGCAAGACGTTATGGATTTGTCGCTTCCCCGCCGTCTGCGAATCGGTTAACAAATGAACATAACCGGAACATCAGGGAGAGCCGCCATGGCCGCCAGTCTTCAGGAGATCGCCGACGCCCTCGTCGCCCATTGCCGCGCCGGAACCGAGCGGGAGGGGATCGACACCCTCTATGCGCCCGATGCCGTCTCGGTGGAGGCGATGGACATGCCCGACACGCCAGGCCGTGTGGTCACGGGCCTCGACGCCATTAAGGCCAAGCATGATTGGTGGGACGGCGCTGTGGAAATGCACGAGGCCAAGATCGACGGCCCCTATCCGCACGGCGACGACCGCTTTGGCGTGATCTTCGAGATGAAGGCGACCGACAAGGCGTCTGGCAACCTCATGGATATGAAGGAAATGGCCGTCTACCATGTGGCAGACGGCAAGATCGTGCGCGAAGAGTTCTTCTACGCGATGTGAGGGAGGGGAGGCCCCCTCCGCTCGATCAGCTGCTGCTGGCCTGGTGCGCGGCCAGCAGCTTCACCGCCTTGTTCATCTCGACGAGGAACTTGTCCATCCCCTCGGCGAAGACGGCCAGGTCGCTCAGCGAAGCCGCCCCGCCCGAGACCACGAGCGCTGCGGTCGGGCGCACGGCCTGCCACTCGGTGTTGGCCTTGGCGAGCTGGTCCGCGATCTCCGTGCTCGGCGGTTTCGGCACACCGGCGATCGGCATGCCCTCGATGAACGCTGCCAGCGAGGTCTCGAAGAGCTCATAGGTCTTCGCAAGCTCCGCCGGTGTGGCGTTCGGCTCGAAACCGCGGGAGACGAGGCAGACCTCTTTTGAGAGCTTCTGGCTCAGCATCCGCTGGCGGCCATAGAGATCGATCAACAATGTGGAGCCGAAGCCGCCGTCTCCAAGATCGCTCGTATAGGACGCGCGCAGTTGTGCGACCATGTCGTTCGCCCGTTTGCGCGCCTCGAGCGTGAGGCCCATGGTCTGGGCGAAGTCTTCTTCCGACACGAACTCCCCCGCGAGGGCCGCGTCATAGGTGGCCTCCAGTGGCAGCCACATCAGGTTCACAGAGGACCAGGCCTTTTTCGGGCCTTTGCGGTCTTCGGCAAAAATCCGCTGCTCCGGATCGCCTTTCTTGAACCCATTATGGGTGCGGACAAAAAGGTCCTTCGCACCGGTCAGGATCTTGACGGAGCGGCCAACATCGACGCCCGACCGGGCGAAGCAGAAATTCTTGGCCATCCGCTCGAGCAGCATGCGCTGACGACCCGCAAGGTCGATGCGCACAGCAATGGTTTCCTCTGTGACCGCGACGTCTCCGGCCGAGGCCGGCATCGGTTGCGCGATCATAAGACCAGCGATCGTGGCCGCCGCCGCGATCGTTCGTACACAAGTCTTCTTCATCTGGAACAATCCCCCTACACAACGCACATGACACAAGCTTAGTCCAAGATACTGGTGACGATCACGTGTCATAAATGAGGCAGACTTGCGGTCATTTGTCTGCGGATAAAAGCTAAAATTGTTTATTTTGCTCTGATTCTCGTTTTGCGGGTGCCGCTTGTCATGGCGCCGGTGACTTGCTACCTCACCGAAAGCCTTAGCTGAACAGTCGGAAAACTGTGCCGGATTCAAAGACCACAGCCGCGGACACGAACCGAACAAGCACGGTGCCGGGCCAGGCATCGCGCCTTTCGCTTGAAGGGCTCGGGCTGAGTTTCGACGGTGTTCGCGCCCTGGACAGGATCGATCTCACGGTCGGAGCCGGGGAGGTCGTGTGCCTGCTCGGGCCGTCCGGGTGCGGCAAGTCGACCACCCTGCGGATCGCGGCCGGGGTCGAGCGTCAGGACCAAGGGCGCGTGCTGATCGACGGGGTGCCGGTCTCTGACGGCACACTCCACCTGCCGCCGGAGCGGCGCTCGGTCGGGCTGATGTTTCAAGACTTTGCGCTCTTTCCGCATCTGACGGTTGCGGAGAACATCGCGTTCGGCCTGCGCGAGGCGACACGGCGGGCGCGCCGCGAGGCCGTCACCGACTATCTCGGCAAGGTCGGGCTCTCCGGCTATGAGGCGAAGTACCCGCACCAGCTTTCGGGCGGGGAGCAGCAGCGCGTGGCGCTGGCACGGGCGCTGGCGCCGAAGCCGCGTGTCATGCTGATGGACGAGCCGTTCTCCGGCCTCGACAATCGCCTGCGCGACGAGGTGCGGGACGAGACGCTCGGCATCCTCAAAGCCGAGGGCACGGCGGTGCTGCTGGTGACCCACGAGCCGGACGAGGCGATGCGCATGGCGGACCGCATCGCCCTCATGCGCGGCGGCCAGATCGTGCAGCTCGGCGCGCCCTATCACATCTACAACAACCCCGTGGACATGCAGGCGGCGGCGTTCTTTTCCGATCTGAACATCATCCACGGTGTCGTAAAGGACCGGCATACGGATACGCCTTTCGGTCTGTTTCTTGCGCCCAATCTCAGGGATGCCGCGGATGTGGAAATCGTCTCGCGCCCCCAGCACCTGAAGATCGTCGAGGACAATGGGGCAAAGCCGCTGATCACACCGGCGGACGGCATGCCCGCCCATGGCCGCGTGGTCCGGGCACGCTTCGTCGGCGCTCTCTCGCTGATCGAGGTCGCGATGGATCATGACGACACGGTTTTGCGCGCGACCGTGCCCTATGCTTGGCTGCCGCAACAGGGAACGCCGGTCTGGCTGTCGCTGCGCCGGGACCGCTGTTTTCTCTTTCCATGCAGCGTTCAGAGCCGGGTGGAGAGCCCTTGGGCCGCAGAATAACCGGCTCCACGGCGTGAAATATGGCGCCCGATGCGCGAGGGGGGGCTTTCGCGGCGCTGATCCTTTCAATATGTACGGGGAAACCGGGCGCTGCCGAGACGCGCGCCCCACTGTCAGGGAGACACCGCCATGGGCCTGAGCGTCTGGCAAATTCTGATCGTTGTGCTGCTGCTCGTGCTGCTGTTCGGGCGCGGCAAAATCTCCGAGCTCATGGGCGACATGGCCAAGGGCATCAAGAGCTTCAAGAAGGGTATGGCCGAGGATCCGGATGAGGATCCCAAGAAGGTCGCCAAGGGTGCGGACGAGCCGATCGACGTGACCCCGGCCGCGGCGCCGGAACCGGCCGAGCAGAAGAAGGACAGCGCCTGAGAGGGCCGCGCTGATGCTCGACATCGGCTGGCAGGAGCTGCTCGTCATCGGCGTCCTCGCGCTTCTGGTCGTGGGGCCGAAGGAGCTGCCGCAACTGTTGCGCACGGTCGGTCAGTGGGCCGGCAAGGCGCGCTCGGTGGCGCGTGAGTTCCAGCGCTCGATGGAGGATGCCGCCCGCGAGGCCGATGTCGCCGATTTCAAAGCGCTCAAAGATGCCAAGCGTGAGATCGAGAGTGTCGCCAAATTCGATTATGCCGAACAGGCAAAGCGCTCACAGTCGTTTATGAACGCGCCAGCGAAACCCGAGCCGAAAGCCGACACGGCAGCGCCGGCGCCCGCCGCTGAGACGCCCGCGCCTGCGCCAGAGGCCGCGACACCGGCTCCACCGCCCGCTCCGGCCGAGCCGCCTGAGACGCCACCGGCCGAGCGCAAGGCGTAACCCATGACCGAGAAGCATATCGAGGACAGCGCCGCGCCGCTGATCGAACATCTGATCGAGCTGCGGGACCGGCTGGTGCGGGCGCTGATCGCGCTCGGCATCGCCTCGGCCATCTGCTTTTACTTCTGGCCGCAGATCTATGCGTTCCTCAGCTATCCGCTCCTGCGGGTCGATCCGGATGCGGTGATCCAGACGCTGAACCCCCAGGAGTTCTTCTTCACCATCATGGGGCTGTCGCTCTGGGGTGGGTTCTTCGTGAGCTTCCCGCTGATCGCCTATCAGCTTTGGCGGTTCGTGGCGCCGGGGCTCTACAGCAGCGAGCAGAACGCCTTCCTGCCGTTTCTGGTGGCGACGCCGTTTCTGTTCTTCTCGGGCGCGGCGCTGGCCTATTTCCTGGTGATCCCGCTGGCGCTCGACTTCCTGATCGGGTTTGCGGAGAGCGCGGCCAACCCCGAGACCGGCGTTGCGGTGACCAACACCAACCGCTTCTCGGAGTATATCGGCTTTATCAAGGTGATGCTGCTGGCCTTTGGCGCGAGCTTCCAGTTGCCGGTGCTGCTCACCCTGATGGGCCGGGCGGGGCTGCTGACGTCAGATGGGCTGGCGCGCGGGCGCAAATATGCGGTGGTGGGGATCGCGGCGATGGCGGCGCTCATCACGCCGCCGGATGTGATCAGCCAAGTGGCGCTCGGGGTGCCGGTCTACCTGCTCTATGAGATCTCCATCCTGCTCGTGCGCCGCTTCGAGAAGCGCCGGGAGGCTGAGGCCGAGGCAGCGGAGGCGGCCGAGGAGCTATGACCGCAGAGGCCGATCTTCTGCGGCGCATTGCGGAAGCCTTGGAGCGGATCAGCCCTCCGCCGGAGCCGATGCCGGATTGGAGCACCGCCGAGGCCTTCATCTGGTCCACCGATCCCGATCGCCTGCAGCCCGTCTCCCGCGTCGCCCGTGTGCCGATCGAGCTCTTGGTGGGCATTGACCGGGCGCGCGACACGCTGCTTGAGAACACACGCCGGTTCGCCCAAGGGTTGGCTGCCAACAACGTGTTGCTCTGGGGCGCGCGGGGCATGGGCAAGAGCTCTCTCGTGAAGGCCGCCCATGCGGCGGCGAATGCCGAGACCGGGACGCTGCGGCTGATCGAGATCCACCGCGAGGATATCCCGACGATCCACCGGCTGCTGGAGCGGCTGGAGCATGCGCCCGGGCGGTTCCTGGTGTTTTGTGATGACCTCTCCTTCGACAAGGACGACCAGCACTACAAGAGCCTGAAGGCGGTGCTCGACGGCGGGGTCGCGGGGCGGCCGGAGAACGTGCTGTTCTATGCGACCTCGAACCGGCGCCATCTGATGCCGCGGGACATGATCGAGAACGAGCGCTCGACGGCGATCAACCCCTCCGAAGCGACCGAGGAGAAGGTCAGCCTGTCCGACCGCTTCGGGCTGTGGCTCGGTTTCCACCCCTGCGATCAGGCGGAGTTCCTGGCGATGATCCGGGGGTATTGCGACGCCTTTGGGATCGAGATCGACGATGAGCGCCTGCGGGCCGAGGCGATCGAGTGGCGCCAGACCCGCGGGGCCATGTCGGGCCGTGTGGCCTGGCAGTTCGTGCAGGACCTGGCCGGCCGCGAAGGCGTTCGTGTGCCCTGACGCGCCTCAGCCGGGCGCCCTATCGGCTTGCTTGACGGCGAAGCGGAACGTGATCCGGATAAAGAGCAGGTCCACGGCAGTCACCATGAGGGCGGAGGCGAGCGTTTTGCCTATGCCCATGGTCTGAAGCAGCTCAACGAGCTCAGCCGTTGTGCCATCGTCAGAAGCAGCCAGGAAGGGCAGCGAAAGACCGAGGCCGAGCACCATCGCGATCAGGCTCATGTAGAGCGCCGCGCGCCAGTAGAAGGGCCCCGTCTCGGGGCTTACAATCCTGTCGTCATGCTGATGCCCCGCATAGAACACGGCCGCGATGAGCGCGATGAAACCGCCTACGGTTCCGATCCCGTCCCCCCCGGCCGCCCCGAGCAGGTTGACGATCAAGGTACCGATTGCATAGGCAACAGCGAAATCACGGCAGAGGGCGGCCAAGGACCCGAACCTGTCAGATATAGCGCATGGGATCGACGGAGGCCGCGCCCTCGCGCACCTCGAAATGCATGCGCGGGGCGACGCCGCCATCGGGCTGCGCAACCTCGCCGATCTGCTGACCGCGCTCGACGATGTCGCCCTTGGAGACCGTCACGCCGCTGATCCGGCCATAGACCGTGAGGAGCTCGCCCGGGTGGCGCAATAGCACGATGGTGCCGAGCCCGCCGAGCGCCTCGGAGACGAGCGCAACCTCACCCGCTTCGGCCGCGACGACCGGCGCGCCCGCGGGAGCGGCAAAATCCACCCCGTCGTTCTTCACGCCGCCCGCTCCTTCGCGGAAGCCGAGCGCCACTTCGCCCTGGACGGGCCGCTGGAGACGGGTTGTGGGGGCAGCCGCAGCGGGGGCGGGGGTCGCCGCGGCCACCTCACTGGTCGCCGGGTCGCTGTCGCTCGCGACCGGCAGCGCATCCGCAGGGGCTGGGGTGGGCACTGGAACCGGGTCGACCGAGGGGTCCGGCGCGCGGGCCACCACGGTCTCGTCCGGACGGCTTGTCTGGTACTGGCTGAGCTGCGGCGATTGCAGCGTCTCGGTCCCGCTTGGCTCAGGCGGCAGGGGATCGCCTGCGGACGGCGGCGCGGGCAGGGCAACGCCTTGGCCGGGGGTCTCCGTCTGCGGCGTCTCCGGCCCACCCGTGCGGTCGATGGCGCCTGCGATCAACTCCGGGCTCCAGCCACTGTCGGCCGGCAGCGGTGCGGTGGCCGGATCGGCGGCGGCGATCTCCGTCCCGGTGGTTGTCGGCAAGCCGGCGCCAGAGGCGTCGAGCGGCTGCGACTCAATCCCGCTGACGGGCACCGCAGCCGGCGCAAGATCGGGAGCGGGGGCTGCGGTGGCCACATAGCCGCCAGGGCGCGGGGGCAGCACCAGCTCGTCGCCGGCGCGGAGCTGATGGGTGGGTGCGAGGCCGTTATACGCCCCAAGCTCGGAGGCCGAGAGCCCCACGCGGGAGGCCAGCGTCGAGACTGTGTCGCCCTCTTGCGCTCTTGCCGCGGCGTAGCCGTCATAGGCGACGATGCCCGCCCCATCGGGCAGCGGCCGCGCGGCTGGGGCCCGGCTGGCTGACGCGCTGCTTCCCCCCGACGGATCGGTGCCACGGATCTCGACCTCGGCATCGCCCGGGTCCTGGCGCCCCGCGCAGGCCGCGACCGCCAGCGAGATCGCTGCCATCATCGCGCCGCGCGCCACACGCCGTCCAAAGCTTGGTTTCATGGTTCTGCCTCTTAGCCTCTAGCGCGGCCACAGCGGCACGCGCATCTAGCGCTCGGCGTCCTCGGGCAGGCCCTGGATCAGAGGGACAAAAAGAACCTCTCCCAGCTCGGTATAGCTTAGCCCGTCGGCGCTCTTCTCAATCTTTATCAACTGCTGCACGTCGTGGGATTGTCCCACTGGAAGCACCATTATGCCACCGACGCGCAGCTGTTCCAACAGCAGCGGCGGCGTGTCATCGGCTGCGGCCGTCACCAAGATGCGATCAAAGGGCGCCTGTTCGGGCCAGCCGAGGGTTCCGTCGCCGATGCGGATCGTGACATTGCCAAGCCCGAGCGCCTCGATCCGGGTGCGTGCCGTGAGCGCGAGCGGCCGGTGACGCTCGACCGCATAGACCCGGCGCGCCAGCCGGGAGAGCACCGCCGCCTGGTAGCCCGAGCCCGCGCCGACCTCCAGCACCTTGCAGCGCGGGGTGACCTCGAGCGCCTGGGTCATCAGGCCGACCACGGTCGGTTGAGAGATCGTCTGCCCGCAGGAGATCGGCAGCGGCGTGTTGTCGTAGGCCATGCCGTCGAAGGGCTTTTCTACAAAGGCTTCGCGCGGGGTGCGTTCGATCGCCGAGAGCACGGCCTTGTCGGTCACGCCGCCGCTGCGCAGCGTGAAGATCAGCCGCATCAGCGTCTCGGCCCGGTCCCCGGCCTCTGCCATCGCGTCTCCCCCGAACACACGCGCCCCCGCGCGAAGAACCCTAGCCGAGCCCGTGCCGGGTGTCAGCCCGCGCGGTGGGGAATTGCCGGGTCCGTTGCGCGCGGGATTCACTCATGGCTCAGCCGAGGGCCGCCCGCGCCTGATCGAGCAGCGCCGTGGCGGTGAGATCCGTGCCGAGCGGGGTGATGGTAACCCATCCCTCGATCAGCATCCGCGCATCGGTGCCGTCCGGGGCGGAGGCGTTGCTGGTGCGGTGGCGATAGAATTGGTACTCGCGGCCGTTCGGGGCGGTGTGGGCGACGAGATCGAAGGTGCCCTCGGCGCGCAGCCCTTGGGGGCAGACGGTCATGCCTTTGACGGCGTCGGGCGCGACCGCTGGGAAGTTCACGTTGTAAAAGATCCCCCGCGGGCACGGCATGGCCAGCACACGCCGCACGGCCTCGGCCCCGAGCGTGCGGGAGCTGGCCCAGAGGTCGTCGAGCGCGTCCGGCCCGCGGCGGTAGAACTGGCTGAGTGCTATGGCGCGGATGCCGGCAAAGGCCCCCTCCATCGCGCCGCCGACCGTGCCGGAATAGAGCGTGTCCTCGGCGACGTTATGGCCGCGGTTGACGCCCGAAAGGATCAGGTCCGGCGGGCTGTCGGCCAGGATGCGGTGGATCCCGGCGAGGGTGCAATCGGCCGGGAACCCGTCGATGCAATAGCGCCTGGGGCCCATCTCGGTGATCCGCAGCGGGCTGGTGTAGGAGATCGCATGGGAGACGCCGGAGCGCTCGGTCTCCGGCGCGATCACCCAAATTTCCGCGTCCGGTCCGCCGATCTCTGCGGCGATGTCCTCGGCAACGCTCAGCCCTGGGGCCGTGATGCCGTCGTCATTGGTGATGAGAATGCGCATGGGTCCCCCGCTTCGCCGCCATGCGCGTTGTAGGGGGCAACGAAGCGCCGGTCCAGCGCGACGCGCGCCGGTGCAGAGAGCGCCCCTTGGCCGCGCGGTGCGAAGACCGGTTGCGCGAGCGACCAAATCCCGGAATTATCCGGGCATTGCAGCACCCATGTTTCTAACGACAGGCGAGCCCCATGATCTCAATCGCACGTGCCTTGACCACCGGTGTGCTGCTCACCCTCGGCACCCAGAGCCTGGCCGACACCGAGCATCCGCCGGAGCTCTACTCGGTGGCGATCGACGGGGCCGCCGTCGAGATCGGGGGCGCGTACAGGGCCCCCGAGGCCCTGGTGCGGGTTGACCGCCCCTGCCGCGCCGTGACCCTCGCGCTCCACAGCGCGGAGCCTGTGCGCTGGCTGGTCGAGGCGACAGAGCACACGTCGATAGCGCGGATTGTGCTGACAGGCCCTGAGGCAAAGCGCTCGGAGGTTTGGCTCGGCGGCGAGCCTTTCGAGGGGGCAGAGATCGACGACGCGCTCTTTATTGTCCGGCGGGCCGAGGGCCCCGGGGTTCGCCGCATGGCGCGGACCCTGCCGAAGGCGCTCGGTTTCGACCGTCTGAGCGGGCATGCGGTCGACAACACTCCGCCGAAGGAGGGCATCGTGCTCGACCGCCCGCCGCTCCCGCCCGTGCTTTCGGGCGAAAGCGGGATCGAAGACGACATCAAATCCTGCCTTCTGCCGGCATCTCTGCGGCGGTTCATGACCGATGAGCCGGTGACATCCTGGCGCGAGCCCAGGCTCTCGCGAGACGGCTTCCACCTAACTCAGCCGGACGGGTCCGAGGTCACCTATCCGGTCACGCTCGACGTGCCGCCGATCGGCTGGCCGACGGGGGCCGCCTATGACCCCGAGCTCAGACGGTTCTACGGGATAAGCGTGGGCGGGGGTTGCGACTGTCTCTACCAGTACGATATCGAGCGGGACGCGTGGTCGGTGCTCGAAAGCCTGGGTTCGACCGCATGGGGCATGATCCTCGATCGCGCCAGCAATCGCCTGATTATCGGGAACCGCCACAGGGGCGAGCGGATTAGCGTTTTCGGCTTCGCTACGGGGCTGACGCGCATCGCCGTCGATCTGCCCGAGGTCCAACACATGTTTTGGGGTCCCTATGATGCGCACTATATCAGCCCATTGGCGGTGGAGGGCAACATCCTCCTTGTTGCCGTGGTGCACGTAGCTGCTTCCTCGCATCATCGGCCAGCGCTGTTCTATGTGGTGGATCTCGGGACCGCGGAGGCGGATCTGGTCGGCTATCACCCGCTTGAAAGCGCAGCCGAGAGATAGCCGGCGGCGAAGGCGACTGTCGCGCGGGCCGGGACGAGGGCGCAGTCGGCCGCACCCACCTGTCCCGTGCGCCCGGTGCCCGAGGCGAGCAGTGCTGCCCCGATGGCCGGGAAGTGCACGCCCAGATCGTCGCCCACATCCGGCGCCATCAGCGCGCCCTCGCCCTGCGGCACGATCCGGGTTTTGCGCCGACCGTTGGGCACCAGCCCTTCGGCATGGTGCAGCAGCGAGAGCCTGTTGAACCCGACGCCGAGCAGCAGCATTTGCGCGTCCATCTCGGTCATCCGCGCAAAGGGCGAGGCCACCCCGGTCGCCCAGGCGACGGGATGCGGCTCCAGGACCTCCGCAGCCCTCGGCCCGGTCGCAATGACGGAGGTTGTCGGGTGTGCGCTCCGCTGTGTGCCGGGACGCGTGCGCAACGCCTCCGGGATCGCCCCCATCTCGGAGCGGGCATTGGCGGGATCGGTGGGGAAGGTCTCCCGCGCCTTCTCGATCAGCGCGTGCGGGGCGCTCTCGACGATCCCCTCGACACAGACGGCAACCTCGAGGAAGGCCGGCATCACCAGCGTGCCCTCGGGCCCGATCGCCGCCAACAAGGCGTCCACGACCGTCTCTGCCCCACCCTCGACAGGGCCGAGCGCTGAGAGCGAGGCATGCACCATAAGCACACCGCCAGGGACCACGCCCAGGCGCCGCAGATCCCCTGCGATCGCGTCGGCGGAGAGCGCGCTCATCGCTCCACCAACAGGCGCAGGCCGAGCGCGCCCAGCACCGCCGCCGTGATCCGGTCGAGCGTGGCTTTCGCCGCCAGATAGCGGCGGCTGACCGCCTCGGAGCCGAGCAGCACCGCGAGCCCGCCATAGAACAGCATCTCGACGACGAAGTGGTTCACCACCACCACCGCGGTCTCTGCAACGCCGAGGCCGCGCGGAAAGATCACCACCAGCACCGCCGCCGAGAACAGCACCGATTTGGGGTTGGCGAGGTTGGCGAGCACACCGCCGCGGAAGGCGCGCCGCCCGACCGAGCCCGCCTCGGGCAGGGGATCGCGCGCGCCCGTCCAGGTCTTCCACGCGATCCAGAGAAGATAGAGCGCGCCCGCCGTCTTCACCGCCGCATAGGCCCAGGGCACCAGCCGGAACAGGCTCTCGAGCCCGAGCAGCGCCGTCAGGGTCCAGATCGCGGCCATCAGGCCCAGCCCGCAGCCCGTGGCGACCCCGGCGAGGCGGCCCTCCACCAGGGTCGTCCGGATCGCGATGAGGAGCGCGGGGCCAGGGCTCACCAGCGCCGCCAGCAGCGCGAGGTTGAACGCCAGGATATGCTCCGCGCCCATCGTTTCAGCTCAGCGAGCCGTCAGGGGCGATCCGGGTGGCGCCGCCCATATAGCCGTGCAGCACCGCGGGCAGCGCGACCGAGCCGTCTTCCTGCTGGCCGTTCTCCACCACCGCGATCAGCGCGCGCCCAACCGCCAGGCCCGACCCGTTCAGGCTGTGCACGAATTCGGGCTTCTTCTCGCCCTCGCGCCGGAAGCGGGCATTCATCCGCCGCGCCTGGAAATCGCCGCAGACCGAGCAGCTCGAGATCTCCCGGTACCGGTCCTGCCCGGGCAGCCAGACCTCGATGTCGTGCGTGCGCCGCGCGCCAAACCCCATATCGCCGGTGCACAGCACCACGGTGCGATAGGGCAGGCCGAGGCGCTCCAAGATGTCCTCGGCACAGCGCGTCATGCGGTCGAGCTCCGCCAGGCTGTCCTCCGGCCGCGTGATCGAGACCATCTCGACCTTCTCGAACTGGTGCTGGCGGAGAATGCCCGTCACATCCTTGCCCGCCGAGCCCGCCTCCGAGCGGAAGCACTGGCTGTGGGCGGTGTAGCGCCGGGGCAGGCTCGCCTCGTCCACGATGTCGCCCGCGACCATGTTCGTCAGCGTCACCTCCGAGGTCGGGATCAGCCACCAGCCATTGGTGGTCTGGTAGAGATCCTCGGTGAACTTCGGCAGCTGCCCTGTGCCGAGCATCGCCTCGTCGCGCACCAGCACCGGGGTCCAGACCTCGGTCAGCCCGTTCTCGGTGATGTGGGTGTCGAGCATGAACTGCGCCAGCGCCCGGTGGAGGCGGATGAGGCTGCCCGAGAGCACCATGAACCGGCTGCCCGAGAGCTTGGCCGCCCGGCCGAGATCGAGCCCTGCCGCAACACCCGCAATCTCGAAATGCTCGCGCGGGGCGAAATCGAACGCCCGCGGCGCGCCCCAGCGGCGGAGCTCCAGATTGTCGTCCTCGTCCGCGCCGTCTGGCACGCTGTCGAGCGGCGCATTCGGCAGGCCCATGAGCAGCGCGGTCAGCGCCTCGTCCTTGGCCTTCGCCTCGGCCTCCAGCGCTGCGACCTCGTCCTTCATCGCGGCGACCCGCTCGCGGAGCGCCTCGAACTCGGCCTGGTTGCCGGTCTTCTTGACGAGGCCGATCTCCTTGCTCGCCTGGTTGCGCTCGGCCAAGGCCGCCTCGGCCCGCGTGATGCAGTTCCGCCGCTCGGCGTCGAGGGCCAGGATCTCCGACGAGACCGACGAGAGCCCGCGCCGCGCGAGCATCGCGTCAAAGCCAGCAGGGTCCTCACGGATCAGTCGGATGTCATGCATGGGGATGGCCCTCCTTATCAGCCGCGCGCCTTATGCCCCAGTGCCGCCCCCCTTACCAGTGCCCGCAAGCCACGCTTTGTAGGCGGCGTCGTAGGCTTGGGGCGAACCATCCTCCGTCGCATCGTGCCAATGCTCTGGATAGGGTACGCCCTCCGGCAGCTTCGTCAGCCCCTCGCCTGCCTTCACACCAAAAGCTTCGTTGATACTGTCCGGGTCGAAGTACTCTGCTTCGGTAAAATCCACGAAAATGAGAGACATGCGGGCAATGGAACAGTCACTCAGATTCGTGGATTTTTGCCACGCCCCCACGAGGACCGCCCCCTCCATCCGCGCCGACGAGAGGTCCGACCCCTCCATCCGCGCCCACGAGAGGTTCGCCCCCTCCATCCGCGCCTGCCAGAGGTCCGCCCCCTCCATCTGCGCCCCCGTGAGGTCCGCCCCCTCCATCTGCGCCTGCCTGAGGTTCGCCCCCTCCATCCGCGTCTCCACGAGGAACGCCCCCTGCATCCGCGCCTCCCGGAGGTTCGCCCCCTCCATCTGCGCCTCCCGGAGGTTCGCCCCCTCCATCTGCGCCTCCCGGAGGTTCGCCCCCTCCAGACGGGACTCGCGGAGATCGGCGCGGGCCAGATCGAGGGTGGAGACGTCGAGGGACTGGAAGTTGGCGCGGCGGAAATCGAGGCTGAACTCTTTATCTACTTCGTGCGTTCGACGGTCCTCGCCCCGTCGGCCGATCACGGCAAAGGCCGCCTGCACATCCGCGCGGAGCGGTCGGGCCGAGCCGAAGAACTGGCGGAGGTTGCCGCCCTCCCACCCTCGGCAGCGGATATGGGCGAGGTGCAGAGCGCGTTCCTTCTCGCTCGCGCGACCCGACACTTTTGGCAGGGGACCGAGCGGGAACTCCCTCGGCTCACGCATTTTGCCGGTGTCTGCGTTGCGGTTGGCGTTCTCCCGGATGAAGGCGCAGAGGGTTTCCATGATCGGGATGTGATAGGTCACCTCGTTACGCGCGACCTGTTCGAGGGCATAGATCGCGCCGAGGCGGGTCGCCATCTGCTCATTGCCGAGTTGCTCGATCGCCTTCGAGAATCGGTCCGTGATGTGGCCCTTCTGAGCCGTCTCCGCCTGGGCCGCGGCGGTCTCGGCCTGGCGCTCGGCGGCTTGGCGTTGGCGATCGAGGATCCACGCCCGATAGAGCACCAAGGGCGCCGCCACGAGACCGGCCATGGCCGCCACCCGGAGTGCGAAGGCCTGCGCGAGGTTGCGGATGTCCTCGCTCTCGCCGGTCATGCGCGCCACAGGGTCGGTGAGGCCGAGGAGATCCCGTGCGCCCACCAGGATGAGCGCCAGCCAGCCGCCCGCCACGGCGATGGCGAATCCGATGCCGAGGACGCGGAGCAGGCTGGCGAGGGGTTTGGGTGTGTCGCTCATGGGGGGAGCTTAGCGGGGGAGGGGCAGGAGGGGAGTCCAAAAGCTGCGGGTTCAGTCCGCGTCTTCGTCGCGCTCTTCGGCGCCGTCTTCGTCCTCTCCACGCCAGGCCCGCAAGGCGTCCTCATAGGCGTCGAGCGTCGCGTCGTCGCGGGCGTCGAACCAATGCTCGGGCGGCGCGACGCCCTCGGGCAGCAGGGTGCGCCCGGCGCCCGCTTTGACGCCGAAGGTCTCGTCCAGGGTCTCCGGATCGAACTCCCGCACGCCCGAGAGGTCGGTCGACCGCAGCGTGGCGCCCGTGATCGCCGTATCCCGCAGGACGGTGCCGGCGAAGACCGCGCCGCGCAGGTCGGCATCGCCGAGGAAGCCATGGCGCATCTCCGCCCCGTCGAAACGGGCGCCGACAAGGGTCGCCTTCTCGAAATCGGTCCCGCCAAGCGCTGCGCGTTGGAGATTGGCGCCGCGCAGGTCGGCCCCCTCGAGGCGCGCGCTGGTCAGGATCGCCCGGTCGAGTGCGGCCCCTCGCAGGCCCGCTTCGACCCCCACCGCGCCCCGGAGCACGGCCTGGGTCAGGCAGGCGCCCTTCAGCTCCGCCCGCTCGAAATGGGCCTCGACCAGCATCGCATGTTCGAGATGGGCGTCCTGAAGCGAGGCGTTCTCGAGATCCGCCCAGCGGAGGTCGGCCTTCTGCAGCCATGCGCCGGAGAGATCGGCGCCGTCCATCCGGGCTTCGTCCAGACGCACCTGTTCGAGATGAGCACCGGCGAGGCTTGCGCGTTCGAGTGTGGCCTCTGAGAGGGTCGCGCCGGCCAAGTGGGCGCCGCTGAGCAGAACGCCGTCGAGCTGCGCATTCGAGAGGTCCGCGCGGGCGAGGTAGCTGTCGCGCAGGTCGATCGGGATCCGGCGCCCGTCCTGATGCTCTTGGGCTCGGCCCGCCGCGCGTCGGCGCGCGAGGATGGTGAGGGCCGCCTGGATGTCGGCTTCGGGGCCGGGCAGGGCATCCACCCACTGCGCAAGCGCATCGTCGAGCGAGAAGGGGCGTTTGCCGAATTGGGCCTCGAACGCCGCCTCGCGGGCATCCTCGCCGGACAGGGCCGCGTCCCAGGCGGGCAGGGGGGCGGGCGCCATGGAGGCCGGCGCATTGGTTCGGACATAGGCCGCGAGCGCCTGCATCACGGGAAGGTGGTGGCTGAGGCTCTCCCGTGCCACCTGCTCCAGCGCATAGATCCCCCCGAGGCGCACCGCCCGTTGCGCATGGCCGAGCCGGTCGATGGCACGGGCATACCGCGCATCCAGTTCGGCGCGAAGGGCGGCTTCGGCCCGGGCCTCGGCGACCGCCGTTCGTCGGGTGCGGAGCCAGAACAGGGAGAGCCATGCCGGGACCGCGAGCAGGGCCAGCAGAGCCAAGACCCGGACCCCATAGGCGATTGAGAGGCCTTGCAGCGCCTGCGGCTCGGCACCGAGGGCGATCCCGGACACGCGGTCGAGCGGATCGGAGAGGCCGAAGAGCGCCCGCACCCCGTCCACGACCAGCGCGCACCAGCAAAGCGCTGCGACCACCGTCAGCGGATAGCCGATGGCCTTGATCACGGGGCGCCAGCGAGGGGGGAGGAGATCGCGCATGGGCGAGGCTTAGGGGCGCTGGGGACACAAGAAAAAGCCGGGCACGGGGTGCCCAGCATACGGGTCGGGCGCCGGTGCGCCGCGCCCAGAGGCAGAGGCGCCCGACGGAACGCTGTCGGTCAGCCGATCAGAACGGCCACCATCATCAGAGCGTAAAGGGTTAGTCCCACGGTGGGGGCGATGATGTAGATGGCATCCATGCAATCTCTCCCAGGGCCACGGCGGAGGGCTCCGCAACAGTGGTCATCCGACCCGGCAAAGGTTATGTTTTGGTATAGCCGGACCGGATTTCAGGTCGCAGCTCTTAAGAAAGAGCTTTGGGTCCCGAAACTTTTTCTTTGGTAGCACGATCTGTCGCAGTTGACAATCAGCGTCTTGCCCAGCAGCGGCCGGCATTGCCATCAGCTTGCATCGCGCCGCGACGCCCGTATATACGACGCGGGCGGGGCCGAGTGGCTGCGGCGGCGGGTCTCCAGATCTTGCATCGTGCGCGGTTCATGCCCCGCCACGGGCCCCTGAGGCCCTTCGTGACGGCCAGGAAAAGGACAGCCGATGTTTGCGAGCCCAGCCTACGCTCAGACCGCCGGAGACGCCGGCGCCGCAGGGGGGCTGCTTGGCATCGTCCCCTTCATCCTGATGTTCGTCATCTTCTATTTCTTCCTCATCCGCCCGCAGCAAAAGCGGATGAAGGAGCACCGCAAGATGGTCGAAAACCTGCGCCGCGGCGATCAGGTGATCACGGCCGGCGGCATCTATGGCAAGGTCACCAAGGTGACAGACGAGGACGAGGTCCGCGTCCAAATCGCCGATGGGGTGGAGATCAAGCTGGTGAAGTCCACCATCTCGGCCGTCGTTTCCAAGACCGAGCCCGCGGCGGAGAGCTGATCTCCCCAACCAGCCGCACAAGGGAGAGCCCATGCTGCAGTTCCCGCTTTGGAAGACACTGCTGACGGTCGGGCTTTGCCTTGCCGGTCTGGTGTTCGCCGCGCCCAACCTGTTCTACGAGACCGCCGACGGCTCGGCCCGCGCGCGCGCCGAGATCGAGCGCCTGGTCGGCCAGCGCCAGACGCCGCCGCCCGAGTTGATCGAGCAGGCCGAGGCCTGGCCCGCCTGGGCGCCGCCGGGCGTCGTGGCGTTGGGGCTCGATCTCCGTGGCGGGGCGCATCTCCTGGTTGAGGTCCAGATCGCCGAGGTCGTCGCCGAGCGCATGGAGAACCTGCGCGACGAGATCCGGCTCGCGCTCCGCGACGCCGGGGTTCGGCGGTTCACCGGGCTCACGGCCGGGGCCGAGGGGGCGACGGTCCGAATCACCAACCTCGAAGATGTCGAGACCGCGGGTCGGGCGCTGCGTCAGCTTGCGCAGCCTGTCGGCGGCGGCATCGCGGGCGGCTTCGGCATGGGCGGCATCGCCGCGGGGCAGGATCTCGACGTCCGCCTCGGCACGGACGACCAGACCTACATCATCACGATGACCGAGCCTGCGGTGGCCGATCTCACCAACCGCACCATGGCGCAGTCGCTCGAGGTCATGCGCCGCCGCATCGACGAGACCGGCACGCGCGAGCCCACCATCCAGCGCCAGGGCGAGGACCGCATCCTGATCCAGGTGCCGGGGATCGGCTCAGCGGCGGAGCTGCTGGAGCTCATCGGGCGGACCGCCAAGCTCACCTTCCACGCGGTCGACGGCTTCGGGCAGGACGAATACTCCGCCGGGCCCGGCCAGATCATCGTGCCCGATGTCGATGCCGGCCCGCCCTATCTGCTCGAGCGGCGCGCGATCCTGACGGGTGACAACCTCACCGATGCCAGCATTGGCTTCCACCCGGAGTCCGGCCTGCCGGTGGTGAACTTCCGCTTCGACACCTTCGGGAGCCGGGTGTTCGGTGAGTTCACTTCCGCCAATGTGGGGCAGCTCTTTGCCACGGTGCTCGACGGCCAGGTGATCACGGCCCCGCGCATCCAATCGCCGATCCTGGGCGGCGCCGGCTTCATCGAGGGCAATTTCACGACCGAGAGCGCGACGCAGCTCGCGATCCTGCTCCGCTCGGGCGCCCTGCCGGCCTCCATCAAGGTGCTGGAGCAACGCACCGTGGGCCCGGATCTCGGGGCGGACTCGATTGCGGCGGGCTCGGCGGCGACCCTGCTCGCCTTCGTCGCGGTGCTGGTGTTCATGATGGCCGCCTATGGTCGCTTCGGCGTGTTCGCCGCCATCGCGCTGGTGCTGAACGTCGCGATGCTGATGGCGTTGCTCTCGGTGATCGGGGCGACGCTCACGCTGCCGGGCATCGCAGGGATCGTGCTCACAATTGGTATGGCGGTGGACGCCAACGTGCTGATCTTTGAGCGAATACGCGAGGAGCTGAGGGGCGCGAAGGGCCCGGCACGCGCCATCGACAAAGGCTACTCGGAGGCGCTCTCGGCGATCATCGACGCCAACATCACCACCCTGATCGCAGCGGTGATCCTGTTCGCCATCGGCTCCGGCCCCGTGAAGGGCTTTGCCGTGACCCTCGGCCTCGGCATCATCACCTCGGTCTTCACCGCGACCATGGTGACGCGCCTGATGGTGGTGCGCTGGCTCGACTGGGCGCGGCCGAAGACGCTGAAGGTCGCGCTGCTGCGCATGGTGCCGGAGAAGACGGCGGTCGACTTCCTCGGGCTGCGGCGGCTCACCGTGGGCTTCTCGCTGAGCGCCTGTGTGGGGGCTGTGGTGCTCGCGGCGGTCCTGGGGCTCAACTTCGGCATCGATTTCCGCGGCGGCACCATGCTCGAGATCCGCACGGAACAGGCGGCCGATCTCGGGGACATCCGCACGGTGGTGACGGATATGGACCTCGGCGATGTCGCGGTCCAGAGCTTCGGCTCCGAGCGCGACGTGCTGGTGCGGGTCGAGGAGCAAGCCGGCGACGGCGATGACCGGATGATCGTGGCCGAGGAGCTTGGCCAGGTGCTGCAAGCGGCCTTCCCGGGCACCGAGATCCGCCGCGTCGAGGTGGTTGGCCCGAAGGTCTCGAGCGAGCTCCTCCAGGCCGGCGCGCTCGCGATCCTGCTCGCGGTGTTGGCGGTCCTGATCTATATTTGGCTGCGGTTCGAGTGGCAGTTCGGCCTCGGCGCGGTTGCGGCGCTGGTCCACGATGTGGTGCTCACGATCGGGATCTTCGCGCTCACGGGCATCGAGTTCAACCTGGCGATCATCGCGGCGATCCTGACCATCGTGGGCTATTCGCTCAACGACACGGTGGTGGTGTTTGACCGGGTCCGCGAGAACTTGCGCAAATACAAGAAGATGGATCTGGCAGCCCTCCTGAACCTCTCGATCAACGAGACGCTGGCGCGGACGGTGATGACCTCGGTGACGACCCTGATCGCGCTTGGGGCAATGTTCGTGCTCGGCCCGCCCGTGATCCAGGGCTTCACCTTTGCGATGATCTGGGGCGTTGTGGTCGGGACTTATTCGTCGGTCTTCGTGGCGGCGGCAACGCTCCTGTGGCTCGGCGTGCGGCGGGACTGGTCGACGGCGGAAGAGGCCAAAGCCGGCATCCGCATTGATGGCGCGCAGGTCTGACCCGGCGCGCAGGTTTGGTGCCCTGACGGGCCCGCTTCTGCCGCCAGGACCCCGCTGACGCGGGGCCCTGGCTGCCAGACCCAGCCCCACCCCCGCCCCCCGCACCTCCCTGCGCTTTGCGCAGGGAGGTGCGGGGGGCGGGGGGTGGGGCTGGATCGGAAGGGCGGTTGCGCCCGCAGGGCGCGATCGGCCGCGCGAAATGCGCCGCAGGCATGGGGCCTCGGCGGGGCGTTCAGGAGGCGCGTCGATGCGGATGCGGGAGATCGGGTTCGAGGGGCAGCCCCCCATCGACGGCTATGGCCCTGGCGGGTTTCGCATTGCCGGCAGCTGGGTCGAAGGCTCGGTGCTCTGTGCCCCCTCCGGTGTCGGCGATCTAGAGATGCCTCTCGGGGACACTGGAATTGCCCGCGTGATCGGCCTCGCAGCAGAGATAGACATCCTTTTGGTCGGCATGGGCGCAGAGATTGCTCCGCTGCCAGCGGATGTTCGGCAAGCCATTGAAGCAGCCGGGATCGGTGTCGAGGTGATGTCCACCCCCTCCGCCTGCCGCACCTACAACGTGCTGCTCTCCGAGGGTCGCCGGGTCGCCTGTGCCCTCACCGCCGTCTGATGCCGGTTTATCCTCGCAACGGGCTTCCAGACGGCCTCAGCGCTGGAGTGGTGAGCGTTGCAACCGAGGGGTCCTTGAGCGAGGCGCACCATCGCCGCGTTACGCCGTAGGGAACGGGAGAACAGCCAGGGCACTCGGGGCTCGCCGCCTGAACGATGAGGGTGCTGACGATCACCGCGGCCTCGGCCATGCAAGCCTAGCATTCCATCCGTGGCAAGAACGCAGAGCCAGACGGCGAGTCGTTCCGTGAGTTGGTCCGGTTCTGGTTTCCCTGGGACCAGGCCACGATCGAGGATGATCAGCATCGGCCACCCTCCGATCGCCATGCGGCGGTTGCCGAGGCGCTTTACATGCGCATCCGCAATCCCTTGGTACACAATAGCGATCTGGCCCTCTTTCGATCGGGTGGCGCCACACTTCGTCCCGTACTGCAGATACGGCACGGCTTTCCCGGGCTGTGTCGGCGCGAACAGCTCGCAGACCTTGCTGTCGTCGCCCCGGCCGGCGATCAGCGTTTCGGCCCCGGGCAGCGCGGTCAGCATGGCACGCGCTTCGCAATAGTCGCTGACCTGGCTTTCGGTCAGCCGCAATATCAATGGCTTGCCCTCACCCTCACCGTCGCAGGCCGCGTGCAGCTTGGAGTTCAGTTCGCCTTTGGTCCGTCTGATCCGGCGGGGAACGCCCCCTTTTGGCCAGGCCGGCGGCGGTACGATGCGCCTCGAGATGCGTTGCATCGATCAGACCGTATCCGTCGCGGCGCTCTCGGTGGCGAGCGTGGCGAAGATCCGATCGAAGACGCCGATGGCCGAGAACACCCGGCGGTCATCCACCCGCGGAACGCCGTGCGGCTTGTTCGGCAAGAGTGGCTCAAGACGGGCAAACTGCGCATCTCTGAGCCAGAAGTGGTGGTCGGACATCGCTAACTCAAAATATTTGCGAGTTCGAACCAGCTCGCAGCCCTTATGGAAACCCAGTCTATGGGCCCTGAGCCTAGGGGCCGAGATGTGCAGACCAATGTAGAGTGTCGGTGGAAGGTCCTGCGTCCCTGATCCCCACTGAAGTGACGGCGAAAGCCCGCCGCCCCTTTCGGAACCGCACGGTTAAGATATATGGGGGCGGAGAGGGGCCGCCCGGCTCCTGCCAACCACCCAAGGCACCACCCAGAGGAGGGACATCCCATGGCATTCACGCTTCCCGATCTGCCCTATGCCCATGACGCGCTGGCCGCGAGCGGCATGTCGAAGGAGACCATGGAGTATCATCACGATCTCCACCACAACGCCTATGTCACCAAGGGCAACGAGCTGATCGCCGGGACCCCTTGGGACGGTGCCGACAACGCCAAGCTGCCCGAGGTGATCACCGGCACCTATGGCAAGGACGAGCACCAGGGCCTGTTCAACCAGGTCAGCCAGCATTGGAACCACATCCAGTTCTGGGAGATGATGGCCCCCGGCGGGTCCGCGATGCCGTCGGAGCTCGAGAGCGCGATCACCGGTGCCTTCGGTTCGGTCGATGATTTCAAGAAGGCGTTCTCGGCCGCCGGTGCCGGTCAGTTCGGCTCGGGCTGGGCTTGGCTCGTGGCCGATGGCGGCACGCTCAAGGTCACCAAGACCGCGAACGGCGTGAACCCGCTCTGCTTCGGCCAGACCGCGCTGCTGGGCTGCGATGTGTGGGAGCACTCCTACTACATCGACTACCGCAACAAGCGCCCGGCCTATCTCGAGAACTTCCTCAACAACCTGGTGAACTGGGAGAACGTGGCCGCCCGCCTCGCTGCGGCCTGATCCCATGGCGCTGGCTCCGGGCCGGGCGGATGCCCGGTCCGGTGTGGCCCTCGGCGTGGTCGCGGCGGTGGCGGCGAACACGATCTGGGGGCTGAACCCGCTCTATTTCGACCTGCTTGCGCATATCCCGGCGCCGGAGCTTCTGGCGCACCGGATCTTTTGGGGTGCGGTCTTTGCGGTGCTGTTCTGCGCGGCCACCGGACGGATCGCCGGGCTGAAGCGCACGCTCGGCGACCGGCGGGCGGTCTCCTGGCTCGCGGTTACGGCGGCGGTCGTGTCGATCAACTGGCTGGTCTATCTCTATGCCATCCAGTCCGGGCGGGTGACCGAGGCGGGGTTCGGGTTCTACCTGATGCCGCTGGTCGCCGTGGTCTTCGGGGTGCTGCTGCTCGGCGAACGCCTGAGCCGGCTGCAATGGCTGGCGGTGGGCCTAGCGGGCGCCGCGGTGGCGGTGCTGGCGGTCGACCGGGGCGGGATCCCGGAGGTCTCGCTCGCCATGGCGATCTGCTTCTCCACCTACGGGCTGCTTCGCAAACGCATGGAGACCGGCGCGATCACAGGCTTTGCGGTGGAGGCGCTTCTGCTCTCGCCTTTCGCGGTGCTCGGCCTCGTCGTGATCCACAGCGACGGGGGTGCGTTCGGCGGCACGGCGCATGACACGGCGCTGTTGGTGCTGTCGGGGCCCGTGACCGGGCTGCCGCTCATCCTCTTTGCCGAGTCGGCGCGCCGGCTCGCCTATTCCACCGTGGGCGTGCTGCAGTACATGAACCCGACGCTGCAGATCGCGTGCGCCATCCTGATCCTCGGCGAGCCCGTGAGCGGTGCTTTGATCACAGCCCTCGGGCTGATCTGGATCGGGCTCGCGCTCTACAGCTTCACGATGCTGCGCCCGCTGCCGACCTAGCCGAGCTGTTCCGCCAGGGTCGCAACGGCCGCCTCGGCGCTGTCGACCACGGTGAGGAAGCCGCGAACCTCGGGGCCGCAGAACCCCTCCGCCTCGATATGCGCGAGCATGGCCAGCAGCGGATCCCAATAGCCGCCCACATTCACCAGCACCGCGGGCTTGGCGTGCAGGCCGAGCTGGCGCCAGGTGACCACCTCGATCAGCTCGTCCAGCGTGCCGGGGCCGCCCGGCAGGGCAACTACCGCATCGGCGTTGTAGAGCATCAGCTTCTTGCGCTCGTGCATGGTCTCGGTGACGAAGATCGCGCTCACATCGCCTTTCTTGATCTCGAGATCGACGATGTGCTGCGGGATGATCCCGGTCACATGTCCGCCGGCGGCCATACAGGCCGAAGCCGCGGCCCCCATGAGGCCCACTTCGCCGCCGCCATAGACCAGCCGCATCCCGGCTTGGGCCAGCGCGGTGCCGAAAGCCTCGGCCGTTTCTAGATAAATCGGCTTTGTGCCCGGTCGGGACCCGCAATAGAGGCAGACACTGTGCATGTTGGGCTTTCCTCTTTTGGCCGGACACGGCAGACTCGCACCGAGGGACTCATCCCCGAGACCCGCCCGACATGCAAGGCTCGTTTGAGGCAGGGAGAGCGATGCACCGCGGTCTGACGGCCGGGCTTCTGATCGGAGCGGCAGCGTTTTGCGCGCTGGCGGTCTGGATTGTGTTGTCCGGACGGCCCGATGCGCCGGTGGAGACGGCCGCGGTCCCGCCATCCGTGCCCGCGGAGCCTGAGGCCGCTCTTGCACCCGTGACCCCTGCCGAGCCCGTGTCTGTGGTCCCCTCATCGCCCGATGCGCTGCCCTCGGAGGCGCCTGTGCCCCGCGGCCCCACAGCGGTTACCTTTGGCAAGCTGCCAGAGCCGACGGTCGGCACCGGCGTCGCGGCAAACCTTCCCGAGACCGTCCCGGATCGCCCTGTGATCGACGTGTTGCGCGTGGATGCGGAAGGGCGGACCGTGATCGCTGGCCGGGCGCCGGCGGGCTCACCGGTCGACATCCTTCTCGATCGCACGGTGGTGGGCGAAGCGGTGGCCGATGAAACCGGGACGTTTGTGGCGCTGCTCGACTTGCCGCCGAGCGACGAGGCGCGCGCGCTGCGCCTGCGCATTCCTGCTCCGCCAGAGGCGGCATGGCGCCCCGCCTCCGGGTGGGCATCGCGGCCGGAGACCGACCCGCTTGCCACAGTTGTCTGGCAGCGCGCGCCCGGAGCCGCCGAAAACGCCAGCGCGCGGAGTGCGGCACCCGATGCGCCTGTCCGCGGGGCTCGGGCCGCGCCTCTGCCCAGCCCGGACCGGCCAGCGGCTCCGGGTTGGTGGAGCCAGGCTCCTGGCATGGCGTCTCAACCGGCGGCCGCGCCGGAGGCAATCGCTGCCCTGGCGCCGGAGGTTGAGACAGTGTCCCGTCTGTTGCCACGGGGCCTCGCGCGTCCGGGTGCTGCGCCGCCGATCGCTGTTCCGATGATCCGGGACCGCTCGGCGCTCGCTTTGGGCGAAGATGGCGCAAAAGGGGAGCTGACCGGGGTCTCGGGCTTGCATCCCGGCCGCCCCGCCCAACCGGCCGACCGAGGCGATGACGCGGCGCTTGCGGTTGCCGGCGCCACACCCGATCCGCAAGCGCGGGCGGCGCCCCCGATTGCTCCGTGGCGCCCCGGTGGGCCGGGCCGCGCGCTTCGCCGCTCGCCGCTGGTGCCCGAGGATGCGGTCCCGGCGGACGATCTGCCGCCGCCGACTGAGGCTGCCCGCACCGCTCCGGCTTTTGCCGGCAACAGCCCCGCGGTGCCGGATGCGGATTGGCGGATGCCGGCCCAGGGGCGGATCTCCGACTGGCCGGACCGGGACGGGCGCCGGCTCGACCGGAGCGCGCGCCTGCGGGCGATCGCCCCACCGCTCAGCCCACGCTTCGTGCCCGCGATCCCGCAGCGCGGCCTCGCGCCGGAGCGACCCCATGTGTTGCCCGGGCGGCCCGGGACGATCCAGTCCGCCATGCCCGAGACCGTGGTGGCGCTGCTCGCTGCCGAGCGTCCCCTGCCCACGCGCCTGACCGCCATCGGCCGGATCGATCTGCGCCCGACGGACGCGGGGCCGCAGCCGGCGGGACCCGCACTCCCACCAACGCCGAGCCCGGGCGGGGATGCCGAACGCCCCCGTCCTCTCTCGCCAGAAGGAGCGCGCTTTGCCCGCGCCCCTGACCCGAACGCGCCTGCCGGCGGTCCCGCCTTCCGCCTCGCGCCGGGGCCCTTGCCAAAGGCGCGGCTCGGGCTGAGCGGGCAGGAAGAGCGTTCCGCCCGGGTGCGGCGCATGCCGACGGGAGAGAGCTGGCAGCCTGAGCCGGGCTCGCGGGCGGCCGCCCCTGCCAATCGCTACGGCGCCCCGGTTGGAGATGAACCGCACTACCTCCTGAGCGCGCCGGTCCTGATCCTGCCGATCGAAGGGGCCGACAGCGCGCCGCTGCTGGTCCAGCCGACGCCCGAGGCGATCGCGCTCCTCCAGGCGCCGGCCCCCGCCGCGCCGGGGCTCTTGCTCGACAGCCTCACGCACCCCAAGGGCGGGTCCGTCACCGCGCGCGGGCGCGGGCGCCCGGGCCATGCGGTCCGGCTCTATGTCAACACGCTCTACCAGACCGAGGTGCCGGTCGCCGCGGATGGCAGCTGGCAGCTCTCGATGCCGCGCGAGGCGGGGGAGGCGGCCCGGCTGCTGCGCTTTGACGAGGTGGACGCCGGCGGCCAGGTCACGACCCGCGTCGAGGTGCCGTTCTCCTACACCGCCGGGCCTGCGGCGCTGCGCATCTCCGAGCGCGAGGTCGAGATCCAGCGGGGCGACCATCTTTGGCGCCTGGCCGAGCAGCACTATGGCGAGGGGTTGCGCTATTCCCTCATCTTCGAGGCCAATGCCGGTTTGATCCGCAACCCGGACCTCATATATCCAGGACAGGTGTTCCGCGTGCCTGAACTGATCGCGGACTGAACCCCACGCGACCAGCCAAGGACAGCCGATGCGCCGCCCCAGCCGAAAAACCCCGGGTGCCGAGGGGGCGCCGGACCTGCGCATTTTGGGGCGCGCGCTGCCCGATCTCTGGCCCGAGGGGCGGCCGGATCTGCGCCTGCGGGTGGTGGTGGCGCTCTGCCTTCTGGTGCTGGCCAAGGGTGCGACGCTGGTGCTGCCCTTTGTCTACAAGGAGGCGATCGACGCGCTCGGGCCCGACACGGCGGCGCTCGCGGTCGCGGGGCCGGTCGCGCTGGTGATCGCCTACGGCGTGGTGCGGCTCAGCGGCACGGTGCTGCAGAACCTGCGCGATGCGGTCTTCGCCCGGGTCAGCCAGCACGCGCTGAGGGGGCTGGCGCTGCGCACCTTCGAGCATGTGCACAAGCTCTCGCTCGGCTACCACCTCTCCCGCCAGACGGGCGCGCTCAGCCGCATCATCGACCGCGGCGTGAAGGCGATCGACTTCCTGCTGCGTTTCCTGATCTTCAACATCGTGCCGCTGATCCTCGAGCTGCTGATCGTGGCGGCCATTTTCTGGTCGGTCTTCGGCTGGGAGTATACGGCGGTGCTGGCGGTGACCATCGCGGCCTATGTGGTCTTCACCTTCCGGGTCACCGAATGGCGCGTGAAGATCCGCCAGAAGATGAACAAGGACGACCAGGATGCGCATCAGAAGGCCGTCGACAGCCTGCTGAACTATGAGACGGTGAAGTATTTCGACGCAAGCGGGCGGGAAGCGCGCCGCTATGACACCGCGATGGAGGCCTATCAGGGCGCGGCGATCAAGACGACCGAGAGCCTCGCGCTCCTGAACTGCGGCCAGGCGCTGATCATTGCGGCGGGCATGGTGGCCGTGATGGCGATGGCAGCGCAAGGGGTGATGGCGGGCACGCTCACGGTCGGCGATTTTGCTATGGCCAACGCCTTCATGATCCAGATCACGATCCCGCTGAACTTCCTCGGCACGGTCTATCGCGAAATCCGCCAGAGCCTCGTGGATATGCGGGAGATGTTCGCGCTGACCGATCAGACCCCCGAGGTGGTGGATGCCCCGGATGCGGTGGCATTCCGGCCGGGGTCGGGGCAGGTGGCGTTTCGCAATGTCTCCTTCGGCTATGGGCCCGAGCGGCAGATCCTCCACGATGTGAGCTTCGAGGTGGCGGGCGGCGGCAAGCTCGCGATTGTCGGGCCGTCGGGCGCGGGCAAGTCGACCATCGCGCGGCTGTTGTTCCGGTTCTATGACGTGACCGGCGGGGCGGTGGAGATCGACGGCCAGGATGTGCGCCGCGTGACCCAGGACAGCCTGCGGGCGGCGCTCGGCGTCGTGCCCCAGGACACCGTGCTGTTCAACGACACCATCGGCTACAACATCGCCTATGGCCGCGACGGGGCCGGGCCCGAGGATGTCGCGGCGGCGGCGAAGGCGGCGCGCATCGACGGGTTCATCGCGGGGCTCCCCGAGGGCGCGGAGACGGTGGTGGGCGAGCGCGGGCTGAAGCTCTCGGGCGGTGAGAAGCAGCGGGTGGCGATCGCGCGGACCATGCTGAAGAACCCGGGCGTGCTGATCCTGGACGAGGCGACCTCGGCGCTCGACACCGGCACCGAGCGGGAGATCCAGGCGGAGCTGCGGCGCCTTGGCGAGGGGCGGACGGTCGTGATGATCGCGCACCGGCTCTCCACGGTGGTGGAGGCGGACGAGATCATCGTGCTCGATGCCGGCCGGGTGGCCGAGCGCGGGACCCATGCGGCGCTGCTGGCCCAGGGCGGCATCTATGCGGGGATGTGGGCGAGCCAGGAGGCGGAGCTGGATCTCGGGACCGAGGCCGCGGAGTAGAGGACCGGCGCCCGCCGCCGCCGCGGGCCCCACCCACCCGCTGAACCGCTGCGCCGGCTGAGGCGGAGCGCCCCCTTCGGCCCGCGGCGGCGGCAGGCTTGGCTTGGGCGCACAAAAAACGCCGCCCGGTAAAGGGCGGCGTCCGGATCGCAGAGGGTGGGATCAGTTGACGGTCAGCACGCCGCCCCGGCCCGAGCCGCCCTGCACCGATTGCGCCTGGTAGTTGCGCAGGGCGATCACCATCTGGTTGAACGCGTCGGTGAAGGCCGCAACGGTCGCTTTGCCCTCCGGCGTGCGCGAGAACCCGCCGAGTGCGCCACCCGCATTGCCGCCGAGTGCCCCGAGGGCCGCCCCGAAATTGGTCGAGGTCGCGCTGCCCTCCGAGATCGAGAGCTGCACCTGGCTGCGGATGTCGAAGAGCGAGAGGGTCACGACCGAGCTCTTGGTGGTCAGCCCGCCGCCGATCGCGGCGCCCACGCTGCCGCCGATGATGCCGCCGAGGCCCGCCGCGAGCCCGCCGGTCGCATCGTTGTCGATGATGATCGCGGGCTCGAGGAAGTAATCCGCCGCAACCCGCTGGCCCTTCTGCTGCTTGGATCCGGCGCGGAACTCGCCTGAATTGCGCTGGTTCAGCGTGATGTCGGTCATCCGGTCATTGAGGCGCTGGTTGCCCACGGATGTGACGATGAAGCAGTTCGACTGTTGCGCGGCCAGGCGGATCAGCGGCTCGACCGAGGTCACCCCCGTGGTGCGGTACCAATAGCCGTACCAGGCGCGGCTGCGGCCATCGTCCACCGCAATGGTTCCAAGCGTTTGAGCACAGCGCTCGAGCCGGCCCGCGTTGACGCTGGCGCCACCGGCTGCGGCCCCCGAGACAGCGGTGCTGCCTGTGCCCTGGCTCACGCTCCCACCCTGACACCCCGCAAGCAGGGCGGCCAGACCCACTGCTGCGGCAAACTTGAAAGACTTCGCGATCATCTCCACCTCTCCAACGTCGTTCGCTCCACCCCGGGCGGTGCGATTCGTGATTGCGACCGGCCCGTTGCTGCGAGACTATACAGAGCCTCGCGGCTTGCGTGAGCCGAAACCAGCATATTGGAGAGAAGTGATGCGGACTGTGATTGTTTACACGTTTTTGGGGCTGGCGCCCTTCGGCCTCGCCGCCTGCCAGCAGACCACCGGGCAGACGGACCCGGACACCATCGTGCTGTGCAACGACCAGGGATGCGGCACGGCGCCGAAGGACATCCAGACCTTCGATCCGACCACCTCGCGCCCGCCCGAGGATCCGGAAGGCATCCTGCCGGTGCTGGTCGCGGAGGCCGAGCAGGACCCGCGGGCGGCCTTCGATCTTGGCATGCGCTATATGCGCGGCGACGGGATCGAGCAGAACAGCTATCAGGCGCTGCGCTGGATGCATGATGCGGCGGAGATGGGCGATCTGCGGGCGCAATCGGCGCTCGGCCGGATCTATCTGACCGGGCTCGAGGAGATGGGCGCCGACTACAACGAAGCGCACAAATGGCTGACCGTGGCGGCGACCCGGGGCGACAAGGAGGCGGCGGAACTGGCGCGCGCGGCCCAGGCCAAACGGGCGGAGGAGCAGGAGTTCCAGACGGCGATCCGGCGCTGGCGCGAGGTCTATACCCGGACCTATTGGTATGATCAGCGGTATTACGGCTATTACGGCTATGGCAATTACGGCTATTACGGCGGGCGCTATGGGCGGCCCATCGTTTATAACTATTACTGAGATAGGCGCTCAGAGCTGAACGATGGGGCGGGGCGCGCCACGGGCCCCACCCACCCTGAGAGGGCAGCGCTTGTTGCGGGCGGTGCACCCCCCTTCGCCCGTGGCGCGCCCCGCCCTCCCGGATCGGAGAAGGCCGCGTGGCCGTGGCGGTTTCAAGCGTGAGCGTCACTCCGCTGCGCGAACGACCGGCGAGGGGCGCTGGCGCGGTGTGGGCGGAACCGGGGGACGCTCCCACTGGATCTCGGGCAGCGGCGTGCGCCGCAGCGTCCGTGCCATGCGCCGGTCGCGCCAGAACCGCCCCATGCGCGCGGCTGGCGAGAGGGCGGCCCGCAGCATCTCCCAAGCCAGCCGTCCGCCGCGATAGGCGCCGAGCGTGATCCACTCGCGCAGGGCCAGGGCCGCCGGGGTCACCACCAGTGTCAGCACGGTCGCGGTGCCGAGCCCGAACACCACGGCGGTGGCCAGCTGCACCCACCAGAGGGCCGTTGGTGCGCCCTGAACCCAGGCCAACGAGCGGAAATCGAAGCTGGTGGCCAGCATCATCGGCATCAGACCGGCCATGGTGGTCACGGTGGTTAGGAGCACCGGGCGGATGCGGTCCTCGGCGGTCTTCACGATCGCCTCGAGCCGGTTCATCCGTTTGGCATAGTCCTGGAAGGTGTCGATCAGCACGATGTTGTTGTTCACCACGATCCCCGCCAGGGCGACGATCCCTGTGCCGGTCATGATGATCGAGAACTTCTGCCCCATCACCAGCATGCCCACGAGCACCCCTGCGACCGAGAGCACCACCGCCGTCAGCACCAGCACCGCGTTGTAGAGCGAGTTGAATTGCGCCAGCAGGATCACGAACATCAGCCCCAAGGCGCCTGCAAAGGCCTGGCCGAGGAAGGCCATGCTCTTCTCCTGTTCCTCGCGGTCGCCGGTGAACTCGGCCCGGATGCCGGCGGGGAAGGGCTGCTCCTCGGCGATCCACGCCTCCAGCATCTCGATGGTCGCGATGTCCGAGGTCTCGGCGTCCACATCCGAGCGGATCAGGTAGAAGCGCTCGGTGTCGCGGCGGCTGATCTCTTCGAGCTTCGGCGCGGGTTCCAGCGTCACAAAATTCGACAGCGGCACCAGACCGCGCGCCGTCGAGATTCGCATGGAGGCGAGCGTCGAGAGGGCGCGGTAACCCTCCGGGAAGCGGGCGCGGATGTCGATCTTCTCCTCCGAGCCCTCGACCCCCATGGTGTCGAGCAACACGCCGCGGGTCAGGAGCTGCACCATCGGTCCGATGGTTGCGATATCCGCGCCGTAGCGGCCCGCCGCCTCGCGGTCGACCGTCAGGCGCCACTCGATGCCGGGCAGGGGGCGGGTGTCGTCGATCTGCACGAGCCCCGGCGTCGCCTCGAACTTCGCGCGCGCGATCGCTGCGGCCTCATCGAGCGTCGCCCAATCCTCGCCCGCGACGAGGAGCTGCAAGGGCTTGCCCTGTTGCGGCCCGTCCTGTTGCTTGACCACCTCCACATAGGCGCCGGGCAGGTCGGCCGTGCGCCGCGTCACCTCGTCGAGGATCGGCTGGCCGGGGCCACGCGTGCCCCAGGGTGCGAGCTCGATCAGCAGCGTGCCGACGCTGTCGGAGGGGCCGTCGCCACCTGCGCCGATGTTGATCCCGCCGGCGCCGGCCGTCGCAAAGACCGCCGAGATCCCCTCGACACCGCGGATCCGCTCTTCGACCAGACGCACCAGCCGGTCGGTCTGGTCGAGGCTGAGGTTGCCGCGGGCCCGGACATGGACGATGGCCCGGTCCGGGTCGGTGTTGACGAAGAACTCCACGCCCGCGTTGTTGCTGGAGTAGTAGCTCACGATCCCGGTCATCGCGGCGCCTGCGAGGATGAGCGCCAGCACCGGGCCGACCGGGTTGAGCACCACCATGGCCACGATCCGTCCGAACCAGGTGCGCCCGCGCCGCGGCGGCTCGACCCGCGCAGCCCGGGGGGCGCCGAAGACCCGGCCAACCCGGCCGAGCACGCCGCCGATCACCGGCAGATAGATCAGCGCCACGATCAGCGAGGCCGAAAGCACAAAGATCAGCGTGACCGGCAGCTGGCCCATGAACTCGCCCGGCATCCCCGGCCAGAGCAGCATCGGCAGGAAGGCGCAGAGCGTCGTCGCGGTCGAGGAGGCGATCGGCCAGAACATGCGCCGCGCCGAGGCGGTGTAGGCGCGCATCGGCCCCTCGCCGCGCTTGATCAGCTTGTCGGCGTGTTCGACCACCACGATGGCGCCGTCCACCAGCATGCCGACCGCCAGGATCAGGCCGAACATGGTCATGTTGTTGACCGACATCCCAAGCGCTGCCATCAGCCCGAAGCTGAGTAGGAACGAGCCCGGGATCGCGATGCCGACCAGCAGCGCCGAGCGGAAGCCGAGGGCCGCCAGCACCACGATCATCACCATGATCATCGCCGTCAGCACCGAGTTCTCGAGCTGACCGACCATGTCGTTGACGACCGCGCTCTGGTCCATCGAGAAATCGACCCGGACCGCGCGTTGCAGCGGCTCCGGCCAGGTCGCGGTGCGTGCCTCCACGACGGCGCGGACCTCCTCGACGGTCGCGATGATGTTCTCGCCGATGCGCTTGCTGACCTGGAGCGAGACCGAGCGCTCACCGTTGAAGCGCGCCCGTCCGGCTTCATCCTCGAAGGTGCGGCGGATCTCGGCCAGATCCGCGAGACGCACCACCCGGTCGCCCGAGACCTTGACCGGCAGGCCGGTGACGTCCTGGGGCTCCTCGAAGGCGCCCGGCACGTTCACCTGGAAGCTGGCGGAGCCGCTCTCGATGCTGTCGGCGGCCACGAGCTGGTTGTTCCGCGTGACCGTCTCCAGCAACGATTGGGCGGTGATGTCATAGGCTTCGAGCTTCAGCGGGTCGACCAGCACCTCGATCATCTCTTCGCGGTGCCCGGCAAGCTCGGCCTCCAGCACCGGCGGGAGCCCCTCGATCTCGCGCTGCAGGTCCTTGGCGAGCCGCAGCAGCGTGCGCTCCGGCACCTCGCCCGACAGCGATACGACGAAGATCGGGAACTGGCTGAGGTTGATCTCGGTGATGGTGGGCTCTTCGGTGCCGTCCGGGAACTCCGCCTCGGCCCGGTTCACGAGCGCCCGCACATCGGCGATGGTGGCGTCCTTGTCCCAGTCGAAGTCGAACTCCAGCAGCATCCCCGCATGGCCGAGCGAGGCGATGCCGGTCATCTCGATCATGCCTTCGAGACCGCGCAGCTCCTGTTCGAGCGGCTTCACCAGGAACCGCTCGCTGTCCGCCGCCGAGACCCCGGGCAGGGCCGCCGAGACGTAGAGCACCGGGATGTCGATGTCCGGCTCCCCCTCCTTGGGCAGCGCGAAATAGCTCACCAGCCCTGCGGCCAGCGAGATCACGCAGAGGGCGAGCACCATCCGTGCGCGCTCGGCGCACCAGCCGATCAGATCCGCCATGGGGTTATCCTAAATCGTCCCAGCTTACGGGAACAGGATCGATCGCGCCCCCATCGCGAACGAAGTTCTGGCCAACGACTATCACGCGGACCGCATCCGGCAGGCCGCGCACCCAGACGGCATTGCGCCGGTCCTCGATGATCGTGACCGGGCTGAAGCGCGTGCGCCAAGCCCCGGCCTCCTCGACCGCAAGGCGCACCCCGAGCCGGCCGGCATCGTCCAGCGTCAGCGCCGATTGCGGCAGCCGGTGCGCACGGATCGGCGGCAGCGGCAGCTTCAGCTCGGCGGTCATGCCGTCGCGGATCAGACCATCTGGGTTCTCCAGCCGCACCTCCACTTCATAGGTGCGGGTGTCCGGATCGGCGACGCGGGCGATGAAGCTCACCGGCCCCTCGACCACGGAGCCCGTCACCAGCCGCACCGTCGCAGGGGCGCCGAGCGCCAGCAGATCCACCGCCTGCTCGCCCACATAGCCCGCCGCGCGCGCGGTCGCGAGATCCACGACCGTCGCGCAGCTCTCGCCGACGTCGAGGCGGGCGCCGAGCTCCGCCGTGTCGCTCTCCAAGTGGCCGTCGAAAGGCGCGCGGATCTCCAGCCGCTTGATGTCGAGCTCCATCAGCTCGACGGCGGCCTGAGCGGCTTCGCGTTCGGCCTGGCGGGCGCGCCGGGTGGTCTCGGCCGCAAACCCGCGCTCCGAGAGCCGCTCGGCCGCGACGGCCTCTGCCTCGGCCTCGGCAAACTTCGCCTCCGCCTCGCGCAGCTGCGCCTGGCGCGAGCCGCCGTCCAGCCGGCACAGCAGATCGCCCGCCGCGACCTTGGTCCCGCGCCGCAGTGGCTCGGAGATCACCACGCCTGGGGTCTCAGCCTCCACATCGACCCGGCGGGCCGCCATGGTGCGCCCGTTCACCAGCAGGTCGCTGGCACGGTCTTCGGCCACGACGTCCAGAACAACCACGCGCACCGGATCGGCAGCAGCCGCCGGAAACGCCGTGAGGGCCAATGCCAGGCAGAGCCCGGCCAAGGGATGAGTGCGTCCAGTCATGGTTTTCCAACGCGGGGTACGGGTCATTCCGTTTGTCCCCGCCGAATGCGTCGTGCCAGGTGGATTTGGCGCATCGCCGGGGGCCTCTTGTCTGCTCCCTATCCCATATGGGTCTGCTCGTCGAGATCGCAAACCCTGCTACTGTCAGTCGGCTGTGACAGATGTGTCACGCTGACTTTACGTCATTTTGGGTGGGTGGGCTACCGGCGCTGCGTCGAATATCGCTGATATCGCAGCGATATCGCATTCGAATATCCCATGGCATTATCGCAGCGGCGGGGGGCGCGGCTTACGTTAAGGATGCGTCCGTTCGCCCCAGGCACAGGAGGATCCGATGTCGACCCAGAGCACCATTTCCAAGCGCGGCGCCATCGCCGACCCCGATCCAGGCGCCAAGCGCAAGCGGATGACCGTGCCGGCTTTTGCCGCGCGCAAGGGGGGCGAGCCGCTGGTCTGCCTCACCTCCTACACCGCCCATGTGGCGCGGATCTGCGACGCGGTCTGCGATCTGCTGCTGGTGGGGGACAGTCTGGGCATGGTGATCCACGGGATGCCGAACACCCTGGGCGTAACGCTGGAGCACATGATTATGCACGGCCAGGCGGTGGTGCGCGGTGCAGACAAAGCCTTAGTTGTGGTCGATATGCCCTTCGGATCGTTCGAAGAATCGCCCGAGACGGCGTTTCGGAATGCGGCGCGGGTGATCAAGGAGACCGGGGCGCACGCGGTGAAGCTCGAGGGCGGGACCGAGATGGCACCGACCATCCGGCACCTGACCCGCCGCGGGATCCCGGTGATGGCGCATATCGGGCTCATGCCCCAGGCGATGAACACGGCGGGCGGTTTCAAGGCGGTGCGCAACGAGGCGGAGTTCGACGCGGTGGTGGCGGACGGCCTCGCGATCCAGGAGGCGGGGGCGTTCTCGGTGGTCGTCGAGGGGGTGGTGCCGGCGCTTGCGGAGCGGCTGACGACGGAGCTCTCGATCCCGACGATCGGCATCGGCGCCTCGGCCGGCTGCGATGGGCAGATCCTGGTCTTCGAGGACATGGTCGGCCTGATGCCCCGTGTTCCCACTTTTGTGAAGCGCTATGGGACCATGGAGGAAATGATGGTCGCCTCCGTCGGCCAGTACGCCGAAGAGGTGCGCGCGCGCCGCTTTCCAGGCGAGGAGCACACCTATAAGCCCAAGACATGACTGAAAGCTGGATCGGCGGGCCCACGGCCGATCGCTACCGGCGATTCGTGCACCAGGTTGAGGGGACCTCGCCGTCCTATGCGGCGCTTTGCTCGTGGATCGCCGAGAGCCCGGCCAGTCTCGCCTTTCTCGACGCGCTGCCGGAGCCCAAGCGCCAGCCGAACCTCTTTCTCGCCGCCCTTCGGAAGGTGGCTGGGGTGCCGGGATCGCGTGCGGCCTTGGAGGACACCCTAGCCAGCCAGGGCCCGGCCATCGCGGCGGTGATGCGCCGCCGGGCGACCCAGACCAACGAACCCGGGCGTTGTGCCGTGCTGTTGCCGCTTCTCGCAGCGCTGGCCGAGCCCGGGCGCCCGCTCGCCTTGCTCGAAGTCGGCGCGTCGGCGGGGCTCTGCCTGCTGCCCGACCGCTACGCCTATGCCTACGGAGATCACCGGATGCCTGGGCCGCCCGGAGCGCCGGAGATGACCTGTACGGTGACCGGTCCCGCGCCACTGCCGGCGGGCGTGCCATCGATCGCCTGGCGCGCGGGGCTCGATCTCAACCCGCTGAGTGCCGCCGATCCGGATGACCGGGATTGGTTGAAGATGCTGGTCTGGCCGGAGGAGGCAACCCGCGCCGCCCGTCTCGATGCAGCGCTCGATCTGGCGGCCGCAGCGCCTCCGCGCGTGGTGACGGGTCGGTTGGAGACGGATCTCGCGGACCTCGCCGCAACCGCCCCGCCCGATGCCCGCCTGGTGATTTACCATACCGCGGTGCTTGCCTACCTTCCGCCTGAGGGTCGCGCGCAGTTCGTCGAGACGGTGCAGGCGCTCGATGCCGCCTGGATCGCCTGCGAGGCCCCCTCGGTCCTGCCCGAGATCGCAGCCAAAGCACCCGCCGCGCCGGATTGGCCGCACTTCCTGTTGTCGCTCGACGGGGTGCCGCGTGCCTGGGCTTCACCGCACGGACAGCGGCTGGCCTGGTTTGCCTGACCTCTGCCCACAATATCTGGGGGGTATCGTCCGGCTCAGACTCAGCATGATCCGAAGCGTTCCCCATCCGCCACAGCTCGCGGGTTTCGAATCACCTTTCCTTTGCGGTTTGCGACTCAGTTTGCTAACCTGCTTCCACAGGCAAAAAACCAACAGAGGCAGTGACATGATCAATCTTCTTAAGAGCATACTTGCGGTTCTCCTGACCGCCTGCGCGATCGCGACCGGCTGCGAGGTCTGACCTCCGGCGCGGGCGCGTCGCCCGCCACACGCACAAAACCGCGGCGGAGCGCCCTCCGCCGCGGTTTGCTTTTGCGAGACGCATTGGGCGGCGTGCCGGAGGGCGTCAGCCCGACCGCGCCGAGGACGGGCCCGCAGGGCCTCGACGAGGGGCGTCCTCCTCCGATGCCGTCACGCCATCAGCCGCGCATCGAAGGGATACTGCGTCAGGTTCTCATAGCCGGTCTCGGTCACCAGAACCTGGTCTTCGAGCTTGATCGAGAACGTCCCCGGCCGGTGCTGGATCAGCACCTCGACGCAGAGCATCATGCCGGGCTCCAGCACCACATCGAAGGCGCCCTCGCGGAAATCCTCCGGATAGGCCACGAGCGGCCACTCGTCGCAGAGCCCCACGCCGTGCATCTTGCAGCCATAGCGGCCCTCGACGAACTCTTCGGGCAGCATGTGCCCGCCGAAGGTCAGCTCCGTCAGGCTCACCCCGGGGCGCATCATCTCCATATTCGTCATGATGTGCTCATGGGCGATCTGGAACTGGCGCCGCATCTCGGGGGTCGGATCCGGGTCGCCAATCCACCAGGTCCGCGAGATGTCGGCACACATGCCGTAGCAGCCCACCAGATCGGTATCGAGCCCGCAGATCTCCCCATTCTGGATGATCCGCGGCCCGCATTCCTGGAACCACGGGTTGGTGCGCTGTCCTGAGGCGAAGAGCCGCGTCTCGATCCACTCGCCGCCGCGCCTGATGTTCTCGGCGTGGAGCACCGCCCAGACCTCGTCCTCCGACAGCCCCGGTTTGCAGGCCGCCTCCATCGCCGCGACGGAGTGCTCGCAGGCCAGCATCGAACACCGCATCGCCTTGATCTCGTCCGGTCCCTTCACCACGCGGGCGCGCTCGGTGACCGCCTCGCCCTCATGGAGTTCGAAGCCGAGCGCCTCCAGCGCGCGCGCACCGTGCAGCAGGATCTTGTCGACCGCGAGCCGCCGGTCGGTGCCGACGCGGGCACGCATCACCTCGTCGACCTGCGCTGCGAACTCTCCCGCCGCGGCGTCCGAGCGGTCGCCGGTGGCGAAGTAAAAGAAGCCGGCACCCCCACGCACCTCCTTTACCAGCGGGTTGAAGTCGGAGAGGAAATGGAAGCTCGCGCCTTTGTACTCCCAGAGCACCATGTATCCGTCGGCACAGACCAGCAGGGCCCGGAACGGGTTATGCGCATTCCAGAGCTGCATATTGGTGGTGTCGGTCGCGTAGCGGATGTTGAGCGGGTCGAACACCAGGAGCCCGCCGAGGTTCTGGCGGTTGATCTCGTCCACCAGGCGCTTGTGCCGAAACGCGCGCATCGCTGGGAGGTCGGGCAGCTCGAGCCCCGCGGCCGCCCATTCCGCATAGGCAAGCTCGGTCGGCCCGATCTCGGTCCGGTCCGGGTCGAGCGGCGTGTTGTCTCCCCGGCGGGCGGGATCGATCTTGCGGCGGTCGGCATAGTGGGTGTTCATCGCGGCTCTCCCCTTTGATCTCACGGTGCCATGGCGGGGGCGCGGATCTGTCCCGTTTGCGTCACCCGGTGTCGCAGGTGGCGTGCACGCAGCGTCCCCCGGGCCCCGCCCACCCTTGGACCCGGGCGCCAGGCTCGGCCGTCTCTCTCCCCTTCGCCCGGGAGACGCTGCGTGCCGGCGCGGTCCGGTGGCCGCTTTGGCGCTCTTGACGGGGTGGGTTCGGCTGCGCGAACTGGGCAGCCATGGATCCGGTCGCGGCGCAGTACGAAGCCTATCCTTACCCGGCGCGGGACCCCGCGGAGGAGGCGCATCGGCTGATCGAGGGCTCGCCCTCGCATCCGCTGGAGATCGACCATTACCTCTTTGCCGGGCGGCGGGATTGGCGTCAGCCCTTCCGGGCGCTGGTGGCCGGTGGTGGAACCGGCGACGGGCTGGTGATGCTGGCCCAGACGCTCGCCGATATCGGGTGCCCTGCGGAGATCACCTATCTCGATCTCTCCCGCGCCAGCCGCGAGATCGCTGAGGCGCGGATGGCGGCGCGCGGGCTCTCGGCGCGGTTCGTGAGCGGCGATCTCGGTCAGGCACCGGCGCTCGGCCCCTTCGACTACATCGATTGCTGTGGCGTGCTGCACCATCTCGACAATCCGGACCGGGGGTTTGCGGCCTTGGCGGAGGCTCTGGCGCCCGGTGGAGGGATGGGGCTGATGGTCTATGCGCCCTATGGTCGGACCGGGGTCTATCCGTTGCAATCGGCCTTCCGGCGGCTGGCGGGGGGCGAGGCGCCCGAGGCGCGTCTGGCCCTCGGCCGGGCGGTTGTGGCAGCGCTGCCCGAGGCGCATGGTTTCCGGCGCAACCCGCTCTTGGGAGACCATCTCGCCTCCGACGCAGGGTTTTACGACCTGCTGCTTCATGGCCGCGACCGGCCCTACACCGTCGGAGAGCTCGATGCCGCCCTGACGGGCGCGGGGCTCAAACGGGTGTCGTTCACCGAGCCTGCGTTCTATGACCCGGCGCGGCTGGTGCCGGCGCTGGCCGAGCGTGTGGCCGAAATGCCCGAGCCCGAGCAGGCGGCGCTCGCTGAAGAGCTCTCAGGCGCGATGAAGACCCACACCCTCTATGCCGTGCGAGCCGAGGAGGCGGAGGGCCGCGTCGCACGGCCCAAATCGCCCTCGGATGTGCCGCATCTTCGGGGGGCTCCGGCAGAGGCAGTGGCGCGCCAGGTCTCCAAGGGGCGCGGGCTCACCGTCTCCGGCAACGGCCAGCCGCTCACGCTTGCGCTGCCGTCGGCGGCGGCTCCGCTGATCGCGCGGATCGACGGGCGGCGGAGCCTTGGCCAGATCGCGGAAGCCGTGGGGCGGGACTGGATGGCCTTCGCCCCCGCCTGGTCACCGGTGCAGAGGGAGCTGACTGCCGTGAACCTCCTCCACTACAGCCGGAGGGGAAGGCCATGACGGTTCCATGGCTGCTGGAGCGCCCGCCCTACCTGCCCTTTCTCGACCCGAGGACGGCGCGTCCTCCGGGGCTGATGCCGCTCGGCGAACGGCCCTTGGCGACGGCGGACCCGGATTTTGCGGCCCAGATAACGGAGCGGGCGCGGCTCCTGGAGGCGGAGCGGGACACGGTGCTCGCCGTGCTGCCGGAGGGGGAGGCGCCAGCCGAGGAGCTGCTGGAGATCGTTTGTGCCGCGACGCCGGACCGTTGGGATGGGGAGCGGTGGCGCCGCCCGGATGGGGTCTCCGTCACCCCCGATCCGGCCACCCCGCTTGCGAGCCTCGGCGCCATGACGGCAGAGGACTGGTGCCTGCTGGTCCCCGGCGAGGAGTATCGCCTGGTCGCCGCGGTTCTCTGTTTCCCATCGCGCTGGTCGCTGGCGGAGAAGCTCGGGCGTGCGCTGACCCCGATCCACGCGCCGGTTCCCGATTACGACGACACCCTGGCGCGCCGGGTGAACCGGGTGTTCGAGGCGATCCGCCCGGGGGCGTCGCTTTGGCGGGTCAACTGGCTGGTCCATGTGGAGTCGGAGCTCTATCTGCCGCGGCGCGAAGAGGACAAATCCGATGGGGTGGCCGTGGGGCCGGAGACGCCGCTGTATCTCCGCACCGAGCGCCAGACCCTGACCCGGCTGCCGCGGACCGGAGCGGTCGCCTTCGGCATCAAGACCAGCCTCTCGCCTCTTGAGACCCTCGCGCCGTCGGAGGCGGCCGCCATGGCCCGCGAACTGGGCGCTTTGGAGGAACGCACCATCGCCAATCGCGCGGGCGGTAATCTGCAGACCGAGGCGCTCCGGCGGCTGGCTCTCGCCTCGCGCGCCGAAACCGCCTAGAACCACCGAGAACCCGCCGAGACAGGAGGACCGCATGGACGAGATCGTGATCCTGGGGGCTGCGCGCACCCCGATGGGGGGCTTTCAGGGGGAGCTGTCGGGTGCGACGGCGCCGGAGCTCGGAGCCGTGGCGATCCGGGCAGCGCTCGAGCGGGCCGGGGTTGCTGCCGACAGCGTCGATGAGCTGCTGATGGGCTGTGTGCTGCCAGCGGGCCAGGGCCAGGCGCCCGCGCGCCAGGCGGGCTTCGGTGCCGGCCTGCCGAAGGAGGTGCCCGCCACCACGCTCAACAAGATGTGCGGCAGCGGGATGAAGGCAGTGATGGTCGCGACCGATCAGCTCCGCGCAGGCAATGGCGCCCTCGTGGTGGCCGGCGGCATGGAGAGCATGACCAACGCGCCGTACCTCGTGCCGAAGATGCGGAGCGGCGCGCGCATCGGCCATGCGGCGATGAAGGACCATATGTTCCTCGATGGGCTGGAGGACGCCTATGAAGAGGGGCGCCTGATGGGCTCCTTCGCCGAGGACTGTGCCGAGCGCTATCAGTTCACTCGGGAGGCGCAGGACGCCTATGCGCTGGCATCGTTGGACGGCGCGCGACAGGCGCAGGAGAGCGGGGCGTTCGCCGCAGAGATCGCGCCGGTTACCATCGCGGGGCGCAAGGGCGACACGGTCGTCGAGAGCGACGAGCAGCCGCGCAACGCCCGGCCCGACAAGATCCCCGGGCTGAAGCCGGCCTTCAAGAAGGATGGGACGATCACGCCCGCCAATGCCTCCTCGATCTCGGACGGGGCGGCGGCACTGGTGCTGACCACGGCGGCGGAGGCCGCGGCGCGGGGGCTGACCCCGAAGGCGCGGGTGGTGGCGCACGCCTCCCACGCGCAGGAGCCGGGCTGGTTCACCACCGCACCGATCCCCGCGATCCGTAAGGTGTTGGACGCCACGGGCTGGGCTATCGAGGATGTCGATCTCTGGGAGATCAACGAGGCCTTTGCCGTGGTGCCCATGGCCGCGGCGCACGAGTTGGCGATCCCGCGGGAGCGGCTGAACGTGCGGGGCGGGGCCTGTGCGCTCGGCCACCCGATCGGGGCCTCGGGCGCGCGGATCCTGGTGACGTTGCTCGCAGCACTCGAGCAGACCGGCGGCACCCGCGGCATTGCCAGCCTCTGCATCGGCGGGGGCGAGGGCACGGCGGTCGCTATCGAGCGGATGTGAGGCTGACCCGGGCCGCCACTGCGCTAGTTTACCCGGTGCGGCGCCGGATCCGCACCCGATCACAGCAACAGAGTTCGAGGAGAAGCGAGATGCGCATCCCCAGCCTGGCGGGCCTGACGGCCGCCGCCCTGATTGCCAGCCTGCCCCTGACCGCCCCTGCGACGGCCAATGCCGCGACCTGGAAGATCGACCCCTCGCATGTGGCGGTCGCCTTCACGGTGAGCCATATCGGGTTTGCCGATACGCTCGGTCTCTTCCGCGAGGTCGAGGGCACCATCGAATATGACGAGGAGACCCAGAC
>JBCBYB010000020.1:0-85613 GCA_039816045.1 Pseudomonadota bacterium
TGCTCCTAGCCAACACCCTGCTCAGGCAGGACAGACTCTGGCAATCCAGAGATGCTTGACCATCACGGATACTCTAGCACTTCGGCAGACGCCATGTCGCTCCCGGCGTGCCCGTGGGGGCGCGCCTGATCGGAACGCTCTCGACACGCCACTAGGAGCGTCACGAGGATCGGCTCCACATGTTTCCGAGGCATGCTGTCTGGCCATATAAGCTGAGCATCTGGATGTTCGCGACCGGGCCTTCGGGCTTGCCGAGCCATTCTTTTTCGAACCAAAGCTCGAGCCCTTGAAGACACTCCCTGTTTTAACCCTTCTGCCGAAAGCGCCCGCACGAGACGACGAAACACTCCACCAAACAGCGAGCGGCCGGGCGAAGAAGGCCGCAGAGACGGCGAAGGCGCTCCTCGCCAGCGATTGAGCGTTAGAGGCTGTTGTCCGCCATGAAGGCCAGGAGCCCGTCCGGACCCTTGTCATCCAGGATCGAGGCGAACTCCTCACGTTTCAGCACGAGGAACGAGATCCCGCCGACCATCACATCGATCACAAGCGCGCCGCGCCCGTCGAAGTCGCGCACCCGCCAGTCCACCGGCAAGGCTTTGCCATTGGCACGCGGGATAGAAGCCCGCACCAGCGTATCGGACCGTGCAGGGCGTGCGTCGCGGATCTCGGGCTTCTCTTCCAGCCCCTTGCCGAATTGGTTGGCATAGAGATGGGCGAGAAAGCCTGGTAGACGGTCACGGAACTCGCCCTTTTGCGCGTCGCTCAAGGCGCTGGCCCGGTCGCCGAGCAAAAACCGTTCCCAGATGTCGAAGGCAAAGGCAGCGGCTACGGTTTCCCGGAGTTGATCGGCCCGGGCGGCTTCGGACAGACCAGGATCGACCAACGCTCCGTGCGCGCCCTCTACCAGCCGCTCTGCGGTGGCGAGCGCACGGGCTTCAGCAGCCTCATCCGCAGCGGCGGGCATCCAGGCTAGAGCAAGAGCGGCAGCGAACAGGGTCTGGCGGATCAGGGGCATCGGGTTCTCCGGGTTGTGGCGGTCTAACGGGGGATGTCGGTCGGCTCCGTCGGCCTTGCAAGGCGCACAAGCCAAGGTGTGAGTGCAAATGCCATGGCGACAGCCGCCACCAGGGCGATCGCCAGCAGCGTGCCCATGCTGGCAGTGCCCCGGTGATCCGAGAGCGCCAGCGTCGCGAAGGCTCCGATGGTGGTGAGCGCGCTCGCGACCACGGCCCGCGGCGTTGCCGTGGCAAAAACGGCGCCAGAGCGCTCGGCCCGCAAGGCCAAGTGGATACCCGTGTCGACGCCGATGCCGATCAGGAGCGGCAACACAATGATGTTGGCATTGTTTAGCGGCATGCCAAGCAATACACCGGCGGCCAGCGTAACGGCGCCAGCAAGCCCGACTGGGACAAGGATTGCCGCCACCATTGCCAAGGACCGGACGGCGGCGAAGGCCAGCAGCGCGGTGAAGGCAAGCGCCAGCAGGCTCGCTCGCAGCATGGCGGTGGCGACCGTGTTGGCCGCACCTTCGATCTGATCTGGCGGGCCACCTGCGCCGGGGGCCACCTGTCTCACGGCCCTCACAAACGCCGCGCGGGCTTCCGGGTCAGAGACATCCGCCTCCGGCACGATCTCGACACGGTACAAAAGCGCCCCGTCCGCCGTGGTGACGTAGCGCGCACGGAGTGGGTCAGGGAGGTCTGATGCTGTGATCTCCGCCACGTCAAGCTGCGATGCGAGCCTCTCGATGAGAGCGGGGAAATGGGCAAACAGCCGAGCCGTCAGGGCGTCATCGGATGCGCCTGAGCGGGCCCAGGTCCGCAAAGCGTCGGCAAGGCGGCCCGCAGCCCCGCCTTCGCCAAGGGCGTCGGCCAGAGCCTCAGGCGTGCGCGGCAGATCCTCCGCAAGCGACACCGCCGTGCCGGACACCGCGTAATCGAGCGACGGCCAAACGAGATCGATCAGAGCGAGCTTCGCCTCCTGGTCCTGCGGGACCAAAGACCCGAGCCAGCGGGCGGAGCGGACCTCGGGCAGCGCCGCGAGGCGGTCGGCCTCCGCCCGCGCCGTGTCCGCATCCGGGACCAGAAGGCTGAGGCGGAGTGGGGCCAGTGCGGGATCTTCCTGCAGCCAGCCGTAGACGGCGACCGAGCGGGCATCCGGATCGCGCAGTCCCATCGGGTCGGCATCGAACCGGGCTTCCGTCGCGAGCACGAGCGCTCCGAGCCCGGTCGCCAAGGCCAACCACGCCGCGAGGCGCGATGGCGGGCGGGGGCGCGTTCCGGGCTTGACCGCGGTTTCGCGCCGCTGACGCCGGATCAGGCCGGGCGAAAGCCGCACCGCCGCGGGGATCAGGGTCAGCGAGACGGCAAAGGCGATCAGCACCCCTGCCCCACCAATCAGTCCAAGTTGCGCCATGCCGACGAAATTCGTCACTGCGAAGGCCAGGAACGCTGCGGATGTGGACACGGCCGTCAGCACCAGAGCAGGCCCCAACCCTCTGGCTGAGGCCGCCAGCGCTTCCTCGACCGGCAAATACGCGGCGTCTTCCTCGAGATGCAGCATTAGATGGATCGCGAAGTCGATGCCGAGGCCAACCATCAGCACGATGAACGCGATGGCCACCAGGTTGAGCTCTCCCACTGCCAAGGCGGCGAACCCGGTTGTCAGCATCAGGGTCAGCACCAGTGATCCGAACGCAAGGCCCGCACGCGCCGCCGAGCCGAGGGACACCCACAGCACGGCCGCCACCAGCAAGAGCGACAGGCCAAGCGAGAGCGGCATCCCGCCCGCCACGCTGCGCAACTCCTCCGCCCGCAGCACTGGATCACCGGTCAGCCCGATTTCCACTTCCGCGGCCAAGGCCGGATCGAGCGCTGCCACCGCTGCCTCCACAGACTGCATGGCGGTTTTCGCCGGATTGACGCGGGCGAAATCGAGTGAAGGCGAGACCGTGATCACCCGCAGCACCGGCCCGCTGCCGGCCAGCGCATCGCTCCAGGCAAAGCTGCGAGGCGTGCCTGCCAGCACCCCTTCGACCACGGCCGCCGCCTCAGCATGAAGTGCATCAAGCGCACCGCGGGGGATGTCTGCGCGCTCGGCCAAACGCGCTGCCTCGCCAAGAGCAGCGATGAACCCTTCGAGCGTCTGGTCCCCGCGCAGCGCCGCAAGCAAGTTCGCCGATTTCGCCAGTCGGGTGAGTTGCGCCTCCAGCACATCCTGGTCGAGATAGAGCATCCCCGAACGGACCAGCACGGCATCTGCCGAGGGCGCAAACACCGCCGCGACCCCAGGCGCATCCTCAAGCGCATCAGTGAGCGTCGCCACCACAGCGTCCACCGGATCTGCGCGCTCGCCTCGGACCGCCACGAGCACCTGATTCTTGAGGCCAGGGAACGCCGCGTTCACCGCCTGCCCGCGAAGCTGAAAGGGCAGATCCGGCGCTAGCATCTTTCGCGAATCGGTATCGATCCCAAGCCGGGTCAAAGCCAGCAAGGCCAGCAATACGATAACCGCCAACCCCGCGATTGCGGTGCGAGGCCGCTCTGCAACCCGCGTCACCCAGGCCGCAACCGCTGACGCAGCCACCTGACCTGCTGCTCTGCCCGTCAATGACCGTCTCCTTGCACCGCCGCTATGTAAGTGTGAATAACATTTTTACTAGAAGCGCTTGAGACCGCATGCCGCGCAGTCTACGTTCTCGCCGAGCAGAGTGGCCAGCCCCCCCGGGCGATTGCCGCGCATCCAGATCACAATCGCCGGCCGATGGCCGCGCAAGCCAGAGGCAGCCGCCGATGTCCCCCAGCCACACGCTCCGTCCGCTTGCCGCCCTCGCGCTTCTCGTCGGCCTCGGGGCCTGTGCCGGGGCTGGGCCAGGCGCCAGCTTCGACGAGCGCGACCCCTATCGCGCGACCAACGAAGCGATCCACGAGTTCAACGTTGCCGCGGATAGAAATGTCTTGCGCCCTGTTGCGCAGGGGTACGACTTCATCGCGCCCGAAGTGGTGCAGGTCCTGCTCGGCAACGCGTTCAACCAGATCGACAGCGTGAACGACCTCGCCAACTACCTGCTGCAGGGTGACGTGGAGGCGGCTGGCACGGCGCTCGGCCGGATCACGATCAACACCGTCCTTGGCGCAGGTGGCCTTCTGGATCCTGCAACGGAATTCGGCTTGCCCAAGGAGAGCACCGATTTCGGTGTCACGCTTGGCAAATATGGGACATCCGAAGGCGCTTATCTGGTGCTCCCGTTCTTTGGGCCCAGCACCACGCGCGACGCAGGAGGAACGCTCGGAGACATGGCGTTGAACCCACTTACCTATACAGGATTTACGGATATCAACGCGTTCAATGCGGTGAACCCGATCCTCAATGTCGGTGAGATCGTCCACAATCGTGCCGTCAATGCGGATGTGGTCGACGAAGTGCTCTACGAGAGCGAGAACAGCTACATCAGCCTGCGCACGGTTTACCTCCAGCGCCGCGATGCACTGATATTGGGCGAAGACGCGGCAGACGATGCGCTGCCGGACATTTTCGACAGCGAAACGACGAACTGAGACACGCCGCATCGCGACGACGCGCGGAGAGAGACCGATGAGCGAGACCGAACTGGCTCCCCTGACCGCCGAGGCCTTTGCCGATGCGTTGCGAGGCGCCGCGACCGCAGCCGAGGCGGAGTTGCGTCGGCTCTTGCCGAAGGGCGAAGGTGGAGCCGGCGAGGTTGAGCTTTGCGCGGCGATGGCCCACGCGACGCTTGGGGGCGGCAAGCGCCTGCGGGCTTTTCTGGCGGTGGAAGCCTCCCGGCTCTGTGGAGGGACCGAGAGCGGCGCCATCCGGGCGGCTGCGGCCGTGGAGTGCCTGCACGCCTACAGTCTCGTCCATGACGATATGCCCTGTATGGACGATGACGATCTCCGGCGCGGTCAGCCAACCGTCCACAAGAAATGGGACGAAGCGACGGCTGTCTTGTGTGGTGATGCGCTCCAGGCGCTGGCCTTCGAGATCCTTGCCGATCCTGCGACCCATGCCTCAGGATCCGTGCGCGCACAGCTTTGCCTGCGCCTGGCCCAAGCCTCAGGCACGGCCGGAATGGTCGGTGGTCAGGCGCTCGATCTCGGCGCAGAGACGACTGCTGAGCCGCTTGACCGTGCAGGCGTGAAACGCCTTCAGGCGCTAAAGACTGGTGCGCTGATCGAGGTCTCCGCTGAAATGGGGGCCATCCTCGCAGAGGCATCACGGGACACAACGCATCGGATCCGCGCCTATGCGCGCGCCCTGGGCGAGGCCTTCCAGATTGCCGACGATCTGCTGGATGTCACCGGTACGGAAGCTGAGACGGGCAAGCGGGTCGGCAAAGATGCGGGCGCCGGGAAGGCCACCTTTGTGGACATCCTTGGGATCGACGGCGCGCGCGCGCGGGCGGAAGAGTTGGTTGCGGAGGCGTCCGCACAGCTGGCCCCCTTTGGCCCCGCGGCAGACCGACTGGTCGCAGCGGCGCGCTTTGTCGTGGATCGGCGCAGCTAGGTCAGGCGGAGCACTTCGCCCCGCCCAGCACGCAGAACTTTGCGCAGTGGGGATGATTGAGCGCGACCGGTCGCGCAGCCTCGGCAAGCGACTGCCCCAGTTCGAAGGCATCCGAGTAGGCAAGCAGAGTGCAGGCCAGTACGACTGGATGCGGCGCCCCTCGCCTTTTCACCACCATACGTGCCGATGAGCACATCACATCGGCCGGGCTTTTGCCGAGGATCCCCCAGCAGGCGGTCGTGATCTCCGGCACTTCCGCGCGCTCGTCCATCTCCGGAAACAGCACCAGCGCAGCGGGATCGGCGGGGTTGATGGCAAACCCTTCCCGCGCAAACAGCGCTCCGAAGCCTGCCCGCATCGCTGCATCGTCCTCGTCCCAGAGCGTGCGCCCGGCCACCGCCAACCGCGCACCGATATCGCGCAGCCACCGCATCCCGTCGAGTGAGACGTCGAACGTGCCCTCCCCTCGCTCTGCATCGTGCAATGCCGGGCCATAGTGATCGAGCGAGACCCGAAGCGTCAGGCGGTCGCCATAATTTGCGACCAATCTGGCAAGCCCCTCCCGAACCGCGGGCCGCATCATCGGTCGCATGGCATTGGTCAGGATCAACACCTCAAACCCCCGCGAAAGCGCGAGTTCGGCCATCGCAATCATCTCGGGGTTCATGAACGGCTCGCCACCGGTGAAGGCGATCTCACGCGTCGGCAGGCTCGTCTCAGCGATCTCATCGAGATATCGCACCACGTCATCGGCAGTGATGTAGACCAGCGCATCGTTGGTGGGACTGGAGAGGATATAGCAGTTCCGACACTCGATATTGCAGAGGGTGCCGGTGTTGAACCACAGCGTCTCCAGCCGCTTCAGACCGACGGTTGCACGCCGCTCGCCTTTTGCCGTCCAATCGGGATCAGAGAATTTCTCCCGCGCAACCAGGGGGATCGTCGTCGGTCCTGTCATGCCACCTCCGCAAACGCTAGCCGAGATGTGACCCGCCGTAAGCCGTGTGTCAATTAACGTGGACGCGAGGGCGCTCCGCCGCGCTCACGCCCCTAAAGCCTCTCCGAAAAAGAGCAGGAACCCGTCCGGATCGCGGACATGGAATTCGGCGCGACCATCGGGTTTGTGAAAGAGCGGCTGCAATCGCCCCTCCGGCAAGCGATCGAGCATCGGCCGAATGCTGGCGTAGTATGCCTCTACACCGTCCACCCAAATGTAAGCCGACAGATAGGATGACGTCGCCTGCAGCGCCTTCACGTCCTTCAGATCGAGCAGCATCACACCGGCCCCGTCCCGGGTGAGATAGGCAAAGGTGCCCTCGGTGTTTCGATCGGCCAGCGTGAAACCCAGAACCTTAGTGTAGAAGTCGATGGTCCGCGCAACCCGCCTGACCGGCACGATGGGCACGACCCCTGTCAGGCGTGCTGCCCTTGCATCGACCACATCCGCTGTTTCACTGCTCATCAGCACCTCCCTTCGCGTTATCCGTCTGCTCTAGCGGAGCGACGACCCGGATGGCTTGTCCTGGATCAAAGCACCCGCAGCTCACCGTCCTATCTTACCGGAATCCGGCACCAAGACCGATGCGAGAGGACGACGCCCGATGACTGAGGAGCCCGCTCCCCGCGCCGCCGACAGCGGACCGTGGCGCCCGGCGCACGGCGTGCCAGATGTGCGCCCAGCCGGTTGGGAGGACTTGCGGGCCGCCCTCCGCGCCGGCCTCCGCGATTTCGCGGCTGCCCCTGTGATGGGCGTTTCCGTCGGCCTGTTGTACGCGGCGGGCGGGTGGCTGCTGCTCTGGATCATGGAGCTGCGGGAGTTCCGGGGCCTGTCCTTCCCGCTGGTGGCCGGCTTCGCACTAATCGGCCCCTTCGTGGCGGTGATCCTCTATGAGATCAGCCGTCGGCGTGAGCGCGGGCTACGGCTCAGTTGGGCCGAACTCCCGGCGATGATTGCAGCCACGGCCCGGCGCCAGATCCTCTACCACGGCTTCGTTCTGATGTTCTGGCTGGCGGTTTGGAGCCGCGTTGGCGTGATGCTCTTCGCCATCCATTTCTCTGCCAGCGTGGATCGCTTCTGGGAGCTGGCGGGGCAGCTCTTCACCACCTCCCATGGGATCGCCTTCCTCGTGACCGGGCACCTCTTTGGTGCGTTCTTCGCCGGCGTCGCGTTTTGCCTGTCCGTGCTGGCTTTTCCGTTCCTGCTGGATCGGGACAGCGACTTCATCACCGCAATGGTTCTAAGCTTCAAAGCCGTGATCGCGAGCCCCGTGGTCATGCTCGCCTGGGGCGTTCTGATCGGCGTCGCGCTCGCGTTCGCCTCGCTGCCGCTGTTTCTGGGGCTTGCCGTCGTGTTGCCGGTGCTCGGTCATGCGAGCTGGCATCTCTATCGCCGGCTCACACCCGAAGACTAAACCCTCAGATCAGCTTGGCCGTCTGACAAGCCTTGGTCATGACGGCACGCGCGATCATCGCCTCCGGCACTGCGGTTTCCAGTCCGCTTCGCAAGTGTGCGATCACCGCTGTTCGTCCTCCACCAGGGGCGCAGATCAGTTGGTCAGTTCCGCGGCCAGTGCCGCATCGAGCGCCACGGCGCCGTCCTCGTCGACAACGATCCAGTCCCCTGAGCGCATGCGGACCCCCGCAACCATCATATGCTGCGCCTCCGAGCCCGCCGGCCCTTCGCGCGCAATCATAGGGCGCACGCTCGTTGCAGCGATGCCAATTCCGCGTGGGCGGATCAGCGCCACATCCCGGAGCGCGCCGTCAATCAGAACCCCGGCCCAGCCGTTGCGCTGTGCGTTGCGGGCCATCCCATCGCCGAAGACCGCAGGCCCCGGATGCGCACCGACACCGACCACAGCAACGCAGCCATCGCCCGGTGTGGCCAGCGTCTCAGACAGAAATCCGTCCGCCGCGTGCAGCGCGACCAGCCGGCACGGGCCAGCAAAATAGGTCACAGCGGTGAACAGCCGGAACTCGGCGGCCAAAATGCGCACCCGGTCCGGATGACGATCGCAGATATCGGCGACGGGCAAGGAGAGGGTCATGGCTGGCTCCTGATAAGCGGCTGTCCAAGGCGCCGCCTGTCTAACCGAGAGTGCCGCCCCTGCCCAGCCCCGGACATCGACAGGCTCAACGCCTCCGTACCGCCTCCCAGTCCTGGTCACAGAGCATCCAGCGCAGGATGTGAAAGCAGGCGATCTCGGAGCCATCTGCCAGTCCGAAGCGGACCCGGTAGCCAAGCAGCGTGCCGACATGCCCGAGTGGACGCGCCGTGCCTTCCACCTGATCCCCGAAGAAATCCTCCTCGGTGCCGACGCTGATCCGCTCGGTTCGCGCGCCGATATCGGGGTCCTGCACGTCGCGCGCAAAGCCTGTGACCGGCCGCGTGGCAAAGTCCTCCAGCGTCAGGGTCGAAACCACCGTAGCGACGGCGTAATACGCCACCACGACCAGCCCCAACAGCAGCATCCATCCCCGTCGCATCCCGTTTCCCTGTTTTGCGACGGTCCACATTGCAATGGCCCGTCGAGGCCTGCCACGCTGCCTGTATTGAGATCAAATCAATGGAGCGTGAAAATGGCGATCAACATTGCAACCAAGACGGCGAAGATTGTTCCCTACACGGTCAAAGGCAACACACTGGCCGACATCGAGGCCTTCATGAAGAAGAACGGCCCGCGAGACGGCAAGGGAAAGAGCCATGCCGCCGTAACAAGGACCGCGGTCTATGCCGGCACCACATGGCAGGCCAGAATCAAGGAAGTGCACAAACGCCCCGATGGCGAGTTCTCCGCCACGGTCACGTTCGCAACGCTTACCCTTACGATCCATCCGAGCATCAAGTTTCCCAAGCTCGGCGCCAACACCCTGTCAAATCCCGCACACAAGGAATGGAAGCGCTACATCGCAAAGCTCAAGGCCCATGAGCTGGAGCACGTAACCGAGGTCCAGAAGTACCTGCAGGCGCTCACGCCCAAGATCCTGAAACTGGAAGGCGCCGACCTCGGCAAGACCGAGAAGGAGGCCACGGCGAATGCGGCCAAGGACCTCGGGCTTGCGTTCAAGTTGACCTATATGGACGGCCACATGAAAAGGGAGCTTGAGAAGCTCCACAAGGCCTTCGATGACCGCACCGGCCATGGTGCAAAACACGGAGCCAAGCTTAACACCAAGATCCAGTGAAGATTGCGGAGCTTACAAACGGGCAGTCCGAAACCCGTCGCAAGCGACCGCGTCATGGCAGCTTCGAGCCGATCGTAGCGGCGGCGGCGCAGGGCGCCACCACCAACGCCGCAAGAGCAGCGTCTACCCGCAGAACAGAGTGCCTCAGACGAGGTTCGCCGCCTTGCAGTCCTTCACCAATTGAACCACGGCCTTGCGCAGGACGAGAACAGCCTTGGCAATCTCGTCCGGGGTGTCGCCCACATTGCCGGGCAGGCATTTGTTCATCTCGCCCTTCCACTTGTTCAAGATCGGCGTCACGCTGCTCGACAACTTGGGCTCGGCTTTGACGATCATGGCGAGGTTCATCGCGATCAAGCGCACCGGGTCGGAATTGTGGAGGCTCGAGAAGTCGTTCTTGGTGGAGGACGGGTTCATCGCCCCGATCAAAGGAGGGATCTTGCCGATATTGCCCTTCAGCGCGTCCTTCGGCTTTGCGATGGCGGTTGCTGAAGCGAAATTGCTTTCAGCCTCGTCGAGATAGGTTTTCTTGAAATCCTTTGCGAAGCTCGGATGCTTCTTTTTGACTTTGTCGTGGTAGGTGCTGAAGGATTTAACCGCTTTTTGGTAACCGGCTGCGACTTTCTTAAAGTCTTTGTTGGTAGCGGCTTTGTTGGTGTCGTCGAGGACTTTGCCGATGCTGACCGAGGCTACGGCGCCTTTGCCGGGACTGTCCTTGTGGCTATCACGGAATTTCTGCCACTGGCTGCGGGAAGGAAGGCTCATCTCTGTCTCCAATCAAATTGCAGTCTCGATTATTCCTAGATTGGAACCCGGCGCAAAATGCACAAGGGCGGCCACCACGGACCGCCCCAAAAATCCGTAACACAATTGCGAGTGGTGCTTAATTCTTGGCTTTGTCGACCAGCTGGTTGGCTTTGATCCAGGGCATCATGCCGCGCAGTTTCTCGCCAACCTGCTCGATGTGGTGCGCATCGTTGTTGCGGCGGATCGCCTTGAAGCTCGGCTGACCCGCCTTGCACTCCAGCATCCAGTCGCGCACGAAACGGCCCTGTTGGATGTCATCCAGGATCGCCTTCATCCGCGCTTTGGTCTCATCGTAAGGCAGCACGCGCGGCCCGGAGACATACTCGCCGAACTCCGCGGTGTTGGAGATCGAGTAGTTCATATTGGCGATGCCGCCTTCGTAGATCAGATCCACGATCAGCTTCACCTCGTGCAGACACTCGAAATAGGCCATCTCGGGCGCGTAGCCCGCCTCGACCAAGGTCTCGAAGCCGCAGCGGATCAGCTCCACCAGGCCGCCGCAAAGGACCGCCTGCTCACCGAACAGATCGGTCTCGCACTCTTCCTTGAAGGTGGTCTCGATGACCCCGGAGCGCCCGCCGCCGATGGCCGAGCAATAGCTGAGGCCGATCTCCAGCGCACGGCCCGAGGCGTCGTTGTCCACCGCGACCAGGCAGGGCACGCCGCCGCCCTTAACGAACTCGCCACGCACGGTGTGGCCCGGGCCTTTGGGCGCCATCATCAGCACATCGACGCCCGGCTTTGCCTCGATCAGGCGGAAGTGCACGTTGAGGCCGTGCGCAAAGGCGATCGCCGCGCCGTCCTGCAGGTTGTCGTGGATGTGAGCGTAATAGGTTTCGGCCTGCAGCTCGTCGGGCATGCACATCATGATCAGGTCGGCCCAGCCCGCGGCATCGGCGATGGACTTCACCGCCAGCCCCTCGGCCTCGGCCTTGGCAGCGCTCGACGATCCCGGGCGCAGCGCCACGCAGAGGTTCTTGGCCCCGCTGTCGCGCAGGTTCAGCGCATGGGCATGGCCCTGAGAGCCGTAGCCCACGATGGCCACTTTCTTGTCCTTGATCAGATTGATGTCGCAGTCGCGATCATAGTAGACGCGCATGGGTCCCGTCCTTCCTTGGCATATCGTTGTGGTTTGTTGTTGTGGGGGCCGGCTCACGGCCGGGGCGGCAGCTCTCCGAGCTCGATGATGTCATAATGTTGATTGAGGGCGTCCATCCTGGCCTTGTCCGCGAAATCCGCGTCCGTGAGCCCCGAGAGCGCCTCGAGATAAAGATCGAACCCCGCCGGCTGAAAGATCATCAGCATCCGCGCCGGGGTCTCGTCGGCCACCTGGCAGCCATGGGGCAAACCGGGCGGCACATGCAGCGTGGCCCCCGCACCCATCCGGATCCAGTCGCCATCCACATAGAAATCGACGGCGCCGTCGAGGATGTAGAACGTCTCCGCATGGGTGTCGTGCTTGTGCAGACCGAGGCGGAAATTGGCCTTGAGGTTGTCTTCCATAAGGGTGTAGGCGCCACCGGTATCCGCCGCCGAGACCTTCACAAAAGTGTGGTCGGCAGACCAGTCGTAGTTCGGTCCCTCGCCCGGCGCCTGCAGAGCGTATCGCTTGCTCATGGTGCTGTTCCCTTGGTTTGGGGCGCTCGTACCGGAGGGCCGGGCTATTGTCCAGCGAGCTGCGAACGCAGATCCGCATAGACCAGCCGCTCCCACAACAGATAGGTGCACATGTTCTGCGGGCGGGTGTCATCGGGCGTGCGGGCGAGCCCCTGGCGCACCATCTCGGTGGTTACGGTGGTGGCAAGGAAACTCGGCAGCTGATCGGCCTCCACCGGACGCTCTGCCTCGAGCCGCGAGTACACAGGGCGCGCGGCATAAAGGCCTGGGAACTCATAGCGCCGAAGCTGCTGCGGGTTGCAGAGCCCGCCTTCCGGCGTGATGCGGATCGCGGGATCGTCGGAGGGCGTGTTGTCCCGCGCCTCGTCAATCGCGAAGATGACCGAGACGATGTCCGCATTGTCCTTCTGCAGCGCCATGTAGATCTCGGGCGCATCGGGCTGGGCCTGCGGGGCTGCCGGTGCCGGAGCCCCGCCAGGGGTCGGCAGAATATCGGCGGCTTGGGGCACGGCAGGGGGCTTTGCCGGGGTCGCAGCCACAGGTGGCTCCTCTTCCCCTGCCCCGCCGCAGGCGGTCAAAAGCGCGAACGCCAGGACCGCGTAAACCCGCATCTCAGCCGCCGAGCCCCGGGCCGCGCATCATGGCCGCAACGCCCGTGCGGGCGACCTCGACCAGCCCAAGCGGACGCATCAGCTCCACGAAGTCGTCCACTTCCGCCTGCGTGGCGGCAAGCTCAAAGACAAAGCTCTCGAGCGTCACATCCACCACGCGGGCGTTCATCAGCTCGGCCATGCGGAGCGCCTCGACCCGCGGCTCGCCCTTGGCCGCGATCTTCACAAGCGCCAGCTCTCGCTCCACATGCGGCCCTTCCTCAGAGAGGTCGGTCACATTGTGCACCGGCACCATCCGCTCGAGCTGCGCATGGATCTGGTCGATCACCTGAGGGGTACCGGTGGTGACGATGGTGATGCGCGAGCGATGACCGGAATGGTCGACCTCGGCCACCGTCAGGCTCTCGATGTTGTAGCCGCGGCCCGAGAACAGCCCGATCACGCGGGCGAGCACGCCGGGCTCGTTGTCGACGATCACCGAGAGGGTGTGGCGCTCCTCCCCCTGCGGGCCGACGGGGCGGAGATTATAGGCGCTCTGGCGTGTGCTGCCAGGTTTGATGGCGAGCGGGGACATGGTCGGTACCTCAGTTTCTATGCGTCGGGCGTCCCTGCACCTGCCTGGAGCGCCACCACAGCACGGCCGCCAGCCCCCAGATCGCAAACTCCAGCAGAAACGTCCAGTGAAGGACAAACGAGAGCAGCCTATGCGCCTGGGTCGCCGGCACCGTGACCATCTCGTAGAGCGTATCGTCCGCGGGATAAAGCCACATGATGCCACCGGTGACGCTGTCGAGAGCAAGGTGCAGGAAAACCGCGCCAAGAAAGACAACGGCCAGGTCTAGCAATCCGGCACGCGCCGATATGGGCAAAGCCGCGGCGGCCACCACGAGCCAGAACGCTGGCACATGGACCCAGTAGCGATGGTGATGGATGGCGCCTCCGTCGACGAAGTAGAAGAACAGCAGATCGGTGTCGGGCAAGGCTGATCCCGCAAGAGCGGCGACCAGCCTCGCATAGCTCCGCCCGCCAACCACGCGCCAGAGCGCATAGCCGGCGGGAAGATGCGCCGTGATCACACCAGGACGGCGCCGGAGGCCCCGATGGCGCCATCGGTGGAGGCCTCGCCGAGCAGCATCTCGTTGTGGGCCTTGCCCGACGGGATCATCGGGAAGCAGTTCTCGTGCTTCTCCACCAGGCAATCGAAGATGACCGGGCCGTCATAGGCCAGCATCTCCTGGATCGCCTCGTCCAGATTATCCGGATGGTCGCATTTGATGCCCTTGCAGCCGAATGCCTCCGCGAGCTTAACAAAATCCGGCAACGCTTCGGAATAGCTGTGAGAATAGCGCTCGCCGTGCAGCAGCTCCTGCCACTGACGAACCATCCCCAGACGCTCGTTGTTCAGGATGAACTGCTTCACCGGCGCGCGGTATTGCACCGCAGTCGACATCTCCTGCATCACCATCATCCAGGACGCCTCGCCCGCCACGTTGATCACGAGGCTCTCGGGGTGCGCGATCTGCACGCCGATGCTGGCCGGCAGCCCGTAGCCCATGGTGCCGAGGCCGCCCGAGGTCATCCAGCGGTGCGGATCCTCGAAGCCGAGGAACTGCGCCGCCCACATCTGATGCTGGCCGACCTCGGTCGCGACATAGCGGTCCATGCCCTTGGTCAGCGCTTCAAGCCGCTCCAGCGCATATTGCGGTTTGATGGTGTCGGCCGAGCGCTGGTAGCGCAGGCAGTCGACCGCCTTCCACTCCGCGACCTGGGCCCACCAGCGCGAGACGTCCCGCTTCATCGAGCCCCGCTCGCGCCAACGCTCGAGAATCGCTGACAAAACCTCGGTCACATCGCCGACGATGGGCACGTCCACATGGATGTTTTTGTTGATCGAGGACGGATCGATGTCGATGTGGATCTTCTTCGAGCCGGGCGAGAACGCGTCCAGCCGCCCCGTGATCCGGTCATCGAACCGCGCCCCGATGCAGACCATCAGATCGCAGCCATGCATGGCCATGTTGGCCTCATAGGTGCCGTGCATCCCCAGCATCCCGAGCCAATTCTCGCCGCTGGCCGGATAGGCACCCAGCCCCATCAGCGTCGAGGTCAGCGGGAAGCCCGTCTCGGCCGCCAGCTGGCGCAGCAGGTGCGAGGCTTGCGGGCCCGAGTTGATCACGCCCCCGCCGGTGTACAGGATCGGCCGCTCCGCCTGCTCGATCAGCGCGATGGCGGCGCCAATCGCCTCCGGGTCGCCTTTGGTCTGGGGCGCATAGCGGTGCGTCCCCGCCTGCTCGGGCCGGGTGTAGGTGCCGGTGGCGAACTGCACGTCCTTCGGGATGTCCACCAGCACCGGACCAGGCCGGCCATGGGTGGCCACATGAAAGGCCTGATGCAGCGTGCCGGAGAGCGCGTCGGTCTCCTTCACGAGCCAGTTGTGTTTGGTGCAAGGCCTTGTGATTCCGACAGTATCCGCTTCCTGGAAGGCGTCGTTGCCGATCATGAACGTGGGCACCTGGCCGGTCAGGACCACCATCGGGATGCTGTCCATCAGCGCATCCGTCATGCCCGTGACGGCGTTGGTGGCGCCGGGGCCGGAGGTCACCAGAACGACGCCTGGCTTGCCGGTGGAGCGGGCATAGCCCTCCGCCATGTGGGTCGCGCCCTGCTCGTGGCGCACCAGGATGTGGCGGATGTCGTTCTGTTTGAAGATTTCGTCATAGATCGGAAGCACCGCGCCGCCGGGATAGCCGAATACCACCTCGACGCCCTGATCCTTGAGGGCGCGCACGACCATCTCGGCGCCGGTCATTTCCAGGGATTTGTCTTCAGCCATCGTCTCTCTCCGGTTCGGGGCGTTGCCCAACGCCTTGATCCACCAACAAAAAAGGCCCCGGTGAGGGGCCCCAAGCGCGCGTTTCTCGATGAGGCTTCAGGCCTCTCGATCCCCGCGCGCGTCGATTACGATAAGGACGGACATCACCGCTTCCTCTTCTGTGTGGGCCTGCTCATACCACAGACGCGGGCCCGGTCAACCACTCGCGCAAGGAAAGATGGCAGTTTGCCCGGGATGCGACATTTTCGTGCGATATACGGCGCGTTCCCTGCGATATGGAGCTACGATACCTCGATGCGACATTGCTGCGATATCAGCGATAATCCCTGGGCGCATCCGACCTATCGGTCGGTCAGAACTCGACCGCCAGGCGCTCCGCCTGCGCCCCTTCCAGCGGGGTCTCGATGTGCTCCCAGGCGCTCATCTGATTGCGCACCCAAGTGAGCTGACGCTTGGCATAGCGCCGGGTCGCGGTTTTGGCCGTGGTCACCGCCGTCTCGAGGTCCGTCTCGCCTGCCAGATGGGCGGCCAGCTCCGGTGCGCCGAGCGCCTTCAGCCCGGGTGCCGTCGGTGGCAGACCGCGGGCCAGCACCGCCCGCACCTCCGCCAGCGCCCCGGCCGCCATCATTGCATCGAAGCGCGACTCAGAGCGGGCGTAGAGCCAGTCCCGCGGCGGGGCGAGCGCAACCGCCCGGGCGGCCTCGAGCGGCAGCACCGGCGCCTCGGTCCGCGCCCGCCAGGCGGCGAGCCCGGTGCCGGTGTGCTGCAGCACCTCCCAGGCCCGCAAGACCCGGGCGGGGTTCGCCAGATCGAGCGTGCGTGCGGTCTCCGGATCCACCTCGGCGAGGTCCGCTGCGAAGGCTTCGAGACCGAGCCGTTCGAGTTCCGCTTCACCGGCCCGCCGGAGGGCCTCCGGGACCACAGGGATCGGCGCGATCCCCTCGGTCAGCGCTTTGAAATAGAGCCCGGTGCCGCCGACGATCACCACCGGACGCTCGCCCGACTCGGCCAGCACCGCCGCACAATCGCGCACCCAGGCCCCGGCGGAGTAGTCCCGCTCCAGCGCCACATGGCCATAGAGCCGATGCTCCGCCGCTGCGAGATCGGATGCATCCGGCCGCGCCGATAGGATTTGCCAACCGTCATAGACCTGCTGGCTGTCGGCATTGACCACCAGGGCCCCGGTCCGCTTGGCGAATGCCAGCGCCAGAGCCGATTTCCCCGAGGCCGTCGGCCCCGCGATCAACAGCCTGAGAGGGTGGCTCACGGCCCTGTTACACCTGGTTGAGAATGGTCCGGAACGGCCGCGCGCCCGGCGCATTTCGTTGCGCATCGCACCAAAATCGCGTACAGAGTAACGGCGCTCTCTCGCGCTGGTTGGCCGTCTCGTCTTCTTCCCCGCGTCCTAGACAGGTCGGGGCGTTGTGCAGAACCGCTTCTCCGTGCGAGCGTGTGCACACCGCAGCTACCCCGGGCCCCCCGCCCGCCGACCGAGAGGACTGACGACATGGCCACCGGAACCGTGAAGTGGTTCAATGCCGAAAAGGGATACGGCTTCATCGCCCCGGATGAGGGCGGAAAGGACGTCTTTGTGCACATCACCGCGGTTCGCGCTGCGGGCATGGATGGCCTGAAAGACAACCAGAAAATCGAATTTGAGATCCGAGAGGGCCGCGACGGGCGCCCAATGGCGGACGATCTGCGCTCGCTCGGCTGAGTGGGCTGATAAAACCAGCGGCGGCGGGCAGCCCGACAGGCCCGGCGCCGATCCCCCGCACAGAGACGCGGCGGCTTCACTGGGCCGCCGTTTGAGAGGCCAGCGCTCCGCCGGCCGTTATTGGGTTGTGTGGCCCGGCCTCTCCCAGCATTGGCCCGGCTGAGAGCAGGGCGCCGGGGTTCATGATGCCGGCCGGGTCGAAGGCCTGCTTGATGCTCCGCATCGCCGCCAGTTTCGCCGGGTCGCCGAAGCGCACCAGGTCCTCCCGTTTCGCCCGTCCGATGCCGTGCTCGGCCGAGATCGAACCGCCAAGCTCGGTGGTCAGGGCGTGCAGCGCCCCGGTGAGTTCGGCGCGGCGGTGTGCCCAGTCGGATTTCTGTCCGCCGGGCGGCGGAAACAGGTTGTAGTGCAGGTTGCCGTCGCCGATATGGCCGAAGCAGTTGATCCGCACTTCGGGTGCGAGTCGGGCGAGCAGCCGGTCGCCCTCGGCGATGAAGCGCGCGATGCGCCCGATCGGCACCGACATGTCATGGCTCGCGATGGCGCCGACGCGGCGGTTCGCCTCGGGAATGTGCTCACGGAGCCACCACATGGCCTGGGCCTGCGCCTCCGAGGCGGCGATGGTGCCGTCGGTCGCGAGGCCGTCCTCGAACGCCTCGCCGAGCGCGGTCTCCACCCGGTCGCGGAGCTGGGTCCCGGCGGGCGCGCCGATGTCCATCAGCACGCGCCAGGCGGGGCGGCTCTCCAACGGGTCGGAGCGCTCCGGGAAGTGCTCGGCGAGGAAGCTCATGGCCCGCTCGGAGATCAGCTCGAAGGCGGAGATCCCGTCTCCCAGGCGCTCGCGCAGGCGGTGCAGCAGGGTGACGGCGGCGGCGGGGTCGGGGACCGCGATCATGGCGGTCAGGCTCTCCCCGGGGCGGGGGAAGAGCCGCAGCACGGCGGCGGTGATGACACCCAGCGTCCCCTCGGAGCCGATCAGCAGGTGGCGCAGGTCATAGCCCATATTGTCTTTGCGCAGGCGCCGGAGGCCATGATGGATGGACCCGTCCGGCAGAACCGCCTCGACGCCGAGGCAGAGCTCCCGCGTGGTGCCGTAGCGGAGCACCTGAACCCCCCCGGCATTCGTCGCGAGATTGCCGCCGATGCGGCACGACCCTTCCGCGGCGAGCGAGAGCGGGAAGAGGCGGCCGGCCTCCGCGGCGGCGGCTTGGACATCGGCGAGAATCACGCCCGCCTCGGCAATCAGGCAGTCGTCGTCGGCGCTGACCTCTCGGATGCGGTTCATGCGCTCGAGCGAGAGCAGGATCGGAGAGGGGCCGACCTCGGTCACCTGACCGCCGACAAGCCCGGTGCCCCCGGCATAGGGGATGACGCCGATGCGGGCGGCTTGGCAGTAGGCCAGGATGGCCGCGACCTGCGCGGTCTCGCGCGGTCGGAGCACGGTTGCCGCCTGGCCGTGGTAGCGGTCGCGCGGCTCGGTGAGGTAGCGCTGCTCGACCGGGCCCGGCACGGGGTCGCCGAGGAGTGCATGGAGCGCGGCGATCTGGTCGGGGCTGGGAGATGTGAGCGCGGGGATCATGGCGGAAGACTACGCCGTCGGCTGCCGTGTGCAACCCTGGGCGGGCGAAGCGGGCCCCGTGGGCCCTCTCAAAGCGCCGCGTCAACCGGCCCGCCTTTGGCAGGGGGCGCGCCCGCGGCGGGTTGCACCGGTGGCGCCTGTGGCCCCCGGGAAAGGGCGTTAGATCCGCGGGACCGCGGCGATCAGCTGCTCAAGGGTGTCGCTTTCGGCCACCTCGTGCAGCGCGGCCAGGCCGGCCTTGTAGTCGCGGCGCAGCGCCAAGAGCCCCGGCAGCTCGCGGGGACGGGCGGCGAGGCCCGCGAGCACCGTGCCGATGCGGGGGCGGCCGTCGGGACCGATGCCCTCTTGGGCGGATTTCGGGATGCTGCGGTCGGCCGGATCGGCGATGGCGCGGATGGCGAGCGCCGGGAAGGCCGCCTCCTCGGCCATTTTGACCACGTGGTGGGTCTCCATATCCACCGCGACCGCACCGGAGCTGTGGGCGAGGGCCGCTTTTGCCTCCGGGTCGGTCACCATGACATCGGAGCCCGCGATCAGCATCGCCGTGTCGTCGTCGGGCTCCGTCAACGTCGCGAGGCGGTCGGTGGCGAGCCAGTGGACCTTGCCGCTTGGGTCCACCACCCCGTCCGGCAGGATCAGGTCCCCCGGCTCAAGCGCGGGGTCGAGCCCCCCCGCCAAGCCCCAGGAGAGCAGCATCCGGCAGCCCTCCTGCCACATCCGCAACGCAGCCCGGGCCGTGCGCCGGGGGTTGGCCCCGGTCGCCCCTGCGATCACGCGTTTGTGGTGGCGAAATCGGCCGAGGGCGTCGAGCTCCGCCTCCAGCCCCGCGATGATGCCGAGCTTTGGCTCAGGCGGCGCGTGGCGGCTCAGATCCCCCATTTGACGCGGCGGTCATTGGAGTTGCTCACCGCCTCGTAGCGGGCGAGCGCCCAGATCGGGAAGAACGCCGCGTAGCCGTGGTATTTGAGATAGAAGACACGGGGAAAGCCCGTGCCGGTCCAGTGACGCTCCTGCCAGCGGGGGCCCTCGGTCTCACGCGGGGCCTCGGCCAACCAGCGCACACCGCGCGCGACCTCAGGCGTGTCGACCTCGCCGGCGGAGATCAGGCCGAGCAGCGCCCAGGCGGTTTGCGACGGCGTCGAGGTGCGGGCAAAGCCGGCCCCCCAGGGCTCGTAGCTCTCAAGCCCCTCGCCCCAGCCGCCATCGGCGCGCTGGCGGGCCTTCAGCCAGTCCACCGCCCGGCGCACATAGGGCTGGGACATGTCCTCCCCTGCGCCGTTCAGGGCCACGAGCGCCGACCAGGTGCCGTAGATGTAGTTTGCCCCCCAGCGGCCATACCAGGAGCCGTCCTCCTCCTGCGCGCGCCGGATAAAGCCGATGCCGCGCTGGATCGCCTCCGCATGGGCCTCCGCATCGACCTGGGCCAGCGCGCCGACACAGCGGGCCGTGACGTCGACCGTGGGCGGGTCGAGCAGCGCACCATGATCGGCGAAGGGGATGGAGTTGAGATAATAGTGCTCGTTCTCCGGGTCGAACGCGCCCCACCCGCCGGAGCGGGATTGCATCCCCACGATCCACTCGCAGGCCCGCGCGATGTTCTCGGCATAGCGGTCCGGGTCCGCCCGGTGCATGGCCATGATCACGACGGCGGTGTCGTCCACATCCGGATAATCCGGGTTCTCATACTGGAAGGCCCAGCCGCCCGGGCGCACATGGGGCCGGCGCACCGCCCAGTCGCCCACATGGTCGAGGATCTGTTTGTCCGCCAGCCAGTCGAGCGCATGGGTCAGCCGCGGATCGTCGCGCATCCCCGCCTCGAGGAAGGCCTGCGCGGCCAGGCAGGTGTCCCAGACCGGGGAGACGCAGGGCTGCAGATAGGTCTCCGGCCCCTCCGGTCCGTCACGCTCGATCACCAGACGCTCGACAGCATCGCGGGCGGTGACCATCTCCGGGCTGTCATCGGCGTAGCCCAAGACCCGCAGCGCCATAACGGCGTTCGCCATGGCCGGGTAGATCGCGCCGAGCCCATCCTGGCCGTTGAGGTGGGAGAGCATGAACTCCTCCGCCTCCTTCACCGCGCGCTCCCGGGGCCAACGGGGCAGATGCGGCTCGATCGTGTGGAGCAGCCGGTCGAGCACCAGGAAGGCATCGCCGATGCGGCTTCCGGTTGGGTTCACCTGCCAGACGCGGACCTCTTCGGGCGGGGTCACGAACAGCTCACGGATGTCGAGACCGGTGGGGTTCGCGGCCTCTGCGCGCTTGGCAAACAGAATCAGCAGCGGGGTCAGCACCGTCCGCGACCAATAGGCGATCTTGGACATGTGGAACGGGAACCAGCGCGGCATCAGCATCGCCTCGGCCGGCATGCAGGGCATCCCCTGCCACGGGATCTGCCGATAGAGCGCCATCATGATCCGCGTGAATACGTTCGCCTTGGCGGCCCCGCCCTGCCCGAGCAGCCAGCTGCGCGCGCGCGCCATATGCGGCGCGTCCGGGTCATCGCCTGTGAGCTTCAGCGCCCAATAGCCCTTGACGGTCGCCGAGATGTTGCCCGGCCCGTCATGGAACAGCGGCCAGGAGCCGTCTTCGTTCTGCACACCCCGGATATACCGCGCGAGGCGCACTTCGCGGGGGCCGTCGATCTCGCCGAGGAAATGGCGCAGCAGGACGTATTCGGAGGGGATGGTGCAGTCGGCCTCGAGCTCGAACACCAAATGCCCGTCCTCGCGCTGCAAGGCCCAGAGCTTTTCGGACTGCTCCCCGATCAGACTGCGCAAGAATTGCCTGTCCGGCGTCGCTGCCTCGGTGTCGGGTGTGACATGCGTATTCATGGTCTCTCGTCCCGTGCCCCGATCCGCCTGTGCCGGCGGTTGATGCTCATCTCGTCGTTTACTTGACCGTTTTGCCGTTTGCAGCGGTCATTCACGGTTCTTTAGCAGAACGCTAAGGGTTTGGTGCGCCTGCGTCACGCTTTCAAGACCGGAGCACGCAGCCGTGACCCCAGCCATCTCCACTCTCACGACCCCGCCATCGCCGCGCGCCGCGCCGTCTCGGCGCCCGATGCGAGCCGCGCCGCGGTCTCACCGGAGCGGATGGCGCCCTCGATGGTCGCGGGCAGCCCGGTTTCCGTCGCATCGCCCGCGAGCCACAGATTGACCAGGTCCGTCCGGGCCGCAGGGCGCCTCGCCACCCCGCCAGGGGACTGGTCGAAGGTCGCGCGTCGTTCCTTGTTTAACCGTGCTGCCACATAAGTCACCTCGGGCGAAAGGCCAAGGGCCGCCCGGGTCTCTTCCCACAACCGCGGCAGAAGCGTCGCAGGGTCTTCGGCATCGAGCCCGAGCGCATCCGACGCCGAAACCGTGAGGCTGACGACGTCGCCTCTTCGGAAAATCCAATGGGTGGTTGCGGAAAGCACACCCAGAATGGGCGGGGTGTCGGCGGGCAATGCGCCCTCCCGCAGCCGGAAGAAGGCGTTGAGGATCGCGCAGGCATCCTCGGGCAGCGGCGTCTCCGGCAGCAGCGGCTTGAGGCGAGAGGGCGGGAGCGCCAGCACGACACCGTCCTCGGGTCCGATCGGCTCCGCGCCGTCCGAAAAGCTGAGGGCCGTCACGCGCGCCGCCGGCGATCCCCCGCGCTCGAGACCGCGCAGGATCCGGCCATGACGGATCGGGGCGCCGCGCGCCGCCAGCCAGGCGACCGCAGGCGCCACCAGCGCATGGCCGAGGCCCGAGGGCGCAAGCATCGGCCGCGCATGGCGCCCGCCGCGCAAAAACGTCTCCGCCAGGACCCGCCAGAGCAGCCGCGCCGAGGCGCGCTCCGGGGTGGTGTTGATCGCGGCGAGCGTCAGCGGCTCCCAAAACCGCGTCCAGATCGGCCCGCGCGGCGGGATCGCCTCCGCGACCGTAGTCTCGGGCCCTGCCATCGCGAGGCGCGCCCCGGCGAGGTAATCCGTCAGCCGCGTGTCCGGGATCCGCCGCGCCGGGTCCATCACCCAGAACGGCAGCCGGCCATCGTTGATCTCGACCCGCCAGCGCCGGCCATCGGCCAGATCGACGAAGGCGAACCCCGCGGCGGGCTCCGGCACCAGGCCCCCTTCCCCGCCGATCAGCTGCAGATACCCCGCGACGGACCGGTTGCCCGACAGCACCAGATGGTTGCCGTTGTCGATCTCGCAGCCGAGGCGTTGGTCATAGAAGCTGCGGCAGCGCCCGCCGGCATGGGCCTGCGCCTCGTGCAGCACCACCCGGTGCCCTGCCGCCACCAGCCGCACAGCGGTCGAGAGCCCGGCAAGCCCCGCGCCGACGATATGGGTTTTGCCCTCAGCCATGGGGCCCCGCTGCCGGCCCCGCGGCCGGAGCAGCCGCCTGACCGGGCGCCACGAGACAGGCGAGCCCGCGCCACAACTTCTCAGCCTTCGAGAGCCGCACCCGGGCACCGCGCGCAAACCCCACCGCCTCCATCCGCGCGAGATAGGCGGCATAGACCCCCATCATCACCAGCGCGGGCGCGATCCGAAGCCGCGCATGGGCGCCGATCAGCCCGCGCGCCGTGGCGAACTCCGCCCGCGCCGCACGCCCAAGCTCGGCCGCCGCCGCGGGCAGTGCGGGATGCGCCGCTGCCTTCGCCGGGTCAGGCGGGATCCCATGGGCCGCAAGAAGCTCCGCTGGTAGATAGAGCCGGCCCATCTCCGCATCCGCCTCGATGTCGCGCAGGATGTTGGTGAGTTGGAAGGCATCCGCCAAAGCCAGGGCGAACCGCTCCGATACGTCGTCCCGCCAGGCCCCGAAGATCCGCATGGAGAGGAGCCCGACGGCGCCGGCCACGCGACGGGTGTAGAGCCGCAGGACCATCTCCGGCGGCGCCACGATCGGCCCGTCCGCATCCATCTGCATGCCGTCGATCAGGGCCAGGAACTCCGCCTCAGGCAGGTCCCAGCGCGCCACGGGCCCTGCCAGCGCATGGCCGATGGTGGACACCGGGCGCCCCGCATAGAGTGCGGCGATTTCTTCGCGCCAGGCATCCAGCAAGCGGTGCTTCTCGGCCAGCGGCCAGTCCTCGTCGGCGATGTCGTCGATCACCCGGCTGAAGGCATAGAGCGCCCACATGCCCCGACGCCGCACGGCCGGGAGGATGCGCATGCCCGGGCCGAAGGAGGTGCCGGCGCGGGCCGTGATTTCGGCCGCCACGGCGTGCGGATCGGTCCCGGCGGGCATGGGGTTGGGCGCGAGCGCCTCCAGATCCGCACTCATCCGCGCACCCTGAGGCCAGCGAACCGCCAGAGCCCGGCACCGAGGCCCGCCAACAGGTCGAGCCGCCCATGTTTCACGCGCCCGGCGAGCGGATCCTCCCGCCGGAGCCGGGCCGACAACCGCCGGGCAAGGCGCTGGATCACCGCAACCTCCGCCGCCAACCGGCGCGAGCGGGTGTGGCTGGCCAACGGCGCCGACCGGTCGAGCAGCGCATCCGCCCCATCAAGACAGCGCTCGATCACCGCCCGAAGGCCAGGCGAACAAGCGGCGGCGTCGAGATCACCCTCCGTCACCCCGGCCTCCGACATCCAGTCCTGGGGCAGATAGACCCGGTCGAGCGCCTTGCGGTCGTCGCCGATATCCTGGAGGTGGTTGAGCACCTGGAGCGCCGCACAGAGCGCATCGCCCATGGGCCCGGTCGCCGGGTCCTCGCCATGGAGATCCAGCAGATACCGCCCCACCGGATGGGCCGAATAGGCGCAGTAGTCGAGCAGCGCCGCCCAATCCGCATAGCGCGCCTGCCGGGCATCCTGGCGGAAGGCGACCAGCAGGTCCGAGGCCCGCGCGGTCGGCACCCCGGTCTCGGCCAGACTGTCGCGCAGGCGCGTCGCGATCTCGGGCCCCTCGGCCCCCGGCGCCAGACCCGCCTCGAACAAGTCCAGCCGCCGCACCTTCTCATCCGGCGAGAGCTCCGGCGCATCGGCGATGTCATCGGTCGCCCGCGCAAAGGCATAGTAACGCATGACGTGGGGGCGCAGGCGCCGCTCGATCAGCCAGGAGCCGACGGGAAAGTTCTCCCCCGCCGCGTCTTTGCCCGAAGGCGCCGTCAGACGCTCGAGGCTTGCTGCTTGACCCGATATCTCTGCCTGCTCGCTCATATCCCGGTCCTTGTTTCGCCGGAACCTAGTCATTGCGCAGTGCAAACACAATCGCCGCCAGAGGGTGTTCGCCCGCTCGCGGACGGGTTCGGGCCGTGTTACCTTCCGGCACCCGACCGAGACCGAGGCCCCTCCATGACCGTTGTGATCCTTCTCTGCCTTGCCGCATGCGTTGCCTGGGGAATTCTGCTGGCCGCCCGCGGTGGGTTCTGGCGGGCGGATATGCGGCTCGGGACCACGCCCGACCCGACGTCGTGGCCGGAGGTCGCCGTGCTGATCCCCGCGCGCGACGAGGCCGAGACGGTGGTGAGCGTGCTCGAAGCCCATGCCGCCAGCCGCTATCCCGGGCGCCTCACAGTGGTGCTGGCCGATGACGGCTCGCGCGATGGCACGGGCGGGCTGGCGCGGGATCTGGCCAAGACGAGCCCCCGGCCGATCCATGTGATCGAGGCGGAGCCTCTGCCCTCCGGCTGGTCGGGCAAGCTCTGGGCGCTCGACTGCGCGCGCCGGGCGGCAGAGCGGGTGGCCCCGCAGGCGCAGTGGTTGCTGCTCTGCGATGCGGACATCCGGCTGGCACCCGACACGCTATCGGCCCTGGTGGCCAAGGGCGAGGCGGAGCGGCTCGGCCTGGTCTCGCTGATGGCGCGGCTCGACGACCGCGGGCTCTGGGGCGGGCTCCTGATCCCGGCCTTCGTGTTCTTTTTCCAAAAGCTCTATCCGTTTGCCTGGGTCGCGGGATCGCAGAAGACCGCAGCGGCGGCGGGGGGCTGCATCCTCGCGCGGCGCGAGGTGCTGACCCGGATCGGCTGGCCCGAGGCGATCCGAGGCGCGCTGATCGACGACTGCGCGCTGGCGGCCAGGGTCAAGGTGCAGGGGCCGGAATCGATCTGGCTGGGCCTGGCGGACGACGAAGCCGTGAGCCTCAGGGACAACACCGCGCTCGGCTCGGTCTGGAAGATGGTGGCGCGCTCGGCCTTTGCGCAGCTCAAGCACAACTGGGCGCTGCTGGCGGGCACGGTGCTGGGGATGGTGGTGCTCTACCTGCTCGGTCCGCTGGCGGTGCTGACGGTGCCCATCCATGGGAGCTGGCTGGCGGCGCTGGTGGGGGCTCTGGCCTGGGGGCTTGCGGCCTTCGCCTATGTGCCGACCCTCGCGCTCTATGACCGACCCGCCTGGGAGGCCGCGGCCCTGCCGCTTGCCGCCGCGCTCTACACGGCGATGACGGTGGACAGCGCGATCCAGCACGCGCGCGGCAAGGGCGGCGCTTGGAAGGGACGCACCTATTCCTGACCGAGTGTGGGCAACGGGCGGGTCAGCCAGCCACGGTCCCGCATCCAAAGGAGCGCGTCGCGGAGAGCGGTTTCAGTGGGGCCGGGGTCAAACCCGAGCTCCGCATGGGCCCGCGCGGCCGAGAACTTGCGTCGCGGCCCCGCCAGCCGCACCCCTGTGAGCGGCGCTTTGGGCGGTTTGCCGGTCAGGCTGGCAATCCGCGCCTCCACATGCGCGGCGGCCATTGCGACGGCATAGGGCACCCGCGCTTTTGGTCCCGCCACGCGGCTCACCTGCTGGAACAGCGCGAGCAGCCCGTCGGTCTCCAGGTTTTCACCGGCGAGCAGATAGCGCCGCCCCCCCTGCCCCCGGTCGAGCGCCGCGAGCGTCGCCTCCGCAACGGCGCGCACATCCACGAGGTTCCAGGTGCAGGAGATCATCGCCGGAAGCGCCCCGTTGGCGAGGTCGCGCAGCATGCCGCCGGGCGGCGTCGGCGTGGCATCCCCGGGCCCGATGGGCGCGGTCGGCAGCACGATGGCGGTCGGCACCGCGGCCTCTTCCGCCGCTCGCTCGGCCCGCCATTTCGAGCGCGGATAGGGGCCGAGCATGGCGTCTTCCGGGGGTTGGGCGGTCTCGTCGACCTCCTCGACCGCGCCGCGGGGGCCGGCGATGAGGGTGGTGAAGCTCGAGACATGGACCGCGCGATCGACCCCCGCCTCCGCGGCGGCAGCCAGCACCGAGCGCGTGCCGCCGACATTCACCCGCTCGAAATCGCCCGGGTCGCGCGCCCAAAGCCCGGTCAGCGCCGCCGTGTGGATCACCCCCTCACAGCCCTCAGCGGCCCTGGCCACCGCCGTCTGATCCGTCACATCGCCGGTGAGACAGGTGGCGCCAGGGACAGGCTCCGGAAAGGCGCGGTCGAAGGCCACCACGCTGTCGCCACGCGCCACCAGCCGCGCCGCCAGATGGCGCCCGAGGAAGCCGCCGCCGCCGGTCACCAGCACCCTCATGCCGGGTCACAGACCAACAGCCCCTCCTCCCGCACCGACCCTGCCACGAGATGCCCGCTCTCGGTCAGCACGCCCACCGTAGCGGCGGAAAAGAGCGCGCCGGACGGATCGTCGAGCAGCCACTCGGTGCGCCCCTCGGCATCCAAGGCGACAACCCGCGTCGGCGCCGCCTCCGACCACCCGAAGCGGTAGAGCGCCAGGCGGATCAGGCTCGGGTGCAGCGCCGCCACAAGCCGCCCGTCGGGCGCTTTGGTCAGGTTGTCCGGTCCGCCCGGCAGCACAATCTCGCCGCGGCGGCCATAGTCGCTGCCGAGGGTGTTATCGACCAAGGTGATGCGGTTGGCCCGTGTCTCGGCCACCGCAATCAGATCCACGCCGTCCCGCTCGATCCGCCCGACGCCGTTGGGGAAGGTCATCTCGCCGACCAATTCGCGCATGCCGCCGGAGGAGAAATCCGAGACCCCCATGGTCATCAGCCGCCCCGTGGCACCGCCCGAGGCTTGCTCCCACGGATCGATCCCGGGACAGGCGGCCCGGTCGAGGCTGAGCTTCACCGCACCGCCCGTGAGCACCACATCGTTCGCGGCGCAGAGATTCGGGTTCGGCAAGCGATGGAGCTTTTGAAGATGATCCTCGCGTATGGCGAAGACCAGCATCTCGTGGCCCTCCGCCCCCTCCGGCCCATAGCGGCGGTTGATCGCCACCAGCTTGGCCAGGCTCGCATCGATGCCGTGGGGGTGCAGTGCTGTGGGCAGCCCTGTCGCCTGCGGGATCATGCGGTGCGGCCCCGGGCGCGGGAGCAGCCCTTCCGGCAGGCGGTAGATCCCGCCCTCCGGCGCGGTTTGCCCCGTTTGGGCCGCGGCCTCGGCGGCAGTGCGGTCCTGGGCCGAGAGGAAGAGATCCCCGCCATAGGAGGCGATATCCTCGATGCCCGTCAGCGTCGCCCCGGTCTCCGCATCCGTCAGAGCGAGGCGCCGGCATTGGCTGTGATCAAAGCGCGCCTCGGCCGGGGAGCCCGGGAAGAGGAGCCAAACCGCCGCCCCCGCCACCCCTGCGACCAGCGCCGCGAGGAGGATGAGGAGCGCGCGCCTCACGCCGCCTGCTCCGGCTCGGGCACCGCATAGCCCCAGCGCTCGATCCAGGGCGCCCAGGCGGCCGATACCTTCTCCACCGCCGCCTGATCCCCGCGAAAGGCGTTCTTCTCATAGCGCGCGACGGTGGCGAGATAGGCGCGGAAGGCGGGCTCCGCCTCGGCAAACCCCGGCAGCGCGAGGGTGTCGTAGATCCGCTCTAGCGCGTCGATCGGCTGCCGGTCGAGCAGGTCATAGGGCAGCTCGACGAACTCGGGCGCCTCCCACACGGCGGTCTGGGCGTCGAACTCCGCCATCATCCGCGCATAGACCCGGAGGATCAACGCGTCGATGTCGAGCGCCTCCGGCACCCGCTGCAACGCGAACTTGTCCAGCAGGCGCGCGTAGAAATTCCGCATGGACAGAAAGACATCGAAGGGATTGCGGTGAATGTGGATGAACTTTGCCCCCGGGAACAAGTGACGAAGCTGTTCGGGCCGCGCGGTGTAGACCGGGTTCTTGATCAGGAGCGGCAGGCCCTGCTGTCGGCTGAGCTTGCGCATCAGATAGGTGAAGCGCTGCTCCCAGGCGCGCACCTCCGCCTCCGTGCAGTTCTCGAAAAACAGGCCCCGGTCGATCAGCCGCTCGAACTGCTTCGGGAAGTAGATCCCGTGGTAGAACGAGAGCGGCGACATGTTGGCGAGCGCGATCTCGTCTTCCTGCGGGCTGGTGGGCGTGACGGGGATGTTGTCGATATAGCGGGTCTCGGGGAGCTGCCGCTCGAGCATCGGGCGCAGCCAGCGCGCAAGGGTGAAGATCTCCCAAGGCAGCCCCGTCGCCACCGGGGGCACATAGCCCCAGTTCCCATGCACCATGGTGTTGTAGAGATGCGTGGTGCCGGAGCGCCAATGCCCGAGGATGAAGACGGGCGGAGCCATGTCGGCGATCTCGGGCAGGCGGCGGTCATGCAGCAACCGCTCCAGCGCCGTGATGGGCGCGCGGGCCAGCGCCGCCCCCCAGATGCCGGCCGCCTCCCCCCAACGGTCGGGCGCCCCTCCGGCCGCAAAGACCCGGGCCAGTGTGCCGAGATCCGCGCCTTGGAGGGGGTGGGTCATCGTCTCAGGCGACTTCTGTGGCGGCGGCGAGCGCCTGCGGGAAGGCCACGGCGAACGCGACCATATCCGCCTCAGGCCCACAGGAAACCCGAATGCAGCGGTCGAGCGGGGCGACGCCCGGCATGCGGACGAAGATCCCCCGCTCCAGCAGCCCTTGGAGGACGGCGCGGGCGAAGGCGCCGTCACGGCCGCAATCGATGGCGACGAAATTGGTGGCGGAGGGGAGCGCCGTCAGCCCGGCCTCTGCAGCGATGGCGCCGATCCTTTCGCGCGAGGCCGCGACGGCCTGTTGCACGCGGGCCAAATGCGCCGTGTCACCGAGGGAGGCCAGTGCCGCCGCCTGGGCCAGGCGCCCGACGCCGAAATGGTTGCGGATGCGGTTGTAGCCGGCTGCCAGTGTCGGATGCGCCACCAGGTAGCCGACGCGCAGCCCCGCGAGCCCCTGCGCCTTGGAAAACGTCCGGAACCGCACGAGGCGCGGGTCAGTCACGTCCCAGGGCAGCGCCGTGCCCTCGGGTGCGAGCTCCACATAGGCCTCGTCGAGGCAGAGCAGGCACCCCTCCGGCAGCGCATTGAGCAAGGCCGCAACCCGATCCGCCCCATGCCAGGAGCCCATCGGGTTGTCGGGGTTCGAGAGATAGACCAGCCGCGCGCCATGCTCCTGCGCCGCGGCGGCCAGCGCCTCGGGGTCTTCGGCATCCTCGGCGTAAGGCACGGTCACCAGACGCGCGCCGAACCCGGCCACGTGGTAGTTGAACGTCGGGTACGCGCCCGCCGAAGTCACCACTGCCGCTCCGGGCTCAGCGAAGAGCCGCACGGTGAGGCCGAGCAGCCCGTCGATCCCCTCGCCGACCACGATGCACTCCGCCGGCACGCCGTGCGCTGCGGCCAGCGCGTGGCGGAGGTCGTGGCCCTCTGGGTCGCCATACATCCAGACATCACCGGCCACCGCCCGCAACGCCTCGACTGCGGCGGGGGACGGGCCGAACCCGCTCTCGTTCGCGCCGATCCGCGCAGCAAAGGGCGCGCCGCGGGCCCGCTCCTGCGTCTCGGGTCCAACAAAGGGCACCGTCGGGGGCAGCCCGGTCGCAAGCGGGGTGAAGGGGGGAATCGGATGATCGGTCATGCGCCCGGTATAGGCTGCGCGAGGGGCCACCGGCAACGTGTCCTCACGCAGCGATCAGTCGGCCGGCACCATCCGATAGAGCGCGCCCTCTCCGGCATCGGTGAGGAACCAGATCGCGCCGCCCGGCCCCTCGCGCACATCGCGCACCCGGCCGAATGCGTCGTCGAAAAGCCGCTCCTCGCCGACCACGCTGTCCCCCTCGCGATCGAGCCGCGACAGAAACCGGGACTTGAGGGCGCCGACGAAGATATCTCCAGCCCAGGCGGGCCAGAGCGCGCCCGAATAGATCATCAGCCCCGACGGCGCGATGGAGGGATCCCAATAGTGCACCGGCTGCTCGAGGCCCGCCTCGGCACTGCCGGGATGCGGAGCGCCCGAGTAGTGCGTGCCGTAGGAGATGCGCGGCCAGCCATAGTTCAGCCCCGGCTGAGGCCGGTTGATCTCATCACCCCCGCGCGCGCCATGTTCCACGGTCCAGAGGCGGCCCTCGCCGTCCAGCCCCGCGCCCTGCGGATTGCGGTGGCCGAGCGACCAGATCTGTGCCCGCGGCCCGTCTTCGGTGGCGAAGGGATTGTCGGCCGGCACCGTGCCCGCCCGGGTCACCCGCATCACCTTGCCGATGGTCGCCGCGTCGTCCTGGGCATAACGGGGCGTTCCCCGGTCCCCCACCGTGACAAAGAGCGTGCCGTCCGGCGCCTCGACCACCCGGCTGCCAAAGTGGAAACCGCTGCTCACCGCGGGATCCTGCGCAAACAGCACCCGCAGGTCCGTGAGCCGCGCGCCATCGGCTGAGAGCCGCGCCGCCGTCAGCGTCGTGCGGGTGCGACTGCCATCGGGCGCGGCATAGGTGAGGAAAATCTCGCGGGTCTCGGCGAAATCCCGCGCTGCGACCACATCGAGGAGACCGCCCTGCCCGCCGACCGTGATGGCCGGCATCCCGCCGACCTGCTGGCGCGCGCCATCGGCGCCGATATGCCAGAGCGTCCCGCCCCGCTCGGTCACCAGCAGCCCATCATCGGCAAGGAACGTGACCGCCCAGGCATGCTCGAACGGCCCTGCCATCCGCTCCACCGTGACGGTCCCGGCCGAGGTCTCGAACTCCGTCGCATTGGCCGCCGGCGCCCCGGTCCGCCAAACCATCACGCCCGCCAGCGCGATGCACAATATCCCGATTGCCGTGCGCATGATCACCTCGCCGCCTCCGCCTCTGTCATGCCGGAGGAGATGCGGTCGACGGCCGGCCCTGGCAAGGGAGGACGCCTCCGAAGACCGCTCGAAGACCGCTCGGTCACGGAGATGTCACAGCGTCCTCACATCCCTCTCACGGCGCCGCACGGCCCTTGCCGCGCGCGTGAGACGAGGTGATTTCGGAACGCTGCGTCAGGCGGTTAAGCAATTTGGCGAGATCACAACCAAAAAAGGACAGCGCCATGACTCAGCTCCGCATCACCGTGACCAACACCTCCGAGATCGGCGGCACCTTCCTGACCCCGGTCTATTTCGGCTTCCACGACGGCAGCTTCGATCTGTTCGACCGGGGCGAGGCCGTCTCGCCGGGCCTCGAGCAGCTCGCCGAGGACGGTGCGGCCACCATCCTGGCCGATGAGCGCCGCGCTGCAGACGCCGACAGCCAGGGCATCGTCGTCACCGGCGCCGGCGGCCCGGTCGCGACGCAGGAGACGACCTCGGCGCTGATCGACGTCGAAGGGCTCTCCAACGGCACGGTTGCTTACGGGGCAATGATCATCCCGTCGAACGACGCCTTCATCGGCACGGCCGAGGGGGTGCAGCTCTTCTCGGACAGCGGGCGGTTCCTCGGCGCGCATCTCTCCACGATCACCGGCGCCCAGGTCTATGACGCCGGCACCGAGGTGAACACAGAGATGGACGCGGCCTTCATCAACCAGGAAGGCCCGAACACCGGCGAGGACGAGAACGGGGTGGTCACCTTGCACCCGGGCTTCAACGGCTCCCTCGGCAACCCGGGTGGTGATCAGATCATCCTCGGCGGCACCAACGCGGCCGGCGCCTTCATCGACCCGGTGGCGGCGGATTTCACGCGGCCAGGCGCGCAGATCGCCGAGATCCATATCAACCTTGCGGTGGAGACGACGCTGGACGCGGGCGGCGACCGCTTCTTCGGCGCGCGCGCCGATGATTTGGTCACCGGCGGGACAGGCAACGATCTGGTCTTCGGCGGGGCCGGCTGGGATGTGCTCGACAGTGGCGACGGTGAGGACCGATTGTTCGGCGGCGCCGGCAAGGACGCGCTCTCCGGCGGCGCAGACCGTGATGTCCTGCATGGCGGCGGCGGGGACGATACCCTGAGCGGCGGCACCGGAGACGACCTGCTGATCGGCGCGGGCGGCAATGACACCTTCGTCTTCGGCACGGGCGACGGCATCGACACGGTGTTCGATTTCCGCGCGGGCGACGTCGTGTCACTGGCGGTCGAGGGGATCTCGAGCTTTGCCGATCTCGAAGCCGTGGCGAGCGACGAAGGCCGGTTGCTCAGCTTCGACCTCGGCGGCGGGGACGAACTACGGTTCTTCGGCACCGATCTAGCCGATCTCTCCGAGGGCGACTTCCTCTTCGCCTGACCCGACCTACAACCAATCCGGCCGCTCCTCATCTTGCGCGGCCGGGACACGCCAGTCCCCTTGCAGCCAGCGCACCGGGGGCAGCCCGCCGCGCGAGACCGGGTTCAGTCGGGGACGACGCCCGACGCGGCGCTCTGAGAAGAGGCGCGCGGCGATCCCTCAGGCGCGGAGCGCCTGGGCCGCCTCGAGCGCGAAATAGCTCAGCACCCCAGCACAGCCCGCCCGCTTGAACGCGATGAGGCTCTCCATCATCCCGGCCGTCTCATCGAGCCAGCCATTGCCCATTGCCGCCTTCAGCATCGCGTACTCGCCGGAGACCTGATAGGCGAAGGTTGGCGTTCCGGTCTCCGAGACCCGCTGGCAGATGTCGAGATAGGGCATCCCCGGCTTCACCATCACCATATCCGCCCCCTCGGCGATGTCCTGGGCAACCTCGCGCAGCGCCTCATCGGTGTTCGCGGCGTCCATCTGATAGGTCTTCTTGTCGCCCCGAAGCGCGCCGCCCGAGCCCACCGCATCGCGGAACGGTCCATAGAACCCGGACGCATATTTCGCGGCATAGCTCATGATCGCCACATGGCTGTAGTCATGCGCCTCCAGCGCGCGCCGGATCACCGCAATCCGCCCGTCCATCATGTCCGACGGCCCGAGGATATCCGCCCCCGCTTCGGCCTGCGCCAGCGCCTGGCGCTCCAGACAATCCAACGTTTCGTCGTTCAGGATCTCATCGCCCCGCACGATCCCGTCATGGCCGAGCGCGTTGTAGGGATCGAGCGCCACATCCAGCATCACCCCGATCTCGGGCACCGCGGCCTTCACGGCCCGCGTGGCCCGGCAAACGAGGTTTTCGGGGTTCCAGGCCTCCTCGCAGCCCTCGGTCTTCTTCGACGGGTCGGTGTAGGGGAAGATCGCGATGCAGGGCACGCCGAGCCCTGCCGCCTCCTCCGCCTTCGCCACCAGCCGGTCAATCGTCAGCCGCGCCGCCCCCGGCATCGTCTCGATCGGCTGGGCTGCGTTCTCGCCCTCGATCACAAAGCAGGGCCAGATGAAATCCCCCGGTGTCAGGACGTTCTCGGCGACCAGCGCACGCATCCAGGGGGCTCGGCGCAGACGGCGCGGACGGGAGAGCGGGAACGGGGCGGGTTGCAGCATGGCCGGGCTTCCTCGTATCTCTTTTGCCCGACCCTGGCATGGGCTGGGGCGCGGCGACAAGAGAGGGGACCTGCGGCATGGCGGATGTGGAGTTACGGCGCCATGGGCGGCTCGGCCTGATCACGCTCAACCGGCCTGAGGCGCTGAACGCGCTGACCCACGCGATGGTCCACGAGATGACCGCCCAGCTGACCGCATGGGCCGAAGACGACGGCGTCGCGCTTGTGGCCATCGCGGGCGAAGGCGACCGGGCGTTCTGCGCCGGCGGCGATATCCGCGCGCTCTGGGACGCGGGCAAGCCCGGCGGCGAGGCGGGCCGCGCCAACTGGGCCTTCTATGCCGACGAATACAAGCTGAACGCGCTGATCCACCGCTATCCGAAGCCTTACGTGTCGGTGATGGACGGCATCGTCATGGGCGGCGGGGTCGGCGTCTCGATCCACGGCTCGCTCCGGATCGCGACGGAGCGAACCGTGTTCGCCATGCCGGAGACGGGGATCGGCCTGTTCCCCGATGTCGGCGCCACCTGGTTCCTGCCACGACTGCCGGGGCAGCTCGGCCTCTGGCTCGGGCTGACAGGCGCGCGGGTGCGAGGCATGGACTGTGTGCGCGCCGGCCTCTGCGATCTGTTCCTCGACAGCGAGAGCCTGGAGGAGGCGCTCCAGTTCCTCGCCGAAGGGCCGTGGGACGAGGATGCGGGCGGCGAGACCGACCCGCTCAAGCTCCTGACCGGACCGCTGTCGGAGCTCGCCAGCGTCACCGCCGACCGCGCCCATCCGAGCCAGGAACTGGTCGACGGCCCCTATGCCGGAGAGAGCGTCGAGGCCGTGCTGGACGCGCTCGCCGCCGAGGGCAACTGGGGCGAGGAGCAGCGCGCCACCATCCTCGGGAAATCGCCGACCTGCACGCGGATCGCCTTTCGCCAGATCCGGGCCGGGGCCGACCTCTCGTTCGAGGACTGCATGGCGCTCGAATACCGCCTCGCGCGGTTCTGCATGACCCATGGCGATTTCTATGAGGGCGTCCGGGCGACCATCATCGACAAGGACGGCGCCCCGAAATGGAGCCCAGCATCCCTCGCCGAGGCAGATGACGGCTTTGTGGAGCAGGCCTTCGCCCCCCTCGGAGACGACGACCTCTCCGTCTGACCCCAGCCCTCTCGCGCACCTGTACCACCCTGGCCCATCGGCCGGGCGCTTTTGCATGGTTTCAGTGCTTGACTTCCACCCGGCTCGCTGGCATACGTCGCGCAAATGGTAAGATAATCTTACCACATCATGCCACGACAGGGGTCGAGACTGACATGGGACTGAACGCCTGCCACAACTTCCAGGACTTCCGCCGCCTGGCGAAGCGCCGCCTTCCGGGGCCGATTTTCCACTATATCGACGGCGCTGCGGACGATGAGCAGACCTATCGCCGGAACACCGAGGCCTACGGTGACTGCGACCTGGTGCCGAACGTGCTGGCGGGCGTCGAGACCGTGGACATGTCGGTCGAGGTGATGGGCCAGAAGCTCGACATGCCGGTCTATTGCGCGCCGACAGCCCTCCAGCGGCTGTTCCACCACGAGGGCGAGCGGGCCGTGGCCAAGGCGGCCCAGAAATACGGCACCATGTTCGGGGTCTCGTCGCTGGCCACCGTCACGGTCGAGGAGATCGCCAAGATCAACAGCGGCCCGAAGATGTTCCAGTTCTACTTCCACAAGGACCGGGGCCTCAACGACGCGCTGCTCGAGCGCGCCAAGGCAGCGAACTTCAACGTGATGGCGCTGACGGTCGACACCATCACCGGCGGCAACCGCGAGCGCGACCTGCGCACCGGCTTCACCTCGCCGCCGAAGCTCACGCTCGACTCGCTGATCAGCTTCGCGACCCATCCGATGTGGGCCTGGAACTTCTACACCAAGGAGAAGTTCGACATGCCGCATCTCTCGGGCCATGTGGATGCGGGCACGAACCTGGCGGTGTCGGTCGGCAACTACTTCTCCTCCATGCTCGACCAGTCGATGAACTGGAAAGACGCCGAAGCGCTCTGCGCCAAATGGGACGGGCAGTTTGCGCTGAAGGGCATCATGAGCGTCGAGGACGCCAAGCGTGCGGTGGATATCGGCTGCACCGGGATCATGGTCTCGAACCATGGCGGGCGGCAGCTCGACGGCTCGCGCAGCCCCTTCGACCAGCTCGCCGAGATCGTGGACGCCGTGGGCGACAAGATCGACGTGATCTGCGAGGGCGGGATCCAGCGCGGCACCCATGTGCTGAAGGCGCTGTCGGTGGGGGCCAAGGCCTGCTCCGGCGGGCGGCTCTATCTCTACGCGCTGGCGGCGGCGGGGCAGGCTGGCGTCGAGAAGGCGCTCGGCAATCTGCGCACCGAGATCGAGCGCGACATGAAGCTGATGGGGGTCACCAAGCTCGACCAACTCAGCCGCGAGAACCTGAGGTTCCACAAACGCGCCGCCTGAGGCGCGCTGAACGGGAGACGATCATGAGCACCGCCGACGCCCTCATTGCCGAGTTGCAGTCCATCGTCGGCAAGCGCCATGTGATCACGAACCCCCGCTCGATGGAGCGGTTCTGCAAGGGCTATCGCTCCGGCGAGGGCCCGGCGATTGCGGTGGTGCAGCCCGGGAGCTTGCTCGAACAGTGGAAGGTGCTGAAGGCCTGTGTGGCGGCGGACCGGATCCTCATCATGCAGGCCTCGAACACCGGGCTGACCGAGGGCTCGACCCCGACCCAGGGCTATGACCGCGAGGCGGTGATCCTCAGCACAATGCGCATGGACCAGATCCAGGTGCTGCAAGAGGGCCGCCAGATCGTCAGCTTCCCGGGCGCGCCGCTCTACAAGCTCGAGCGCTTGCTCACCCCGCTCGGGCGCCTCCCCCATTCGGTGATCGGCTCGTCCTCGATCGGGGCCTCCATCATCGGCGGGATCTGCAACAACTCCGGCGGCTCGCTCATCGAGCGCGGACCGGCCTATACCGAGCTGTCGCTCTTCGCTCAGGTCACCCCGGATGGCAGCGTGGAGCTGGTGAACCATCTCGGGATCAAGCTCGGCGACACGCCGGAAGAGATCCTGACCCGGCTGGAGGCCGGTGACTACACCGACGCCGATCTCGAGCCGACCAACGCCAAAGCCTCCGCCGCGGATTATGCCGAGCAGATCCGCGACGTCGATGCCGACACGCCGACGCGCTACAACGCCGACCCGAACCGGCTCTTCGAGGCCGCGGGATCAGCCGGCAAGCTGATCGTCTTCGCCGTCCGCCTCGACACCTTCCCAAAGAACGAGAAGGAACAGGTCTTCTACATCGGCACCAACGACACGGAGGTCTTGGCGCGGATCCGGCGCGAGGCGCTCAAGAGCTTCAAGACCCTGCCCGTGAGCTCCGAATATCTCCACGCCGAAGCCTATGACATCTCCAAGCGCTACGGCAAAGACACCGTCGTCCTGATCGACAAGCTCGGCACCGACTGGCTGCCCTCGATCTTCGCGCTCAAAGGCTGGCTCGATGCGCGGCTGAACAAGCTGCCGCTGCTGCCGACGCAAATGACCGACCGGGTGATGCAGGGCCTCAGCCGCCTCTGGCCGAACATGCTGCCAAAGCGGATGGAGGACTACCGCGCGAAGTACGAGCACCACCTGATCCTCAAGACCCGGGACGGCGGCGTGGCGGAGGCCGAGGCCTATCTCAAGCGCCTCTTCGACGGTGAGACCGACGGCGCATGGTTCGCCTGCACCCCGCGCGAGGGCAAGATCGCCGGGCTCCACCGCTTTGCAGCCGCGGGCGCCGCGGTGCGGTATATGGCGGTGAATGCGAGCAAGGTCTCGGACATCCTCGTCCTCGACATCGCGCTCCGGCGCAACGATCCGGACTGGTTCGAGGTGCTGCCGCCCGATATCGCCGAGGCGATCAGCCACAAGCTCTATTACGGCCACCTCTTCTGCCATGTGCTGCACCAGGATTACGTGGTGAAGAAGGGCTACGACCCGAAGGAGATCAAGGCCAAGATGCTGGCGGTGCTGGAGCAGCGCGGCGCCAAATACCCGGCCGAGCACAATGTCGGGCACCTCTATCGGGCGAGCGACGAGCAAATGGCGTTCTACCGCAAATGCGACCCGACCAACAGCTTGAACCCCGGCATCGGGAAGATGTCCAAGCAGAAGAACTACGCCTGAGGGGCGGGCGCCTAACCGCCCTCCACATCGAGCGCGCAGGTGAGAATTCGTTCGGCGCGGTCTTTGATAATACGCCAATTCGGAAGCTCGGTGCGGCTGAACCCGAGTCTCGCATCGACGTCGCCTACGCTGAAGAGCGTGTTGCATTGCGGATTCCGGATGCCTTCCCTCTTTCTTCCGCAGCGAACCAAAGTGTCTGGCAGCTCTTGTGGGCCGGTGGTGAATATGTCTTTGCGCCGCTCGCGCGCATGGCCCAGATGGCGGGTGAGGCCAAATTTCCAAGGCTCTTGCCGATAGGATGCCAGCGGCGGCCGGCTCCGTTGGCGAAGATTGACCAGGGTTAAGTCGGGCTGAGGGAGGACGTCTGAGAGAAGGATGCTCATTCCATCATGGCCTGCGCTCGGCTCGCTGGCGCTGCATCGCAAGGCGGTGAAGTCCGAGATCCGCATCCAGAACAGTTGTGCGGAATGGGTGAGGCCGCTCCGCCGCTCACCGCCGCAGAGCCAAGCGCTCGGGACGCGCATCGGCACCTCAGTGTCCTCGAGCTTCAGCTTGTACGTGAAGTCCGTGAACGCGGTCTCGGTCTCCCACAGCGCACAAGGATCCGCGCCCCCAATGATCTCGATGGGCGGGCGGGGAAGCGCCTCATCGGCACTCGCCGCGGGCACACCCAACGCAATCGCCAAAAGCACCGACCGTGCAAACGCGCGCGCCATCGCCGGTCTCCTCCCTGTTCGACGAAGGGAGCATGCCAGGGCACGGCGCCGGCAGGGATGCCGCCGATCCGCACAGCCCCTAGCGCTCGGAGAACGCGCGTGAGAGCGGCTGCAACACCGGGTCGAGGAAATAGGTGAGCAGCGATTTCGCCCCGGTCGAGATCCGCGCCTGCACCGTCATGCCGGGGCGCAGCTCCTCCGCTGTGGTGTCGAGCGCGAGACGCAGGCGGTAATAGGCCTCCCCCTCCGGCGTCTCGAAGGTGGTGGCCGAGATGCTCTCGACCCGCCCCTCGAGCTGGCCGAAATGGCGCTCGTCAAAGCTGTCGACAGCAATCATGGCGCGGTCGCCCTCCCGCACATGGCCGATGTCGCGCGGGGGAAGCTGGACCTCCGCCAAGGCAACGGCGCCCACCGGCACGATCGTCAGCAGCGGATCGCCGGGGCGCAAGATGGCGCCCTGCCCGCTCGGCAGGATCTCCTGCACCACGCCGTGGACCGGGGCCAGGACCGTGACCTCGTCGACCCGCGCCCGGCCGAGCACGATTTGTTGCGAGAGCGTGGCCAGCTCTTGCGAGACCTCGGTGCGCCGGGCAATCCAGCCGCGCATGGCATCGGCCCGCTCGCGGTCAAGCTCCGACATCGCCGAGGCGCGGCGGTGACGGGCGACAGCGACCTCGCGCTCCGCCTCGGAAAGCTCGGTGCGGGCGATCTCGAGAAGACCCTGCGCCTCAAGCACCTGGTCCTCGGAGTTGTGGCCCCGGGCGAACACGTTCTCACGCATTTCGTGACGCCGCGCCGCCACCTCGACCCGGGCACGGCCGGCGGCCACCTGGCGTTTGGCGGTGGCAATCTGGGCCTCCACCTCGGCGATCTGCGCGGCGATGGCAGTCTCCATCGAGGCGATCGCGCTCCGCTCCGCCGCCAGCAGCGCGCGCTGCTCGGCCAGCGCATCGGGGGAGGCCATCAGCCGGTCGAACTCGGGCTTGGTATCGTGGATGAGCGCGCGCAATCGCTCCCGCTCCAGCGCGAGCGCAACCTGACGGCTCTCGAGCACCCCGAGATCAGTCTCCGCATGCAGGGGATCGAGCCGCGCGAGCACGGTCCCGCTCTGCACCTCGTCCCCCGGCTCCACCAACAGCTGAGACAGGCGCCCACCCTCCAGATGCTCCACGGTCAGGGCGTTGGCCGGCGGGATCATCTGACCGTCGGCGAAGGCGATCTCGCTGATGTCGAAGGTGGCAGCGATGGCAACGAGCGTGGCAAAGCAACCGCAGCCCACCGCCACGGTCCGGCGCGCCCGGGCCGAGGCCTCAAGGTCAGAGGCATAACCGTCCTGCGGCGCGTCCGCCCGTCTAAAGATCGAGAACAGCATCAGGGTCTCCCAGCATCAGACAACCAGCACTTTGTCGGCGAGGGCGCGCATCCGCTCGTCCTGGCTCGCGACGATCACGGTCGCGTCGGCACGCAGCCGTTCGAGCTTGTCCGACAGCGCGCGGATGCCGGAATGGTCGAGCCCCGCGGTCGGATCGTCGAGCAGCACGAGCCGCGCGCGGCGCAGCCAGGCCCGCGCCAGGCAGAGCCGACGGCCGATGGCGACGGGCAAGGCGGTGATCTCCTCCTCGGTCATCGGGGTCACCATGTGTTCGGCCAGCCAGGGGGCATCCGGCGCCAACCCGGCATCCTCCAGCGCGCGGCCGATGGCGCCCATCGAGGCCTCCGGCCGGGCAAGGCGCAGATTGTCCGCGATCGATAAAGGGAAGAGGTGGATCTCCCGCGGGGCATAGGCGATGGAGGTCCGGAGCGCGTGCTGCCCCACTTGGCGTATGTTGAAGGCATCGATCAGGATCCGGCCCGAAGGCGGGCTCTCGGTGCCGAGCAGCGCCTCAAGCGCCTTGCTTGCGATCGTCGTGCCGCGCCCGTCGAGCAGTGTCACCGTCTTCGGCGCGATCTCGGCCGTGATCTGGCGGGCAATCGCCGTGCCGTGCTGATCGGCCCGCAGCACCACCTGCTCGAAGCGCAGCCGCGGCGGCGTGTTCCCCAGTGCCCGCCGGCCAGGCCAGGCATCGCCATCTTCCTTCAAGCTGCGGAAGCGGTCGAGCCGGCGGGAAAGATCCTGCGCCGCCGCGAGCTTGTCCGCGTTGCCGGCAAAGGCCTGAACCGGAGACAGGATCTTCCAGACCAGCATCAAACAGGCGATCAGCCCACCTTGCGACAGGGTTCCCTCAATCACCGCATGGGCGCCAATCCAGATCGTGACGAGGCCGGCCACAAGGGTGATCAGCATGCCCAGATTGGCCCGTTTTGCGGCCCGGTTCTGCGCTGCGGTCTGGAAATCGGCGTAGCGGCGCCACCGGCCGATCATCCGCTCGGTCCAGAGGGGCTCGGCCTGTTCATCGCGCAGCCGGTCCGCTTGGCGCACCGTCTCCGTGATCCCCTCGATCCAGGCGCCATGGGCCTGCTGACGCGCCGCGCCGTGCCGGCTCTCGGCCGTGCGGTCTTTCGCGGCGAGCAGGCTGAGCAACACCACGGCCACCGCGGGACCAAGCGCGAGGGCCGGCGCGAAGAGCATCAGAACGGCGCAGAGCACCACAGAGAACCCGAGATCAACCACCAAGCCCACGCTCGACGACAGGGCCGCAGAGAACTGAACCGCCAGATCGCGCATCTTCTGCACCTGCTGCACCAAGGGCGCGGACCGAAGCGCGTCGACCGGCAGAGAAAGCAGCTTCTCCTCCACCCAGTCCTGGCATTGACGCTGCATCTCGGCACGGAGCCTGGCGAGAGATTTCGCCCGGGAGCTCCGGAGTTGGGCGTCCATCACCATCAGCGTCAACGCGATCAGGATGACCGGCAGAACCACATCCGTGGCGCCCCCGAGGATCGCGGTGTTGAAGAGCATCATCACGAGCAGTGGGTAGCCGAGCGCCACAGTCCCGGCGAGCCAGCTGTAGACAAAGCTTTCTCGGATCAGGCCGGCATTCAGGTCGATCAATGTGGGGAGCGACCGGCTCTGCTGGCCTCGACCGAGGGTGCCGCCGGCCTCTTCCGGCAGAATCCGGCAGATCGAAAGCGCTCCTTCGCTCGCGGGCACTGCGTCCTCGGGACCGCCAAACGGCTCCAGCAGATCGAAATCGCCCTCTCCGGTCCGCGCAAGCAGCACCACCGGGCGGCCGGGTGCGATCTCCGCGATGCAGGGCAGGTCGGCCGCGGTCAAGCCGTCCCGCGAGCGGGTCTCCCGCACCACCGTGTGGCCGAGATTGCGCAAAAGCTCCGCCGTGGCATCCATGCTGGCAAGCGGCCGCCAGCCCGGCACCGCCTCGACAAGATCACGGGTGCGCAACGGCAAGGCCATGGCGTCGAACAGGAGCGGGACAACCGCGGCATAGGGGTTGGGCGGAGCGGCTCGGGCGACCGCGCGCCCGTCACCCGGGTCGGGCTGCGCGCCGGGTTGCAGCCACGCCGGGCCCGCCGGTCGCCCCCCTTCAGCGGCGGTCTTCGATAGGCCGAATGCTGGCATCGCCGTCCGCTCCCAGATAGAGACAATCATCGGCCTCGAGCCCCGGTGGCAGATCCTCCCCGATGAACACCAACGTCGTGTGCCCGCGCTGCTCTTGCAGGATCCCGCCGAGCGCGATGTTGATCATCGGATCGAAGGCATCGATGGGGTCCTCGAGCACGATCAGCACGGGGTCGGCCCCGAGGATCCGCGCCAGCGCAATGCCCTGGACAAGGTTCGGGGCGAGATCGATGCGCTGGTCCAGCCGCGTCTCGAGCCCGTGGGGGATGGTGTTGAGCTCATCGATGATCTGCAGCTTCTCGACCATCGCCAGAGCCGCATCGAGCTTGGTGCGCCGGCCGAACCCTGTCAGGTTGTCGCGCACGGTGCCGGCGAACGGCGCGATCTCCCGGCCGATCACCGCGACCGCGTCGGCGTATTTCTGGCGATAGGCGCGCGGGGTGAGCCCGTCGAGCCGGATGCCGGGGCTGCTGACGGCGCGCTGACCGGAGAGGACTTGGGCGAAGACGCGCCGATCCTCCATGGTGCCGCCGAGCACATGCAGCACCCCACCGGGCGGCAGCTTGATCCGCGGGGTCCGCCCGCTGGTTGCCGCCTCGATCACGGGCGCCTCGACCGGCTTCTCGGCCGGCTCGCACGCCGGTGGCAAGCGGAACAGTTCGGCGACGCTGTCGAGCGTGACGCGAAACATCTGATGCTCGTTCCAGACCGTCGCAAGACGGATGATCGGCTGCACCGCCCGCCCCGAAAGCAGGCTGCACGCGGCGACCTGGCCAAGGGTGAGCCCGCTGTCGGAGGCCAATATCGCCCCGGCACTGACAACGCTGAGCGGGATCGCGCTGCCGAGCGCACTGGCGGTGGCGCCCGAGCGTTCCCCGAGATCGGCGATGCGCTCCTCGAGCGCCCGGGCCTCGACCCTCAGCGGCTCGCTCCGGCGCAGCATCAGCCGCTCCATCCCGATCGATTTCACCGTGGAGATCGCCTGCAACACGGTTTGCCAGTGGTTGGACCAGGCGATCCCGGCGCGCCGGCGCTCTTCCAGCGCCAGCCGCAAGCGCCGCCCACGCACCATCGTGATCGTGCCGAAGACCAGGATCAGCACCAACGGCACCCAGACCACGGCCCCCCCGATGATCAGCACGGCCGTCAAGTACAGCAGTGCAAACGGAATCTCGACCGCAGACTGCCGGGCGGTCGATGCAAGATGCCCCGCCAACCGCCCGATACCGCGCAACCGCTCCTCGGTCTTTGATGGCGGCTCTGAGACCTGCCCGGCCGGGGCATGCAAAAGTCGGGAGACCGCCTCGCGCGTCAGGGCGTTCGCAAAGCGGCCGGCGGATGCGCTGCGCAGGTCCGCCATCGCGTTGCGCACAATGAAATCCAGCACAAAGAGCGCCAGCAGGATCATGGCGAGCGCATCCAGGGTCGCCACGGCCCCCGACCGCATGATGCGATCGTAGATCTGCAATATCGACAGCGGCAGCGCGAGGCCGATGCACCCGCACATCAGCGCGCCCATGAGCATCAGCACACGGGGCTCGACCGTCATCGACACGGGAATGCCTGCGCGCGCGGCAACCGCGTGCGGGGCAAACAGGGCCTCTGCCACCCCCCAGCGGGACCGAATCCCCCCGGACGCTGCCGCCTCTTCGCTCAACACCTGCGCCGCACTCACGACCGCTCCCTGAAAGCCATAGGGCTCGAGGCCTAGGCACTCGCGATTACCATGGGGTGAACAACCGCCAGACAAACCCAAAATATGGGGCGCACCGTGATTCACCGGACTGTGCGCACTGGCCTATGGGCACTCGGCCAATGCGACGTTAAAGAAGCTTAAACCGTTGCGCTGACTGGTGCATAGTCGCACCAAAGGACATGGGGGAAAACAATGGTCTGCAGATTCCTGTCGTTGCTCGCAGGGGCGGCCGCGCTCCTGCTGCCGCTGGACACCGCACGCGCCCAAGAGACCACCTGGGATGTCTCTCTGTGGGGCAAACCGCGGGCGTTCACGTATCATGTTGAGGAGCTGGCCGCGCGCGTCGAGCGGGCCACGCGCGGCGCGTTCAAGATCACCGTGCATTACGGCGGGCTGTCGAAGCCGCGCCAGAACCTCGAAGGCATCGCGCAGGGCCAGTTCGAGATGGCCCAGTTCTGCGCGGGCTACCATCCCGAGAAGAACCAGGCGATCACGGTTCTGGAGCTGCCCTTCCTCGGGATCGAGAGCCTGGAGCAGGAGGTTTCGGTCAGCCGGACGGTCTATGCCCATCCCGCGGTCCAGCAGGAGATGGCCAAGTGGAATGCCGTGCTGCTGATGCCGACGCCGCTGCCGCAGTACAATCTGGTGGGCCGCGGCGCGCCGCCCCAGGACGCCAGCTGGTTCCGCGGCAAGAAAATCCGCGCGACGGGCGGCATCGGGCGGATCCTCGCGCGGTTCGGCGCGGAGCCAGTGTCGTTGACCGCAGTCGAGACCCGCGCGGCCTTCGCCTCGGGCGAAATCGATGCGGTGGCCTTTGCGCCCCATGCGCACTTCTCGTTCGATACGATCTCGCTGGCCGAGTGGTGGACCGCAAACCTCAACCCTGGCACGGTAAACTGTCCGGTCGTGGTCAATGACGACGCGCTGGCCGCCCTGCCGCCGGAGCACCGCGAGGCGCTGCTGGCCGCGGTGGACCCGTCGCTGGAGGCCTATATCCAGAACTATGCGGATATCCAGGGCAAGTGGAACGTGGTGCTCGAGGTGTTCGAGAAGGCGGTGGTGGAGTTGCCGACGACCGTCGTCGACACCCTGCGCCGGGATGCCCCAGTGATCGTGCGCAACGACTGGATTGCCCAGGCGCGGGAGGCAGGGCTTCCGGCGCTCGCCCTGGTGAACCTCGTCCGGACGCAAGGGGCGGCGCAGTAACCGAGCGCCTACTCGGCGGCGATCCGCTCCGCCGCCCGGTAGGCCGCCCGCAGCGTGTCGGCCAGATGCTGCGCGAGGCGCTGCCGCGGCCCGCTCGTCACATAGAGGTTGATCAGGAAGTCCGGCAGCTGCGGCAATGCCCCGCCATGGGCGATCTCCTCAAAGCGCGCATCGATCGTGCCCAGCATCTGCAGATGCACCACCTGGTCCGCCATCATGCTCGCCTCGACCGCCTGGGTGGTGCCTGAATCGAGCTCGAGCTTCCAGGCGAGCCCCGACCGGTTCAGCGTCTCGACCGCGGGCCGCGTGAACACACAGCCCTCGACCGTGCCGAGCGGCAGCGGACGCCGTTGCCAGGCCGAGCCGCCGGCGCCCCCCATCCACACCAGCGGCGCCCGCGCGAGCGTCTCACCGCCCGGCCGCAGCTCCGCCTCCGTTGCCAGCATCAGATCGAGCCCGCCGGACGCAAAGGACTGCGCCAGGATCATGGTCGGCGCCGCCTCAGGCTTCACGCTCGCCTTGGGAAAGGCCGCGTTGAACGCCCGCATTGCGACCGGCACATGGGGGTAGAGCAGATCCTCCGGCACCCCGAGCCGGATCTCGCCCGAGACATCGTCCTCGGTCATCAGCGACCAGGTCTCGTCGTTCAAGGCCAGCAGCCGGCGCGCATGATCCAGCAGCCGCTCCCCCCGCGCCGTCAGCGTCACCCCCCGCACCCCGCGATGCATCAGCGGCTGGCCGAGCGCATCCTCCAGCCGCTTGATCTGCAGCGACACGGCCGATTGCGTCAGGTTCAGCTGCGCCGCTGCACGGGTGATCGCACCGATCTCGGCGACGGTGACAAAGGCGCGGAGGGCGGCCAGGTCGATGTTGCGCGGCATGGTGCGTCCTTTCGGAGGCGGAAGCCAACAAGTGGCAACGGTGTCGGCCCGTCATGCGCCGCTGTCAAGCGCGTGCCCGGTCCGCGGCGATTGGTTCATAGCATGCCATGAGGATATCTGATGGCAAGCATTGGAACCTCTCGTTGGACATTTTGGGCGCCACACTCCAAGTGAAGCCCGCAATCGCTGCGCCTGGTTCGCCAATAGAGAGCAAAGACGCGGCGGTGTGATCCGCTTCGGGAGCCAACCAACCCGACCCTGATCAAAGAGTAGCAAACCGTATACCCGACAGTGGGGGTCGTTTCGACCGCCCGTCTTCTGTCGGCTTCAAAATGAAACCCGCCGGTGTTTTGCCGGCGCACGAAGGAATTGTGCCATGAGTGCCGACATTTACCCGCTGAGAAGCACCGCCGAACCCCAGCATCTGACGGCCCCGTCGCTGGTGAGCCGCACCTTCCAGGCCATCCGCCGGACCGCCCGCGCCATCGCCTGGCATCAGCGCGCACAGCGCGACTACGCCCACCTGCTGATGCTCTCGGACGCCCATCTGCTCGACATCGGGCTGACGCGCGGAGAGCTCGAAAGCCTGCGTGCCAACTGGTTCCGCGACATGCGCCAGGACGCCTACCGGGCCGGCTTCTGCGAACGCGTCAATTTCTGAAACCCCACTGAACCCTTTCCGACGACCCCGTCACATAGGGGGTGCAGCGCGGCAATTCAGTCGCGACTCCACCCCATTCCTCTAGAAGGAGAGAAACATGTCTGTTTCGATTAAAGCCCCTGTTGGTGACACAAAGCGCATTACCAAAGGCAAGAACGCCAAGAACGCCAAGTCCGATGTCGAGCTCGTGCAGCTGATGCTCTGCGCCAATGGCCGGACCGTACCGATCGACGGCAAATGCTCGGGCGGCCTGATCAATGCGATCAAGAGCTTCCAGAAGTCCAAGCTCGGCTACAAGAAGCCGGACGGCGTGGTCGATCCGGGCGGCAAGACCTGGAACGCCGGCGCACCCAAGCTGAACGCCCAGATCGCCGCCGACAAAGCCGCCTGCGAGGACATGGTCGTCCTCATGGTCAACGGCAAAGAAAAGCGCATCAGCAAGGCGCTCTACAAGAAGAACCAGCAGGAGCTGCGCCAGAAGGTCATCTCCAAGGCGCAGATGATGTACGGCCAGGCGGACTCCTGGGCCAAGTTCTGCATGGAGGCCGAGCGGATGGCCAGCGGCGCCGACCGCCTCCTGATGGCTGGCGTGTCGTTCTTCGTCGCGAAGCTCAACAAGAAAGCCAACCCTCCGCATGACGTAGTGACCCATGCCCGTGGCGAGGCGATGGCTCTGAAGGCGATGGCCTCCAATCCGTCGACGCCTTGGACCAAGATCCAGGGGCAGGACACGAAGGCGACCACGGCCTACAACGACGGTGTCGTCGCGTTCAAAGCCTTCATCGATGCGCGGATCGGCACCGCAAGTTCCTTTGTCGGCAAGCTCGAGCAGGTGCGCGACATCAGCTTCAAGGTGGTCGAGGCCTACGCCACCGCGCGGCTGGTGGTGGCGGGCAACGACCCGGTCAAAGCGCGGCGCATGGCGGCCGCGGGCACGACAGCGATGAAGTCGGGCGCCACCGAGCTCGGCGAATACCTGGCCGGCAACGAGGTGAGCTTCGGCAGCTCCGCCAAGAAGGTGATCGTCGACAGCGCGATCGCAGGGGCCAAGGCCTCGATCGGCGGCAAGGCCAGCGGCAGCGTGAAGAAGGAGATCGCGAAGAAACTCGGCGCCTACTTCGCCGTGAAGGTCTCCAAGAAGATCGGCAAGGACGTGCTCAACACCTTTGCCGAGAAGCTGACCGACTCGAAAAACCTCGAAGGGCTGCTCGGTAAGGCGACCGAAGAGGCGATCGATCTCTTCAAGCCGATGCTCGACGGCGGCAAGGCGCCCGGCAAGAAGGAGTTCGAGGAGGCCGTCATGCGCACCCTCGGCGACAAGTTCTCCAATGCCGGGCCGGTGACCGTGATCGAAGCCTTCGATGCGGCGCTGCCTGACCGGGTCCGCGAAACGGTGGCGGAGAAGCTGGCGCCTGTCGTGCAGAACGACGTGTTGCAAATGCTCGTCCGCGAGTATGGCGACGATGTGGTGGCGCGGCTGCCGGCCTCGGTGCGCCAGAAGATGTCGAGCGATGCGGCCCAGAAGGTGCTCGACATGGCGACCGACATCTACACCCGCGCTGCGGCGGACGCGAGCGGTGCCGATCCGTCCGAGGCGCAGCTCCACAAGGCGGGCGATGCCGGCGTCCAGTCCCATGGCGGCGTGAAGGCGCAGCTCGAGAAACTGCTGCGCGAGGCGGCGGAGAAAGAGCTGAAATCGCTGGCCGCTGCGGCCGCCGCCTAAGGACGTTCAAAGACGAGGGGCACGGCGCCGTCGTGCCTCTCCGCGGCGTGGTGCGGGGTTGAGACAGCGCACGGGCTTTGGCATGGAAGGCGGGACGCCCCCGACCAGCCAAGGCCAGGGACACCCATGCGCAACCGGCTCGCATCGCTGCACCCCGCCGTTCTCACAGCCCTTCTTGCGGTTGTGGTTCTGGCGGCGGTCGCCGCCCTCGGCTGGTGGCTGGGGCTGATCCCGCCGGACCGGGTGACCTTGGCGAGCGGACGCGCCGGCGGCGGCTATCACGCGGTTGCCCAACGGTATGCCGAGGTGCTGGCCCGCGACGGCATCACGCTCGAGATCCTGGAGACCGCAGGGTCGGTCGAGAACAGCCGCCTCCTCGCCGAGGGCAAGGCGGATGTCGCGCTCATGCAAGGCGGCGTTGCCATGCCGGATGGCACCGAGGCCGAGGCGCTGGCGGCGGTGTTCTTAGAGCCCTTCATCGTCTTTCACCGGCGCGCGCTTGCCGATGCGCACGACCCGACCACCTGGAATGCCCTGCGCGTCGCCATCGGTGAGCCGAACAGCGGCACGCGGGCGGCGGTCACAGCAGTCTCCGGCGCCCTCGGGATCGAGATCCCGCCCGCCGAGGCGGTGCCGATCGGCGGGAGTGCCGCGGCCGAAGCGCTGCTTGCCGGTGAGGTGGACGTCGCCGTTTTCGTGACCGCCATCGATGCGCCCTTCATGCTGGAGCTCATGCGCTCCGAGGCCGTCACCCTCGCGCCGCTCCGCGATGTGGAGGCGGTGACCCGGCGCCTGCCTTACCTGCACTTGGTCGATATCCCGCCCTCGGCAATCGACTATGCCCGGCGGGTGCCTGCGGAGCGCATCGAGCTCACCGCCATGCTCGCCTCGTTGGTGGTGCGCGAGGGGCTGCACCCGGCCATCGTCGACCGCCTGACCCACGCGGCCATGGAGATCCACGCCCAGGGCTCGCGCCTCATCAACCGCGAGATCCGCTTTCCCGTGACCGAGGGGCTGACGTTGCCGGTCAACCGCCAGGCGGAGGCGCTGATCCGCAACGGGCCGAGCCCCATCGACGGCATTCTGCCTTGGTGGATCGGCGCCCAGCTCAACCGGGTGATCCTGTTGCTCCTGCCGGTGATCGTGCTGGCCTTTCCGCTGATCCGGGCGCTGCCGAGCCTCTATGCCTGGCGGATGCGGGCGCGGGTCTATCGCTATTACGACGAGCTGATCGCCCTCGACAAAGAGGCCTCCGAAGGGCCGCCCCCCGAGCGGCGCCGCGCGCTGGCAGTCCGGCTGGAGGAGATCGATGCGGAGACCCAGGCGCTGCGGCTGCCCGCCAGTTTCCGGGAACGCGCCTATGCGCTGCGGATGCATATCGACCTGGTGCGCCGCCGGCTCGCCGGCGCCCCCTGACCCCGCTTTGCGCTAGGGTCGCGGCCCGCTTCGGTGTAGGCTTCAACCATGAGCAGCATCCACCGACGCCGCTTCACCCTGGGCGCGCTGGCCACCGCCGGCCTCGCAACGGCCCCTGCCCTGCCGCTTCGGGCCGCCCCCGACTATCGCGGACCAAACGTCATCGTGATCCGCTTCGGCGGCGGCGTGCGGCGACGCGAGACCATCGAGCCCGCGACCACCTGTGCGCCTTATTTCCTGCACCAACTCGCTCCCCAAGGCGTGCTGATCCCGCGCCTCTCGATCGCCCAACTCGACGGCGTCGACACCAGCCACGCCGAGGGCACGCTCAACATCCTCACCGGGCGCTACCGGGCTTACCGCGACCTCGCCGAGGGCGCCGAATTCGACCGGCTGGAGCCCATCGAGCCAACGCTGTTCGAGTATTTCCGCCGCGCCTTCGCCGTGCCCGCGCACCAGGCGCTGCTGATCAATGGCGAGGACCGTCTGCAGGAGGAGTTCCTCTCCTATGGCATCCACCCGAGCCACGGCATCGCCTATCGCAGCGAGGTGCTGAGCCTCTACCGGTTCAAACTCTGGTCTTTGCGCGACCGGCTCAGCCGGGGCGACGGCACCGACGCGCAGATCGCCGCCGACACGGAGGCGTTGGCGGAGCTCGAAGCCAAGGGGATGCGCGGCATCGCCCCCACCCAGGCGCCCGAAATCGACGCGATGTGGGCCCGCTGGCGAGATCATTGGGGCGACAGCGGGCTGAAGAACCCGCGCGGGGATGCCGCGCTCACCGAGCTTGCGCTCTGGGCGCTTCGCGATCTCCGCCCGCGGCTGATGATGATCAACTACCAGGACCCGGACTATGTGCACTGGGGCAACGCTTCGCACTACACTCGCGCCATTGCCCGGATCGACCAAGGCATCCAACGCCTGGTGGAGACCGTCGCCGCCGACGATGCCTATGCCCAAAACACCGTCTTCTGCATCGTGCCGGATTGCGGTCGCGACGCCAATCCGCTCATGAGCGTGCCCTTCCAGCACCATTTCAACAGCCGCTCGGCCCATGAGATCTTCGCGCTTTTCGTCGGCCCCGGGATCGCGCGCGGGCGCATTTTGGACAAACCCGTCGACCAGACCGCCCTTGCGCCGACCCTCGCCGCGGCCATGGGGTTCCGCACAGGCCGGGCCGAGTCGGGCCCGCTTTCGGAGATCTTCGCGTGAGCACCGCCGCCATCGCCTCCCCTCGGCGCGGCGGGGCCGGGCTGTCGGGGCTGGTAACCCTGTCGGGCGGGCTGATCCGGCGGGTTCTGGCGATCCTGCTGGCGCTCCACCCGCTCGGCGCGATCCTGGTGCTCGGCTGGCTGATGCGCCTGATGCGGGCCGAGGCGGGCTGTGCCCGGACGCGCTTCCTCCGCGGCAGTGGCCCCCGCCGCGCACCGCTGCCAGGTTGGCTCGTGGCGGGATCCGAGGAGCGCCGCACGCCCCTCGGGCGCCGCCTCGGCGGGCTCTGGCTCAATCTGCGCGAAGGGCTCGCCGCCCTCGTCACCATCGCCGCCGGAACCCTGCCCTTCACGCTTCTCTGGCTGCTGTCTTGGTGGGGCGGCTGGGAAAACTCCTTCAACAAGGGCTATGAGCAATCCTGGATCGGGCCGACCGTGGCCCTGATCGGTGTCGCGCTCGCCCTGCCGCTGCTGGCGCGGTTGCCGATGGCCCTGGCGCACCAAGCGGTCGAGGGGCGGATGAGCGCCTTCTTCGCCCGCCGACCGGTCGGGCAGCTGATCCGGGCCGCAGGCTGGCGCTATGTTGGGCTCGCGCTGCTGACCGCCCTGGCCGCGCTCCCGCTTTTCGCGCTCCAGGCTCTGCCCACCTTCGTCGAGGGCTGGCGCCCGGGGTTCAGCGACCGCAGCCCCGAGGAGGTGGAGGCCTTCATCGCCGGTTACCGCCTGCTCGCGACCGCCTATCTGGTGCTGGTGCTGATCGCGCTCCGCCGCATGGCCGCACGCCTGCACACCAGCGCAAGCCTTGTGCTCGAAACCCACGGCGCGCGCGCCTTCGGCGTCGGTGCGGCCCTGCGCATGGGATTGGTGCTGGCCTGCGCGTTCGGAGTGGTGGCGCAGATCTTCGTCGCCCAGTTCCTCAACCACCAATGGGTGGTGTGGCTGCTACCGCCGTTCTCCGGCCTGCCCTGGTTCGCCCCGCTCGCACCGGTCCCTTGACATTCGTTCGCGGTAGTTGATTGTTTATGTGAGCACAATCGACATAACCGAACGCAACAATGAACAGCGACCTGCTCAAAACCTTCGTCGCCATCGCGGATTGCGCCAATCTCACGACCGCCGCGGGACGCCTCAACCGCACGCAGTCGGCGATCAGCGTGCAGTTGCGCAAGCTGGAGGCGGATCTCGGCGTCTCGCTCTTCGTGCGTGGGGCCAAGGGGTTGCGCCTTTCCGAGCATGGGGAACGCCTGCTGCCGAAGGCGCGCACGGTTCTGCGCGAGGTGCGCGAGGCCGAACGCCTGTTTACGGACGCCCTCGAGGGCCAGATCCGCATCGGCCTGCCGGATGACTTCGAGAATGGCCGGCTCGAGCGGATCCTGGCCGAGTTCGCGACCCTTCACCCAGGGGTCGAGGTGAACGCCCTCTCCGGCTGCACCTCCGGCTTTCCCGATGCGATCAAAGCGGGCAAGCTCGACATTGCCGTCTGTTCGGGGCCGAAGCCGCTGGGACGCGATCTGCTGGCGCCCGAGGATGTGGTCTGGGCCGCGGGGCGCTCCGCCCAGATCGGTCCCGAGACGCTGGTGCCGCTCGCCGTTTTGGACCGCACCTGCTGGTGGCAGCCCCTCGCCAACGACGCGCTGGATGCAACGGGGCGGGAGTACAAGATCGGCTTTCGCTGCAGCACCTTTGCCGGGATCTGTGCGGCCATCCGGGCGGGTCTGGCGGTCGGGATCGTGCCCGAGAGCGCGCTTGGCGAGGGGATGCGGCGGCTCTCCCGCGCCGACGGGTTTCCGCGGCTCGCGCCCCTCCACCGGTCCATCCTGGTGAACGAGCGCGCGCCGGCTGCACTCACCGGGTCGCTCAAGCGCGCGATCCAGCTCAACGCCGGCTGACCCTGAGCGTTCGCTTTTGTTCATTTGATTGATAGATTCTATTCGTTTTTAGAGATGGTTTTGATTGCCTAGGCTCCGACCGAAACCATGGAGGGAGCCGTCATGACCGCAGTCGAAATCACGCTGCTCATCGCAATCGGTATCGGTGGTGGTGCCTGGAACGCCATCGCGGGTGGCGCCACTCTGCTCACCTTTCCGGCTCTAATGGCGCTCGGCCTGCCCCCGCTCGTGGCGAATGCGACGAACTATCTGGCGCTGCTCCCCTCGAACGCAGCCGCCCTGCCCGCCTATGTGCAGGAGCTCCGCAGCATCGGGCGCACGCTGCTGCCGCTGCTGCTGGTCTCGGGGCTTGGGGCGCTGGCCGGGTCGGGCCTGTTGTTGATCTCCGACCCCGCGGTGTTCGAGGTGCTGATCCCCGCCCTCATCCTGCTCGCGACCGGGCTCTTCGCCTTTGGCGAGCGGCTGCGTGTCCGGCTGCTGGCCCTGGTCGGCGAGGCGCGGAGCACAACCATGGTCTATGCGGTGCTGTTCCTCGCGTCGATCTATGGCGGCTATTTCGGCGCGGGGCTCGGGATCATCCTGCTCGCCATCGCCCAGATCCTCGGCTTTGCTGAGTTCCACATCGCCAACAGCATCAAGAACCTGCTGGCCACGAGCTTTGTGATCCTCAGCGTGATGGTCTTCGGGCTCGGCGGGCTGATCGCCTGGCCGCAGGCGCTGGTGATGATGCTGGGCAGCACGCTCGGCGGCTATGCCGGGGGGCGCCTGGCGAAGCGCGTGAACCCCGACCATCTGCGCCGGTTGGTCATCGTCTTCGGGCTGGTGCTCTCGGCCGTCTACCTCATCCGCCTTGCGGGGTGACGGCGAAGCGCGAGGCAACGCCCACCGCCACCCGCGCGGTCAGCGCCGCCACAGAACTCCGCTCGAGGATCATCGGCCCTTCGAGATCCGCAGGCGCGAAAAGGACCCAGCTCTCCTCCGCCGCTGTGGTGAGCACGCTGAAGGTCTCCGCATCCTCGACCGTGTTCTTGGCGCAGTAGAGCACGCTGAGCACCCCGGCCATAGCCGGGTCAGAAAGGGCCGCATGGGCAGACCGGGCCGCCCCGTCCTCGGCACCGAGCCGCATGAGCGCCGCGACCACCTTCTCCGCCTCGCCCGCCGCGGCCAGATCGCGAAGACGCGCAAGCACCGCCTGCTTTGCCTCGATCCGCGTCTCATCCTCCAGCGGTGCGAGAGCCACGCCCGTGAAGCTCGCACAGGCCCCGGCGCCGGCCGTCAGATCCTCATAGCGCGTCATCTCGACCATGCCGTCGCGGTTGAGGGCAAGCCCGATAAAGGCCTCCCCCCGGGCGTGGACGGTCAGCGTCTGCACGCCCTCGCCCTCTCGGCGCTGGCCCATCAGCACGATCCCGGGATCGGCCAGCGCCAGGAACGCCGTCACCAGCGCCTCCTCCATGGCGAGCCCGTCTTCCGGGACCCCGCTCAGCCGTCCGGCCGCCAGCAGCCGTGCCTCCCCCTCGGCAAGCCAGCCGCTGGCATCCGCCTCCTCCGGCGGGAGAAACGGCTCCATCCCCCACCCGATGACCTCCTCGGTCCGCATATAGGCGAAGGCATAGGCCAACTCAGAGGGGTGCAGTTCGATCGCGGCCATGCGCTATCCCTTCAGAAAGTCCCAGGCGGCATCGAGCTTGCGCTTGGCGGTGTCCCGCATCCGGCCGATCTTCTGCGTCGCGGTGTCGATCTTGCGCACAGCGCTGCGTTCGGCCTTCTCGCGCGCCTCTTGGATCGACTCGACCACATCCTCGACCACCTCCTCGCTGCCGATGCTCAGCCCCTTGACGAGGCCGCGGGCCTTCTTGCGGGCCTTGGCCAGCATCCCGTCGATCGCCGAGGAGAGCGCCTTGCGCACCGATGTCAGCTTCTTCTCGACGGCGAGGATGGCCTTGGCGACCCGGCGCACGATGTAGTCGTCGCCGATCTCCTTCACCCAATAGGCGATGCCGCTGATCTGCCCGGAGAGCGGATTGTCGGTGCCCAGGATCTCGATCCAGCTGTCCCGGTAATTGTAGCCCGGCCCCTCGTCGTGGAACTGGAGCAAATAGCCGCCTGCATCGTGGACCGTGCCATGCATCGCCATCGGGTTGTCGGGGGCAAGATGTCCGGCCTTCACCACGCCCGGGATCAGCCAGTTGCCCGGCCCCACCAGGCCGCCGGTCGGGTTCAACAACGCGGCGAAGATCTTGTGGATGCCGAACGCATCGCCCACGACCTGGCCGAACTGGAGCTGCCCGCGTGAGGCCATGAACTCCGGGTGCATGGTCTCGTCAAGATCGAACACCTCATCGTCCTTGCCCTTGCCGATCGCCTCCTGCTGTTTGCGCACCACCAGGAAGCGGCCATAGTCGAGGTCGAGCCGCTCCGCCGTCGGCGGGATCCCGACAATGGCGGCAAGCCCGTCCATCACCTCGACGCGGCGGGGGCCAGAGACACCCTTCTGCACCTCGCGCATCAGCTCGGCGAGCTTCGGGTTCCCCGCGCCCTTGATCGGCGCGACAGCGAGCTCCTGCATATAGCCCTCGCTGAACAGCACCTTCATATCGCCGCGGGTGAGGTCGGTCTTGGCCAGGTCCTCGGGCGAGAGCGTCGCGAGGCGGGCGTTCTCCTCGGCGGTGACGGGCGGCGCGCCGTTCACGATCTCCGACTCGCCGAGAAGCTTCAAAACCTTGCGCGTCCAATTGCGTCGATCTTCCAATGACTTCATAGCCAACCCCGGCCGAAAACTACTCAACAATGCGGTGCAGACCGGACGACGTCACAGCACAGTCCCGCGGATGAATGTCGGCAAAGATCTCAATAACATTGTTTTCGGGATCGGCGAAGAACAGCGTGCCGACGCGGTAGCCGACCTAGTGGCCACATCGTTAGGGCAGGACGCGGGCTGCGACGAGCTCGAGACCCTTTCTCGAGACCTTGGCCGCATCGATGGCCTGCTTCAACCGATCGCTGAAGAAGATCCGCTCACGCAGCTTGGCATGGGCCCAGAGGTCGATGCCCACGCGCGCGGACGCCCGGACCGCCAATTGATCGGTTCGTGCATCGGAGACCCAAGGCGCATCGGGCTTAGGCTCAGTTTCGTCGTGCCTCATCATTTGACGAACGTTCTCAGAGGCTTCGGGGACAAAGCAGTCCCGCGTCTCCGCCACATGCAGAATGTAGTGCGGGGGATAGTCCGACGGTGTCTCCCCATCGGCCTGCAGGATCGGAACCTCGAAGAGCGCAGTCTTCCCGAGATGGAACTGGATCAACACATCCCGCAGCTTGGGCGAGATGACAAGCAGGCCATTCCAGATCTTGAACGCGTGACGGTAGCGATCTGGGATCCGAACTCTGCTCTTCGCATAGTAGATACTCTTAGGGCTTTTTTCTAAAGGAACGGGCTCAAACAGCCTAAACTTCCGAATATAAGGAAGGACATCCTCCTTACTGGAAAAATGATTCTTTAAATCGACAGAGACATCCGTCGACTGCAGGATGCGCGAATACCAGATCTTCGGCAGATCGGCAGTCTTTTCTCTGCCTGCACCGCTCTCAGCCATGACCGCCCCCGTTTACCCGTGCGCTTTCGTAAGGCGTTTTGTCACCGGCAGGGTCCCCTCGGGTCCGGACGAAGCGCGCAGCAGCGCCAGCCTTCCTCTGTCGGGACCGCGAACGTAGCCCAGATGGGCGCGGCGAGGAAGAAAGCGATGGGCCGTCCGGTGGCGCTGAGCATCGCAGGATCGGACTTGAGTGGGGGCGCGGGCATCCGGTCCAGTCTGCAGACCTTCTTGGCGCTCGGCCTTTGCGCTCGGGGCCTGCGGCGCCTCGGCGACCACGCTGACCACACAAGCTGTGCAGGCGGTTGCGGTCTGGTCTGGCGGCCTGGGCGTTCTCCCGTCACGACTCCGACCCATGAGCGCTGGCGGCGATGGGATAAGCCCGCCCCTTCTGGCTGAGGCGGGCTCTTGAGCACTGCGGTTCGGCGCAAGCTGTTTCGGCAAATCGTGCTGTCGCAGCGCTCACCCCAAGTCAGAGGTCTTTCGGGGCTTCAACGCGCGCCCTACACGAAAACAAGATCGGTTGTTTCCTCAAGGGGGGCGATAGTTGCGATTTGATTGATGTTCCCCCCAATCCACGTGATCTGGTATTGTGTTACGTTGTCCGATGGATTTCCAATTCCTAGAAACCACCCTGTTCCTTCAAGAACGATGCTGTCGGATTCGTCTTCGTTCACGTCGGTGAGGACGGTCGTTGTCGAGCCGTCCTTGGCATCGTCGCCAAAGTAGATCGTATCCTTGCCTTCCAGCGCGAGGACCAGATCAAACCCGGCACCGGGCCGGATGATGTCGTTTTGAGCGCCGCCGTCGATCACATCGTCCCCGGCCCCGCCAACGAGCACGTCCCCGCCGGCGCCGCCAGCGATGTAGTCATCACCACCACGCCCGTAGAGCGCGTTAGACCCCGAGTCCCCGGTCAGGAAGTCATCTGCGTCCGTCCCCCAGTATGACCCCGATATCCCAGTAACATATGCCATCTCACGTCTCCTTTGCTTTCGTTTTTCGGTTTCATATAATAATCACTGCACCGGTAAGCACTTCCTTCGTCGTAATTCGAAGTAATCCGAAGCCGACCCAGGTGAATTATATAAATCGAATGCCTACATGGGTTTTTGTTATGAGCGCTTATGAGCCGATCCGCCCCGGCTTCGGCTGCCGGGAGGGCTGGCCGGGCGATCGGGGCCGACGGCGCCGGTGACCAGCGCGTGTTGCTCTTTGCCCGGTCTCGCCCGATCTTTGGCGCAGGCGGGTCCGGCTCGGGTCCTTTCGGGGCTCGCAGCGGCACGCGCCTTGGTCTATCCACGGCCCGACTTGAGCCGATGGGCGCAGCGAGGGAGACGGAGATGGGCCATCCGGTGGCGTTGAGCATTGCGGGGTCGGACCCGAGCGGAGGCGCGGGCATCCAGGCGGATCTGAAGACCTTCTCGGCGCTCGGGGTCTATGGGGCCTCGGCGATCACATTGCTGACCGCGCAGAACACGCGCGGGGTGCAGGCGGTTGAGGTCCTCTCCCCCGGCATTGTCGAGGCGCAAATCGCCAGCGTGTTGGAGGATCTCGACGTGGGCGCGATCAAGATCGGCGCGCTCGGAAACGCGGCCGTGATCGAGGCGGTGGCGGAGGCGCTCGGCCGTTATGCCGGTCCCGTGGTGCTCGACCCGGTGATGGTCGCGAAATCGGGCGATCCGCTACTGGGTTCGGAGGCCGTGGAGGCCCTGAGGACCCGGCTGCTGCCGCTCGCGACCGTGGTGACGCCCAACTTGCCCGAAGCGGCGGCGCTGGCGGGGACTGCCCCCGCCGAGAGCGCAGAGACCGCCGAGGCGCAGGCCGCCGCGATCCTCTCGGCCGGAGCCCGCGCGGTGCTGCTGAAAGACGGGCATGCCGAGGGCGCGGAGACGGTGGACGTGCTCCACCAGGCGGGCGCCGAGGCGCACCGGTTCAGCCATCCGCGGATCGCGACGCGCAACACCCACGGCACCGGCTGCACGCTGTCCTCGGCCATCGCGGCCCGGATGGCCCTCGGCGACCGGCTCGGCGCCGCGGTGGGCCGCGCCCGGCGCTGGCTGCAACGGGCCATCGAGGGGGCGGATGCGCTCGGCATCGGGCACGGGCACGGCCCGCTCCACCATTTCCACGGGATCTGGGAGGCTGACGCCGCGCGCCCGCTCCGCCAACCGCTCCACGCGCCTCATGAATGCGGCCCCGGATGCGACCATGATTGATCGGGCCAATCACGCCCGATAGAAGGCGCCTGTCACAGCCCTGCCGATGGAGCCCGCCATGGCCGATGTCTTCACCCTCGAGAGCCTGTTCAATCTGGGCGTCTTGATCTTCCTGCAAGCCGTGCTCGGCTTCGACAACCTGCTCTACATCTCGATTGAGAGCCAACGCGCGCCCGCCGAGGCGCAGGCCCGGGTGCGCCGCCTTGGGATCCTGATCGCCATCGCGCTCCGCGTCGTGCTGCTGTTCGTGATGATGCAGCTGATCGAGCTGCTGGCCGAGCCGTTCTATGTGTTCAACATCCCCGGGATCATCGAGGGGGGCGTGAACTTCTCGACCGTGATCTTCATCTTCGGTGGCGCCTTCCTGATGTACACCGCCGTCAAGGAGATCAACCACCTCCTCAAGATCGAAGACCCCGAACACATCGAGAGCCGCGACAAGAAATCCGCGACCGCCGTGATCTTCATGATCGTTCTGATGAACCTCATTTTCTCCTTCGACTCGATCCTCTCGGCGCTTGCCATCACCAAGGTCTTCGCGGTGCTGGCGGTCGCGATCGTGATCACCGGGGTCGGCATGCTGCTGCTAGCCGACCAGGTCTCGGAGTTCATCAAGAAGAACCGCAAATACGAGGTGCTGGGGCTCTTCATCCTGCTGATCGTGGGCGTCGTGCTGCTCGGTGAGGCGGGCCACGCCGCGGAGCCGCATCTCCATCTCTTCGGCTATGCGGTCGAGCCGATGTCGAAGACCACCTTCTACTTCTCGGTCGCGGTGCTGGTCGTCGTCGACATCCTGCAGTCGGGCTATCAGAAAAAGCTCGCGGCGCTGCGTGCCTTGGAGGTGGCCGAGAAGCGTAAGGACGGATGATCACCCAACTCCTCATCGGGCTTGCGGCGCTCGCTGCCAGCGTCGCGGTCCACGGCGCCTTCATGCAGGCGGCGATCGCCTTCTTTCGCCATGTCGAGGCCGGCCATCGCAGCGGGTTTGAAAAATGGGCGCTGACGGCCGGCGTGGTGCTGTGGTTCTTCCTCTCGATCTGCGTGATCTGCTGGGGCTGGTCGATGCTGCTGATCTATCTCGGTGCCATCGAGGGGCTCGAAGAGGCGCTCTATTTCTCGACCGTGACCTTCACGACGCTGGGATACGGTGATGTGGTGCTGGGCACGGACTGGCGGCTGCTCGGGGCGTTCATGGCGGGGAACGGCACGATCATCGTCGGCTGGACCACGGCCATGGTCTTTGTCGCTGTGCGCCAGATCTATGACGGGATGGACGAGTAGGGATCGGGCCGGACCAGTCGGAGAGGCGAGGGACAGGGTCCCCTCCGACCGGCCCGGGGAGAGCGAGACGGGCCCCTCACACACTCGGACACACCACCCGGACCCGTCATTCAGTCTGTGCATCCGAGGGTGCTGAAGGGTTCAACGCCTTCCGAAAAAAATGTCCGGGGCCGCGCATGTCGGGAGCGGGGCAACCACCTCATCCGCGGCGCAGCACCCGCCCGTCGATGGCCGCAAGCCCCGCCAGGATCAGCAGCAGCCCCAGCCCGTGCTGGAGCCGCAGGGTCTCGCTGAGCACAAGCCAGCCCATCAGGATCGCCGAGGGCGGGATCAGGAACGTCACCAAGAGCAGGTTCGTCGCCCCCGCCGCCGCGAGGATGCGGAAGAACAGCACATAGGCCGCCGCCGTCGACAGCACCGCAAGGGCGACGACCGCGGCGATCACCTCCGCGCCCGGCATCGGCAGGCGCCAAGGCGCCTCCAGCACCAGCGCGACCGGCAAGAGCATCGCCGAGGACGCCGTCACCTGGCCGAACGCTGTCACCACCGGATCGATCCCCATCGCGCGGAACCGGCGCCCGAACACCCCGGCAAAGGCATAGGAGAGCGCCGCCCCCAGGATTGCCACCTGCGCCAGCACCGCCGCGCCGAGGCCCGAGAGCGCGTCCCACCCGATCATCACCGCGACCCCTGCGAACCCAAGCGCCACGCCCGCCAGCTTGGCACCGCTCAGGCGCTCATCGGCGGTCAGGAAATGCGCCACCAGCACGGTGAAGATCGGCGTCGTTGCGTTCAGGATCGAGGCCAGCCCGCTCGCGATCTGGGTCTGCCCCCACACGATCAGGCTGAAGGGGATCGCATTGTTCAGCAGCCCCATGCCGAAGAAGGCGAGCCACACCGCACCCGCGACCGGCACCGCCCGGCCCGTTATCCGCAGAACCAGCCACAGCGTCGCCGCCGCCAACGCCACCCGCAGGGTCACGATGGTGAACGGCGGCAGCTCCGCCACCGCGATGCCGACGAACAGGAACGAGCCGCCCCAAAGGACCGAGAGCGTCAGCAGCATCCCCCAGACGCGAGGGGTCATGGTGGAGGCCATCGGAGCGGTCGTCATGGATGGAGCCTTTCTCTGCCGGACGCCCTGCCCTAGCGCACCCCGCACCCCGCCCGCAGCCCGAAACTTGCGCACCGGCCCTCGCCGTCCCCGAATATCGCTGATATCGCACCTTTATCGCATCGCAATGTCGCAGGGGGCTATCGCTCCTTCGCGCGGGTGCGCCCCCCGTTGCGCGGGGCGCCCGGCATGCTAGAACGCGCCCGACAGGCCAGGAGGACCGCATGACCGAGCTCAGCTACAGCGAACCGACCCCGAAGGTGATCGCCGGCGTCAAAGACGATTGGGAGCTCGTGATTGGCATGGAGGTCCACGCCCAAGTCGCTACAAACGCTAAGCTTTTTTCGGGTGCAGCGACGGCCTTCGGCGCCGAGCCGAACAGCCAGGTGAGCCTTGTCGACGCCGCAATGCCGGGCATGCTGCCGGTGATCAACCGCGGCTGTGTGGAGCAGGCGATCAAGACCGGGCTGGGGCTGAAGGCGCAGATAAACCTGCGCTCGGTGTTCGACCGCAAGAACTATTTCTATCCAGACCTGCCGCAAGGCTACCAGATCTCCCAGTTCAAACATCCTATTGTTGGCGAAGGCGAAGTGCTCGTCGATATGGAACCGGGTATTGCTCGGCGTGTTCGCATCGAGCGTATTCATTTAGAACAGGATGCAGGCAAGTCAATCCACGATATGGACCCGTCTTTGTCTTTCGTCGACTTGAACCGAACCGGCGTTGCGCTGATGGAGATTGTCTCGCGCCCCGACATCCGCGGCCCCGAAGAGGCGGCGGAGTACGTCCGCAAGCTCCGCCAGATCCTGCGCTATCTCGGCACCTGCGACGGCAACATGCAGGAGGGCTCGCTGCGCGCCGACGTCAACGTCTCGGTGTGCCGTCCCGGCGACTACGAACGGTTCCGGGAAACGAGCAATTTCAACCACTTAGGGACGCGTTGCGAGATCAAGAACATGAACTCGATGCGCTTCATCATGGCCGCAATCGACTATGAGGCGCGGCGCCAAATCGCCATCCTCGAGGACGGCGGCGCGGTGGATCAGGAGACCCGGCTCTATGATCCGACCAAAGGCGAGACCCGCTCCATGCGCTCCAAGGAAGAGGCGCATGACTACCGCTATTTCCCCGATCCGGACCTGCTGCCGCTGGAGTTCGAGCAGGCCCTGGTGGACGAGATCGCAGCCAAGCTGCCCGAGCTGCCGGATGAGAAAAAGGCCCGTTTCGTAGAGACTTACGGGATGACGGAGTATGATGCCTCGGTGCTGACGGCCGAAGTCGCCAACGCCGATTTCTTCGAAGAGGTCGCGCGCGGCCGCGACGGCAAACAGGCGGCGAACTGGGTCATCAACGAGCTCTTCGGCCGGCTCAACAAAGAGGGGCACGGGATCGAGCAGAGCCCCGTTTCGGCGGCGCAGCTCGGTGGCATCCTCGATTTGATCTCGAATGGGGACATCTCCGGCAAAATCGCTAAGGACCTGTTCGAGATCGTCTACAATGAGGGGGGCGACCCGGCGGAGATCGTCGAGGCCCGCGGCATGAAACAGGTCACCGACACCGGCGCCATCGAGGCCGCGGTCGACGCTGTGATCGCCGCCAACCCGGACAAGGTGGAGCAGGCGAAGAACAAGCCTTCGCTGGCGGGCTGGTTCGTCGGCCAGGTCATGAAGGCCACCGGCGGGAAGGCAAATCCTCAAGCGGTTCAACAGCTTGTGCGCGCGAAGCTCGGCATCGACTAAGCACCTCCCCAGCACAGTTCAGTCATAGCGGTCCCACCCTCCGGACCGTCCGTGGGTTTTTTGCCCATTTTTGTTGATCGCCCGCCTCTCTTGTGTCAAAAAAATATGGGGATATTCCCCATTTTATTACAGGAGAGCCAAATGACCGACAGCTTCGACTTCACCGACCGCCGCGCCCCGACCGACCAACCCGACGACACCGCCGTGGACATCCTTGACCTCGTCCTTGCCATCGGGACGGCCAACCGCGCCACCGATGGCCTCCTCGAGACCGGCGGCACCGACATCACCGATGCGGTGGTCGACATTTCAGAAATCAGCACGCTTTTCGACGCGATCCTCGGCTAGCCCCTGCTCCGGCGGGCGCAACAGCCGCTCGCCGGACCCCAAGCTCGCGCGCTCGGCGCCGGAGCCGCGCAACGCCCCTCCACCCATGGCAGAGACGATTGTCACAGACCAAAAGGCCGTCGCGTGCCATCTCGGCACGGCGAGGTGGCGAAGGAGGCTCTCATGGCGATCATACGGCTGTCCGTCTTCGAGGATGGCATCTTTGCACCGGCGGCGGATGGCACGCTCGACACCCGCCCCTACAGCGGCAACCGCGGCACCGACCGGCGGGGCACGGGGCATCTGGGGCTCGTCCCGCGCGACACCCTGACGGCGAGCGACGACCCACTGCGGCGCTATCTCGAACGAAGCTTGGCGGTGGAGGCCGCGTCTTTGCCCGAGACTGCCCCCATCGTGATCATGGTGCATGGTTGGGATTTCGACCCGGCGCTGGCACCGATCTCTCCGCCCTGGCATCGCAAGGCCGGCAACCCGCATGCGCGCCTCTACCACACGGTGGCTCCGGGCGACGAGGACACCGCCACCACCCAGAGCCAAGAGACCGAGATGCGCCACCACTCCACCTCCTGGCCGCTCGGGCTCGGGATCGCGACGGAGGACGAGGGGGCCTCGGGGCTCGCGATCGCGTTTGGCTGGGACAGCGCGCCAAGTTGGCTCTCCTCGCTGGTGAGCCACGGGCTCAACCCCTACGCGCGGGCCTACGAGCTGGCGGAACCCGCGGCCTGGCATCTGGTGGCGGTGATCGAGGCGCTGAGCACCCTGTTGCCCGGACGGCCCATCGATCTCTTTTGCCACAGCCTCGGCTCGCGGGTGGTCGTGCGAGCGCTGGCCATGGCGGCGGATTTGCCGGTGGCGGCGCCTCTGCGCCCACGGCTGCAGGAGACCGTCGCGTCGGTCGGGCGTGTGGTGCTGCTCGCGGGGGCCGAGCGTGTGATGGAGGCGCAGCTGATGATGCGCCGGTTGAACAAAGTCCGCGCGGGCGTGGTGCCGGACGATGCCCGCACGAACGCGGTGTTTCCAAGGATCCCCGAGTTCTACAATATTGTGAGCCGGGAGAACGATGTGCTTGATAAGCTTGGGGAAAACTTTGGGCCGGCAGCGCCGGGATCGAAGCAGGTGATCGGGCACAACGGGCTTGAGCAGATGGACCCCGCCTGGGTCGATATCCGACTCGATGACCCGGCGGTGGCGGGCTGGTTTCGCGACCATCCCGGTGGCTACCGCGTCTCCGGCGACAACACCGGCGTCTTCGCCGTTATGGACCACTGGATCCACTTCACCTGGCGCGAGAACATGCGTCTCTATCACGACATCCTGCGGGACCGCGGAGCCTGGACGGTGGCGGGGATGAAGCAAGACCCGGCCGGCCACTTCGCGCGGCCGATCATCCAACGCCGCCCCATGGTGGGCTGACGCTCCGTTCCCGCTCAGTCCTCGTCGTCGGTCAGCAGATCCACGGGCGCCGTGACCACCGCGGCGCCCACATCGACCGTGGTCTCGACCGCGGTCGCGGTCACGTCCACCGCCGTCTCCACCACCGTACCGATCACGCAACCAGGCAACAGGAGCACCAGCAGCAGCGCCCTCATTCGCCCGGCGCCTTCAGTTCCATCGCAAGGGCGTGCACAGGTCCCGCCAGTTCCTCGGCCAGCACCTTGTTTACCGCCCTCTGGCGCGCGACCCGGCCCTCGCCCGCAAAGGCGGCGGACACCATGCGCAGCGTGAAGTGGCTCTCGCCGCCTTCGCGATAACCGCCATGGCCACGGTGCTTCTCGCTGTCGTCGATCAGCTCAAAGCGCTCCGGCGCAAAGGCCGTCTTCAGTTTCGTCTCGATCGTCTCGGTCACGGTCATGCAAAATTTCCTTCTCAGACTATCGGCAGACAGGGCGCGTGAGCTATGTTGAGCGACCGGCCTCACCGCATCGGATCGGAAGGGAATGTCCCAGCGTTCGCCCTTTGAATACGACGTCTCGGTCTCTGCCGACAAGCGTCGCCGCACACGCCGGCGGGGCATGTCCGGGGCGTTCGAGAGTTCGGAGCGTTGCTGCGACTGGCCCGGCTGCGAGCAGGCGGCCCAGTATCGCGCGCCGGCATCGCCTGATCGGCTGACGGAGTTTCGCTGGTTCTGTCTTGAGCACGTGCGGGAATACAACGCAGGCTGGAACTATTTCGCCGGGCGATCCGAGGATGAAGTCGAGGCTTATCTGAACGGAGCCAATGCCTGGGAGCGTCCGACCTGGTCGCTCGGCAAAGGCCCGCTCGGGGGCAAGCCAACCACAACGGATACCGAGGGGCAGGCCTGGGCGCGGTTCGGCTTCACGGACCCGATGGAGGTCTTGGGCGAGAACGCAACGATCAGCCCCGGTGCCTCGGCGGAGGTGAAGCGAGATGGCGCACGCCCCCGGCGGCGGCTCAGCCGGCAGGAGCAGCATGCGCTCGACATCCTCGGGGTGCCGCATCAGGAGACCGAGCGCCGCGTGGTGCGCAGCCGCTATCGCGACCTGGTGAAACAGCTCCACCCGGATATGAACGGCGGCGAGAACCCCGATCCAGACCGCCTGGCACGGGTGCTGAAGGCCTGGGAAGTGCTCCGCAAGAGCCCCCATTTCTCGGACTGATCCATGCGCGTGACGCTTCTCGGGACCGGCTGCCCGGTGGCCCATCCCCGCCGCGGAGGAGCCGCCACCCTAATCGAAGGCGGCGGAGCGCGCGTTCTGGTCGACTGCGGATCGGGGGTGACCCAGGCCCTCGTGGCGGCGGGCTGCAAAGGGGCAGAGGTCGATGCCCTCGTGGTCACGCATCTGCACTCGGACCACCTCGTCGATTTCTACCAACTCGTGATTTCGTCCTGGCACCAGGGGCGGGATCGCCCTTGGGTCGTTCACTGCCCGGAGCCCGTGATCCCTGTGCTCGAAGGGATGATGGCGGTCTGGGAAGACGAACGGGCCCTGCGGATCTCCTGGGAGGCGCGGAGCTCGACCACGGGGCTCGAGCTTGAGATCCACCCTTTGACCGAGGGACGGGCGATCGAGCTTGGCGGCCTGACACTCGATCCGGTGCTGGTTGAACATCAACCCGTCGAGCCCGCCTTCGGCTTCGTCATCCGCGGCGACGGTCATCGGGCCGTGCTCTCGGGCGATACGGCGCGATGCGAGGCTCTGATCGCCGCAGGGCGCGGCTGTGACCTGCTGGTCCACGAGGTGTATCTGCACCGCGAGATGGGCTCCAAGACCGGCACCCGCAGCGCCAAAACCCTGGAGCGGGTGGCCAGCTATCACACGCTCAGCTCCGAGGTCGGCGCGGTGGCGACGGCGATGGAGGCGAAGGCCCTCGCGCTGACGCATTTCGTCCCACCCGTCTTCGACGCCCCAGCCCTGATAAGGGAGGTTGCCGCCAGCTATGCGGGGCCGGTTCTGATCGGCGAGGACGGGATGGCAATCGACCTCGGGGGCGGGACGGTCGCGCACGGTTCCGTGATCGCCCGCGTCCTGCGGTGACCGACGGCGCCCTGACGCCTGCGGCGATCCGCGCCGAAATCCTCCGCCAGACGGCCGCGCGGGGGCCTGGCAAGACGCTCTGCCCCTCCGAGGTCGCCCGCGTCTTGGCAGCAGACTGGCGCCCCCTCATGCCCGCGATCCGAACCGAAGCCGCAGCGCTTGCCGCAGAGGGCCGGATAGCGGTCAGGCAAAAAGGCGCACCCGCAGACCCGCTGACCGCCCGCGGACCCATCCGTCTCGGCCTTCTGTCGCCTCCGACCCCGGACTAGGAGCCAGTCACCGGTCACCTGCTGGCCACGCGTCGCCTTGCCCTTGCCAAGCTGCTCCCTATCCTCCAGAGAGATCGGCGAGAGGTAAGGAGAGAAAACCCATGGCTGATGGGAGCGCGAACCCCGCCGAAATCCCTAGCGTCGACGTGTCGGTGCGCGCGGCTTTCGGCATCGATATGGACATGACCGTCAAAGGGTTCGCTGAGCCCACAGACCGCGTGCCGGCGCTGGACGAGGCCTATCGCTTCGACCGCGACACGACGCTCGCGATTCTCGCGGGCTTTGCCCACAACCGGCGCGTCATGATCCAGGGCTATCACGGCACGGGCAAGTCGACCCATATCGAGCAAGTGGCGGCCCGGCTGAACTGGCCCTGTGTGCGCGTGAACCTCGACAGCCACATCTCCCGGATCGACCTGATCGGCAAGGACGCCATCCGTCTCCGCGAAGGCGTGCAGGTCACCGAGTTCCAGGAGGGCATCCTCCCTTGGGCGCTGCGCACGCCCACGGCCATCGTGTTCGACGAATATGATGCAGGCCGTCCGGACGTGATGTTCGTGATCCAGCGTGTGCTGGAGACCGACGGCAAGCTGACGCTGCTCGATCAGAACCAGGTGATCCACCCGCACCCCTCGTTCCGGCTGTTCGCAACCGCCAACACGGTGGGTCTCGGCGACACCACGGGGCTCTACCACGGCACCCAGCAGATCAACCAAGGACAGATGGACCGCTGGTCGATCGTCACCACGCTGAACTACCTGGCGCATGACGCCGAGGCCGAGATCGTGCTGGCCAAGTGCCCCGAGTACAAAGGCGGACGCGAGGACGTGGTCTCGCGCATGGTGACCGTGGCGGATCTGACCCGCGAGGCCTTCATGAACGGCGATCTCTCGACCGTGATGAGCCCGCGGACGGTGATCGCCTGGGCCCAGAACGCGGAGATCTTTGGCGGCGATCTCGGCTTCGCCTTCCGCCTCACGTTCCTGAACAAATGCGACGAATTGGAGCGGCGCTTGGTGGCCGAGCTTTACCAGAAGTGCTTCGGCGAAGAGCTGCCCGAAAGCGCGGTCAGCGTGAGCCTCGGCTGAGGCGCACGCTCCGCCGGACAAAGCGATAGGCATGAGCAAGAAGCTGGACAACCCCGCCGAGCCGTTCAAGAAGGCGCTTGCCGAGGCGACACGGGCGCTGGCGGGTGAGGACGAGCTCGACATCACCTATTCTTCGGACCCGCCGGGACGGACCAATGCGGGGATGCGCCTGCCCAATGTCTCGCGCAGGCTCTCGCGGGATGAGATCATGCTGGCCCGCGGCACCGCCGATGGCTATGCGCTGAAGGAGCGGTTCCACAACGCCTCGACCCATGCTCGCTATGCCCCGCGGGGGGAGGTGGCGCGCTCCCTGTTCGACGCGCTGGAGACGGCCCGTTGCGAGGCGATTGGTGCGCGCGCCATGACCGGCGTTGCCGACAACCTCGACGCCCGCCTTGCCCACACCGCCAAGCGCCAGGGCTGGGAGGCGATGACCTCCACCGAGATGGCCCCCATGGAGGAGGCCGCCGGGCTGCTGCTGCGCAAGGCGGTCACGGGGCGCGAACTGCCGAGCGATTGCGAGCATCTGCTTGGGCTCTGGCAGAACTTCTTCGACACCCATCTCGGGACGAGCCTCGACGATGTGGGCGAGAACCTCGAAGACCAGGCGGCCTTTGCCAAACGCGCTTGGTCGATCATCGAGGAGCTCGGCTATGGCGACCAGCTGGGCGAGGACCCGGACACCGAGAACGACGACCAGCAGGAGAGCGAGGGCGAGGAGGCCGAGCCCGAGGACCAGCCGGACGGTGATCCCTCCGGCGAGGACGAGGGCGATGAGCAGGAGATGATGCCCGACGATGTCCGCGGCGAGGACAGCGAGCAATCCAAGATGGAGCTCTCGCTCGACCAGTCCGAGGCTGAGATGGACGAGGCGGAGGCGATGGAGGCCGATGACGGCATGCCGCCGCCGGAGAACACCCCTGCCCCAGCATCCGAGGCCGATCCGACCTACAAGGTGTTCACGCCGGAGTTCGACGAGGTGGTCCTGGCCGAAGACCTGGCAGACGAGAGCGAGCTGGAGCGCCTGCGCGCCTATCTCGACAAGCAGCTCGAGCCACTCAAGGGCGCGGTGAACCGGCTGGCGAACCGGCTGCAGAGGCGGCTCCAGGCGCAGCAGAACCGCTCCTGGGAGTTCGACCGCGAAGAAGGGCTGCTGGATTGTGGCCGGCTCGCGCGCGTTGTCGCGAACCCCACGACGCCGCTCAGCTTTAAGATTGAGAAAGACACCGAATTCCGCGACACCGTCGTGTCGCTGCTGCTCGACAATTCGGGCTCGATGCGCGGGCGGCCAATCTCGATTGCGGCGATCACGGCGGATGTACTGGCCCGCACGCTTGAGCGCTGCCAGGTGAAGGTGGAGATCCTCGGCTTCACCACGCGCGCCTGGAAGGGCGGCGAGGCGCGGGAGAAATGGCTTTCGGCCGGACGCCCCGCCTCACCGGGGCGGCTGAATGACCTTCGGCACATCGTCTACAAGGGGGCGGATGCCCCTTGGCGGCGGGCGCGGCGCAATCTCGGGCTGATGATGCGCGAGGGGCTGCTGAAGGAGAACATCGACGGTGAGGCGCTGGAATGGGCGCACAAGCGGCTCATGGCCCGGCCCGAGCAGCGGCGCATCCTGATGGTGATCTCCGATGGCGCGCCGGTCGACGACAGCACCCTCTCGATCAATCCATCGAACTATCTGGAGCACCATCTGCGCGAGGTCATCGCGATGATCGAGAAACGCCGGGCGGTGGAGCTCTTGGCGATTGGCATCGGCCATGACGTCACGCGCTACTATGAGCGTGCGGTCACGATCACCGATGCGGATCAGCTTGCTGGCGCCGTGACCGAACAGCTGGCCGCGCTCTTCGACACCGACCCGAGGGCGCAGATGCGGGCGAATGCGCGGGCGCCGCAGGGGCGTGGCCGGAGAGGACGCGCCGCCTAAGCCGATCTCAGGGGCACTTGGCCTCGACCCAGGAGCGCAGAGCGGCTCGGGACCCACGACCGAAGATGCCATCGATAGAACCGCCGTAGTGGTCGCGGCTCTTCAGGTACTCCTGCATCTGCTCGGCCGTGAAATGGCCGTTCTCCAGCAACGCCAGTTGGTCTGCGACCGCCTCGTCCACGGCGCCGAGCGCACAATTGGCCGCGGCCCGGCTCACGAGTGCGACGGCATATTCGGGATCCGCCTCGATCGCGCGGGTGTAGTCCCTGACCGCCGCCTCGAGATCGCCGAGTTGCTCGAAGTCGGCGCCACGGTTGTAGAAGGCATGCGCATATTCCGGATCGAGCTCGATCGCCCGAGTGTGATCCGCAATCGCCCCTTCGATATCGCCCATCGAGGCCAGCACGTTGCCGCGGTTGTTGAACCCGACCGCATAGTTCGGATCCAGCAAAAGCGCGGTGTTATAGTCGCCGAGCGCCCGCTCGGGCCGACGCACCTGCTCATAGGCCAACCCGCGGTTGTTGAAGGCCCAGGCCAATTCCTTGCCCGTCAACGCCTCTGACTTGATGATCCGGGTGCAGGACTCGATCCGCAAAATGACATCGCTCTCTTGGATGCACCCATCGATATCGGCAGCTGCGTCGGCGCTGGCCGCTCCGGGCATGAGCATCGCAAACACAAAAGCAATGGCAGTCAAACGCATCAGTCGTCCCCTCCAAGTTTTCGCAAACCTAGCGATTTTGGCACCGAAGCCAAGCCATTGCGGCGCATGGCACCGGCAATTCGGCCCCGCAGGGCCATGACCTCGCCGCAGCGTCAAGCGCGGGCGCGCTGGCCGAAGAGAACTTTCTGCGCATCCTTGTCGTCGGCGAGGTTCATACGCTTCTCCTCACCGAGCGCGCGTCCCGTCTTGACCGCAGGGCGCTCCCACATCCGCGCGAGCCAGGCCTTCATATGCGGGAAGTCTTCGATGTCCTGCGCCTGGCGCTGCCAGCCATTCGCCCATGGCCAGATCGCCATATCCGCAATGGAGTAAGGCCCTGCCACGAAGTCCCGGTCCGCGAGGCGCTTGTTCAGCACGCCATAGAGCCGGTTGACCTCATTCGCATAGCGCTCCTTGCCGTAGGGCACGTCGACCGGGGCATAGTGCAGAAAATGGTGCGCCTGGCCTGCCATGGGCCCGACGCCGCCCATCTGCCAGTACAACCACTGTTCGATTTCCGCCTGCTCACGCGCGGTGTCGCCCCCGAACTGGCCCGATTTCCGTGCGAGATACTGAAGGATCGCGCCGGACTCGAAGAGCGAGATCGGGGCGCCGTCAGGCCCCTCTGGGTCGACGATGGCGGGCATCCGGTTGTTGGGCGCAATCTGCAGGAAACCCGGCTCGAACTGCTCGCCTTTGCCAATGTTCACATAGTGAACGTCATAGGGCAGCCCCATTTCCTCGAGCGCGATTGAGATCTTCCAGCCGTTCGGTGTCGGCCAATAATGGAGTTCGATTGGTGCGGACATTCTGCTCCCTCCTGCCTCTCCCCCGGAGTACAACATGGCAGGACGCCGCCCGTACGCAAGTGCGAGATCAGATTTCCGTGATTGCAGAAGGTGATAGCGGCGGCATAGACGGCTCTTCCTCGTTGACGCCGCCGCCACGGGCACAGTGATTGGCCCACGCCGTCGCACAGTGCTCGCTCTCCCCTCGGATGACGGCACAGGCGAAGTCGATGACCAGGCAGGCCAATCCCCACAGCATCCAGGGCAGGAACCATCTCGCCCGCGTGTGGTTGAGGTGGCTGCGGGCCGAGAAGGTCATCGTGGGTTCGCCGCCGGTGAAGGCATTCAAGAGCAGCGACGCCTGAAAGCAGGCCGCGACGGCAAACTCTTCGTCCCTGACATCGGGCGGAAGTTCACCGGCCAAGAGATCCCGCACCGAGCGCCGGGTCTGACCGACATAACGCCGCGTGCGCGACCAACGGCCGGTCGGCGCGGAAGGATCGGACTGGGATCCGATCGGAAGATCGCCACACTTATCCATACCTGCTCCGGACCACCTCGGGTCACACGACACTCCGGTCGCTTGAGAGAAGGGGCTGCCAGAATCAGTCTACGGTTTCGTATCGTTGTTATGACGGTCTTTTGACAAAGCCCAGTTGGGTCGGTTGGCGGCGGTGTTTTCCGACGTGATGACTTCGAGGTAACAGGCGCCGCATCAGATAAACTTCTTGGGAGAACTGTCGGAAGACCCATCGTCCGGCCTCGCGAGCCAACCTGCTCTGACCGCCTACGCTTGACGCGCACCGGCAAACGGCGTAGCGGGGTTGTGTGGCGATTTGTCGGACCGGATTGCGGGCCACGGAAAACATACCGCTAAAGAGGTTGCAGCGCCTGTGCGCTGGCAAGCCGTGGTCCCGTTGATAGGAGGCCGGGCACCCCCGGAACGCTGATGACTGACTTCTCCAACACGCGCCCGCGGACGCGGCTGGTTCATGCGGGCACCCGCCGCAGCGCTTATGGTGAGACCTCCGAGGCCATGTACCTGACGCAGGGCTTCGTCTACCCGGATGCGGAGGCCGCAGAGGCCCGCTTCAAGGGCGAGATGCCAGAGGGGGAAGAGGGATTTATCTACGCCCGCTACGGCAATCCGACGGTCGCGATGTTCGAGGACCGAATTGCCGCACTCGAATGCGCTGAGGCGGCCTTTGCCACCGCCTCCGGTATGGCGGCGGTCCATGCCGCGCTCATGTGCCAACTCAAGGCCGGAGACCATGTCGTCGCCGCCCGCGCGCTGTTCGGCTCCTGCCTTTACATCATCGAGACGCTCTGCCCCCGCTTCGGCATTGCGGTGACCCTGGTCGACGGCACGGATCTCGACGACTGGCGCAAGGCGATGCGACCGGAGACCCGGCTCTGTTTCCTCGAGACCCCCTCCAACCCGACGCTGGAGATCATCGACATCGCCGGCGTTGCCGAGATCGCCCACGGCGCCGGCGCGCGCCTGGTGGTGGACAACGTCTTCGCAACGCCAATGTTCCAGCGCCCTCTCGCCCTCGGCGCCGACATCGTCGTCTACTCCGCGACGAAGCATATTGACGGCCAAGGGCGCTGCCTCGGTGGCGTCGTGCTAGGGAGGGAGCGCTTCATCCGTGACGAGGTGGAGCCTTACGTCAAACACACGGGGCCGGCGCTCAGCCCGTTCAACGCCTGGGTCATGCTGAAGGGCCTGGAGACCATGGCGATCCGCGTCTCGGCCCAGACCGACGGTGCGGAGGCGATCGCGAAGCATCTAGAGGGGCGGCGCAAGATCAATCGGGTGATCTACCCGGGCCTGCCCAGCCATCCGCAGCAGAACCTCGCCGCGGCACAGATGGAGCGGCCAGGACAAGTGATCGCATTGGAGATCGACGGCGGCCAGGCGGGCGCGTTCCGGTTCCTGAACGGGCTCGGTCTCATCTCAATTTCCAACAATCTCGGCGATGCCAAAACCCTGGTTACCCACCCGACCACGACGACCCATCAGCGGCTGTCGGAGGAGGCCCGGATGGCGCTTGGGATCACGCCGGGGCTCGTGCGGCTCTCGGTTGGACTTGAGGACCCCGCGGATCTCGCAGACGATCTGGAGCGCGCACTCGATCAAGTGTGAGCTTTGTAAGACTCGGTAAACCTTGTCGCACCCGTCCGGACGCCTACCTCAGTGGCAGGCTGCAACAAACGGTTGCGGCCCTAGACCGGGGAAAGCGATGGACCGTCTCTCCTGCCACTGCGCGTGCTCGACCGGAGCTTGCTCCGCCCGGCCCCGCCGCATCGGCTGACGGCGCTCCCCCACTCCGGTGACGACACCGGATAGGACAAAGGACACCCCCATGAACATGATCACGCCAGATCTCTCAGGGCTTGCGACCGAGGCGGACTTGGCATCCCTCGTGCCGACAGCAGAGGAAGCGCAGGAGGCGCTGTCAGTTCTGCGTAGGCTGGCCGCGCATGCACCGGCGGAGGCAGCGGCCCTCGGGCTCTCGGCCCTTCCGGAGGCGTCTAACGGCGCGCTCAACCGGACATACCCGTCGGAATTCTTGGTGGACGAGGTCTACAAGTCCACGCTGCCCGATCTCCAGAACGGCCCCGAGAGCTTGATAAAAGGGGCGCACGCGCCGATCCAGCATGTGGGCATCTCGAACTTCCGCCTGCCGCTTGCCTATGCCACCCGCGACGGAGCCCCCGTCACGCTGGAGACTTCGGTCACCGGCACGGTCTCGCTCGATGCCAACAAAAAGGGCATCAACATGAGCCGGATCATGCGCAGCTTTTACGGCCACGCGGGCGAGGCGTTCGGTTTCGACCAAACCGAGGCGGTGCTCGACAGTTACCTCGCCGATCTCGAGAGCAAGGACGCGCGAATCCAGCTCGGCTTTCGGTATCCGATGCTGCGCCAGGCGCTGCGGAGCGGGCTCGAAGGCTACCAGTACTATGACGTCGCATTCGAGACCGTGCTGCAGGGGGGCGAGACCACCCGGGTGCTGCATCTCGACTATGTGTACTCGTCGACATGCCCCTGCTCGCTCGAGCTCTCGGAGCATGCGCGGATCACCCGCGGCCAGATCGCGACGCCGCATTCGCAGCGCTCGGTTGCGCGGATCTCCGTGAAGCTGGAAGGCGATGCAACGCTGTGGATCGAGGATCTTGTCGAGCTCTGCAACGGTGCGATCCCGACCGAGACCCAGGTGATGGTGAAACGCGAGGACGAACAGGCCTTCGCCGAGCTCAACGGGTCGAACCCCATCTTCGTTGAAGATGCGGTCCGGTTGCTCTGCAATGCGCTTGAGCGCGATGGCCGCATCGGTGACTTCCGCGTGATCGCGAGCCACCAGGAGTCTCTGCACAGCCACGATGCGGTCTCGATCCTCACCCGCGGCGAGACATTTGCTCAGGTCAGCCACGATCCGAAACAGCTGGGCTCGCTGATCCACACGGGCTGAGCGGTGCGGGCCGGGTTGCCCCGGCCCCCGCCTCACGCCGCCAATGCTGCGATCCCGGCCTGAGCACCTTTGATGGCTGCATCGGCGTCAACCATCTGGCGACCCGCGTCGATCACCTGGACATCGTGGATGCCGACAAAGCCCAAGACATGCCGAACATACGGCACGGCAAAGTCGATCGCGCTCCCGACTTCTGTCCCCCCCGAGGCCGCAACGAGGATTGCGCGTTTGCCTTCGAGGAGACCGACGGGACCGTTCTCGGTGTAGCGGAAGGTAACCCGGGCACGGGCCACCTGATCGACCCAGGCCTTGAGCGCCGCCGGCACGCCGAAGTTATAGACCGGCACACCGATCACCACGACATCCGCCTCCTTCAGCTCCGCCACCAGCGCATCCGAGGCCGCAAGTGCCGCCTTCTGCTCCTCGGTTCTGTTCTCCTCAGGCGTGAAGTTCGCGCCAATCCAAGCCTCGTCGATCAAGCCGATCCCATCGGCAAGGTCGCGGGTCACGATTGCGTCCGGGTTCAGATGTTCGACCACTCGGTCGGTGAGGGTACGCGTGGTGCTGCCATCGCGGCGCATGCTGGCATCGATGCGAAGAAGCGTGGTCATGGGGGCCTCCTTTGTGCTTGAGCGGCCCATGCCGCCCGTCGAGGCACAACTTGGCCCTTGCACATTCGAGAACCAAGACGCCATACAGGCAGGGACAATTGCGCAGGGGAGAACAGTATGGACCGCTACGAGGACATGCGCTGTTTCGTTCAAGTGGCTGAGCTGCAAAGCGTGACCCGAGCGGCGGAAGCCTTGAGCCTCGCTCCCTCGGCCGTTTCTCGGCGCATCAAAGACCTGGAGTCCCGCTTGGGGGCTCAGCTCTTCAGCCGCACGACCCGGCGAATGAGCTTGACCGAGGCGGGGCGTGTCTACTTCCAAAGCTGCCAGCGGATCCTCGGGGACATCGAAGAGGCCGAGAGTGCGGTCAGCGGTGTGGGCGGGCACATCTCCGGCCAGCTTCGTGTCGCCGCTCCCCTGAGCTTCGGTCTTAGCCACCTTACCCCGGCGCTCTGTCGCTTTGTCGAAGCGCATCCCGAACTGCGCGTGGATCTCGATCTCTCTGACCGCATGGTGGATCTGGTGGGCGAGGGATTTGACCTCGCACTCAGGATTGGAACGCTACGGGACTCGAGCCTGATCGCGCGAAAGCTATGCGATGTGCGGATGATCTGCTGTGCTTCGCCCTGCTTCCTGGCGGAACACGGGACCCCAGAACGCCCCACCGATCTCAGCACCCTGCCTTGCCTTTGCTACTCGGGCTCGGAGCGCGCAGATATCTGGCGGTGGCGCGACGAGGATGGAGCGGAACAGTCCGTACAGGTGCCGATGCGGATCCGCGCCACCAACGGTGACATGATGCGGGATGCCGCCATTGCGGGTCTCGGCATGGTCTTGAAACCCAGCTTCATCGTGCATCAGGCCTTGGCGGAGGGGACGCTCGTCCCGGTCCTGAAGACCGTCGACTGGGTGGGTGTTACGATCTATCTCGTCTATCCCGAGACACGACATCTGGCGGCGAAAACCCGCGCTTTCATCGACCATATGCGCTCCCACATCGGCCCGAAGCCGTATTGGGAGGCCGACCTCGACGTCTAACGCTCAGCTTACTCGGCAGCGTGCGGGCCGCGACGGCGCGGGATCGGAAGCCAATAGGGTGTTCGAGCACGATACGCCCTGAAACGCGCGCCAAAGATCCGCTCGAACCGGCGCTCCTTGAAGAGGGGGCCAACCAAGCAATAGAGCGTGAGCGTCGCGGCAAGCATCAGCTGATCGGGTGTCCAGGTCGGCACGGTCCAAAGCGTGAGAGCGAAGGCCACGTAGATCGGCTGACGCACGAAGCGGAACAAACCTCCTTCGGGCATGTCTGGGAACACGGGTCGGATGTTGCGCAGCAGCGATGACCAACCGAGCAGTCCGGACTGCACTTCGGCGCCCGCGTCGAAGCTCGCCTTCATGAGAAGCAGCCAAGCGGCGCCGTAGAGACCGGTGAGCCCCCAGAGCACCGCTCCCTCCGCCTGCCACCAGATGATGCCAGACGGGGTCCAGAGCGCAAACAGCGCGAGCAACTGGAGCGAGGCGATGATCACATAAGTCGTCGTAGCCAATGTCGTCCCATGGGCGGCTGGCGCGCACCGCGCGAGAAACCGCCGCCCTGGCCCCGACAACAAAACCGAGTGTCCGATCGGGAACTGCAGGAGAAGCAGCGCATTCACGACCCACGCCCAGGGTTCGGGCACCGAGCCGATCGACCGGCTCATGCCGAAATACATAGCGGCGATCATGGTGAGGACGGCAACGGCAAAGATCCCGTGGCAGAGGGCACCATAGCAAAGAGCGATCAGAATGCGCATGCGGTCTCCTTTGACGCGGGAGGTAAGGCCAGCCCGCGTCCCGTCCATGTGGAGGCGCGCAATGCCGCACGGGGTGATCCAAAAGGCTTGACCCTGCGTATGAGGGAAAACATCCCACGCACTGGAGGTGCACGTGAAACCGATCATAGCCGCTCTCTCCGCGCTCGTTCTGGCCGGATGCTCCGTCTTCGGAGGCAAGGCCGCAGAGGAGCCGGCATTCTCCGTCGAGCTGAGCGAACCGCCCTTTGAGATCCGCGCGTATGGCCCCGTGGTCGTCGCTCGAACGGTTGCGCGGGGACCGTACCGCGAGGCTGTCGGGACGGGTTTTGGCCGCTTGTTCGATTACATCTCCGGTGCAAACACCGGCGCCCGCGAGATCGCGATGACCGCTCCGGTTCTGACAGATGCCGACCCGAGCAAAATCGCGATGACCGCCCCCGTGCTCACCGGAGAAGAGGCCGAGGGCACTGCGGTCATGTTCGTGCTGCCTGAAGAGTTTGAGCTGGCCACTGCACCGCTACCGACTGACCCTTCGGTCAGCCTGGCGGAGATCCCCGCGCGCCGTGTCGCTGTCGCAACCTTCAGTGGTCGCCTCGGGGAAGACGGCATAGACGAGGCGCGGGGCGCCCTGATCGCGTGGCTTGCGGCGCGAGGGGAGCCCACCGACGGCGACTGGCAGGCCGCCGGCTACAACCCGCCCTGGACCATCCCGGCGCTACGCCGGAACGAAGTGATGATCACTCTGCCCCGCTAGCCTGAGCGAGACGCACCGGACGGGGGGGCGGAAGCGGCACCACGCCGTTTCTGCTCATCACGATGCGAAGAGAGCCGAGCGGCCCCTCGCGCTGTCCGTGCATCAGTCCGTCGATGACCTTGTACTGCCGGACCGTCACCCCGTGGGCAAAGTGCAGCACCCCGTCCTCTCGGATCTGTCCGACGCGTTTGAAGATGGTCGCCGGCTGACGATAGAGCTCGGTGGGCGCATGCATATCGAGCATCTCGACCCGACCTGTCGCGTCAACAGTATGAATCAGGAGATCATGGCACCAGGTCCCGTTCCAAACCCCGTTGCCCCACTCGCCGAGAAAGGCCGCGTATTCGGCCGGGACATCGCGCCCCGGTTCATTGATCTTGACCTCTCGGAACAGATCAACGGTGTAACAGCCGGGCGAGCGAAGGCTCGCAAATCCGTCCGGTTTATCGACGCTTTTCTTCGGGGTTGGCGCGCATGCCGCTGCCAACAGGGCCAAGCCCAAGACGATGGTGATCCGCATCCCTGCCTCGTTCGCTCCCAAGCGCTCTGCGGCGCGCTTCCAGATCCCGAACCTACTCTACTGTAACGGATTTGGCGAGGTTTCGCGGCTGGTCTACGTCAGTTCCTTTGGCCAAAGCTGCGTGATAGGCGAGAAGCTGCACCGGCACGGTGTGGAGGATCGGCGCGAACTCCGGCACCACCTCCGGCAGCGCTAAGCTGGCCCACACCCCCTCGCCCGCCAGCGCTTGTCCCTCCCGGTCTGTCAACAGCAGAACCCGGGCGCCGCGGGCCATGACCTCCTGCATATTGGAGACCGTCTTGGCAAAGAGCGGGTCGGTGGGAGCAATGACCACAACCGGCACATCCTCATCGATCAGGGCGATGGGGCCATGCTTGAGCTCGCCGCTGGCATAGCCTTCCGCATGAATATAGCTGATCTCCTTCAGCTTCAGGGCGCCCTCGAGCGCGATGGGACAAAGGCGACCCCGGCCGAAGTAAAGCACATCCTGTGCTGTGGAGATGTCGTGGGCGAACTCCCGGATGCGTGGCTCAAGCGCGAGTGCCGCAGAGAACAGGCGCGGCAGAGCGAGCAGCCCCTCGATCAGCGCTGCCTCCCGCTCTGCGTCGAGGCGCCCACCCATCCGCCCGGCCAAAAGCGCGGTGGTGGCGAGCGTCGTCAGCTGACAGGTAAAGGCCTTGGTCGACGCGACACCGATCTCGGGCCCCGCCAACGTGGGAAGGACGATGTCGACCTCGCGCGCGATCGAACTCTCTATGACGTTCACGACGGCGACTGTATGCGCGACCTGATCGGCGACATGGCGGAGGGCGGCCAGCGTGTCCGCCGTCTCCCCGGACTGGCTCACGACGACCATCACTTCGCGCCCGTCGAGAGGCGGCTCGCGGTATCTGAACTCCGACGCGACATCTACCTCGCAAGGGATGCCGGCGAACTGTTCGAACCAGTATTTCGCAACATGGCAGGCATAGCTCGCAGTGCCGCAGGCCACGAGGATCACGCGGCTGACATCGGGCCACTCAATCGCATCGGCGGGGGAGACCACATGGGTTCGCCCAGGATCGACGTAACGCGCAAGCACCCGCGACAGCACCTCTGGCTGTTCATGGATCTCCTTCACCATGAAGTGCTTGTGCCGACCCTTCTCGATCAGCGTGTTGTCGACTGATACGGTGCTGATGGGCCGCTCAACCGGACCGGAACGGTTGAAGACCTGAGCGCCCTTGTGGGTGAGGACGGCATAGTCTCCGTCCTCCAAATAGCTGATCCGGCTTGTCATGGGGGAGAGAGCGAGCGCGTCGGAGCCCACATACATCTCATCCTCGCCCCAGCCGATGGCAAGCGGCGGTCCCGAGCGCGCAGCAATCATCAGATCCGGCTGGCCTTCAAACAGGAACACGAGGGCATAAGCCCCTTCGAGGCGCGGCAAAACGGCGGCGACAGCCTCTTGCGCGGATTGCCCTTGGCCCATCCCATGAGCGACAAGCCGGGCGACCACTTCCGTATCGGTATCCGTCTCGCAGGCGATCCCGGTACGGGCCAGTTCTGCCCGCAGTTCTGCAAAATTTTCGATGATCCCGTTGTGGACCAGATGCACCGGGCCGGCCTTATGCGGGTGCGCATTGGTCACTGTCACCGCGCCATGGGTCGCCCAACGGGTATGTCCGATGCCAACGGTCCCGCGGGCCGGGTTCGCAGCAACCTCCCGCACCAACTCGCCGAGCTTCCCGACCGCACGCCGCCGGACCGCTCGACCATTCTCGAGCGTGGTTAGCCCCGCACTGTCATAGCCGCGATACTCGAGCCGCCTGAGGGCATCCAGGATCCGCGGGGCCGCCTCAAGCTGCCCGATGACGCCGACGATACCGCACATGGCTCACTCCTTTTGCTTGGCCTTGCGCGCGGCGAGGACCTGGCGCAGCCGCTTGGCCGAGCCTTCCCGGTTCTGTTGAGGCGTTCTGGCGATGGCCAGCCCGTCCTCGGGCACATCCTGGGTAATGACAGTACCCGTCGCCACATAGGCTCCATCGCCTAGGGTGACGGGCGCTATCAGAGCGGTGTTGACCCCAACGAACGCGCCCGCGCCGATCTCCGTCCGGTGCTTCGAGAAGCCATCGTAATTGCAGGTGATCGTGCCGGCTCCCAGATTGGCCCCTGGTCCGACACTGGCATCGCCCACATAGGTGAGGTGGTTCGCCTTGGCACCTTCTCCGATCTCGGCATTCTTGATCTCGACGAAGTTGCCGATACGAGCGTCCGCGGCGAGATGAGTGCCGGGCCGGAGCCGCGCATAGGGACCGACGATTGCATTTGTGCCGACGTCCGCCCCCTCGAGATGTGAGAATGCACGGATCCGCGCCCCCTCTGCGACACGAACACCGGGACCGAAGATGACATTGGGCTCCACCACCACGTCCGGCGCCAATACGGTATCGGCCGAAAAGAACACCGTCTCGGGCGCGATGAGCGTGGCCCCCGCGCGCATCGCCTCCTCGCGCGCGTGTACCTGGAAACGGCGTTCTGCATCAGACAATTCCAACCGGTCGTTGATACCGGCTGTCTCCGCCTCATCGCAAAGGACAACGCCGGTCGTGACGCCCTGCTCCGCCGCCAAAGCCGGCAGGTCCGTCAGATAGAATTCGCCCTGCGCATTGTCATTCGAGACGTTGGCAAGGAGCTTTAAGATCAGCGCGCAATCTCCAAGCATGACACCAGAATTGCACGTTGTGACAGCCAGCTGCTGAGGTGTTGCATCTTTCGCTTCGACAATGCGGTCCAAACCACTGTTGTTCAAGATCAATCGGCCGTAGCGCCCAGGCTCTTCCGCCTCGAACCCGAGCACCATGAGGCCGTGCTCACCCCTCTCCCGGCGCAATCGCTGCATGGTCTCCAACTCGACGAAGGGAGTATCGCCATAGAGAACGATCACTTCCCCCTCGAACCCTTCGAGCGCGGGCTCTGCTGTCAGCACTGCGTGGGCTGTGCCAAGCTGTTGCTCTTGCGCGCAGATCGCGACATCAGGAACCTTTGCACGCGCCGCCGCGGCCACTGCCTCGGCCCCGTGCCCCACCACCACCGCCATTCGAGCAGGCGCGAGCCCCAGCGCCGCGTCCATCGCATGGTGCAACATCGGCGCGCCGCCGATCTCGTGCAGAACCTTCGGCAGCGCCGAGCGCATCCGCGTGCCCTTGCCGGCCGCGAGGATCACGACCGCAATGGGGCCTTCGAAATCGGGAGTAGAGGCAGAGGACGACATGGCGTTCCTATAGCCGCAGGGTGGAGGGGAAGGGAATGGTCCGGCACCTCAGATAGTGTTTCAGATCGTTTCGAAACATCGTTAAGCAGGCGCCAACAGCGGGGCGAAATGAGGGGCTTATTGTAATGCGCGGTGCAATTTTCGACTTGGACGGCACCCTCGCAGATACCGCAGGCGATCTGCTTGCCGGGGCCAATGCCGCCCTCAAGCCCCGTGGTCTCCCCGAGCTTTGCCCCGCGCGAGACCGCAGCTTTGCCGGTCGTGGGGGACGCTCGATGATCCGGAGATCGCTGACGCTTGCGGGCCGCGACCCGGAGGGATCGGAAGAAGTCGCGCTGACCGATGCGATCTATCCGGAGCTTCTGATCGCTTATGAGGAGCGCATCGCCGACGAGACGACCCTGTTCGAGGGCGTGCTGGATTGCATGGCGGTGCTGGAGCGCAATGGCTGGCGCCTTGGGGTCTGCACCAACAAGCCGGAACGCCTCGCCGTGCTGTTGCTCGACCGGCTCGGGGTGCGCGACCGCTTTGGCGCCATTCTTGGAGCGGACACCCTGCCCGTCCGCAAACCGGACCCAGAGCACTTTCGAGAAACGGCGCGACGGATCGAGGCAGACCCCGCACGCTCGGTGATGTTGGGAGACACGAAGACGGACCTCGACACCGCGCGCGCCGCGGGCGCTCCGGTTGTGCTGACGGCCTTTGGGTTTGCAGCAGAGCCGCTCGAAGACCTGGCCCCGGACCATGTCATTGGACACTTCGATGAAGCAGCCGCCATCCTGGAGCGGCTTATGCCCGCTTAGGGGTCCTCTGGCTCTTCGGCGTAAGACGGCGCGAAGCGGGCAATCTGCTCACCCAGGCGATCGAACTCTGACCGCACCGACGGGATTGTTTGCCAAGCGATCCCCCTCCCCGCCATCGCCTGCAGATCTTCCATGGCAGGCAAGACCGCGTCCCGCAAAAAAGTCTCGGGCGGCAAACTCCGGCTCGCCAGCAAGCGGTCGATCTCCGCCACCGCGGTAATCTCGGCGACTGTGGGATGATCCGCGCTCCCCTTGCGCTGCATTCCGACGACGCGCATCGGCGTCTTGGCGGCCATAGGCACCGGCCGAAAGGCATCGAGCGTCGCGCAAAAGCTCCGAACCGCAGCAACGGACAAGCCATTGAGCTGTACCGGAACGATCAGGTGGGTCGCAGCCGTCAAGGCATTCACAAAACCGATCGTGAGGCGCGGCGGCGTGTCCAGGATCACCCGGTCATAGACCGATTGGATCCTCGGGCCGAGCAATGCGTCCGCGACCCGGTATCGGGCATCATCGTTGGCATGCCCGAGCAGCCACTGAAGCATAAGCCGGTTTTCTTCACTGAGCAGAGGGTAGTAGCTGTCGATCAGTTCCGAGTTGCTGGTGGATCGGGTCATGCGCTGGAGGCGCGGCCAGTCTCCCTTCAGGAGGGTGATCGCCCCGGGGACGGCCAGATCGCGACCCAAAGTTTCCCCTTCGAGCGCCATTGATGAGGCTGACCCCTGGTGGTCGAGATCGATCAGGAGCACCCGTTCGCCGCGCCCGTCGAAATAGGCCGCAAGGTTGGTCGCCAGTGTTGTTTTTCCAACCCCGCCTTTCAAGTTGGCGATGGCCAGAATGGGTATGCTGTCGGCGAGCCTCTGCTCATAATTGTCCGGTGGCAGTCCGGGGCCTCGCGTCCAGAGCCCCCCAGCCATGTCGGAAAGCTGGATTGCCTGGTCCAGCGCGGCTTTGGCCGTCACCAACTCCGTCGCCCCAGCTTCAAGCTTGGACGCCCGCTCACTCGCATGCTCCAAGGCGCCCTGGAGGTGCCCGATCTCGGTGGAACGGCGGCTGAGCGCAAGGATGAGCACGGCAATGAGCCCAAAACCGAGGACCGCGACGCCAGCAATGGCAACAAGCCCAAGTGCGTAGGACGGTGGGAGCGTTTCTAAGAGCTTGTCAAAGTTGATCAAGCGCACCCCCGGCATCGGTACCAGCGCGCGTTCTCATCCAAGTTGGCGCCGGCCCAGAGCCTCAGCAGCCCGCAGAACCATGGCGACCGCTTGCCGGAGGTTTTGCCGTCCCCCGGAACGCATCCGGATAAGTGCATCGAGCCGGTCGAGGCCGAACGCCGTTACCAGGGCGGCGGGATGGTGAAACCACGCCCCAACCAGCCGCACCACACCGTTCTGTTCGAGGCTTCTCAGCACATCGCGCGCAGGTGCATATGTTTCCATGACGATGCTGCCCGTGGCCGGTCTGTGGGCTGCGCGCCGAACCCCGGGAAACGCGGCAATCTCCGACATCAGCGCCGTCCGGCGTTTCTCGTCAACAAGGCCCAGGATCCGGAGCCTCATCCGGCACTTCGATCCGTGCTTCAAGCAGACCGACACAGGCGTCAGCGCCACAGCGGAGTCGCCGCCAACGGCCTGGCCTGGAATGATCACAGGGACATCCCGTGCCTGGTCAATCGACGTCGCGTCTGAGCGAGCCTCCGCCACGAGATCCTCGATGCATTCCGTTGCTTCCGCCATCGCGATGAGCATCTGACGCTGAACGGCTTGGTTGAAGACCAGTCCCGCAGAGAAGGCGGCTTGGGTCCCACGTGCCAGGACAACTGCCACCGCAGGCATGAACAGCGCGCTACCGAACGCGAGCCCGCTCCCGATCATCGATCTCGCTCCCTGGTGCTGCATCGGCCTCGCATGGTGAGAGCCTACACCAAGGCTCAAGCTGCTGTCAGTCCGTTGTGACGCATGGGCTCGACTAGGCAACCAGCCGCACCTTGAGGCGCCGTTCGCACGCGCCCCGACAATCTAAAGTTGATACAAGTTGCTCTCGCAAAACCGTGGATTTAGTCGAAGGTAAAATCAGGACCCAATTGGCGTTTGCCTGATCATGATTTGCACCTCGCCATTCGTACCAACAATGGCCGAAGAGCCATCCACTGTGCGCATTTGCAACGCCCTACAGTAAGTTTGAGGCTCCCTCAGAATGCGGCATATACGGGATGCGATGGGTATATTAACGTAACGTTGATAATTGTAGGGGTCGGGGCTTGCGTGCGTACAAGCGTTGGTCGCACAACCGCGCTCCCCCAGGCGAGAGCGAAAATGAGGACAGGTGAGAGCGATGCTGAGCGACGCTGAGATTTTGGCCCTTGAGGCTGGCGTACAGAATGTTCTTCGGATTT
>JBCBYB010000021.1:0-84342 GCA_039816045.1 Pseudomonadota bacterium
CCCCCGTGCAGCCTCCGCCAGGATGAGCTTGTCGAGCGTCAGATCGGAGACGGCGCGTCGAAGCCGCTGGTTGACGCTGCGCGCCCATCGCTCCGCGATGTCTCTGGCTCCTTCAGCCGCTTCAGCTGCTCTCTGCCCATGCCGCCCTATAGCCGACGCCAGCGGTCGTAGGTTTGCACCGTCACGCCGACCTGGCGCACCGCATCCGCCTCCGACATCCCCTGGCCCTGCAGCACCTCCACCTGGCGCAGCTTCACCCTTCACCCGCTCCCTCGAACCAATGGCTTTCGCGGGCTCAGCGCCTCCGGCTTGTCTCGCTTCCAAGCCACCTCTGCTCCCCTCAAAACCGGATAACTCTCTCCCAGTGGGGGACCATTTCAGTGGGGCACTCCAGGCTTCGACCGGGTGGTCGAGCTGAGCGGCACGGTTGTCCCGAACCGGTATCACGATCTCTGGTCCCAGCTCTTCTTTCTCGACCAGAGCGAGCGTCTCGGGTGCACCGTTACCGCCTTCTGCAACCGCTGGTTCACGCCGAACTACAGCGGCTATGGGTCCGTGACCGCTCACCTGTTTGGCAGATAGATGTTGTGTGCGCCTTGCGGATGTGAGTCGCCTTATGGGTGACCAAGGGGCTGAGATACCGACTGAGCGCTGCCGAGAAGGACGCGCTTTTCGACGATCGGACGGCGTTGATCGAGGCGATGGCGGAGCTTGAGTCCAGGCTGTCGGCGCCAAGGAAGACCTCGCAGAGTTCGCATCTGCCGCCGTCCTCGGGCCCGAAGGCGAATGGGCCGGGCAAGGGCGGCAAGAGGAAGCCGCGGCCCTCGCGCCCCGGGACGTCGCGGCGGCTGGCGCAGGACCCGGACGAGACGCTGCGATGCCGGGCGCACGCCTGCGGCCATTGCGGAGCGGACGTCTCCGGGCAGGCCCAGCAGGTGCGCCACCGCTACGACCATGTCGATATTCCGCCGGTCGTCGCGCGCACCACCCGGATCGAGCTTCTGTGCGGGCGCTATGCCTGCCGCGGCCCTCGCGCGCCGAGCCGCCCGCGGGCATGGCACCGGGCACGCCGTTCGGGCCGAACATCCACGCGTTTCTGCTCTAACTGCATCACAGCCACCATGTCGGTTTCGAGCGGCTCTCCCGGATCGTGGGCAAGCAGGTGCTGGGGCTGAGCCGGCGAGGGGCCGCTGACATGCTTACTCCGTTGAAAAACATGTGTTGCGGCGCGGCGTTGGGCCTGACTCACTTCGCTAAATCGGGAGGGTTTAGCGAAGATGGCGCCGTGGCTGGTGGTGCAAGGCACGGCTTCTACGAGCTCAATCTCGAAAACCATGATCCCTTGTGTGGACGAATTGGATCATGTGGCGATGTGAGGGTTTCCGCGCGGAGAGCCGTCTGGTTCATGGAGAGCCGACCGCGTTGGAGGTCGGCGATGTTTGCAAAGAGGACGTAGGCGCCGGTCGGGCTGCTGCTGACATGCCAGCCGACGATCCGTCGGGTATAGGCGTCGATCACGCGGGCGCCGTAGGCGAAACTCCGCCATGTGGCGCCGTCGGTGAAGGTGCCGAGCCTGGAGCTGACGGTTCACCTTCTGTAATAAACAAACGGTGGATCTGGAATTCCCCGGTTGGTTGCGGTGAGCGCAGGCGCGACGCCCGCAACGCGCAGGCCGGTGCGCTCCGATCACTCGGACATCGCCCGTCTTGCGCCGTCCGCTTCGTCGCCAGTTAGGGCGCCACTGGGGCACCCCAGACAGCGGCCGAGCAAAGGTGGACACTCCCAGCCCACAACACCCGGACAGCGACGGACCATCGAACGGAAAGGGGGATGAAGATCGCATCGAAGAGCGCAACGTACACCATCTGAGCATCACGAAGCGCGGCCATGCGCGTCCCTCGCCCCTCGGCCAACGCGAAGATCTTGAGGCTCCTCGCTTTCGGGGTCCAGGAGCCGGAGGTTCTGCACCCGGCCGCGGGCAAATCGTGCACGTCTCAACGATGTTGAGCTGACGGATGCGCGGAGACGGACCCTCACATATCCCCTCGGGCGCACCCTCGGTGGGGGCTGTGTTCGGATACTCTGGCCGCTGTCCGCGCAGTCTTGGTTCCGCTCAGCACCGCTCTGGTTGTCCGCAAGGACCGTGAGCTCCGGCAAACTCCGAACCGGCGCCTCTTTGCCGCTATCGGTCCAGGTGGTCGGCCCGGCGTTCCGATAGCAGGGCAGCTAAGCTTAGGTCCCCGGCCCGCTAGCCAAGCCGACAAGCGCCGGGATGGGGCGCAATTCCCGGGCGAGGGACGCTTGGCAGGGACGTTGACGTGGCGTTTGGCGCGGCTTGGCGGTGGCTGGAAAGGCCGCGCCCTCCGAGCATTTTCGGATCCCGGCTCAGATGCTGCCGTCCCTCATGGGAGCGCTGTTTGACTGGCTTCTTGAGCCTCGACGAAAGCCCCGGTACCGGGGCCTCCAATATCGCTGATATCGCACCGATATCGCATCGGAATGTCGCACTGCCCTATCGCAGCGCACTCCGGCCGGCCTCGTCAGAGGCTGGCGATGATCGCCGCGGCCACAACGAACCCGGCAGAGGCCATCAAGAAAAGCCCTCCGAGCTTGCCCACCAACTTCTCGGCGGGCGTGACGGTGCTGGCGGTGAGCGCCCGAACAAAGGCAACCTCGCGCGCGTCGCGCGGGCCCGCAATGGCCGGCTGGACCGGGGTGGCGGTGACGGTGTCAGTGTCGATAACGTCGTGGCGGCTCATGATGGTCTCCTGGCTATGCGGGCCGGACCATACCGACCGCAGTCTCCGACGGGACATAGCGTTGTTTTCTGAAGATCCAGTTGGGTTCGCGCGGCAGAATGACGCGAAGTGAACCGTCACGCGTTGCCCCGTGGCACCGGAGCCCTCGGTTTCCTACATTACAGCTGTCACGGTGATGGGGTAGGCTTCGCTTACGTGCAGGTCGCGCCTGTCGCCGACCATAGTCGAAATCGATGGAAAGGACCGACATATGGCCCTCAGAATGACATTCGCAGCAATCGGATTTGCCGTCGCCTCCGCGGCAGCACCGGCCGGCGCCACAGACATCGTGATTTACACGGGCGGCGCGCCGACGGGCGAAGGCTCAACCTATCACAACGGCATGGGCCAGGGGCTCAAGGAGGTCCTGGAGGATCTCTCGGAGCCTTATGGCTACACGGTGCGGCGCGTGCCTTCGGGCGGAGCGGTCGCAAACGCGCGCGCCTGTGCGCAGGAGGCCGACAACATCTGCTTCGGCATCGGCCAGGGTGGGCTGACCTATGCGGAGGTCGAAGCCGGCCAGACCACCATCATCCGCAACGACCTGCCGGGCGAGTGCGCCATGGCCTTCACCAACGAGCCGCGGCTGCCGAACTGGCGCTCGGTGATGGAGAACGCCAAGCGCGTGACCTTCGTGGTGCCGAAGGACTCCGGGACCGAAGCGTTCATCAAAAAGGTGTTCGAGACCGAGCCCCGGCTGGCTGGCGTTTCGCCCAAGTTCGAATATGCCTCGGGCATGAACAACATTCTCTCGACGGTGCAGTCGATCCGCGGCGCGGTTGGGGTGTTCTATGCCTATCCGAATCCGACCGAGGGCATGATCAACGCCGCCGCCGAGGCGGATATGACGGTGATGGGCATCCTCTCACCCGCCGTCGCCAAGACGGACGACGCTTATTACCTCAACCGTAAGGCGCCTTATGAGCTGTCGTGGTTCGGTCTTGGCAAAACCCAGACCGTGGCGGCGATGTGCTCGAAGGCGCTGCTGTTTGCCGCGACCCCGGCGAATGTGAAGGACGAGTGGGCGCGCGGCGATTTCGAGGACATGATCACGCAGCTGCAACAGCTGCCGGCCTCGGATTTCGTTCCGGGCGACGGACCGCTCGCCAAACTGATGCGCACGGTTGAGGATCTGTCTGAGGAGTACGGCGTCAACGAAATGGTCGAGGACCTCGAGGCGCAGGTCAAAGAGAACCTCTGACCGCTGCCGGTATGCCTGGCTTGCCAGCCGCGAACACAGCGTCGCGGCTGGCTTTGAACTGTTTCGCTTCCCCTTCTAGTCGCCTCTTTCCTGCGCGCGCGAATCGGATATGGTCGGCGCGGAAAGGGGTTCGCGCATGCCGGACGGTCCGCAGCTGAATTATGGGCAGATGATGCAACGGGCGCTGCGCGGCATGATGGCCGAGGCGCTTGGCATCGTGGCTGAAACCGGCTTGCCGGGCGAGCATCACTTCTACATCTCGATCGACACGACCCATCCTGGCGTGGTGATCCCGGATACGCTGCGGGAGCGTCATCCGCGCGAAATCACCATCGTTTTGCAGCACGAGTTCGAGGATCTCGCGGTGCTGGCGGATCGGTTCCAAGTGCGGCTGAGCTTTGGCGGGCAGCCCGCGACCCTGGTCATCCCCTTTGCGGCGGTGAAGACCTTTATCGACCCCTCTGTCGAGCTTGCCCTGAAATTCGAGAGCATCGACGATGGCGACGCGGTTGAGGATTTCGATGGCGAGGGGCCAGAGCCCGCCGAGACCGAGACCGACACCGAGCAGGGCGACGACGACCCCAACGGCGGACCGGGGCGCTCTGCCGATGTGGTCAGCCTCGACCAGTTCCGCAAAAGCTGACGTTCCAATCCGTTGCGATTGACCAGTGCGATTGCGCCTTATGACCCGGCGTGGCCAGAGCGCTTTGCAGCTGCGGCGGCACAGCTTGGTCCCGTATTCGGCCCCGCGCTGATCGGGTTGCATCATGTTGGGAGCACCGCGGTCCCGGGTCTCGATGCCAAGCCCGAGATCGATATCCTCGCCGTCGTCTCTGACGTCGCCGCCATGCCCGCATGGGAGCGTGCGCTCGGCCCCCAAGGATATCTCCGCGGCGGGGATCTTTCGGACGGGCATGCCTACTTCCGGCGCAATGTTGCAGGTGTGCGCACCCACAAACTTCACCTCTGCCGCGCTGGCCATTGGCAAGTGGCCCGCATGCTCGCCTTTCGCGATGTGCTGCGGCGACACCCCGAGGCGCGTGGGCGCTACTCAGCGGCCAAGCGGGCCATCGCGGCACGGCCCGAAGGCGGCATCGCGGACTACCTCGCTGCGAAGGCCCCGGTGATCGATGCGCTCATGGCGGAGTTCGGCGCGTGACCGCAATCACCCTTTGCGCCAGTAGACCCCGGTCCAGTCGATCTCGGTGAACTCCACGGTCTCGTTGCGGGCGGAGAGGAAATCCCGGACCGCATCGGCACAAGCCGGCACTGCGCCGAAATCATCGACGATCACGAAGCCGCCTTTGGAAACTTTGTCGTAGAGCGCCGCGAGCCCGTCCATGGTCGATTCGTACATGTCACCGTCGAGGCGCAGCACCGCGAGGCTCTCGATCGGGGCGCCGGGCAGGGTGTCTTTGAACCAGCCCTCCAGGAACTGGACTTGGTCGTCGAGCAGGCCGTAGAGCCGGAAGTGCTCCTCCACATCAGCGCGGGAGATCGCGAGCGCCGCGTTTTTGTGATGCTTGTCACCCTTGTCACGGGGATACTTTTCGGCATCCGGCGGAGGCAGGCCGGCAAAACTGTCCGCCACCCAAACCGTGCGGTCGGTCTCGCCGAAGGCCTCCAAAATCGCGCGGGCATAGATGCAGGCCCCGCCCCGCCACACGCCAGTCTCGATGAAATCCCCGGGCACGCCCTCCCGGATCGCGGTCTCGAGTGCCATGCGCAGGTTGCGCATTCGCGCCTGGCCGATCATCGAATGCGCCTGGGAGGGGAGATCGCGCCCGATGTTGCGCTTGTCCTCGCCGAAGACCAACGTCTTCCAGCGCTTGGTCTGCTGCGGCGGGTCGCGGTAGATGCGGTTGATGATCACGTCCTCGATCAGATCGAGATAGCGCGTGCGCAGGCGGTCGGTCTCGGTCATGGTGCGCTCCTCCCTGGCGGACAGCGCCCCTCATGCCTCGAAAAACAGCCCCGCCTCAAGAGCCTCTGCGCTGGCTGCCACCGTCTCGGGCGCATCGGCGAAGGCCAGCAACACTACAGCGCTGCTGTCGCTGAGCAGACCGGTTCCGGTGGCATTGGCCGCGGCGCCTGCATCGAAGTCGCAGCGCCCGTCAACCATCGAGCAAACTCCGCACCTCTCGCGACCACCCTGAAGCTTTGAGCCGTTCTCGCCTTCGGTTTTGGTTGCGATAGAACCTTTGGCCACAGCCGCCGACCCGGCTATACCGGGGCCGAAACAGCCTCGAGGGACAGATCATGGCCGCCACCCGCACTGAAACCGACAGCTTCGGCCCGCTCGAAGTGCCCGCCGACAAGTACTGGGGCGCGCAGACCCAGCGCTCGATCGGGAACTTCCCCATCGGATGGGAGAAGCAGCCCGTGGCCCTGGTGCGCGCGCTCGGCGTCATCAAACAGGCCGCGGCGGAGGCGAACATGGCGCTCGGCAATCTCGAGCCAGAGATCGGGCGTGCCATCGTCCAGGCGGCCTCGGAAGTCGCTGAAGGCAAGCTCGATGACAACTTCCCGCTGGTGGTGTGGCAGACGGGCTCGGGCACCCAGTCGAACATGAACGCCAACGAGGTGATCGCGAACCGCGCCATCGAGATCCTGGGTGGCACCATGGGCAGCAAGAGCCCGGTGCACCCGAACGACCATTGCAACCGCGCGCAGAGCTCGAACGACACCTTCCCGACGGCCATGCACATCGCCGCCGCGATGATGGCACAGAAGGTGCTGATCCCAGGGCTGCAGAAGCTCCATGGCGCATTGACCGCCAAGGCCGAGGCCTTCGCCGAGATCATCAAGATCGGCCGGACCCACACCCAGGACGCAACCCCCCTGACACTTGGCCAGGAGTTCGGCGGCTATGCGCACCAGGTGGCGCAAGGCGTCATGCGCGTCGACCGGGCCCTGGCGGAGATCTATGAGCTCGCCCAGGGCGGCACGGCGGTCGGCACGGGGCTGAACACCAAGCCTGAGTTCGCCGAGACGGTGGCGGACGAGATCGCCATGATCACCGGCCTGCCCTTCCAGACCGCGCCCAACAAGTTCGAGGCCCTGGCAGCCCACGATGCGGTGGTGGAGATGTCGGGCGCCTGCAAAACGGTGGCGGCTTCCCTCTTCAAGATCGCGAACGATATCCGCTTCCTTGGCTCGGGCCCCCGTTGTGGGCTGGGCGAGCTCAGCCTGCCGGAGAACGAGCCCGGCTCCTCCATCATGCCGGGCAAGGTGAACCCCACCCAGTGCGAGGCGCTCACCCAGGTCTGCGCCCATGTCATGGGCAACGACGCGGCCATCGGGTTCGCCGGCAGCCAGGGGCATTTCGAGCTCAACGTCTACAAGCCGATGATGATCTACAACCTGCTGCAGTCCATGCAGCTCCTCGGCGATGCGGCGGTGGCCTTCACCGACAACTGCGTCGACGGGATCACGGCGAACGCGGCGCGCATCGACAAGCTGATGAACGAGAGCCTGATGCTGGTGACAGCACTCGCGCCCGAGATCGGTTATGACAACGCGACCACGGTGGCCAAGACCGCGCACAAGAACGGCACCACGCTGAAGGAGGAGGCGATCAAGCTCGGCTTCGTCGACGCAGAGACCTTCGACCGCGTCGTGGTACCGGCCAACATGATCGGTCCCCGATGACGGAGGAAACCGGCGAGACACCATTCAACGGCCCGCAGATGCGGGGCGCGACGTTCGAGCGTGCCGACATGACCGGCGCGGATTTCGACGGGGTGAACCTCACCAATGCGACGTTCTGGGCTGTGCTCTCCGGGGCCCGGTTCACCGACACCAACCTCGCCGAAGCGGTGTTCGACGATGTGAACCTGTCGGGGGCACGGTTTCACAACATCAACCTGTCGAAGTCGGAGTTCAGCGCCATCAACTTCAGCGACGCGGTGATCCGCGAGGTCAATCTCTCGGGCCTGACGCTCCGCAAAGCCTCGGTCGACGGCGCCAGCTTCGAGGACGTGGACCTGCCAGAACTGACCATTCGAAACGCCGATCTCCGCGGCGCCCGGATCGACGAGAGCCTGCTCGACGGCATGACCATCGACGGCGTCTCGGTGACCGAGATGCTCGCCCTTTGGCGCGAGACCCATGGCTGACGCGTCGCGAGAACTGGGCGAGAGAGAAGAGGAGTCCGACATGATCAGATCCCGACTGAGCCCTTGGTTTCGGCCGATTGCGCTCGCGGTCACGCTGATTGCGGCACCGGCACCGGCATCAGCTGAGGATGCGGGCACGGTGCACGGGCTGATCGCCGACCGCTTGGCGCTGATGAAGCCGGTGGCGGCGTGGAAGATGGACCGCGGCGCGCCCGTCGAGGATCTCGAACGGGAGGCCGTGGTGCTCGACAAAGCCGTCGCTTCGGCCGAGGAGAACGGGCTCGACGGCGCCACCGCGCGACCCTTCTTCGAGGCACAGATCGCAGCGGCCAAGGCGATCCAGACCTGCTGGATTGGGCGCTGGGGCTATGGCGAGGCAACGCCGCCCACTGAGGTCCCCGATCTCCGCGAAGAGATCCGCCCGCAGCTCATCGACCTTGGTGCACGCATGCTGGAGGCGATCGGCGGGGCGCTGGAGGCCGGTGTCACCTTCGACGGCGCGGGAAAAGCGGCCTTCGACGAGCGCGTGGACCTGCCCTGTCTCGATCGGTTCTCGCGGCTGCGCATCTACACCGCGCTCGGCGGCATCAAACGGTCCCCGTGATCCGATGAAGTGGCGCGGCCGGCGCACCAGCACCAACATCTCCGACCGGCGGCGCGGTGGCACCGGGCGGCGTATTGCACGCACGGGTGGCGTCGTCGGGATCGTGGGCATCCTCGCCCTGCTGGTGGGCATGTATTTCGGGGTGGATCTCTCGCCGTTCCTCGGCATGATGCAGGTCGGATCGGTCGCCATGGCCCCAAGCCATTCCGCTGCCGGCCCGAACCGGATCGACGACGAGATGGAAGAGTTCATCGCCGTCGTGCTTGCCGACACCGAGGCGGTCTGGCAGCAGGAGTTCCAAATCCGTGGTGGGCGCTATCAGGAGCCGACGCTCGTGCTGTTCTCCGAGTCCGTCGGTTCAGCCTGCGGGTTCGCCTCCTCCGCCTCGGGTCCGTTCTACTGCCCAGGCGACAACCAGATCTATCTCGACACCAGCTTCTTCACGACCCTGGAGCGTCAACTCGGCGCCCGCGGGGACTTCGCCAAGGCCTATGTGATCGCCCATGAGGTCGCGCACCATGTGCAGAACCTGATCGGGATCATGGGGCAGACCTATGCGGCCCGCGCCCGAGCCACCGAGGCCGAGGCCAACGCGATTTCGGTCAGGATCGAGTTGCAGGCGGATTGTTTCTCCGGCGTGTGGGCGCGCGCGGTCGAACAGCGCTTCGGTGTGCTTGAGCCCGGTGATATCGAGGAGGCGATGAACGCGGCCGCCAGCATCGGCGACGATATCCTGCAGCGCCGGAGCGGCAGGGCCGTGGTGCCTGACAGCTTCACCCACGGCACATCCGAGCAGCGTCAGCGCTGGTTCTACACCGGCTATCGGACGGGTCAGATGGAGCGGTGCGACACCTTCGCGGCGGAGCGGCTGTGACCCCACGCTGGGCGCTACCGGAAGAAGCCCCGCGGCTCGCCGAGATCGCCCGGGCAGCCTATGCCCCTTATGTGCCTCTGATCGGGCGCGAACCGCCGCCGATGCTGCAGGACTTTCCGGCGGATATTGCAGCGGGCCATGTGTTGGTGATGGGTCGGCCGGCGCAAGGCTATGCCGTCTCGCGTGCGGTGCCCCAAGGGTGGCTTCTTGAGAATGTCGCCGTTGCACCCGATGCGCAGGGGAGCGGGATCGGGCGGGCACTGATCGCCGCCGTCGAGAACCTCGCACGGAAAGCCGGCCAGACCCGCGTGGTGCTCTATACGAATGCCGCGATGACCGGGAACCTCGCCCTCTACCCCGCTCTCGGCTATCGTGAGGTGGAGCGCCGGAGCGAGCATGGGCTTAATCGCGTGTACTTTGAGAAGGACTTGGCCGAGCCGTGACCAGCGATATCGTGAACCTGCGACAAGCCCGCAAGGCGAAAGCCCGCGCTGAAGCCAAGCGCAAGGCCGATGCCAATGCGGTCCGCCACGGTCTGCCCAAGGCCGAGCGTCAACGCCAGAAAGCCGAAGCGGAGAAACAGACCCGCGAGCATTCCGGGCACCGCCGCGAGCGGACGGATGACGACATCTGAGCCCGGCTTTTGCGCACCGGAGCGCCCGGAGAAACGCTCCCTCACGCTCCAGGGTCACCGCACCTCGGTCAGCATGGAGACGGCGTTTTGGGAGGCCTTCCGCGCCATAGCCCAGCGACGCGGGGTTTCCGTGAACGCGCTCGCCGCGGAGATCGACGCCGTCCGCCAGCCGCCTGGGTCGCTCGCAAGCGCGATCCGGGTCTATGTGCTGCGTGATCTGGAAGGCCGGCTGCCGCCCGAATAGGTTCGTCAGCCGATGGTGCCGAGCACCGGGAAGGTCTCGAGCAGCCAGAACGCCATGCGCTCGAACGTGCCGGTGATCATCATCACACCGACGACGACCAGGAGCCCACCCATCGCGCGTTCTACCAGACCCATATGCCGCCGGAACCGTTTGGCCCAGGCCAGGAACGGCCCGATGAAGAAGGCCGCGAGCAAGAACGGCACGCCCAGCCCGAGCGCATAGACCGCGAGCAGCGCCGTGCCCGCCGCCAGGGTCGACTCCTGCGCCGCCAGGGTCAGGATCGCCGCCAGGATCGGCCCGATACAGGGCGTCCAGCCGAAGGCGAAGGCGAGGCCGATCACATAGCTCGTGCCATAGCCGCCCGCCTGCCCGGGGCCCTCGAAGCGCGCCTCTCGATTGAGGAGCGGGATCCGGAAGACATGCAGGAAGTGCAGTCCCATGCCGATGATCACGGCCCCTGCGATCTGTCCGAGGATGGTCTTGTTCTGCAGCAGGGTCTGGCCGATCACCGACGCCCCCATGCCGAGCATCACGAAGACCGTCGCCAGCCCGCCCACGAAGAAGCAGGCCGAGGTGAAGACGCGTCGCCGCGCCTCAGGGTCGATCTCATCGCGCTCACCGGAGATCTGGTCGAGCGAAGTTCCCCCCAGATAAGCGAGATAGGGCGGAGCCAAGGGCAGCACGCACGGGCTGAGGAAGCTGATGATGCCCCCCACGAACGCCGTCGCGATGCCGATCAGACTGATATCGATGGCCATCTCGCCCCTCCTCGCACGCCCGAGAGATAATGCATGGGCCACCCTAACGGATAGGGGCGCATCCCGTCGCGAACTCTCACGAATGCGTCAGTCAGCGGCCGCAAGGTAGGCCACCAGATGTTCGATTTGCTCTGCCGTCAGCCGTGGGCCGCCATGCAGCGGGTCGGCGGCCCCACGCCTCTGGCCCGATGCATAGTAGGCGGGCATCGCCGTCTCGGGCGCCAAGACCTTTGGGGCGACGATCCACAACCGGATCTCACTCGCGCCGAGATCGCCTCCCGGGGGCGCAGCTGCATGGCAGGTCTGGCACCCGACCGCTTGAAAGAGCCGTTGGCCCCGCCGCGCGTCTCCGGGCAGGGGCGAGAGTGGATCGATAATCTCTCGCCCGTCGGTGATGGTGTAGGCGACAACGGGCGGGGGCCCCACGTCGTCCTGCGCGAGAGCCGGCGACAGCGCGAGCAGCGTGGCCTCCACCGCCCCCTTGAGCGCGCGCAGGGCGGGCGCTAGGTCTGGCACATGGACAGTTTGCCAGAACCCTCTCCCGAGCCTTCCGAAGAGCTGGACGCCCGCGGTCTGCTTTGCCCGCTTCCCGTGCTGAAGACCCGCAAGCGGCTCCAGGGCATGGAGACGGGCGCCGTGCTCCGGGTCATCGCCGACGATCCGGCCGCAAGGGTGGACGTGCCGCATTTCTGTGCGGAACAGGGCCATGCGCTTTTGGCCGAAGATGATGGCGCCGATGGCAGCCTCGTCTTCCTGCTCCGCAAGGGTGGATGAGGGCCGCACCCTATTTGAAGGCGGCACAGGGATCGCCCCGGTCTGCCACCCGCTCGGAGAACCAGACATAGTCGTATGGCAGCGGACCCTCGAGGGCTGCTGCCTGGTCCACCGTCTCGATCTGACCGACGGAAAGCACCCGCAGATCCGGCTCGGCGGCGGCGAGATAGACCGGCACGCCGCGATCCGTGCGCGCATGGCCGTTGCCGGTGATCAGAACCGCACGCCCGCCGCCCGCTGCGAGCGCGCGCCGCGTCGCCTCGGCAAAGCGCGCATCCCGCAGGCGTTGTGCCTCGACCATGGGGGCCGCGGCTTCGACGGGCAGGGCGTTGCAATGGGCGGCGACCATCTCGGCCTCCGCCTCGGCTTGCTGGGCGGGCTCGAGTGGAGCGCTTAACCCATAAGCAGCCGCGCCGAGACCGAAGGCGTCTGCCGCTGTCGAGCCATAAGCCGCGCGGATCGCCTCACGCGGGACGCCGCCGCCAGCGATATAGGCCCCCTCGGCGGCCTCGAAGACCGGTGCGTAGAGCTCCCAATCCGGCCATCCGAGCCGCTCCCAGCCGATGGCCGGTCCGATCTCCCGCGGTGCGCCTCCGCCTGCGAGGAACACCGCGATGCCCTCCTCGCTTGCGGCGGGCACCATCTCGAAGGCGATCCCCTCCGGCGCGATCCGCGAGACGAGCCAGGCCTGACGGGCGTGATGCTCGGCATTGTCGTGGATCTCGCCCAGGATCGCGACATCGACGGCCGCCAAACGCGTCGCCAGCTCTTCGGGTGTGATGGGGGCGCCGGCCGAGACATCCCAAATGGTGTCGCCCTCGACCGAGACCGAGACGGGAACCAGAGCTGCGGGGGCCGGCGCCTCCGAGGCGCAGCCGGCAAGCAGGGCAGTCAGCAGGAGTGCGATGCGGATCACGGCTCGGGCCCTCTCCGGTGCGTCCTTGGTGCGGTCTTAGGCGTTCGTGGGAAAGCCTAGGCTGCTCCGCCCGCGATGCAAGCGCACGTGGTTATTGTGAACCCTCGGCGTCTGCGGTCATGCACATGCGCCCGTCCGTCCCTCGAACCCACAGCGACAGCCCCGTCTCGGTCGGCTTGGCGCATGTCTCAAACGGTTCATCGGCAAAAACCGGTGCAGTTGCCCGGAACGCGAACCGCTTGGGCACCAGGCCGGCCCGGCGCGCCTCTTCGAGCAGCAGTGTCGCCAGCAGCGGCCCATGGACGACGAGCCCCGGATAACCCTCCACCTCGCGCGCATAGGGGAGGTCATAGTGGATCCGGTGTCCGTTGAAGGTGAGCGCCGAGTACCGGAAGAGCACCGTCGAATCGCAGCTCCAGGCACTGCGGGCGGTCTCGTCGGTGGGAGCCGTCGGCAGCGTGGGTCGCGGCGCATCGGGCGGCAGGTCGGTGCGATAGACGATGTCCTGCTCCTCGGTGACCGCAAGGCCCCCCAAACCGAAGATCTCGTGGCGCACCGTGACGAAGTGAAGCGGCCCTTGCCGGCCTTGCTTCGGGGTCACGGCCGCGATGGTCGAGACCTGCCGGGCGGGCGCCCCGAGCGTCAGAGCAGCGGGAAAGGTCAGCCGCCCTCCCGCCCACATCCGCCGCGGCTCCGGGCATCTCGGCATGAAGCCGCCTGGTGCCGGGTGGCCGTCGAGCCCGAGTGTGCTCCGTGGAGCAGCCTCCCGGAAATGCATCCAGTGCCAGAAGGGCGGCAGCGGATCGCCCGGGCCAGGCTCGGGCCGGTCAAGCTCGAGCGTCGCCACCAAGGCCTGCGCCGCGAAGGCATCCATCGGGTCCTCGACCGTGCGGCTGCGGCCAACCCAGGCCTGCGGATCCTGCATCCGGCTTGTCTCCCTCTCGCCCCTTCGCTAGCCCTAGCGCATGAGCAGCGACCTGATCCAGAGCCTGGACCACCTCGTGCTGATGGTGGCGGACATCGACCGCACCATGGCATTCTACCGTGACCATCTCGGGATGCGGGAGGTGGTGTTCGGCGAGGGCCGTCGGGCACTGGCCTTCGGCAGCCAGAAGATCAACCTCCATCAGGCGGGCCGGGAATTCGAGCCGAAGGCCGACCGCCCAACCCCTGGCTCGGCCGATCTCTGCTTCCTGGTGTCGACGCCAGTGGCGGATCTGGCCACCCGGCTTAAGGCCGCCGGTGTGCCCGTGATCAATGGCCCGGTCCCTCGCACCGGCGCGACGGGTCCGCTCACCTCGATCTATCTCCGCGACCCGGACGACAACTTGATCGAGCTCTCAAACCCCGTGCCGTTGCCCGAGCCTTGAGGTCAAGGTTCTTAGCTATTCATAGCCGGCCGCGTTAAGCCGCGGGATCGTGACTTTCTACGATTATTCAGGGAGGCGCTGTTCTTCGTGTATTTCAGGGGCGGACGTTGCCAGTACTTCGAGGCATTCCCAATCGCTGGCGATCATGTATGACCAGCCGTCCTCGGTGCCAAAATAGAACGAGATTACACTCTCGTCTGTCCAAGGATGGTTTCTCACGCAGAACGTCGTCGAACCTGGGCGCCCGCCCAACTCATGCGATCGCTCCCAAACGGCGGTTAGACCGTGCTCGTCCAGCAATCTCATTGCCCCCACAGGTCGATATCCGACGCGGTAAATCGTACGCGTGCTGTGAACATAGACCCGAGCTATCAAATCGATGTCGTCGGGCGGATGGATCAGCGCAGCCGCCTGAGCGTAGGAGGCTACTTTTCTTGGCCAGGAACTGCGTTGTGAATACGCGACCTCCAGAATCGCTACCGCTTCATTGGTGAACGGCGTTTCCCAGGCGCGGAATTCTAGGGCACCCGACCCGAAGTGGCCCGTGTTTGGTAGGTTGTCCGGTTCAGTCATTATGGGAAGCTAGCACGCTTGCGCAGAACACGGGCTCGGCGCATTTGCCGCAAACTGCTGTTCGCAGGAGCACAACGGCTTATTGACACCCAAATGGCCCCTCCCTATGGTCCGCCGCGAACCCAGCCGGAGCGTGCCGGCGGGCCAATTGGGGGTGCCGGATGGGCGTGTCAGACCGCCAAGCCAAAACCCTCGGTGAGTTGGGCGACCGTATCAATGCGGCGCGCGCGGCTCACAGGCCCAAACGCTCCAATGTGGGGGACAAGTACAAGGCGGGATCCGTCGCCTGGAGAATGGTTACCGAGCTCGTGGTCGGCGTGATGGTCGGCGGAGCGATGGGATGGGGGCTCGACAGTCTTTTCGGCACGTTGCCGGTTTTCCTGATCGTGATGGGCATCCTCGGCTTTGCCGCCGGCATCCGCACAATGATGCGGTCCGCCGAGGAGATCCGCCGCCAGGGACTGGCAGAGGCCGAAGACGGAGCGACCGGACCAGACCGGGCCAGACCAGACGGGGCCGGCGGAGCGCGGACGGAACGAAAGGGCTGAGGCGATGGCGGCAGGCGAAGACGGCAGCTTCATCCACCCGATGGATCAGTTCCTGGTGAAATCGCTGTTTATCAGCGAGGGCAACACCGGGCTCTTGACCATTACGAACTCGACCCTGTGGATGGCGATCACCGTCGCGGCCGTTGCGCTGCTGACGATCACGGGGACCAAGCGCCGCGCGCTGGTTCCGACGCGCACCCAGTCGGTGGCAGAACTGCTCTATGGCTTTGTCCGACAAACCGTGCAGGACGTCGTCGGCGACGAGGGGATCAAGTACTTCCCCTACATCTTCACGCTCTTCACCTTCATCCTGTTCTGTAACATGCTGGGCATGATCCCGGGCAGCTTCACGCCGACCAGCCATATCGCGGTCACCGGCGTAATGGCGCTGACGGTCTTCATCACCGTCACGGTGATTGCCTTCATGAAGCACGGGACGCATTTCCTGATGTTCTTCTGGCCGATGGAGGCGCCCGGCTGGCTGCGCCCCATTCTCTGCGTCATCGAGATCATCTCCTACTTCGTGCGCCCGATCAGCCATTCGGTCCGTCTTGGCGCCAACATGCTGGCCGGCCACGCGGTTCTAAAGGTGTTCGCGGGCCTCTTTGCCATGATGTTGGCTGGTGGCCTCGGCGCGCTCGCGGTGCTGCCGCTCGCCGGCATGATCGGCCTGACGGCGCTCGAGTTCCTGGTGGCCTTCATCCAGGCCTACGTGTTCATGATCCTCACCTGCGTCTATCTCAACGACGCGCTGCATATGCACTGAGGGTCCGTTCTACCCCCTTTCATCCAGAGGAGAGACGAGATGGAAGCTGAAGCTGCAGCCCTGCTGGGCAAATACATCGGTGCTGGTCTGGCCTGTCTCGCGATGGCGGGTGCCGGCATCGGTGTCGGTCACGTCGCCGGCAACTTCCTGGCGGGCGCCCTGCGCAACCCCGCCGCTGCGAAAGAGCAGACCGCAACGCTCTTCATCGGCATGGCCTTCGCCGAGGCGCTCGGCATCTTCGGCCTCGTCGTCGCGATGCTGCTGCTCTTCGCGGTCTGATCTGACCGACGCGTGCTGACGGGCAGGCTCCGGCCTGTCCCCTGAGACGACTCGCTTCGCCCCTGTCGGCGGAGCGCCACGCCATTCCCGGAGGGCGTCATGGCATCTGAAGCGCACGGCGACGGCGCCGACAAAGCGTCTGGCGGGCTGCCGCAGCTCGACTTCGACACATGGCCGAGTCAGATCTTCTGGCTCATTGTCTCGTTGGTCATCCTCTACAACCTGATGACCAAGATCGCGTTGCCGCGGATCTCGAGCGTGCTCGAGGAACGGGCGGACGCCATCGCGGACGATCTCGACCGGGCAGAGGAGTTCAAGCGCAAAGCCGAAGAGGCGAGTGCTGCCTATGACCGCGCGCTGGCCGAGGCCCGCACCGAAGCGCAGGCGATCGCTGCCCAGACCCGCGCCGAGATCCAGAAGGAGATCGACGCCGAGCTGGCCAAAGCCGACGAGGAAATCGCTGCCCGCGCCGCCGAGTCAGAGCGCCGGATCAAAGAGATCCGCGACGATGCGCTGGCCAGCGTCGGCGAAGTTGCCGATGAGACCGCAGCGGCGATCGTTGAGACGGTGCTCCCAGACGCGCTCGATGCGGAGGCCGTGAAGGCCGCCGTGCGCGCCGAGCTCGGCTGAGGAGAGAGCCATGCCCTTCTACTATGACAGCAACGTGGTCGTGCTGATCAGCTTCGTGCTGTTCTTCGCGGTGCTCTACCGCTTCGGCGTGCACACCATGATCTTCGGCGCCCTTGATGCGCGCGCTGAGCGGATCAAGAACGAGCTCGACGAGGCACGGCGTCTCCGCGAAGAGGCCCAAGCGACCTTCGCCGAGTTCGAGCGCAAGCAGAAAGAGGTCGCGGCCCAGGCCGAGGACATCGTGACCCACGCCCGCGAGGAGGCCGAGGCGGCCGCCGTGAAGGCGCGCGAGGACCTCGCCGGGTCGATCGAGCGGCGCCTGCGCGCAGCGGATGAGCAGATCGCCATGGCCGAGCAGCAGGCCGTCCGTGCGGTGAAGAACAAAGCCGTCGAGGTGGCGATTGCGGCGGCTGGCCGCGTGATCGCCGAGCGCCTCGGCGACGATAAGGCCGACGCGCTGATCGATGATTCGATCAAGACAGTGGGCGCGCGTCTCCACTGACGACCTGCTCTAGCCGGAGCGCCAGGACCCGGCGCTTCGGATGGTGAGGCGTGAACGCCACCTCCGAGACCGTCAGCGCGACCGCGCCCTGGGGCAGGGTCAGGCCCATACAGCCGAACTCGCACCCGTGCAGCGCGCTATCTCGCCATCCTAAAAACATAACCCAAGCAGCATCCCGGTTGCAGAACAAGTGCCGCTCATGGGGAGGCGACACGTCTGCGAAGACTGGCAGTCGTCCGGTCCACATCCTCATAGTCGTGGTTGGCTGTGCAGAAACAGCCTCTGCGGTGAACGCCGGAACAAGCTGGCTTGGAAACCTGAGATCTGGATCACCGGGGTATGGGGAGTGCCGTGCAGACGCACCGGCTCCACGGCAACCCCGGGTGCCTCGATGAAATGGCCCTAGTCGCTGTCTTCGTCCGTGCGCATGCGTGGCCCTGGCAGAAGACGCTTCTGCCGGGTGCCGCCCCATCCGGACGCGAGGCGCTTTGGAAGGCAGACCCAGTCGCCGCACTCCCCCACAAGGCGGGTCACACGGCGAAACCTTGAGCTCCGGCCCATGGCTCAGGCTGTCTCGAACCGGAGCGCTAAGATGTGGCGCTTGGGGTCTTCCGGCTCAAACGCCACCTCCGAGACCGTGAGCGCCACCGGCCCTATGGGCAGGCTCAGCCCGATGTAATCGCCGCGTCCCCAGGAGAAGCGCCCGTCGAATATCACCCAGACCCGGTCTCGATTGGCAAACACATGCCGCTCCCGGGGCGCCTCGGGCTCGCCACAGGTGGGCAACCGCGCCACTGACGTCCGGACCTCGTCACTCATGTAGTCAGGGTCTTCGATCCAATGACTGTAGAGGAGCCGCGGGCTGCGGCGAAACAGCGTCGGCTCGTGGCCGTTCAGCTGGATGACGGTATCGGGCCCGGCGGTATGAAGCCGAACCATCGGGATCTCCGTGACCAACGTCTCCGGCGGTTCGATGAAATGGCCGTAGTCGCTGTTCTCATCGTCTCGCGGACAGGGCCCTGTTAGAACGCTCTTCGTCGACCACGCGCCCCATCTCTGAGCGAGCCTTTTCGGCAGGCAGACGAGATCCCCGGTGTCGCCCTCGATACGCGTCACGCGACGGAGCTTCGAGGCGGGGAGCCCGCGGCTCACTGGCGGTCGAGTTTTTTGGTGTCGCGGGCGGTGAGGGCCCAAGGCTGGGCCGAGCTCACCCAAACCTCGGTGCGCGGGGGCAGGTCGCCGCGCTGGTTCGCCGTCCCAACCCGCAGACGGACGATCTCGGGTTTGTGCGGCGCCGTCGAGTAGATCGGCGAAGCACAGTGGGCACAGAAGTGCTGGTGGCTCTCGGTCCCGGCGGCCGAGCGCTTCACATAGGCCCGGGTCTCGCCCCGGATCAGCCGGAAATCGGACACCGCGACCGAGGCCGCCCAACGGCCGGCCCCGCCAGAGATCGACTGGCAGTCTTCGCAGTGGCAGAGGTAGACCTGCTCGGGATCCACCTCCGCCTCATAGGCGATGCGGCCGCAATGGCACTGCCCGTCGACGCGCATGGGCGCTTATTCGGCCGCCGCGCCCTCGCCGCCCTTGGGCTTGAGCTCGCGGTAGTTGGTCTTCTCGGCGATACGAGCCGATTTGCCCCGGCGCGAGCGGAGGTAGTAGAGCTTGGCCCGGCGCACCTGGCCGCGGCGCACCACCGTGATCGCATCGATCTGGGGCGAGTGCAGCGGGAAGACACGCTCCACGCCCTCGCCGAAGCTGATCTTGCGCACGGTGAAGGAAGCCGCGAGCGTCGAGCCACCGCGGCGGCTGATGCACACACCTTCGAAGTTCTGCACACGGGTGCGGCTGCCCTCGGTCACCTTCACGCCGACGCGGATGGTGTCGCCTGGGGCAAAGTCGGGGATCGCCTTGCCGAGCGCTTGGATGTGCTCGGCCTCGAGCTGCTGGATCAGATCCATCGGTCAGTCCTCATCATGCCCGCCGTTTTCGGCGGAGGTTTTGGTGCCCGAGAGCTCTCGGTCTCCCTCGGTGCCGTCTCGCTCAGCGAGATGGGCCCGCCAGAGGTCGGGGCGCCTTGCTTGTGTCAGCCTTTCAGCCTCGGAGAGCCGCCATTCGGCGATCCGCCCGTGGTGCCCGGAAAGGAGAATCTCCGGGATCGGGCGCCTCTCCCAAACCTGGGGCCGCGTATACTGCGGATGCTCCAGGAGCCCCCGCGAGAAACTTTCCTCTTCCGTGCTCTCGGCGTTGCCGAGGACCCCCTCGCGGAGTCTCAGCACCGCATCGAGCACGGTCATCGCGGCGATCTCCCCTCCGGTGAGGACGAAATCGCCGATCGAGAGTTCCTCAACCCCGCGCGCATCCAGCACGCGCTGGTCGATCCCCTCGAAGCGGCCGCACAAAAGGACGACCCCCGGTGCCACCGCCAGCTCCCGCGCACACGCCTGATCGAAGGGGCGCCCGCGCGGAGACAAACAAAAAACCGGCCGCCCAGCCACCCGTCCCGGGCCGGAGCGCACCGCGAAGTCCAAGGCTGCGGCAACGACATCGGCCCGCATCACCATGCCCGGCCCGCCCCCCGCAGGGGTGTCGTCGACGCTGCGGTGCTTATCGCGTGCAAATTGGCGAATGTCTAGGGTCTCGAGCGTCCAAAGCCCCTGGTCGAGCGCCTTTCCCGTGAGCGAGCCACCCAGCGGGCCGGGGAACAGGCCGGGGAACAGGGTCAGCACCGTCGCAGCATAGGCACCGGGACGGCGGCGGTCCTCCATCAGCGGCCGCGGCTGCGCACTCACCACCGGCTGGCGGAGCCCATGGGAGCGCGGTTTCGGCGGACCGCTCATCGCGCAACCCGGTCGAGCAAGGCTGGGACGATCTGTGCCAGACGCGCGCGCTCGTGGTCGTTGTCGAGGTTCATCCTGGCCAAGACATCGCGGAGCTGCGCCTCGATGTGCTCTGCTGGCAAGCCGTTCAAAATCATGCGGGCCAGGCCGGGCGCATAGCTGTCGTACTCACAATAGCATTGGGGCACATGGCCGACGCCGATCGGATCCCACTCGGTCCGCAGGAACATCCGCACGGCGCCAAGCGCGCGCTCGTATCGGTCAGGATACTCCTGGACGGGAAAGCTAAAGGTCATCCTTCGGCCTCCTCATCAAAACCGGGCGGATCGGCGACGACGCGGCCTGAGGCTATGTCCACCGTCGGCACAGCGGCACGGGTGAACGGAAGGAGCAGGCTCTCTTGCCCGGGGGCCGCGATCTCCAGCACATCGCCCGCGCCGTGCTCGTGGATCGCCTTGATCCGGCCGAGCAGGGCCCCCCCAGTGTCGACCACCTCGAGCCCAATGAGGTCGGCGTGGTAATACTCCTCCTCCCCGGCATCGGGGAGACGGTCTCGGGAGACGAAGAGCTGTGTGCCCCGGAGCGCATCGGCCTCTTCGCGGGTGGCCACACCGGAGAGGCGGGCCGCAAAGCTCCCCTTTAGGGACCGGGTGATCCGAAGCTGGAAGAGGCGCCCGTCCGGCCCCTCGACAGGGCTGTACCGGGCGATCGCCTCGGGTTCGGCGCAAAAGCTCTTTAGCCGCACCTCGCCGCGCACTCCGAACGCCCCCGCAATCGCCCCAACGCAGACCTTCTCCCGCATCGCTCAGCGCTCCAGGATCCCGAGGGTCGAGGTGCGGCTCTCCCACCCGGCCAGCTCGAGCTCGGGGGTCTCCGAGGCCTCCTCGGGCCAGCCGAGGCAGAGATAGGCGACCAGCACCCAGTCCTCGGGCACCTCCAGTGCGGCCGCAAGCGCCGCCGGATCGAGGATCGAGACCCAGCCGACCCCCAGCCCCTCGGCCCGGGCCGCAAGCCACAGGTTCTGGATGGCAGCCACCACGGAATAGCGCCGCATCTCCGGCATGGTGCCTGCACCGAGGCCCGCACCCTTCGCCGCCGCCTCGTCGCAGAAGACGGCGAGTTGCACCGGCGCCTCCCGCATCCCCGACAGCTTGAGCCCAGCATAGAGCGCCGCGCGCTCCCCCTCATAGCCGGCGAGCGCCCGCGCGTTCTCCCGCTCGAAATTGGCGAGGGCCGCGGCCCGGGGTCCGTCGGACATGAGACGCACGATCCGCCAGGGTTCGCTCAGCCCCACCGAGGGCGCCGCCCGCATCGCCTCCAGACAGCGCGCAAGGACAGGCTCCGGGACCGCGTCGGGCCGGAACCGCCGCACATCGCGCCGCCACCGCATCAGGGTGGCGAGCTCGTCGCGGAAGCGTTCGGGAAAGGCATCCATCCGAGCCTCCCAGCGCGGGTGTTATTCGGCGGGAGCATCCTCGGCCGGCGCTGCCGCGGCCTCGGCGGCGGCTTCTTCAGCGGCCTTGGCCTTCTCCTCGCGCTCCTTTGCCCGCTCGGCCATCTTCTTGCCGGGCTTGGCCTTCTCGGGGTTCTTGCGCTCGGTCTTCGGCATCACACCGGCAGCTTCGAGCATGCGCTGGATGCGGTCGGTCGGCTTCGCGCCCTGGCCGAGCCAGTGCTGGATGCGCTCCATATCCATCTTCACGCGCTCCTCGCTGTCCTTCGGCAGGAGCGGGTTGTAGGTGCCGAGCCGCTCGATATAGCGGCCGTCGCGGGGCATCCGGCTGTCGGCAGCGACGATGCGGTAGAACGGGCGCTTTTTGGAGCCTCCACGCGAGAGGCGGATCTTGATAGCCATGTTGGTCCTCTTTCTTGGTCTTCTCTGATGTTGGTCGTGGCGGAGGCGGCGCTCAGGCTCCGTCCTCCGATTGGATTTGACGGTGGTGGCGGATCACCTCGTCGATGACGAAGCGCATGAACTTTTTGGCAAAGGCCGGGTCGAGCCCGCTGTCGGCCGAGAGCTGCTCCAGCCGCTCGATCTGGCGCGCCTCGCGGGCGGGGTCGGCAGGCGGCAGCGCATGCTCGGCCTTCAGCCGCCCGACTGCTTGCGTACAGCGGAACCGCTCTGCCAGCGTGTGCACCAGGATGGCATCGAGGTTGTCGATGGAATGGCGGAGCTCCGCCAGCACCGCCTCGGCGCGGGTCGCATCGTCGCTCATGCTGCCCCCTTCAGGTAGTCCGCCTGGCTGATGTGGCGGTAGATGATTGTCTCGTCGTCTGCGTCCGGGGCGTCCTCGTCAGGGGTGGCACCCAGCCGCGCCGCCAGCCGGATCGACCGGGCATTCTCCCGATTGATGTTGCTGGTGAGCGAGGCGATCTCGGTGTTGCGATAGACCCAGTCGCGGGCGGCAAGTGCGGCTTCGTGGGCGTAGCCCTTGCCCTCCGCCTCGGCGAGCAGCGTCCAGCCGAGATCGGGCTCGATCACCCAATTCGGGTGGAAAACGCCGGCTATGCCGAGGAAAGAGCCGCTCACCCGCTCCTCGAGCGCCCAGCAGCCATAGCCGCGGACCAGCCAGCAGGCAAAGCTCGAGGTATAATCCTCATAGGCTCCGTTCGGGTTCCGCGGACCACCCTCGTAGACGGACCGGTCAGTCGCCCAATAGGCGATGACCGCCGGCATATCCGCGATGTCCGGGCCGCGGAGGCGCAGCCGCTCCGTCTCGAGCAAGGGCACGAGCCTCATGCGGACCTCCTCTCGGTGGCGTCCGGGTGCGGCAGCGCATAAACATCGCGCGTGGCGCCATCGGGGAAGGTGTCGCGGGCGATCACCCAGCCGCCGAGGCGCTTGGCGAGTGCATGGGCCGCTGCGTTCTCGTCGCGCATATGGGTCTCAACCGGGTCGAAACCGTGGGCATAGCCCCAGGCGATGGCGGCCCGTGAGGCCTCGGTGGCATAGCCTTGGCCGCGGGCGTCTTCGATCAGCCACCAGGTGAGCTCGTGCCGCGGCCAGCCTGTGGGCTGCACGATGCCGCATCCGCCCACCGCAAGGCCGGTCGCGCGCTCCACCACCATCCACTTCCCGTGCCCGCGCAGGTGCCAGTGGCCGAGATCGGCGGCCAATCGCTGGAACGCCTGATCCTCGCGCAAGGGCCCGCCATAGAACGCGCTCGGCCCGTCGGCACGGGCGAGGAAGCCGGCATAGACCGCCTGGTCCGCCATCTCGGGCGCGCGCAGCGTGAGGCGTTCGGTCTCCAGCACCGGGATCATGCCGCCATCTCCGCCAACACTGCGGGCGAGAGGTGCCGGAAAATGCCTAGATCGCTATCCCCGATGCGGAAGTCATATTCGTGCACCGCGCCGAGACGCTCCGCCACCCGCAGGGAGGGGCCGTTGCGCGGCTCGATTGAGCTGACCGCCGTGCGCCAGCCAAGTGTCTCGTAAGCGAACCGGAGTCCGTGGAGGGCCGCTTCGGTCGCGAGCCCGCGCCCCTCGAACCCGTCGCACAGCATCCAGGTGATCTCAGGCTCCGGGAAGCCCTCTGGAAACCAAGGACCCGCAAGCCCGGCAAACCGGCCGGTCGCCTTCTCCTCCAAGGCAAACGGCCCATAGCCGCGCAGCGCCCAGTGCCCCGGATAGACGGCGGTTTTCCGCCAGGCCTGCGCCCGGTCGCACGGCCCGCCATAAAAGCCCGAGCGCTCGCTGGCGAAGAACGCGGCCATCGGCTCGAAATCGGTTTCCTCGCACAGCGGGCGGAGGATCAGGCGTTCGGTCTCCAGTGTGGGGATCATGCCAGATCCTCCGGCGCCGGATGGCGGTAGACGCGGCAGGGCTCGGCGCCCATATCGTGGCCCGGGAACAGCGCCTCCGGATCGAGCCGGGCGCCCAGACGCTCCGCCAGCCGGGCCGAACGCTCGTTTCCATAGTCGATATAGCTTACCGCCGTCGCCCAACCGAGCGTGCCATAGGCATGAGCGCGGGCGGCCAGCGCGGCTTCATAGGCGATCCCGCGTCCCTCCGCCTCGGGCCAGAGGGTCCAGCCGATCTCGGCCTCGGGCCAGGTCTGCGGGCACCAGCATCCGACATAGCCGAGGCAGATGTCGGAGCCCTTCTCCGTGACCGCCCACATGCCGAACTGTCGGGTCGCCCAATGGCCGAACTCCGTCGCGAAGGCATACCAGGCCCGGCGCTCGGGCAGCGGGCCACCGACATATTGCGCGCGCTCGGACATCATGAAGGCCACATAGCCGGGCCCGTCCTGCGGCTGAGGGGCGCGCAGCAGGAGCCGCTCGGTCTCGAGCACAGGGATGCCGGTGAGCGCAATCATCCGAGCGCTCCGTGACGGTAGATGTTCCCGCCGAGGCGGGCGCTGGCATCGGGATCGATGGTGCCGCCGAGGCGCCGGGCAAGGGCGTTCGAAGCGGCATTCTCGTGGCGCACGCAGCTGACGAAAGTCGGTAGCAGGGCGAGGCCCCAGTCCCGCACGGCCGTGGCCGCTTCGGTGGCATAGCCCTGACCACGGGCCTCCTCGGCGAAGAACCAGCCGAGCTCTGGCTCCTCGTCCTCCCACTCATAGCCGAGGAAGACGAAGCCCAGGCCGGCCCCATCATCGCGACGGGTCACCGTGAACGGTCCATGCCCGTGCAGCAGCCAGCACGCCGTATAGCCGCAGAACGCATCCCAGGCGCTCTCCGGCGGGAGGGGGCCATCGAGGAACTCAGAGCCGGGACCCGCAAAGATGCGGGCAAAGAGAGCGAAATCCGCCACCTCGGGCACGCGCAGGGTCAGCCGCTCGGTCTCCAACACCGGCAGCGCGGCGCGATACACCGAGCCCGCCGTGGCGGCAGCGCCCACAGGCGCATGGGTGCAGGCGGCAAAGGTCATCCGAGATCCTGCGGCGCGGGATGGCGGTAGACGGCCATCCGGCCCTTGCTCGGGTGGTCATAGTCACGCTCGAAGCGGGCGCCCATGCGCTCGGCCAGCGCGATCGAGCGCGCATTGGCCGGGTCGATCAAGCTGATCGCTGTGGTCCAACCGAGCGTGCCATAGGCGTAACGGCGGGCGGCCTCGGCGGCCTCGCGCGCGATCCCGCGGCCCTCGGCGCCGTCGACCAGCGCCCAGCCGATCTCCGGCTCTGGCCAGCCGTCCGGATACCAGGGACCCACGCTGCCGCAATAGGCTCCGGTCTCGATCTCCTCGACCGCCCACATGCCATAGCCCCGCAGCACCCAGTGCCCGAGTTGCCCTGCGAGCCCGCGCCAGACCAGATCGCGCCCGATCGGCCCCCCGACAAACCGCGAGCGCTCGGAGGCATAGAACGCCACCTCGGCGGCCATGTCGTCCTCGGACGGCGCACGCAACCGCAAGCGCTCGGTCTCGAGCACAGGTATGTCCAGGGCGTGCGTCACTTCTTCTTGCCAAAGCCTGAGAGGCCGGGGGGCAGCGGCATCCCCGGTTTCGCTGGTCCGCCAAGGCCCGGCAGGCCCCCGGGCAGCCCGGGCGCGCCCATCGGCGGCAGGCCCGGTGCAGCGCCCGGCGCGCCACCTGGCATCCCCCCGGGCATTCCGGGCATCATCCCAGGCGGCATCCCGCCCTTGCCCATGAGCTGGCCCATCAGCCCGCGCATGCCGCCTTTGCCCATGCGGCCCATCTTCTTCATCATGTCGGCCATCTGGCGGTGCATCTTCAGCAGGCGGTTCACGTCCTGCACCTCGAGGCCCGAGCCCTTGGCCACCCGCTCCTTGCGGCTCGCTTTCATCAGGTCGGGCTTCTTGCGCTCGTCTTTGGTCATCGACTGGATGATCGCGATCTGCCGGCGGATCACCTTGTCGTCAAAGCCCGCCTCGCCCATCTGCTTGGCCATCTTGCCCATGCCGGGGAGCATGCCCATCACCCCCTGCATGCCGCCCATCTTCTGCATCTGCTCGAGCTGGTTGCGCAGGTCGTTCATGTCGAAGCGGCCCTTTTGGAACCGCTTCATCATGCGCTCGGCTTCTTTCTGCTCGATCTGCTCCTGGGCTTTTTCGACGAGGCTGACGATGTCGCCCATGCCGAGAATGCGGCCCGCGATCCGCTCCGGGTGGAACTCTTCGAGCGCGTCCATCTTCTCGCCGAGGCCGACGAACTTGATCGGCTGGCCCGTGACCGCGCGCATCGAGAGCGCCGCACCGCCGCGCCCGTCGCCGTCCATCCGTGTCAGCACCACGCCCGAGATGCCGATGCGGGTGTTGAAGTTCTCCGCCGTGTTGACCGCGTCCTGGCCGGTGAGGCCGTCGACCACCAGGAGCGTCTCGTTCGGATTGGCGAAATCGCGGACCGCTTCGACCTCGGCCATCAGCTCATCGTCGATCGAAAGCCGTCCCGCGGTGTCGAGCATCACCACGTCATAACCACCCAGCATCGCCTGCTGTTTCGCGCGTTTGGCGATGGCGACCGGGTCCTGACCCTGGATGATCGGCAGCGTGTCGGCGCCGATCTGCTTGCCGAGGACCGCGAGCTGCTCCATCGCCGCCGGGCGACGGGTGTCGAGCGAGGCCATCAGCACCCGCTTGCCGTCGCGCGCATGGATGCGGCTAGCGAGCTTCGCGGTGGTGGTGGTCTTACCGGAGCCCTGAAGGCCCACCATCAGGATTGTCGCGGGCGGGCTGTCGATCTTGAGGGCACCCGGCTCCGGGTCCTCGCCCGCCAGCATCTTGACCATCTCGTCATGGACGATCTTCACGACCATCTGGCCCGGTGTTACCGATTTCAGGACCGCGGAGCCCGTCGCCTTCTCCTGCACGTCCTTGATGAAGCCGCGCGCCACGGGCAGCGAGACATCGGCCTCGAGCAGGGCCACCCGGATCTCGCGCATCGCAGCGGTGACATCGGCCTCGGTGAGCGCGCCTTTTCCGGTGAGCGCACCGAGCGCGCCGGAGAGGCGGTCTGACAGGCTCTCGAACATGGCGCTCCTCCCAAACCCAAGGGCCAATCCCCCGGGTGCAGCCCCGACGGGGCACAATGCAGTACGGCGCCGGTGGGCGCGACGCGCTGACCGACGGCGATCCCACGACGTCGTGGGACCGGAAGCATCACACTTCCGGAATGTGCGCGGGCTATGCGATCGGGCGGAAAATGTCAACGCCCGGTCAGGACGCCGCCCACGGCTTGATCCCGATCAACGCCGGGCGGGGCGCATCTCGCTAGCCTGAATCGCAAGCAAAAACGGAGGAGATCCCATGTACAGCAAGATCCTGGTTCCCGTCGACCTCCACTCCACCGAGACGTCGGACAAAGCGCTCGCGACCGCCAAGGAAATCGCCAAGCGCGATGGCGCCAGCCTAACGGTTGTCTCAGTGCAGATCCCGATCCCGGCCGACACCATGCATGCGATGCCGAATCTTCAGCCTCGTCTCGATGAATACCTGGAAGGGCATCAGCAGGATCACCCGGTCGAAGGGCTGCTCAAGCACAGAGGCTCGATCGCCGCGGCGATCCAAGACGCCGCGGAAGAGACGAGCGCCGACCTCGTTGTGATGGGCACGCACGACCCCTCGCTGGGAGACTATCTCTTTGGGTCAAACGCCGCGTCGGTGGCCTTGCACACCCCCTGCTCCGTCCTGGTGGTGCGGTAGCCGGCTCGGCGGCTCATCGACCGCCCGAGACAGGAGATTGCGGGATGTTCAAGAAGATCATGGTGCCGGTGGATCTCGACCAGCCCGAGATTGCGGAGCGCGCGATGTCCGTGGCCAAGGAGCTCGCAATGCTGGGAGACGCCGAGATCCTCGTGATCTCCATCGCCACCCAGCCCAGCAGCCCAGAAGGCGTGGCCGAGGAAGCCCGGCTCGAGGCCTATCTCAGCGAGCAACGCGGTGCGCTGAAGATGGACGGCGTGCTGACCCTCGGCGGCAAGGTGGCCAAGGAGATCCGCTATGCCGCCGAGGAGATGGGGGTCGACCTCATCGTCATGGCAAGCCACGAGCCACGAGCCGCGGCTGTCGGATGTGCTGTTCGGCTCGCGCTCCGCCGCGGTCGCGCTGCACACACAATGCTCCGTCCTTGTGGTGCGCTGAGCGCATGTCCCTAGACGACGAGATCGACGACGACGCCTTTGAGGCCGAGATCGCCCCCCTGTCGGAAGCGGTCCGCCCCGGCACGGCCGCGGCCCTCGATGCGGCGAGCGAGGCCTATGTTACCGAGCTTGGAGATGACGGTCCGCGTCTCGGCTCTGCCGTTCTGTCAGATGGCTCGGCATTTCTCGCCTTCAGCTATGCCGACGCGTACGAGTTTTGCCTGCGCGATCCGGAGACTGGGTGCGGCTGTGACGGCACTCTGATCCTCGAGGTCGACGAAACCGGCGTGATGTTCACGGCGGCCGGGACCGTCTCACTGCTCGGCTCGGATGAAACCCACGGGCTGGAGGGTGAGGGCTGCGTCGAGGACAGCACGCTGCTCGTGACGCTCGCGGTCGAAGGCGGCGCAGAAGACGCAATCTTCGACATGGAGATCGAAGAGAACCACGACGCCCCCTGGCTCGTGCCCATCGGGGACGTGCAGTTCCAGCAGGCCCCGGAAGACCCCAGCCTGAACGGCGGACTACAGCTCAACCCGACCAAGCCGGAAAAGTCTCGCGGGACGTTCACGGTGATCAAGCTGCCCCGGCGGGATGCCGAAGGGAAACCCGTCTACACGGGGTTCGGGAAGAAGCGGCGCCAGGTGTTTGACCACTACTTCCACCGCAACGGCCGCTGGTGGCGCATCCTCGACCCCAAGCTCTATGTGAAAGGATCGCGCACCCTGATCGATCTGCGCGACGGCACGCCCAACAAGAACTGGACCGAGGCAGACGATGGCGCCGCAAGCCGGCTCGACCGGATGTTCTTCCCCACCGACGCGGACGAGTTCTGGAAGGGGTTCAACGAAGCCACGCGCCGCCAACTCCAGGGCCTTGCGATCACCATTGCCACCACGTCCGGCCAAGATCTCTCACTCTGGATCAACATCAAACGGGCGCGGGACGAGGGCAAATCCTGGAGTGAGATCTGGGATGCCTTTTGGCCTGTGATACTCGTCTATCTGCTCAACGCGGGTTTGAAGAGCACAGCACTCGCGAAACTGCTCTCGCGGGTCTTCGGGCCGTTCTCGCGGCGCGTCCTCGACCGTTTGTCAAAGGGCAAGCCGCCGCCGCCCACGCCTCCCGGCGGTCCATCGATCGATTGGGTCAAGCTTATGCGTCAGCACGCCCAGAACCTCTTGGACGAGATCGAGCACTTGAAGAAGATTCGGAAGAAACTGGAGCGCACTCCCCCGTACACAGAGTCATTCCGCGTGCGCCTTGCGAAGCTGAACCGGATCGATCGCGAGCTGAACAAGCGCACGGTGGCCTTGGAAGCCGCACGGGCCCAGCTGCGGAAGATGGGCGGCGGCTAGGGGCCGCGACCTCCACAGCGCGGGCGCTGGCCGGAGGTTGGCCACTAACCTGTTCGGGTCACATAGGCGACCAGCCGGTCGCAGCCATGGAGCGAGCCTTGGGCTTTGCGCCGGGAATAGGCGTGGCCCCCGGCACCGGGGCGGTCGTCGAGCACCAGTCGGATCGCATCGCGCTCGGTCCAACTGCCGGAATAGGGCAGGAGCGAGACCTCCACCCGGCCATCGACCCGCCTTGCCCTTGCCTGCAGGGCGATATCCGGCCCATGGCGGAGATGCAGCCGCGCCCAACCGGCCTCCGGCCCGACCACCAAACGGTGGCTCTGCACGCCCCCGAACGGGGTGCAGGAGGTGTAGGCGCCGCTCGTGAAGTCGATGGAAATCCGGAGCGACAGCGCATCGGCGGGCTCGGTTGCCGTCGGCGCCGCTTTGAACAGTGCCTCGGGGGCCGGAACGCTCTCCACAGCCGGTGCGGCGCGCGGGGCAGCGGAGGCCTCCTCGTCGGTCTTGAGTGCAACAGTCTGGATCTCCACCGCAGGCAAGAGATCGAGCGGAGCAGCCGACAACTCACTTGCGGCTGCGTCCACGAGAGGGCCGAAGATGAAAGCCCCCTGCGGCGCGGGCCCGCCCTCGACTTGCAGCCAGCGCTCCCCGGCAACCCGCGTCTCGCCGGTCAGCGTCAGCCGGTCCCCGGATCGCGCAAGGCCGATCACCGCGAACTCGGTGCCCGGACCGGCGCGCAGATTGGCCGCCGTGCGCGGGATGACAGCACCGGACGCACTGCTGAGCGCGGGCAGGCTATCGGGGGGCTCGGGCGCCGCAATGGTCGCCAAGCTGCCGTCGAGCGCCAGCAACACCGCCGCCAGCGCCATGCCACGCCCTGCCAGGCCCATCCGCCTCGACCGGGGCACGATCGGCACCCGGGGCGGACGCGGATCCCCGAGACGCACCGCATAAACCCGAAGCGGCCGGGGGATGTTCTTGACCCACATCTCCCCAAGATCCTCGAGCGCATAGGGCAAGCGGTCCTGGATCTCGTCATGCACGGCGCGGGTGATGCAGACCCCGCCCGCCTCGGCCAGCCCTTCGACCCGGGCCGCGAGGTTCACCCCGTGCCCATAGAGATCGCCATCATGGCCGATGACATCGCCAAGGTGAATGCCGATCCGCAGGTGCACCGGATCGTCCTCGTCCGCCCGGGCCGCCTCCCGCGCGAGCGCCCGCTGCACCTCGACCGCACAGATGACCGAAGCGCGCACACTGGCGAACTCGGCCAGCACCCCGTCGCCCATCAGCTTGAAGATCTGCCCGCCATGGGCCTCGATCAGGGGACGCATGACCGCATCGAGCACGTCTTGGACACGGCGGAAGGTGCCCGGTTCATCCGCGCTCATCATACGCGAATAACCCACAACGTCCGCCGCCATGATCGCTGCCAGTCTGGTCCGCATGCCACCGGCCTCCCAATTCGAGACCAGTATACTCCGGTTGCGGCCGAAAGACACTATTCCCGCTAACGGTGAATTGTATCCACCGCCTTCCCGGAGCGGGTGCGGGCGGTCTATAGGGGAGACATGATCACGGTCGCAGCATTCTACCGGTTCGCGGAGGTCTCGGACCCCGAGCGGCGCAAGCAACCGCTTGCGGCGCTGGCCTGTGCGGAAGGGGTGCGGGGCACCGTCCTGATCGCCTCGGAAGGGGTCAACGGCACCATTGCCGGACCGCGTTCAGGGGTCGATGCCGTGATCGCCCATCTCCGCGCCTGGGAAGGGTTTTCCGCGCTGGAGTGGAAGGAGAGCCACTGTGCCGAGCAGCCCTTCCGCCGCCTGAAGGTACGGGTGAAGCGGGAGATCGTGACGCTGGGGGCCGGCGTGGTCGACCATGGCCAGACCGGCACCCGGGTGGCGCCCGAAGACTGGGGCGCGGTGCTCGACGACCCGGAGATCGCCGTGATCGACTGCCGGAACCGCTACGAGATCGCAATTGGCCAGTTCGACGGCGCGCTCGACCCGGAGACCGACGGCTTCACCGAGTTCCCGGAGCGCTGGGCCGCGATGGCCCCGGCGCTGGAGGGCAAGCGAATCGCCATGTACTGCACTGGCGGGATCCGCTGCGAGAAGGCCTCCGCCTGGCTGCGCGCCCAGGGCGTGCCCGAGGTGCTGCAACTCGACGGCGGGATCCTGCGCTATCTCGAACGGGTGCCGGAGGCCGCGAGCCGCTGGCAGGGCGAGTGCTTTGTCTTCGACGAGCGCGTGGCGGTGGACCATGCGCTCAACCCCGGGAGCCACACGCTTTGCCATGCCTGCGGGCGGGCTGTGAGCCCTGAGGACCGTCGGCATCCGGCTTGGCGCCAGGGGGTAAGCTGCCCGGCCTGCATCGACGAATACACCGACGCCGACCGTGCCCGCTTTGCCGAACGCCAGCGCCAGCAGCAGCTCGCCCGTGCCCGAGGCGTGGCCCATCTCGCCGGCGCGGACCACGGGACCCGAGACCCGGAGGACGCCGCCTAAGCGATGTGAACGTGATCGGTCTCCCTGATCTGCGTCAGCGACTATCGGGCGGCGACGCGCTGCTCAAAGGGGCCGAGTTCTCCGGTCGAATCGTCGTGCAGTTGACCACCGACACACCGGCACGCCGGGCGAGGCCGCGCGCAGAGCAGAGACGCTGCGAGCCGCCGGCGCGCTTTGCCTCGACGGGGTGATCCTCTGCTATCCGGACGGGATCGGCACGGCGGACGCCGCGATCCTGGTCGCCGGAGATCGGGAGGCATGGGATGCAACGGCCCCGCGGCTGCGCGCCCTGAAGGGGGCGTCCCGGTGTCTCAGTGAGAACGTGCGAGGCCCCGGCTGCGCTCGATCTTGCCTGGCTGCCACGGCTCGAGGGGCTGATCATGGGCACCCTGCACGGCGTGCGGATCTGCGAGGCGGAAGGCATCTGGCTGTCGGAGCTCATCCCCTTGATGCCGGCGTGCGACCGTGCCCGCAGCCTCCTGACGACGATCGAAAGCGGTGACTTCACCGCCGGGTCCGCCACACCTGATTCCACGCTCACCCCCGTAAAATCGGTTGCCTCCCGGGCCGCCCCGCTCTTTAGTCTGACATTAACAACAAGACGACAGGGAGGGCCCTGAGATGCGGGGACAGATGCAGGACTGGCCGCTGCGCGTCGGCACGATCATCGACCATGCAGCGCGGTATCACCCAAGGCGACCGGTGGTCGGGCGGAGGGCCGATGGCGCAGTCTTTCGCACGGATTGGGAAGCGGTTCGGCTGGAGGCACTGAAGCTTGCCCAGGCGATCCGCAGGCTCGGGATCGCACCGGGTACGGTGATCGGCGACATGGCCTGGAACAGCCCCCGGCACCTGGCGCTGTGGTATGGCGTCCCCGGTGCGGGCTGTGCGCTGCACACGCTGAACCCGCGGCTCTCGGGCGAGCAGCTCACCTACATCATCGACCACGCGGAGGACGCCGCGGTCTTCGTCGATGCGGACCTGGTCGGTGTGCTGGAGCCGTTGGCGGCCGCGCTGCCGCAGGTGCGCCATTGGATCGTGCTGGCCGAGAGCGGCGAGATGCCGGAGACCACGCTCCCCGGTGCGCTGTGCTACGGCGATCTGATCGCGGCGGAGGACGGCGATGCGGCCTGGGAGCCGGTCGACGAGGGACACGCCTGCGGCATCTGCTACACCTCGGGCACGACGGGTGCGCCGAAGGGCGTGGTCTACTCCCACCGCTCCAACGTGCTGCACGCGATGGCGATGATCCAGCCGGACATGCTCGGGCTCTCTAGCCGGGACATGATGATGCCGGTGGTGCCGCTGTTCCACGCCAATGGCTGGTCGAGCGGGTTCTCGGCACCGATGGCGGGCGCGGGGATGGTGCTTCCGGGGCGCTGGCTCGATCCGGCTTCGCTTCTCGAGATGATCGCCCAAGGGGTCACCGTGACCGCCGCCGTGCCGACGGTCTGGCTCCCGCTGCTCGCGCATCTGCGGGAGCATGGCGGAAGCCTGACGCAGCTCAATCGGGTGGTGATCGGCGGTTCGGCCTGCCCGCGTGCGGTGATCGAGGCGTTCCAGAACGACTACGGCGTCAAGGTGCTGCACGCCTGGGGAATGACGGAGACCTCGCCGCTCGGCTCGTTCAGCTCCTTCAAACCGGAGATCGAGGCACTGGATGCCGAAGGGCAGATGGCGGCACAGCTCTCGGTCGGGCACCCGCCCTATACGGTGGATCTGGCGCTGCGCGACGAGGATGGCGCCTGGCTGCCGCGCGACGGGCAGACGCCGGGGCGCCTGCAGATCCGGGGGCCGGGGGTGGTCGGGCAGTATCTGAAGGCCGAGGCGCCGGAGATCGACGATGAGGGCTGGTTCGACACGGGCGATGCGGCGACCATCGATACGAACGGCTATGTGCGGATCACCGACCGGTTCAAGGATCTGATCAAATCGGGCGGGGAGTGGATCAGCTCGATCGAGATGGAGAACGCAGCCGTCGCGCATCCAGGAGTGGCCGAGGCGGCGGCGGTGGCGATCCCGCATCCGAAATGGGGAGAGCGGCCGGTGCTGGTGGTGGTGGCGAAGGGCGCGGCACCGGAGCCGGCGGCGGTGCTGGCGCTGCTCGAAGGGCAGTTCGCGAAATGGCAGCTGCCGGACGAAGTGCTGTTTGTCGACGAGATCCCCCACACCGCGACCGGAAAGATCTCGAAACTGACACTGCGGCGGCAACTCGAAGACCAAGGCTACATGCTGCCAGATCAGAGGTGAGAGCGCGCCACCGCAGGCCCCACCCACCCATCGACCCGGCGCGGTGCTGGCACCCGGTCTCTCCCCCACAGGCCTGCGGCGGCGCGCTCGGTCGCGGCGGGGTGTGACCCGGCGCATGCCAGGCCGATGGGGGAGTGCACCGGCCCAGCATGCACCCGGCCAGCCCGGGTGGGTGGGGCCTGGCATGCGCCGGCAGCGGTCTCAGGGGAGCGCCGCCTTTGCCGCCGCGCGCCCCGCCCAAAACCCTGTGGCCAGGCACGCCGTCAAGAGATACCCCCCGGTCGGCGCCTCCCAATCCAGCATCTCGCCCGCGCAGAAGACAGCTGGGCATGGCCGCAGCGCCAGACCATCGGTGAGATCCGCCCAAGCCACCCCCCCTGCAGCCGAGATCGCCTCGGTCAGCGGCCGCGGTCGCAGCAGCGTGACGGGCAGGGCCTTGATCGCTTGCGCGGTTGCCAACGGATCCCCCAGCTGCTTTGGCGCACATTCCCGCAGCAAGGCCGCCTTGACCCCCTCAATGCGCACGCGTTTGCGCAGATGGTTGGCCAGCGAGGCCCGGCCCCGTGGTTGCGCCAGCCGCTGCGCCAGATCGTCGACGTTCCGGTCCGGGGCGAGGTCGAGCCAGAGCACCGGGTCCTCGCCCAGCCGGTCGCGCAGCACCGCCGAGAGGGTATAGACCGCACTGCCTTCGAGCCCCGCGGCTGTCACCACGCACTCTCCCCGCACGGAATGGTCTCCCGCGGTCAAGCGCACCGGCTTCAACGGCTGACCCGCATGGCGCTCCACCAGATGGGCCGACCAGGAGACATCGAAGCCCATATTCGCCGGTTTGAACGGGGTCACCGTCACGCCGCGCTTCTCGAGCCAGGGGACCCACGCGGCGTCAGAGCCGAGCCGCGGCCAGGACGCCCCCCCAAGCGCCAGCACGGTGGCCTCCGCCGCCACCTGCCGCGGGCCATCGGGGGTCTCGAAGGCAAGCGCCTCCCCTTCCCAGCCGGTCCAGCGCCAGCGGGTGCGGATCTCGGCGCTCTCCAGCCGCGCAAGCCAGCGCCGCAGCAGCGGCGAGCCTTTCATCCGCCGTGGGAACACGCGGCCCGACGAGCCGGTGTACATCGCCTCGCCGAGCCGCTCGGCCCAAGCCCGCGTCTCCGCCGCCCCAAACGCCGCCAACATTGGCGCAAGGCGCTCTGCCGCGGCGCCATAGGCGGCCAGGAAACGCTCCGGCGTCTCCTCCTTGGTCAGGTTCAGCCCCGACTTCCCCGCCATCAGCCATTTGCGGGCGACGGAGGGCTTCACCTCCAGGACCAGCGGGCGCACCCCGGCCGCCAGCGCCGCCTCCGATGCGGCAAGCCCCGCCGGACCCGCTCCGACAATGGCGATCGAACAGCGCTCGGGCTCAAGCATTTGCAAACCTTACAAAGGATAGGATCGCCCCCAAAGGGAGGCCCTGATGAACCTTTACCATGTGATGTTCGATCTCAAGGACGATGCCAAGGCGACCAGCTTCGCCCATGCCCTCGACCAGTGGATGGCGCTGCTGAGTGAGCGCGGGGTAATCCGCGGCTGGCGTCTGCTGCGGCGCAAGCTGTCGCTGTCGTCGGGCCAGCACCGGGACTTCATGCTGGAGGTCGAGGTCAGCGATATGGCGGAGCTCGACCGCGCCTTCCGCCTGATCGCCGCCCATGACGACGAGGTCGAGAAGCGCTACGCCCCAGTCCAAGCCATGGTCGCCGAGTCCGAGGCCGGGCTATACCGGCCGTTCCCGGACCCTGAGCGGGCGGAGCGCGTGGCCTTTCTCTAACGCCGGTCAGGGGTGCGCGACCCCGTGGGTGGCAAAGGCTTCGTTCAGATCGTCGAGCTCCTCGCACCCGTCCGGGCATGCGTCAGCAAGCCGTGCGTGGAGGCGCCGTGCGGCCTCCGGGTTGCCCGTCTCAAGCTCCAGCTCCCCGAAATACTCCAGCGCGCCGGTGTGGCGCGGGTTGAGCGCCAAGGCGCGCTCGTAGTAGCCGCGCGCCGCCTCCCAGTCCTGCAGTTTGCGGTGCGCATAGCCGAGCAGATTAAGGATGTCCGCCGAGGGGGCCTCCGCCAGCTCCACCTTCAGCACATCGACCGCGGCCTGCGGCTGCCCCTCCTCGATCCAGGTCTTGAGGAGAACGAGATCAGGCGCCGAAGTCTCGGGGAAATCCGCCGCGGCGGCGACAGGCACAAGAACGAGGGCAAAAGCGAGCGATCGGATCATGCGGGCCTCATCGGGTTCCACCCAGCCTAGCAGCGGCTCAGCTCAGCCGGAAGCGGTTGCGCAGCGCGAGCCCCATCAGAAAGAGCAGAATCGGGCCGGCGAACATTTGCGCCCCCGAGACCACCTCGGAGAGGCTGTTGAGCGAGGCCAGTTCCTCGCGCATGAAGGTGGTGCGCAGGCCGAGAAACCCGAAGATGTTGGAAAAGGACAGCGCCCCCGATTGAAAGAAGCCGAGGGGGGCCTTCTCGGGACAGGTGCCGGCCGCGTCACACCCCTCGGGCCAGGCGAGATGCGTGGCGTCATAGTACTCCGAGCCGCCGATCAGAAGCCAACCGAGCAGCCAGGCGATCCCGAGCCAGGAGATCGGGCGGACCGGGTCCCAGCCGCTGTCGCAGGAGAGGCGGAAGAGCGTGTAGCCGAGCCGGATCGCCCGGTTCTCCTCCACCACCTCGCGGCAGGCCAGTTCTTTCCGCAGAAACATGTGCTCGTCGGCATGCTTCTTCTGATTGGCCATCAACAGCTTCAGCCGCTCATAGGCCCTAAGGTGAACTCTCGCCGCGTCATGACGTTCTGGAACTCGCGGCCACGCCGCCACATTGAGATCCGTGTCCTCGTGCAGCTCCGCGTTGTAGAGAAGGAGCGGGGAATGTTCGAACCGGGCGCCCGAGAAGCGTGTCGGTCCGGACAGAGTAGCGCCGCTGAAAAAGATCCTATCCAAGAAAGTAGCACGCCAGAAATTCGTATGTTTGGAGAACGCGGCGCCCTCGAAATCCGCGTAGCCGTCGAAAGCGGCGCCCTCGAAATCCGCGTACCAGGAGAACGCGGCGCCCTCGAAAGACGCGTACCGAGGGAATGCGAAGCCAGCGCAGCAGTGCGTTGTTAGAAACCGCGTCTTTCTGCAGTCCACCGGGTCTGAGGGATCCAAAATCTCCTCCGTGCCGGCGCGCTCGCGAAGCTGGCGGCGGATCTCGTTGGTTTCCTTCTCAGTCAGCGGCGCGAAGTCCTCCGCAGTGAAACCGTGCTTGTCGATCAGCTCCGCCTTGCGCGCCTCGCTGAGCGCTGCGCCGGCCCAGCCGTTCCAATAGCGCCGGTTGCGGTCGTGAAGGTCTGGGTCGACAAGCCACCCATTCTGTTCACCCGCAATGGTCATCAGGACGTACCAGGGGTTGGTGCTGGCGTCCTTGAGCTCTCGGGTCTCGGTGTCGTCCGCCATGGCACTCCCGTCATCCGGAATGGGTGGATGCCCTTCTACCTCTTGGGGAAGTGGTCCTCGCAAGAGCCGAGGCGGCGCACATCCGCGGTGCAGCAGTGGAGGCCGCCGCCAAAGGCATAGGCGTCGCGGAGCTCGACGGGGACGACCTCCATGCCCAGCCGGTCGAGCTGTTCGGCCTGGTAGACCTCCGAGGCCTCGACGCATACCGTTTTGGGGTCGAGCACCAGCACGTTCATCGAGAGCCACACGCTCGAGTAGCAGAGCGGCGGGGGTGTGTTGTGCGCGGGCCGGGCGGCGTCGACGATCTCCCAGCCGTTGCGCTCGAACATCCCGCGCTGCTCGTCCGGCAGGCGCCGCTGCGGGTTGTTGAGGATCAGCCCCGGCCGGATCGGCGTAAACGTCGCGTCGATGTGGATGGGGTACGGATCGCCCGGGAAGTTGACCGCATGGACCCGGTGCTCGGGGAAATGCCGCCGCAGCCACTCGATCCCCTTGAGGTTGGTCGTGAACCCGTGCTGCACGACCAGATCGCGCCCGAAGCGCAGCACATCCGCCGCGTCGAAGAGCGGCTCCTCCTCGGTGGTCACGAAGTGCTTCTTGGCGGTCCAGTCGAGGCGCTGGTCGATGGTGATGCGCTCGGAGAGATAGTCGGGCCGGTAGTCCGCCTCCGTGAGGCGCGGCTTGGGGGCGGCGGTGTGGCGGAACCCGGTGTCCTCCTCGAAATAGCGCTCGAGCAGCGGGCGGTAGGCGAGGTATTCGAACCACCGGCAGCGATAGGACATCGTGGCCTCGACGATCTCCTTGCCCACGGTCAGCAGCACATCGCGCGGCGGCATACAGCCGAACCCGCTCTCGGTGTGGAAATCGGGGGTGGTGATCGGGGCGGAGAAATCGATCGGGGTCGGGCGGTCGACGGTGATCCCGCGCGCCCGGAGCTGGTCGGCGAACCGGTCGAGCAGTTCGTTGGCCCGGTCTATGGTCTCGGCGGGACGACGCCCGTGCTGGCCGCGCATGTCGCTGTCATCCGGCACCTTGGCGTCGAGTGCCGGCTCGGGTGCGGGGATGTGGCAATCATCCGCGCGGCCGACGATGACATGGGTCAGCGGATCCCACTCGGTCCAGCTCTCAACAATGGTGGCCATGGCACTCCCCCTCTTTTCGACGTCGTGTGATTGCCGGTCTCGGCCCGCTTGGCAAGCCTGCGATGACGCCTGGCGGGCATCATGACCAGCCCGCGCCGTCCTGATCGGAGGATAGGCGGTGTCGGCGGGGCCAGGACTGGCGCAAGCGGAGACATCAACGATCAGCCGATCTCGCTCAGCGCGGGTTCGACGGCCAGCGAAGGCAGTGACGACACCGGAGACGAGACCGTGCCGCCATGCTCACGCAACCGCGGCAGTTTGGTCCGCACCCAAAGGGCGAAACCGCCGAACTCCGGCATTGGCGCGTTGAACGGTTGCAGACGACCGACGCACACAGCGCATTGGCGAAGCCCGTCCTGACCGCCGGATTCGCGGACGTCGACGCCGATGCCGGCAAAGCGCAGTCCCTTGGAGACGGTATCCAGCACGGGTCCATCGACCGCTGACAGGCTCCAGGGGCGGCGCGCTCGGTTCAAAGCCTTTGCCGAGCGGTGCACGATGCTCCTCTGGGTACTGTCCACACAGTCTTGGCCGCAGGGTCCTCTGCGTGGCGGCATCCGAGGGGCCGTCTGCCGGCTAACTGATCGTATTTTGGCCCTTGGTTGGCGTTCAGAACCGCAGGATCGTCGCGCCTGGGAACCCGACTAACGCTTTCCCAGCCCAGAGGATCCATGACAACGGCAAGCTTAAACCCTTTGCGTTGTCAGGCCTCTAAGCCATGCTCCGCTCTGCCAACCGGACAGGAGCACCGATGGCCGACGAATCGCCCCTGGCGCGCAGTGTCTCGCCAATCTGCCCGCTTTGCGGCCGCCCGATCCCGGCGGAAGCGAAGCAGAGCCTGCATCATCTGGTGCCGAAGCTGAAGGGCGGGCGGCATGGTCCGACGGTGCTGCTTCATCAGATCTGCCACAACGAGATCCATGCAGCGCTCACCGAGGCGGAACTCGCGCGGCACTACAACACCGTCGAGGCATTGCGGGAGCACCCACGCATCGCCAAGTTCATCGCCTGGATCGCGGGAAAACCCCCGACGTTCCACGCCCGCACCGCCGGCGGTCGCCGAAAGCGGCGCTGACCGCGCCTCTCCAACGCCGCCGCGCCGGCCGTCGCGCCTGCGGGCCCCGGTCTCTCGCGGCGGAGGGTCACCGGCGCGACGGCTGAACCGGGAAACGGGGCCACACGCGCGCCCGGTGCAAGGCGCCGCGCGCGAGCGGGTGCCAGGAGCGCGCGGGCTGACGCGGCGCTTTGACGACCATGCGGAGGTGCAAACGCTGGTCCCGCAGGTTGTGTTCCGCTATGCACAGCTCATGACCGACCGGCGCACCGTCCTCATCACCGGCTGCTCTTCGGGGCTCGGCCACCACGCCGCCCACGCGCTCGCCGAGCGCGGCTGGCAGGTGCTCGCGACTTGCCGCAAGCCGGAGGACTGTGCCCGTCTTGAGAGCGAGGGCCTGGAAAGCTTCCCCCTCGACTACCAGGACGAAGCCTCCATCGCGGCCGGGTTCGAGGAGACCATGACGCGCACCGGCGGCCGCATCGACGCGCTCTTCAACAACGGCGCCTTCGCCCAGCCTGGGGCGGTCGAGGATCTGCCAACCGACGCCCTCCGCGCGATCTTCGAGGCCAATTTCTTCGGCTGGCATTCTCTGACCCGCCGGGTCCTCGCCGTCATGCGCGCCCAGGGCCATGGCCGCATCCTGCAGAACTCCTCGGTCCTCGGCTTCTCGGCGCTTCGGATGCGGGGCGCCTATTGCTCCACCAAATTCGCGATCGAGGGCTACACCGACACGTTGCGCCTCGAGCTCCGCGGCACCGGCATCCACGCGATCCTGCTCGAACCCGGCCCCGTGCGCTCGCTGATCCGCCAGAACGCCCGCGCCCATTACGAGCGTTGGATCGACCGCAAGAGCCCCGCCTGGGGTGCGTTCTATGAAGAAACGCTGGAGCCGCGGCTCTATGCCCAGAACCCGCCCCCCGATCCGGGCGAGCTCGGCCCCGAGGCGACCACCGCCAAAATCATCCACGCGCTGGAGAGCCGACGCCCGCGGCCGCGGTATTATGTGACCACGCCGACCTATGTCGTCGGCATGCTGAAGCGGTTGCTGCCGACCCGGGCTGTCGACTGGATCATGGTCCGCGGCTGACCGCCCCCTGTTCAGGCGCCACCAACCGCGCTAGATCAGCGCTATGTCCGGCACAGTCTTCTCCCTGGCGCTCGTCGCCTGCCTGTTCACCGCCGTCGTCCTGATGATCGGGATCATCGGCTTTGGCCTCAAGCGGTCGAGCCCCAGCTTCTCGAACAAGATGATGCGCTGGCGGATCATCGGTCAGTTCGTGGCCGTGGTGTTGATCATGGCGACGATCCTCGTTACGCGGGCCGGCTGATCCCCCTGGGCCGCCACGGTCGCGGCCAAAGCGAAGGAGCCTTCTGTGGTCGTTCTCAACAAGATCTACACGCGCACGGGCGATGCGGGCGAGACGGGCCTCGGCGACGGCAGCCGGGTGGCGAAGCACTCGGCGCGGGTGAGCGCGTACGGCACCGTCGACGAGCTGAACGCGACGGTCGGCCTTGCCAAACTGCACGCCGATGCGGAGACCGCCGAGGCGCTGGCGCGCATCCAGAACGACCTCTTCGACGTGGGCGCCGATCTCTGCACACCGGGGATGGAGAAGGATGCCGAGCGCGAGTATCCCGCCCTGCGGATCGCACCGGCCCAGGTCGAGCGGTTGGAGAGCGAGATCGACGCGATGAACGCCGCGCTCGAGCCGCTCCGCAGCTTCATCCTGCCCGGCGGGTCGGCGGCGGCGGCGTATCTGCACCTTTGCCGCACCGTCTGTCGGCGGGCCGAGCGCCTGACGGTCGAGCTCTCCACCATCGAGGGCGTGAACGAGGCCGCCATCCGCTACCTCAACCGGCTGTCCGATTGGTTCTTCGTCGCCTCGCGCGTGGCCAACGACAACGGCAAGGCGGACGTGCTGTGGGTGCCGGGCGCCAACCGCTGAGCCCGGCTCTCGCGGAGGCGTTGGCGGCGGTCACGCGAAGCTGCGCCCGCGTCCCGCGCCCCACCGCGCTCCGCAACCGGGACCCTGTGACCGCGGCCGCCGACGCGCGGCTGCTCTCCCTGCCCCTGTCGGAGCTCACCGAGGACGACCTCTGGACCTATGCCTCGGAGGGTGGGAACCACCTCAACCCCAACGAGGTCGCCTATGTCCTGCCGCAGCTCTGCGCACTGATCGCGGAGGGGCGTTGTCCGACCCCCATCGGTTGGGGCTCGGCCTTTTTCGCGCTCAAGCTCTCGGGGTTTCCCGGCGACTGGCCCACCGACCGGGCAGAGGCGGTGTAGCGTTTCGTCGCGGCGTTCGCGCTCGACTGGCTCGCGGACCCTGACCGGGTTGCGGACAAGGGGTGCTGGCCGGACCGGATGGAGACCCTCGGCGATCTCGCCCATATGACGGCGAACGGGGCCATCCCGCTCGCGCCCCTGCTGGCTCGGCTGGAGACATCGCCCCACCTCGCCCGCGCCCTCGCCGCCTGGAGCCTGCGCGAGGCCGCATGGCTCGACCCCAAGGCGCCCGCGGAAACGGTTGCCTTTCGCCTTGCAAACTCGGCATTCTCCGACCCCGGTGAGGCAGATTGGCGGGACACCCTGACGGCATGGCTTCTCAGTCTCGACATCCCGTCGCGGTTGGCAGACGCGCTGCGCACGGAGGCGGATCCCGCCTGGCGCGATCGGCTCGAGCAGGCGGCCGTGCTCTGGCCCTCACCCTAACGCTCTGGGCGGGCCTGGCCACCGCCGAGACGCAACCCGGCAACCCAATGCCGATCGAGCGCATCTGCAACCTCATTGAGGCCAACGCCGCCGAGCACGGGATGCTGCCGGAGTTCTTCGCGCGGCTGATCTACAAGGAGAGCCGGTTCGACGCCAAAGCGCTCTCGCCCGTCGGCGCGCAAGGGATTGCGCAGTTCATGCCGGCGACGGCCAAGGAGCGGGGCCTCGCAGACCCCTGGGACCCGGAGCAGGCGATCCCGGCCTCGGCCTCCTACCTCGCCGATCTGCGGCGGGAGTTCGGCAATTGGGGACTGGCGGCGGCGGCCTATAATGGCGGGCCGCACCGGGTGAGCCGCTTCCTCACCCGCGGTGCACGGCTGCCGCTCGAGACCGTGGACTATGTGGCCTCCATCACCTACCGACCGGTCGAGTGGTTCCGCGCCAAGGGCCGGGAGGTCGAGCGCCGCCCGCTCGCCAAGGACAAGACCTTCGCCGAGGCCTGCGCCGCCATGCCGATCCTGCCGACCCGCGCGGTGTTCGCCAGCACCAAAATGCCGTGGGGCGTTCAGATCGCCGGTGGACGCAGCCACCGGGTCGCCGCCAACGCCGCGAAACGGGTGAAGCGCCAATATGCCCGGGTGCTGGGCGGCAAGTCGGTACGGATCCACCGCTCCCGCCGCGGCATCCGGGGGGCGCTCTACCAGGCGCGGGTCGGGGCTCGCTCGCGCAAGGAAGCGGGGCAGATCTGCGCGCGGCTCAGAAAGGCCGGCGGTTCCTGCGTCGTTCTGCGGAACTGATGACCGCCCGCGTGGGGTGGAAAGGCGCCGCGCAATATCGCTGATATCGCAGCAATGTCGCCCCGAGATGTCGCACCGGAATATCGCCCTTGAACAAGGCTCGCAGGGGCCCTCGCCCCCCCTGACCTGGCGACAGGCGACGCTTCCCCGACCTCGCGCGTCGGTTTTTCGCAGTGACCCTGCTGCGCGAGCCGTTAAGCAGTGTGTCAGTTTCCGAAATTGCCGCGTGCTGCGGCCCAAAGGAGGATGCGCTGATGAAGGTGCTCGTGCCCGTCAAGCGCGTGATCGACTACAACGTGAAGGTTCGCGTGAAAGCGGACAGCTCCGGCGTCGATCTCGCGAACGTCAAGATGTCGATGAACCCGTTCGACGAAATCGCCGTCGAAGAGGCGATTCGCATGAAGGAGAAGGGCCTCGCGACCGAGATCATCGCGGTCTCGATCGGTGTCGCAAAGGCGCAGGAGACGCTGCGCACGGCGCTCGCCATGGGGGCGGATCGGGCGATCCTGATCACCGCCGCCGAAACCGTGGACACCGACATCGAGCCGCTGGCGGTCGCCAAACTGCTCAAAGCGGTGATCGATGCGGAGGAGCCGGGCCTTGTGATCTGCGGCAAGCAGGCGATCGACAACGATATGAACGCCACGGGCCAGATGCTGGGCGCGCTCACCGGTTGGGCGCAGGCGACCTTCGCCTCCAAGATCGAGATGGAAGACGGCAAGGCCAAGGTCACCCGTGAGGTCGACGGCGGGCTCCAGACCATCGAGGTTACGATGCCGGCGATCATCACCGTCGATCTGCGCCTGAATGAGCCACGCTATGCCTCTCTGCCCAACATCATGAAAGCAAAGAAGAAACCGCTCGACACCAAGACCCCTGAGGACTATGGCGTCGACGTGACGCCGCGCCTCTCGGTGGTGAAGGTCGACGAGCCGCCGGCACGTAAAGCCGGGGTCAAGGTCGGCTCGGTCGACGAGCTGATGGACAAGCTGAAGAACGAAGCGGGGGTGCTCTGATGGCTGTTTTGCTGATGGCCGAGATGAACGGCGCGGAGCTGGCGATGGACACCACCGCCAAGGCGCTGACGGCGGCCAAGGCCCTCGGGCCGGTGACGGTGCTCTGCGCGAGCGACGGCTGCAACGGTGCCGGTGCTCAGGCGGCGGCGACGCTGGACGGGGTGGAGAAAGTGCTCTGCGCCGATGATGCCTCGCTCGGCCACGGTCTGGCAGAGCCGGTCGCGGCACTGCTGAAGGCGCTGGCGGGCGACTACACCCACATCGTCGCGCCCTCCACCGCGCACGCCAAGAACGTGATGCCCCGGCTGGCCGCGCTGCTCGATGTCATGATCATCTCCGAGGTGATCGAGATCGTCGATGCCGAGACCTTTGTGCGCCCGATCTATGCGGGCAACGCAATCCAGACGGTGAAATCCGCCGATCCGGTGAAGCTGATGACGATCCGGACCGCGGGCTTCGATGCGGCGGGCGAGGGCGGCTCGGCCCCGGTCGAGAGCATCACCGCCGAGGGCAATCCGGGCGTCTCTGCCTGGGTCGAGGACAGCGTCGTAGAGAGCGACCGGCCGGAGCTGACCTCCGCCAAAATCGTGATCTCGGGCGGCCGTGGCATGGGCTCTAAAGACAACTTCGAAATGATCGAGAAGGTCGCGGACAAGCTGGGAGCGGCCACAGGGGCCTCGCGCGCCGCGGTCGACTCGGGCTATGCGCCGAACGACTGGCAGGTCGGGCAGACCGGCAAGGTGGTGGCCCCGGATCTGTACATCGCAGTCGGCATCTCCGGCGCGATCCAGCACCTCGCGGGCATGAAGGACAGCAAGGTCATCGTCGCCATCAACAAGGACGACGAGGCGCCGATCTTCCAGGTGGCCGATTACGGCATCGTGGGCGATCTGTTCGAGCTGTTGCCGGAGCTGGAAAAGGCGCTCGACTGAGCGCCGCAAACGATCTGAAGGACGGGGCGTGCCTTGCGCGCCCCGTTTCTCATGAAGCGATCAGCCGCGTCGGGCCCGCCAACCGAGCAAGGCAAGCCCCGTCAGCAGCATCGCCGCCGGCATCGGCAAGGGCACTGCAGTCACCTCGAACTCATCAATCTGCGTGATGAAATCGAAGCCCGCAAGACCGGCGCCGAAATCCGGCACCGTATGGGTCAGCGTGTAAGCCACCCCGGGCGCAAAGAACGGGATTGTGCCCATATCGAACGAGAAATCGCCCTCGGTATCGAAGAAGTTCTGACCGGAGGTTCCGTTCGGCCCTGAAAGCTGGAACGACGAGCGATTGTCGAAAAACTCAGCCTCAAAAGCCACGGCGTCACCGACAAAATCGATATCGTAGCTGAGAATGACTGTCGGCACGTCGAAGATCAGGTCGACCGAAACAACCTCGAGATCCCCGGTCCGGCCGAAAAAGATGCCGTCCTCATCGACCCCGCCACCCGGCGGCTGCGGATCGTTAGGCGGTGTCTCGACGTTTTCAAAGGTGATCCCGAAGTCGCCGGCAACCGCGCGGTCGCCGTTCTCAAGAAAACCGATATCGGGCGGAAAGCCAGGCGCTGTATTCTGAAAATCCGACTGGCCCTCGGGCGGATCATCGGTATCGAGATTGAGCGTTACGGCCGGCGCCGATCCCGCGCTCACTCCGAAAGCCAAAACGGCCAAAGCCACAGACGGCCAAACCTGGCGCCACATACCACTCTCCCGAACCACCCGTTGAAAGTGTAGAGGTTCCTCCTCTCGCCGCAAGCCTTAGAAAGACGGGAACGGTGCGAGCGAGGCCGCTTGTTTTTTTTGCACCGCTCGCCATAATAATGCTGCACCGCACAAAAGTGTGGGACGAACGATAGGGGAAGGTCGCATGGAAATCCGGTCAGTTGGCGTTATCGGCGCCGGCCAAATGGGTGCGGGGATTGCGCAGGTCTTTGCTCAGGCGGGCTATGACGTTCAGCTGAACGACATCAACGCCGAGATGCTGGAGCGCGCCAAGGCGCGGATCAGCAAGACGCTCGCACGGCAGGTCGAGAAGCAGCGGATGACGGCCGAGGCGCAGGCCCATGCCGAGGCTCACCTGTCGCTGCAGCCTGATCTGACGGCCATTGGCACCTGCGATCTGATCATTGAGTCGGCCGTCGAGAACGAGACGATAAAGCACAAGATCTTTGCCGATCTGAAGCCGCATCTGGGCGAACAGACGCTGCTCACAACCAACACCTCGTCGATCTCGATCACCCGCCTCGCGACCGCCACCGACCGGCCCGAACGCTTCATGGGGCTGCACTTTATGAACCCGGTGCCGGTGATGCAGTTGGTCGAGTTGATCCGCGGCATCGCGACGGACGACGTGACGTTCCAGGCGATGAAGGGCGTTGTCGACCGGCTCGGCAAGACGGCTGCTGTGGCCGAGGATTTCCCGGCCTTCATCGTCAACCGCATCCTGCTGCCGATGATCAATGAGGCGATCTATACGCTCTATGAGGGTGTCGGGTCCGTAACCTCGATCGACACCGCCATGCGGCTCGGCACGAACCACCCCATGGGGCCGCTGGAGCTCGCGGATTTCATCGGCTTGGACACCTGCCTTGCCATCATGCACGTGCTGCATGAGGGGTTGGCGGACACCAAGTACCGCCCCTGCCCGCTGCTGGTGAAGTATGTCGAGGCTGGCTGGCACGGGCGCAAAGCGGGCCGCGGGTTCTACGATTACCGCGGCGAGACACCGATCCCCACGCGCTGATCCCCTCTTTTCTCGGCGAACCGCGGCTCGTCCCCCTGGGGCGGGCCTTTTTGTGCATGGGGACTCGCGTCCTTGGGCAGGCTGGCTTGCTCAAAAAAAGTCTTGTATCCATCTGTATACAGTCTATATCACCCAGCGAGGTATCGATGATGACCCGTGGTGTCAGGCGGGCGCGCATTTGAAAGGAGAAGACGATGTCTGGTCTCAAAGGAAATTCGAACGGCCTCGGCGCATTTGGACGGCTGATCGCACAGGTGCTTGCCGCGCGGGACAGCTCGGTGGAGATCCGCCGGCGGCTCGATCTGTCGGATGCGGCCTTGCGCCGTCGTGGCCTTGAGCGTGAGGGCGTGGTGAACCAGGTGTTCGAGATGCGGCTGAAGTCCGGCCTCGACTGAGCCGAGCGCCGTTTTGTGCCAACTCCTCTTGCCGCAGCCCGTCGAAGACAGGTTGCGGTCCTCCAGCTTTGCGCAGTTAATAGCGGCGGCGCCTTCGCCGACCAAACGAGCGCGGGCAAACGAATCGCCGGATCACGCATGACCGGCGCGTGGAGGAAACTGGGAGGACTACGAGGATGGCTTCAAATCGTTTTGGCCGGCGCGCGGTGCTGGGCGTGGCAGCGGCACTGGCGCTGGGCATCGCACCGCTGACCGCGAGTGCGGATGTCGACTTCTCCGGCAAGACGGTCGAGTGGATCATTCCGTTCAAGGAGGGCGGCGGGTCCGACAAATGGTCGCGCTTCTACGCACCGCTCCTGTCCGAGGCGCTGCCGGGCAATCCCAATGTGGTGGTCAAGAACGTCCCCGGGGCGGGGTCGACCAAGGGCGCCAACTTCTTTGCTCAGCGTGCGAAGGCGAACGGGCTGACGATCCTCGGCACCTCGGGCTCGACCCAGTTCCCGTTCCTGCTCGACGATCCGCGCGTGCGCTATGACTATGCCGACTGGAACATCGTGCTGGCGACCGCGACGGGCGGCGTCGCCTATCTGCCGAAGGATCTGGCTGCGCGCTGGGCGGCGGACCCGATGGATGTGATCCAGAACGTCGACTTCATCTATGGCAGCCAGGGCGCGACACGGCTCGATCTGGTGCCGCTGCTCGCCTGGGAGATGCTGGGCATGAAGGTGGAGCCCGTCTTCGGCATCAAGGGCCGCGGTGCTGGCCGCCTGATGTTCGAGCGCGGCGAGGCCAACATCGATTATCAGACCTCCTCCGGGTACCTTTCGGGCGTGACGCCTCTGGTCGAGGCCGGTGAGGCAGTGCCGATCATGACCTGGGGCGCCCTCGATGAGGCGGGCAACATAGTCCGCGATCCGACCTTCCCCGACATCCCGACCTTCAAGGAAGTCTACACCTCGGTCAAAGGCGCTGAGCCCTCGGGCGAGGCCTGGGACGCATGGAAAGCCTTCTTCGTCGCGGGCTTCCCGGCGCAGAAGATGGTGTTCCTGCCCGAAGGCACGGACCAGGAGATCGTCGACGCCTACACCGCGGCCTTCGAGGCGGTGATCGCGCGGCCCGACTTTGCCGAGATCTCCAAGAAGCGGCTCGGCGTCTATCCGCAGTCGACCGGTGAGGCGGCAAAGGTGAAGCTCCAGCAGGGCACTGTGGTCGATGAGAAGGCCAAGTCCTGGGTGAAAGCCTGGCTGAAAGACCGCTACGACGTCGATCTTTGAGTGTGACGGAGGCGGAGGAGCGGGTCCGGGCCTTGTGCCTGGCGCTTCCCGAGGCGACCGAGAAGACCGCCTGGGGAGACCCGACGTTCCGCGTCCGCGACAAGATCTTCGCGATGCTCAAGCGCGGCCAAGGGGCCGAGGGGGTCTGGATGAAGGCCCCCGCAGGTGCCCAAGAGGTGCTGATCGGCGCAGATCCGGACCGGTTCTTTCGCCCGCCTTATGTGGGGCACAAGGGATGGATCGGAGTGCGCCTGGAGCCGGCACCGGATTGGATCGAGCTTGAGCGTCTGTTGACCCGAAGCTGGCGGATGACCGCGCCCAAGCGGCTTGCAGCCACGCTTCCGGACCCCGATCCGCCAGAGTAGAGACATGGACATCTTCGCCACCGCGCTGCCCGCTCTTGCCGAAGCCTTTTCGCTGATCTTCGCGCCGGAGGCGCTGCTCTATCTGGTCGCCGGGGTGCTGCTTGGCCTCTGCGTCGGGGTGTTTCCGGGGCTCGGCGGGATCGCCGGTCTGTCGCTGGTGCTGCCGTTCATCTACGGGATGGACGCGGTCTCCGGCCTCGCGCTGATGGTCGGTCTCGTCGCCGTCATCCCGACATCGGACACGTTCGCATCCGTGCTGCTCGGCATCCCAGGATCCTCGGCGAGCCAGGCGACGGTGCTCGACGGCTTTCCCCTCTCAAAGCGCGGCCAGGCGGCGCGGGCGCTGGCGGCGGCGTTTGCCTCCTCGCTGTTCGGCGGGCTGTTCGGAGCTGTGCTGCTCACCTTCTTCATCCTGATCGCGCGGCCCATCGTCCTCGGCTTCGGCGTGCCGGAGCTGTTGCTGCTGACCGTGCTCGGGTTTGCGATGGTGGGCGTGCTGGCCGGGCGCAGCCTGCTGAAAGGTCTGATCGCGGTCGGGCTCGGCATGTCCGTGGGCGCGATCGGGGAGGCCCCGGCCCAGGGCTCCCCACGGATGGATTTCGGCCACTGGTACCTGCAGGACGGCTTCACCCTCGTCGTCATCGGCCTCGGCATCTTCGCGATCCCGGAGATCGTGGCCCTGCTCCGCCAAGACCGGGCGATCTCCGAAGACGCCAAACTGGGGGCCGGCTGGTGGGACGGTGTCGCCGACTGGTGGCGCAACAAATGGCTGTCGCTGCGCTGTGCGGCCATCGGTGTCGTGGTCGGCGTGATCCCGGGGCTCGGCGGCTCGGTCGTCGACTGGATCGCCTATGGCCACGCCGTGCAGACCACGCGCGACCGCGCGAAATTCGGCAAGGGCGAGATCCGCGGCATCATCGGCCCGGAGAGCTCGAACAACGCCAAAGAGGGCGGCGGGCTGGTGCCGACGCTGCTCTTCGGTATCCCAGGGTCGGGCTCCATGGCGGTGTTTATCGGCGGCATGATCCTGCTCGGCTACGAGGCCGGGCCCCAGATGGTGCGCGACGATCTGCCGATCACTTACACCGTGGTCTGGTCACTGGCGCTGGCGAATGTGGTGGGTGCCGGGCTCTGCATCTTCCTCTCGGGCGGCATCGCCCGGCTGACGACGATCCGGTTCCCGCTGTTGGCACCCTTCCTGTTCATGATGATCGCGTTCGCCGCCTTCCAGTCGAAACAGACGCTCTGGGATCTCGCAGCGCTCTCGGCCATCGGCATGCTCGGCATCTTCATGCGCCGGTTCGACTGGTCGCGCCCGGCTTTCCTCATCGGCTTCGTGTTGGCGGATCAGGCGGAGGTCTACACCTATCAGGTGACCCAGCTTGCCTCGGCGCGGATGCGCACCGGCGGGACCGAGGCGATGATGGATTATCTCTTCAGTCCGATCTCCATCGTCCTGATCGTGATCATCGCCGTGTCGGTCTGGCTGGGGGCGCGGCAGTCGAAGTCGATCCATGCCGATGAAGACACCGAGGAGGAGGCCACAGGCTCAAAACGTGCGCCGGTCATCTTCACCCTGGTCGTCGCGGTGTTCCTCGCTGCGGTCTTTGTGGATGCGCTGCAGGTGCGCGCGCTCACCGACAAGGTCTTCCCGGCCACGGTGGCGGGGCTGGCGCTGCTCGCTTGCGTCGTCCTGCTCCTGAAGATGCGGGCGGCCCCGGAGACCGATCCCGTCTTCACCGATGGCGAGGTGACGGCATCCGAGGGCGACATCCATGGCCTCTGGCCCATGGTCGCCTGGTTCCTGTCGCTCCTGGTGCTGACGGCGCTCTTCGGGTTCGTGATCGCGCTCGGGCTGTTCTTCGTGGCGTTCCTGACGCTGAGAGCGCGCTGTTCGCCGGGGATGACCGCCTTGCTCACGGCGGGGGGCGTGGGCTTCGTGGTCCTGATGGCCGGGTCACTCGGCCGCGACTTCCCGGCCGGGCTGTTGCAGGACTACGTCGACCTGCCCTGGCCGCTCAGCGGTCTCTGAGGCACCCGGATGCGAGAGATCCTGCTGCTGCCGGGCGACGGGATCGGACCGGAGATCGTAGAGGCCACCGAGGCGGTGCTGCGCGCGGCGGACGCGCAGTTCGGTCTCGGTCTCGCACTGCGGCGGATGGAGATCGGGTTCGCTGCCCTCGAGCAGAGCGGATCGACGATCCCGCCCCCCGTGCTGGAGGCCGCGCGATCAGCGGACGGGGTCGTGCTCGGCCCTGTCTCCCACAACGACTATCCACCCGTTGCTGAGGGCGGGCTGAACCCCTCAGGCGTGCTGCGACGCGAATTGGATCTTTTCGCCAACATCCGACCGGCCCGCACGCGCGCTGCAATCCCGTGTGTCGGGCGCCCGATGGAACTGGTGATCGCCCGGGAGAACACCGAAGGCTTCTATGCCGACCGCACCATGCATGTGGGCACCGGCGAGATCATGCCGACGCCGGATCTGGCGCTCGCCATCCGCAAGGTGACGGCCGAGGGCTCCCGTCGCATCGCGGAGGCGGCCTTTGCCCTCGCCGCCGCGCGCCCGGACCGGCGGGTGACCGCCGTGCATAAGGCGAACGTCCTGCGGGTCTCCGATGGGCTCTTCCTGGCCGAGGCCCGCGCCGTCGCCGAGGCGCATCCGGACATCGCCTATGACGAGATGCTGGTCGATGCCGCCGCCGCCCATCTGGTGCGCGACCCGGAGCGTTTCGGCGTGATCGTCACCACCAACATGTTCGGCGACATCCTCTCGGATCTCGCCTCGGAGCTCACCGGCGGGCTGGGGCTTGCCGGGTCCCTGAACCGGGGCGCTCAGCACGCGGTGGCCCAGGCTCAGCACGGCTCTGCCCCTGATATTGCCGGACAGGGCGCCGCCAATCCGACGAGCCTCGTGCTCTCCGCCGCTATGCTGCTCGACCACCTGGGCGAGCGGCATGCCGCCCAAGCGATCACCAGGGCAGTCGACCGGGCGTTCGAGAGCCCAGCCACGCGCACCCACGATCTTGGTGGCACTGCCAGCACCGCCGAGGCGACCCGCGCCATCATCCACCACATGGGAGACTTGCCATGAAACAGACCGCGATCCCTTTTCTGTTCATGCGCGCCGGGACCTCGCGCGGTCCCTATATGAACCGCGCCGACCTGCCCGAGGATCGTGCGGCACTGGCGGATGTCCTGGTTGCCGCCCTCGGCGCCGGGCACCCGCTCAACATCGACGGGATCGGTGGTGGGGCGAGCGTGACGACCAAGGTAGCGATGCTTTCCCGGTCGGAAGCCGAGGATGCCGATATCGACTACTTCTTCGCCCAGGTGGACGTGGAGAAGCCCATGGTGGACTTCAAACCGACCTGCGGGAATATCCTGACCGGGGTCGGACCGGCGGCCATCGAGATGGGTCTCTTCCCCGCGACCGGAGATGAGACCACGCTGCGCATCCGCGCGGTGAACACCGAAGCCCGCGTCGAGACGGTGGTGCAGACCCCTGGTGGCTCGGTCCGCTACGACGGCGACTTGGCGATCGATGGCGTTCCGGGCAGCGCGGCACCGGTGGGGCTGAGCTTTATGGGCGTCGCGGGCTCGGCCACGGGCGCGCTTCTGCCCACCGGCAACCGCATCGACGCAATCGACGGCATCGAGGTCACTTGTATGGATGTCGCGATGCCCGTCGTGATCGCGCGGGCGGCAGATATGGGCCTCAGCGGGCACGAAAGCCGGGACGACCTCGAGGCCGACCGGGGTTTCTTCGAGCGGATGGAGGCGATCCGGCGGCAGGCCGGGGAACGCATGGGGATGGGGGACGTCTCCCAGTCGGTAACCCCGAAGTTTGCAGTGGTGGCAGAGGCGCGGGCCGGGGGCAGCTTCGCGGCCCGCTATTTCACACCGGCCTCTTGCCACCCGACCATGGCGGTGACCGGAGCACAGTGCCTCGCGGCCTGCGCGCTCACCCCCGGGACGGTGGCGGATGTTCTGGTGGCGCGGACGCCCTCTCCCATGCGGATCCTGATCGAGCACCCGATCGGTGCCATCGAGGTGCTGATGAGCTACGCGCTCGACGACGACAGCATCGAGATCCGCGCCGCTGGGCTCAACCGAACGGTGCGTTTGCTGGCGCGCGGCGAGCTCTACGTGCCCGGGGCGGTCTGGTCTCGCTGATCCGCCAGCGCCGAGAGCAGTTTTTCGCGCCGCGCCAGCAGGTGGTTGAACTGCGCATCGCACCCGGCAATGGGCCGCGGATAGCCGGTGATCTCCGCCTTCACGGCTGCGAGTTCGGCGGACAGAGCCTCGTGGGTCGAATGCTGCACGGTCTCGGTCATAGTCTGAGCTCCCGTATGGGGTTCCCCGCCTTCCAGGCGGCAATGGCTTCAACGGTTTGGCGATAGAAAATCTCGTAGGTCTGGCGTGAGCCGTAGCCGATATGCGGCGTGAGGATCAGCTTGCCCGCATCGATCAGCGCCCGGTCGCGCAAGGGATCGTCCAGCGGCAGCGGCTCCGTGTCGAAAACATCCAAGGCCGCAGCCCCCAATCGCCCGGCCCGCAAGGCCGCCAGCAGCGCCTCGGTTTCAACGATGGGTCCGCGCGAGGTGTTCACCAGCACCGCATCGGGTTTCATACCGGCCAGCGCCGCAGCATCGATCAGGCCACGAGATCGCTCCGAGAGCACCAAGTGGATCGAAACTGTGTCGGATGCCGCCATCAGGGCCGAGAGCGTGGGCATCCGCTCGACCCCCACCCCTGCGGCCCGCGCCTCGGTCAGGTTCTGGCTCCAGGCGACCAGACGCACCCCCAATGGCCGCGTGAGCGTTGCCACCTCGGCCCCGAGACGCCCAAGCCCGATCAACCCGAGCGTCAGCCCGTCGAGATCGCGCCCGAGGCTTCGTTGCCAGCCGCCGTCGCGCACCGAGAGCGCCTCGCTCACAAGGCACCGGTTTGCCGCGAGGATCAGGCCAAGGGTGTGCTGCGCGGTGGCGGGGCCCCGGCTCTCGGTCCCGCAGACGGTGATGCCGCGGGCCTTGGCCGCCGCGAGATCGATGGCGAGGTTCCGCTTGCCAGAGGTCACGATCAGCCGCAGCCGGGGCAGCGCGGCGATCAGATCGGCGGGAAAAGGCGTGCGCTCCCGCATCAGGCAGATCACATCGAAGGGGGCCAGGCGCTCCACCAGCGCAGGCCCGCCGATCGTGTCGGGGAACACGGTCACCGCTGCACCCAAATGGTCCCAATCGGCCAGGGCCTGTGCCACGCCGAGATAGTCGTCCAAAACGGCGATCTTAAGCTGTTCTGTCATCCTGGAGGGGCCTCCCCGGGGCCGAGGCGCAACCGCGTGCGGTAGGCCTTGAAGATGTGTTCACGGGCAGCAGTCTCCGCCGCCAGCTCGTCCCGTGCCTCAATCGCGGAGACGATGGCGTCATGCTCCGCGACCGACTCTGGCCCCCGTCCCGGCACGGCAAGCGTGGTCCCGGAGACCAGCACCATCGAGCGCCGCATCCGGTCGAGCATATCCAGCAGATAGCGGTTGTGGGCTGCGTGGTGGAGCTGCCGGTGGAAGCGCTTGTTCGCGATGGCCAGATCCTGCGCTGTGCCTCCGCCCGCGGCCAGCTGCGTGTCCTCTTCCACGAACTCGCGCAGGGTCGCGATCTCGGCCGGAGAGGCGCGGCGGGCAGCAAGACGGGCGGCAAAGCCCTCCAAAACCTCCCGCAGATCGTAGAGTTCGCCAAGCTGGTCATGGTCGAGTTGGGCAACCGTCAGCCCTCGTTTGCCGTCCCGCGCGGCGACCCCGACCGACTCCAACCGGTTCAACGCCTCACGCACCGGCGTGCGGCTGACACTGTAGCGCTCTGCCAACTCCGTCTCGACCAAGCGGTCGCCCGGCATGAACTCACCCCGGTCGATGGCCTCGAGCAGGGTGGCGAAGAGGCTGTGGTCGTCGCGGCCGGTCATGACGCGTCTTCCCTCTGCTGTTCGGTTTGGGTCCGCGTGCGCAGGATGCGGGCAAGGATTGGCGCACCCAGGATGACGATCACGAGGCGCGAGAGATGGATTGTCACCACATAGGCGATGTCGGCGCCGGCGACGATGGCCAGGACGACCATCTCCGCCTGTCCCCCGGGAGCAAAGGCCAAGACCGCCTCAACCATCGGCGCGGCGCCCAAGGCAGCGGCCAGTGCGGCGAAGGCGATCGAAAGGCACGCAAGGAGGCCGCAATAGCCAAGGGCGGCAATCACCACGCGGCGGAGTTCTTGGGCCGTGACCCCGACATAGGAGATACCGATGCCGAGACCGATGAAGAACTGCGCGGCGAGGATCGCCTCCTCCGGTGGGCGCCCGTGCAGCAGATCCGTGAGGCTGGCGGCGGCGGCCAAGGCCATCGGTCCGAGGATCGCCGCTCCGAAGAGGCCGATACGCTTGCCCCCGCGCCAGCCGATCCAGGCGCAGGCGAGCATCAGAAGGAGTTCCTCTACGGGCAGTGAACTCGCAGGAGCGCCGACAGGGTTGTCCAGGGTCATGTCGAACAGGCCGACAAGGACAAATGGCATAATCGCGACAATGGCAAAGACCCGGGTGGCATGCACAAGCGAGAGCGCGCGGACGTTGCCCCCGGCCTCCTGCCCGAAGAGGATCATGTCCTGCAGCCCGCCAGGTGCCGCGGCATAATAGGCCGTAACCGGATCGAAGCGGCAGACCCGGCGGAAATACGGATAGCCCGTCGCGACGATCAGAACGGTGAACACCAGCACCAGCACCACGCTGAGGGCAAAGTCGCCGAGCCGCTCGACCAGTTGCGGTGTCACGGACGCGCCAGCCGCAACGCCCAGCACTGTCCGCATGGCCCCCGACACCGGCTCAACCCCGGCCAAAGGCATGCCCGCAAGCGCGGCCCCGAGGCAGGCGAACATCGGGCCGAGCAGGAAAGGCAGCGGCAGCCCGAAGCCCCAAAACAGGCCAAGGCCGAGAACAGAAACCGCTAAAGTGCTGAGGATGTTTTGCACGCATCTCTCCCTTGTCATTCTGTATACATTAGGATACAAAAAAGCGCAAGGGAGGCTCAGGTGGCCAGACAGCAACAAACATATGATCTTCTGGTCGCCGGCGGCGGCAACGCAGCGCTCTGTGCGGCTATTGCGGCAGCGGAACAGGGCGCGCGGGTGCTGGTGTGCGAAGCGGCGCCGAAAGGGTTCCGGGGCGGCAACTCCCGGCACACGCGCAATCTCCGCGTGGCCCATAGCGGCCCGACCGAGGTACTGACCGAGAGCTACTCGGAAGAGGAGTACCTCGAAGACCTCATGCGGGTCACTGCCGGCAAGACCAACGAGACGTTGGCCAAGATGGCGATCGCGGAGTCGCAGCACATCACCGATTGGATGGCACGGCAGGGGGCCCGGTTTCAGCGCTCGCTCGGGGGGACGCTCTCGCTCTCTCGCACAAACCCGTTTTTCCTGGGCGGCGGCAAGGCGCTCATGAATGCCTACTACCTGCGCGCGGCCGCGCTCGGGGTCGAGGTGCGCTACGACACCGAGATCGTGGGCCTCGAGATCGACGACGGCTTTTTCCTCGGCGCCGAACTGCGCAGCCGCGGGTTCCAGGATTATGTGACCGCACGCGCGATGGTTGCCGCAGCAGGCGGGTTCCAAGCCAATCTCGACTGGCTGGAGGAGGCATGGGGGCCGGCCGCGCGCAACTTCAAGATCCGCGGCACACCCTATGCCAAGGGCGGGCTGCTCAAGCTGATGATCGAGCACGGGCTTGCTCAGATCGGCGAGGCGGACCAGTGCCACGCGGTTGCCATCGATGCCCGGGCGCCCCAGTTCGACGGGGGCATCGCGACGCGCCTCGATTGCGTGCCGTTCTCCATCGTGGTCAACCGCAAGGCCGAGCGCTTCTATGACGAGGGTGAGGACTTCTGGCCCAAACGCTATGCTATATGGGGGCGGTTGGTTGCCAAACAGCCCGATCAGATCGGCTACGCAATTCTGGACTCGCGGGCCGAGACACTCTTCATGCCCTCGATCTTTCCGCCGGAGCGGGCCGATACCATCGAGGGGCTGGCTGACAAGCTCTCACTCGACCCGGCAGCGCTGCGGGCAACGGTCGATCGGTTCAACGCCGCCTGCACGGGGGACACGCCGGTCGACCCTGCGAGCCATGACCGGCGTGGCACGACCGGTCTCACGCCGAACAAAACCAACTGGGCACGACCGATTCTGGCGCCACCCTTTCTCGGGTATCCGCTGCGCCCCGGGATCACCTTCACCTATCTCGGGATGCAGGTGGACAGGGGCGCCAAGGTGGCGATGGCCGATGGCCGGCCCACTGCAAACATCTGGGCGGCAGGCGAGATCATGGCGGGCAACATCCTCGGCCAGGGCTATCTGGCGGGCATCGGCATGACCATCGGCACCGTCTTCGGCAAGACCGCGGGCGAAAGTGCCGCCCGCTCCCTCAGCAACTGACGCGTGGAGACCGGCGTGACTGCAACGAGCGTGGACATGGTTGACCTGGAGAGCCAAGCGACGCGCGAGGCGCGGCGAACCATGGAGATCTGCAACGCCTGCCGCTATTGCGAGGGGTATTGTCCGGTCTTCCCTGCGATGGAACGGCGGCGAGCGTTTTCCGGGACGGACCTCGGCCACCTCGCCAATCTCTGCCACAACTGCAAGGGCTGCTGGTACGCCTGCCAATACGCCCCACCCCATGAGTTCGGCCTGAACCTGCCGAAGACCTTTGCCGAACTGCGGGTCGAGACTTATGCCGAGCACACTTGGCCCCGCGCGCTTGGCCGGTTGTTCGAGCAAAACGGGCTGTGGGTCTCGCTGCTGACCGCGCTGGTGCTTGCCGCGGTGATGGTGGGCTCGGCGCTTCTCGTCTCGCCCGAGGCGATGACCGGAGTGCACCGCGGACCGGGTGCCTTTTATGCGGTGTTCCCGCACAAGACGATGGTGCTGCTCGGCGGCGTGACCTTCGGCTGGGCCGTGCTGGCGATGGTGATCGGCGGCGTGCGCTATTGGCGACGGCATGGCACGCCGGGGGTCAAGCCCGCCCATATCGTCGAGGCCCTGCGCGAGGCAGGCACAACCCGGCATCTCGGCGGAGCGGGCGATGGCTGCAACGACATCGACGAGCGTTTTGGCCTCGGACGCCGCCACATGCATATGGCGACACTCTGGGGGTTTCTGCTCTGCTTCGCTTCCACCTCCATCGGCACCTTGATGCATTACGGCCTCGGCTGGGACGCCCCTTATAGCTGGTACTCCGCGCCGGTGGTCCTCGGGACCGTCGGCGGCGTGATGCTGAGCGTGGGGACTGCGGGGCTCTTTGTGCTAAAGGTCCAGGCAGACCCGACCCCAGCCGATACGCGCCGGTATGGGATGGACTACGCCTTCATTGCGCTGCTGTTCTTCACCGCAACGACGGGGCTCGCGCTCTTGTTCTTCCGGCACACCTCGGCGATGGGGTGGCTGCTGGCCGTGCATCTCGGCGTGGTGTTCGCGCTGTTCCTATCCCTGCCTTACGGCAAGTTCGTGCATGGGATCTACCGGACTATGGCCCTCGCACGCGATGTCTCGGAGCGCTCACGCGATCACGGCTGAGCGGCTCAGGCGCCGAGGGGTTGGTCGCCGGAGATCAGGCCCTTCGCGCAACAGATCATGTCAGGTTCGATGCCGAAGACGGCCTTGGAGGCGAACCAGTGCCCCAGACGTCCGAACCCGGTCACCGCCTCGTCGGAGATGTAGAGGATATCTTGGCGCCGGCAGATCTCGAGCGTGCGTGCATGGTAGCCCTCCGGCGGGATCACGACACCGCCCGGACAGAGCACGGGCTCGGCGAGGAACGTGCCAACCTGCTCCAGCCCGATCTCCAAGATGGCGGTCTCAAGATCAGCCACCTTGGGATCACGCCAGGCCGCCTCCGTCAAACCCTTGAGGCGTACGAAGGGATTGACGTCGGGCAAGATCTGCAAGATCCGGCTCTGGGTATCGAAATGGCCCCATTCGTGCTGCTTGCCGGTCACGCTCGCCGAGAGACAGGTCGAGCCGGGAAAGGCGTTCTCCCGCGCGATCACGACCGTCGTCTCTAGTCGGCTCAGCCCGTTGTTGAGGACGTGCTAGGTCGGTAGGTCGGTATCAACCACGGTCGAGCCACCGGAGGTGAACTGCAAGGTGTCAAGCGCGCCCGGCGCCGTCTTCGCCAGCCGTTCGGCCATCTCCGTCCCGCAGTATCAGATCTGCACACACCAAATGCCACCTGGACCATCGATCAGCCTCCGATCGTCCTCGTCGATGACATGTATGCCTTGGCCCCGCACAACCGGACGCCGCGGAGTGCGAACCCATGTGCCGAGCGCCTTTCCCGGGATGCAGATGGTTTTGGCTGTTTGCGGCAGCGGCCTCGGTCTCCATCTGGGTGGGGGTGTCCGGCAAACCCTCCAGCGTTATCCGGGTGGCTCCTCGGACGCTTCGGCATAGACTGCAATGAGGCAGCCCGTCTCGGTATGCGAGGTGTGCTCGGTCCCGCCGGCAAGCCAGACGACGTCGCCCGGGCCGTAAACGGTGCCGTCGTTGTCGATCAACTCGCCCTCGATCATCAGGAACTCCTCGGCACTGCCATGGCGATGCGGGGTGGAGCGGCTGCCCGGTTCCATCCGATAGATGTAGAAGCCCACATCGCGCGGTCCCTTGTCGTTCAGCTTGATGAAGGAGGTGCCCGTCTCGGAGACACCCTCCGGATCATAGGGCCGATAGGCGGCCTCGTCGCGAATGTTCGCAACCCTGCGTTCATTCGGTTGGATTGGTTTCATGCAGCACCTCCACGCGGCTTGCTTGGCGGGCGAATCGCACCCCAGGCGTGGAGTATCGAGCCGACACGCTCACGGCGAAAGAGCGCCGCTACTTGCCCAGATCCTTCAGGCAGCCGATGAGACCCAGTGTTGAGGCGTCGGTTCCTTCGGGCGGCGCGGCCGTCCCCCGAACCGCGGGAATGAGGTTCTTCGCAAGCACCTTGCCGAGCTCCACGCCCCATTGGTCGAAGGAGTTGACGCCCCAAATCGCCCCCTGCACCGCAACCTTATGTTCGTAAAGCGCGATCAGACGGCCGAGCGAGAACGGATCGAGCGTCCGGAACAGGATCGTGGTGGAGGGCCGGTCCCCCGGAAAGCTCCGATGCGGCACCAGACGGGAGATCTCCGCATCGCCCTTCCCTGCAGCGCGCATCTCCGCCCGGACCTCCTCCGCCGTTCGCCCGAAAGCCAGCGCCTGCCCTTGCGCCAGACAATTCGCGAGCAGCAGTGCGTGATGCTCCGGCGAGGCAGCACGGGGCCGGGCCGCGGCGATGAAATCGACAGGGACCACGTCCGTCCCCTGGTGAAGCAACTGAAAGAAGGAGTGCTGCGCGTTCGTGCCCGGCTCGCCCCAAATCACCGGCCCGGTCTCTGTCGGGACAGGTGTGCCGTCGAGGGTCACCCGCTTGCCGTTCGATTCCATATCGAGCTGCTGGACATAGGCAGGGAACCGCTCCAGTCGCTGGTCATAGGGAATGAGCGCCACCGTGGGACATCCCATCGCGTTGCGGCGCCAGATCCCTACGAGGCCCAGCAAAACCGGCAGATTGCGCTCAAGCGGGGTTTCACAGAAATGCCGGTCCATGGCCGCCGCCCCGCGGAGGACCTCGCGAAAGGCCGCCGAACCGATCCCGACGGCGAGGCTGAGGCCGATGGAAGACCAAAGCGAATAGCGCCCGCCGACCCAATCCCAGAAACCGAAAACGCGCTCCTCGGGAATGCCGAACACCGCGCAACCGTCGAGATTGGTCGAGACCGCGGCCATCTGAGTGCCTGCGTTTGGTCCCAGCCAGTCGCGGGCCAGGCGCGCATTGGCCATCGTCTCGAGCGTCGTGAAGGTCTTGGAGGCGACGATCACCATGGTCCGCGCCGGATCGAGCCCAGCCACGGTATCCGCAAAATGCGCGCCATCAACATTGGACACGAAGTGAAGCGCCGGGCCATCGCAATCCGGACTGAGCGCACGGGCCGCCATGACGGGGCCGAGATCCGAGCCGCCGATCCCGATGTTAACGACATCGGCGATGGGGCCGCCCGCGCCGCGGATCTCGCCTGAGCGCACCGCCTCGGCAAAGCCTAGGAACCGCGCGAGCGTGCCCTCGACATCGTCCGCCGACGGGGCCGCTGCGCCACCTCGCAGTGCCATGTGGAGCACGGCGCGCCCCTCGGTGCTGTTGACCGGCGCGCCCGAGACCATGCGGTCCCGGAAAGCTTCGACCTCGGCGGCGCGGGCAAGCGCGAACAAGGCATCCAAGGCAGCGTGATCGATCTTTTCCTTCGAGAGATCGACCAGCAGATCCCCCTCGCGGAACAGAAGCTCCTCGAACCGGTCAGGGTTCCGGGCAAACAGTTCACGCAGATGGACCGGGCGCAGGTCCTCTGCACGTGCATGAATGGCCGACCAGGCTGCATCGAGGCTCATCGGTTGCAGTCTCCCTGACCTCGTCGCCTCCGGGATCGGGCCCTGGACACGCTCTGCATCAGCAGCCCCATAGGTATACCAGGAGCGACCAAGGGTCGATGGCGATGATGGCGTTCCGTGCGGTTCGCCCTAAGGTGTCGACGAGGAACAGCGGAAACGGGACCGATGACGGACCATGAGATCTTTCGGCTGGGCGATGTCCGGCTCACTTCCGGCGCGGTCTTGCGCGATGCACGACTGGCGTTCCGCAGCTGGGGCACGCGAGCCCCCGGGGGCGACAACGCTGTCCTGCTGCCCACCTTCTACACGGGCACACATCGGCGCAACGAAGGGTTCTTCGGAAGGGGACGCCCGATCGATCCGGCCCGGCATTTCGTCGTCTCGATCAATCTCCTGGGCAACGGGCTGTCCTCGTCGCCCTCGAACACGGGCGTCCCCCAAGACGGACCGCGGTTCCCGCATGTGAGCTTCCAGGACAATGTCTCCCTTCAGCATCGCCTGGTCACGGCCCTCGGCATCCGGCGCCTGCGTTTGGTGACGGGATGGTCTATGGCCGGATGCCAATGCTATCACTGGGCGGTTCAGTATCCGGAGATGGTCGATGCCATCCTGCCCTTCTGCGGATCGGCCCGGACATCGCCCCATAACCGGGTGTTCCTCGAAGGCGTGAAGGCCGCTCTCACCACCGACGCAGCCTTTGCCGGAGGCGACTACAAGGCGCCGCCAGTGGCTGGACTGCGCGCCTTTGCCCGGGTCTATGCCGGTTGGGCCTACAGCCAGACGTTTTTCCGTGACCGCCTGCACCAAACCCTTGGCCACGCGACTTACGCGGACCTTCTGCGGGACTGGGAGGAAGATCACTGCCAGAACTGGGATGCCAACGACCTGCTTGCGATGCTGGAGACCTGGATGGCCGGAGATATCTCCGCCGGGGTCGAAGGCAGCTTTGAAGAAATGCTCGGTGCAATCCAAACCCGGGCGATCCTGATGCCCTGCAGACAAGATCTCTACTTCCCGCCCGAGGATAACGCGATAGAAGCCCAGTTCATGCCGCGGGCCAAGTTCCGTCCAGTCGACAGTCCCTGGGGCCACTGTGCCGCGAGCCCTGGAAACGATCCAACCTTCATGGCAGCACTCGACGATGCCTTTGCGGAGCTGCTCGTCTCATGACCCCGTCGCAGCGACGCGCCTGAACCATGCGATTGATCGTCCATTAATCTTGCGCAATACAGAGTCGGGCATCAAAGCGAGGACGGTTGTGGCAGCACTCTGTACGCACCCACGAGATTGCTGCACGCCTTCCAGTGCCGCAGAAGGGCACGCGCCTTGAGCGGTGGGGAACCGACAGCCACAAAGAGTGAGCAACCTCTGTCCGGGCCGACCCATGCCTTGGATACTGCAATCTGCATCACTGGGGCGGCGGGCCTCGTCGGGCAGTCTCTCGTCCGACTCCTGGCCAGGAACGGGTTCAACACGCTGCGCTGTGTCGACAAGGATCGCCGCAGCCTCGCTCTCATGAACGCCCTTGATCCCGCGGTCGAGCTGCTAGAGGGAGATCTTTCCGATGCACAGGTGGCTGAGCGCGCCGTTACGGGCTCAGAGATCCTCATCATCGGGCAAGCGCAGATCTCCGGGCTGACCTACGAGCCTTTTGATCAGAACACCGTCGTCGCTACCCGCCATTTGATCGAAGCGGCCAAGCAGGCGGACGTGCGCCACATCGTCCTGATCTCCTCGTCGGTGGTGCTCTCGGAGGCCGATGATTTCTACACCCGCTCCAAGCGGGCGCAGGAGCGGATGGTGCGCGAAAGCGGTCTGCCCCATACCGTGCTGCGGCCTACGCTGATGTTCGGCGATTTCGACCGCAAACACCTCGGATGGCTCCGGCAGTTCCTGGCCAAAAGCCCGGCGTTCCCAGTGCCGGGAGACGGCCGCTTCATCCGGCAACCGCTCTATGTGCGCGATTTCTGCGCGGTGATCGCAAGCGCCATGGCAAGACCACCGACCGGCGCTGTCTATGACATTTCGGGGCTGGAGAAGATCGAGTATATCGAGATCATCCGCACGATCCGTCGCGTCACAGGGTTGCGGACACCCATCCTGCGCCTGCCCTACCGGCTCTTCTGGGCCCTGCTCTGGACGGCGGGCAAGGTGCTACCGCGCCCTCCCTTCTCCACACAGCAGCTCGAGGCTTTGGTGATCGATGAAACCTTCCCAGTCATTGATTGGCCGAACCAGTTCGGGGTCACGCCCACCCCCTTCGAGACGGCTGCACAGCAAACTTTCGGCGCGGCGGCAACGGAGCCCACGGCATGACCCGCTACGTCGTTCTCGGTGCCGGGGCCATGGGTCTCGCTGCTGCGCACCGGCTGCTGGCGGATGGTGCGGGCGCGGTGACGGTGCTCGAGGCGGATAGCGTCCCCGGCGGGATGGCGGCACACTTCAACTTGGGCGGCATGTCGATCGAGCGCTTCTATCATTTCGTTTGCAAGGCCGATCAACCGACCTTCGATCTGATGGAGGAACTCGGGATCGCCGACCGCCTTGTTTGGCGTGCGACGCGCATGGGCACCTATTCGAGCGGCAAAATCCACCCATGGGGAAACCCTGTGGCGCTGCTCACCTATCCCGACATGGGTCTGATCGAGAAGCTGCGCTACGGGATGATGGCTTTCTTCGCAACGAAACGGCGGAGCTGGAAGGATCTCGACGGCCTCTCCGCGCGCGAGTGGCTCGAGAGTTGGCTCGGGCGCAGCGGATATGCGCGCAGTTGGGAGCCACTGATGCGGCTGAAGTTCTTCGAGCACGCCGACCGGATCTCTGCCGCCTGGGTGTGGAGCCGCATCAAGCGCGTTGGCACCTCGCGCCGTTCGCTGATGGTGGAGGAACTCGGCTACATCGACGGCGGGTCCGAGACACTGGTGGACGCGCTCGTGGGGTCCATCGAGGGCCGGGGAGGACAGATCCGCTTGGGCGACCCGGCGGCCGAAGTGATCGCCGGGGACGGGCATACGACCGCTGTCCGCACCCGGTCGGGCGAGGTAATCCCAGCGGATGCCGTGATTTCCACGATCCCCGTGCAGCGCGTCCCCGACCTCGTGCCCGCCCTGCCGGAGGACTGGAAGGCTCGCTACCGGGAGATCGAGAACATCCCCGTGGTCTGCATCGCAATGCAGCTGAAGCGAAAGGTCTCGGAGAACTTCTGGGTGAACATCGCACACCCGGATTTCGAGATCCCAGGCTTCATCGAGTTCTCGAATCTCCGAGATCTCCCGAACCCTGTGGTCTACGTGCCCTATTACATGCCGGCCACGCACCCAAAGTGGAATTGGAGCGACGCGCAGTTCGTCGACGAAGCCTTCGGCTATCTCCGCCGTATCAACCCCGCGCTGATCGAGGACGATCTCGTCGCCAGCCACATCGGACGCTTGCGCCACGCACAGCCCGTCTGCGATGTGGGCTTCAGCAAGAGCATTCCGCCATTGCAGACCCCGATCCGAGGGCTCCAGGTGGCGGACACCTGCTTTTACTATCCCGAAGACCGCGGCATCGCCGAGAGCGTCCGGCTGGGCGCAGAGATGGCGCGGACAGCTCAGGCTCGGTCCAGGCAGAGCGTGGTGGCTTGATGACCCCGCGTTCAGAGGAGACAGCATCGCAGTCCGGAGAGAGCACCACCCCCAACGCCTTGGCCGGCATCTATGCTGCGCGGTTCGAAGAAACCGGGACCGCGAAGCGCAATCAGGTCTGGAAGGTGCTGTGCGACGCTCATTTCAACCGCATGATCGGCGCGGATGCCACCGTGCTGGACATCGCTTGCGGTTATGGCGAGTTCATCAACAACATCGCCGCCGCACGCAAGTTCGCGATCGACCTCAACCCGGATGCGGCACAGCGGCTCGGTCCGGACGTCACCTATCACATGACGCCTGCGACCGATCTCAGCATGCTGGAGGACGGCTCGATAGACGTCGCCTTCACCTCGAATTTCCTCGAACACCTGCCGTCGAAGGTTGTGTTGGATGACGTCTTCGCGGAGGTCCTGCGCGTGTTGCGGCCAGGGGGGCGGTTCATCGTGCTCGGTCCCAACATCCGATACGCTTATGCCGAGTACTGGGACTACTACGACCACTACCTGGCGCTGTCCCACCTGTCGCTCGAGGAGGGGATGGGCCTTGCGGGTTTCGAGGTCACCGAGGTGATCCCTCGCTTTCTCCCCTACACCATGAAGGGCAAGACCCCGACCCACCCGCTGTTGGTGCGCGCCTATCTTGCAATCCCCCTAGCTTGGAAAGTGCTTGGCAAGCAGTTCCTCGTCACTGCGAGAAAACCTTCGTGCTAGCGCGGTCGGTCGCAGGATATCTCGCCGTCGGTATCATCGCGGGCATAGTCAATTTGTTGGCGCGGATGCTGTTCGATCTGGCTGTGTCTTTCGAGCTTGCGGTTGCGCTGGCCTTTCCGTTCGGGCTCACCTGCGCGTTCCTGCTCAACCGTGCCTATGTGTTCGAGGCCGGCTCCGAGGATGCTCGGCGGCAGTATGCGAAGTTCGCTTTGGTTAACTTGGGGGCCCTCGCCCTCGTGTGGTCGGTCAGCGTCGGCCTTTATGCGGTGGTGTTTCCGGCCATCGGCTTCACCTGGAATGCCGAGATCATCGCCCATGCGATCGGCGTCGGCAGTCCGGTGGTGCTCTCCTTCGTCGCCTACCGGTTCTTCGTCTTCGCTGGCCTGAAGGACCGCAAGCCCGACATGCACTGAACGGACAAGCCAGGTTTCAGGGCGAGCGCCAAATCTGAAACGATCGCTGAACACCCACGAGATCAGGATCAGGGACAAGGCCCGCCGCCCGCCATGCCGCATCAAACCGTGGGTCCTCTCGGAGCCAGGCCAGTTGATCGAAGCCTTTGGTGCAGTAGAATAACAGCCTGTCGCTGACCTCAACGGCCACGCGAACAGGGGTTTGCTCCTGAAACCGTCGGAGGATGATGTCCCGGTACCAGGTCTCTATCTCTCGCAGACGCGCATCAGACACAGCGACCGGCGCGTCCGAGCAGTGGATTTGCCTCGCAAGCACAGGGATCAGCCAGTGGTGCAGACCCGCACCGGCATAGCGGACATCGATCGTGGAGAGCAGCGCGCTGTGCGGGTTCACATTAGGGGACACGACCATCACGGCGTCCTCGGCGCTGGGTGGCGTCAAAGCCTCCAGGAGCGGTCGCTGCGGCTCTGGGACACGCGGTGGCATGGTGGCCATCCGGAGCATGAGGACTGCAACCGCCAAGGCCAGCCCAAGCACCACCAGGCCGCCAAACGCCCGCCGAATGCCAGCGCCACTCAGTTTGCGTTCGGCCCATGTCACGCCCCAGGCAAGCACAAAGACAAGCGACACATGGAGACCGAGCCGCACCGGTTGCGCGTGATAGCGCCAGCCGAAACCCTGCACGACGGCCAGGACAGTCGCACCAAGCAGGAACACCAAGATCACCCTAGAGGCATGCGCAAACCACGGTGTCAGGGGATCCAGGAGCCGGATCGCGATACATCCGCCTAGGAGAAGCGCGACCGGCTTGCCATACTCGCCCGTCAAGAAGCTGAGAGAGGCGAAGAGCGGCCCAGGCGACAGCTGACCATAGGTGTCGAGGCTCATCGGCACCGCCTCCGCAAGAAAGCGCGGATAGGCCAACAAGAAGCCAGCATAGAGCGTCACGGTGACAGCGGCTCCGACCACAGTCTCGGCTGTCAGCTGATCGATCCGCCCACGGGACCGCCACAGATCCACGAGCCCGAGTGCGGTTGCGACCAATGCAAAATGAGGCTTCAGGAAGAGCGCGAACCCCACTCCGATCCCTGTAGCTATCGAAACCAATCGTGCGGGGCGCACGCCGCCATGCGCCAGCGTGATTGCGATCCCCCAAGGCAGCACACAGAGGAAAAGCAGGAACTCTCGCCGCCCAAAATCTGTGGGTGTCAGCAGCGTCACTGCGGCGAGACCGACCGCGGTCACGAGCAAGCCGAGGCGCGAGCGGGAGAACGCGGGCGCGATCGTCAGCACTGCCAGGCTCAAGAGACCGCCACTGAGCAGGATCAGAAGGTATTTGTGGGTCTGGTCGAGTGGGGTGCCGATCAGCTGGCTCACCGAGGTAGAGGCCATTCCCAGCAGAAACGGCCCGAGCGTGTTGACGGAGACGTAGTCGACATAGAGTTCCGCGCCTTGCAGGAGGATGCGAGCGCTCGCAAGGAAGTAAGCGACGTCGCGGTCCAAGCCGACGCCATGGGTCAAGAAGGCCGTCAGTCCGACCATCGCCGCAAGAGCGAACAGCGCAAGCGCGCAACCAGGGAGCCTGCTTTGTGTCATGGGGCGCCTCCCAAACCTCCGCCGAGAGGAAACCCCTCGGCGAGACATGGAATCAGCTCAAGCGGTCGCCCTCTCCGGACTGTCCGAGAGTGGATAGGTCAGCCGCGAGACCATCTCCGTCGGACAGACCTGCCAGAACAGCCCTCGATGGTTTGCCCAGTCGCGGAGGATCTCGGCGGCGAGCCGGCTCTCGGTCTGACGCTCGTGCTCCCGGATCAGCCCCAGCAGAAGTTCCTCCCAGAACCGACTGTCGAGGCGCTGGACCTCCAGGGTCTCAGGGTTCACCCGGTTTTGGAACACGCCCTCCGGGTCACGGACAAAGGCCATGCCGCCGGTCATGCCCGCGCCGAAATTGTCGCCAACCGAGCCGAGGATTACCGCGACACCACCGGTCATGTACTCGCACCCGTTCGAGCCGCAGCCCTCGACCACAACGGTCGCACCCGAGTTGCGGACGCAGAACCGCTCGCCGGCCTGACCCGCGGCAAAGAGCTTACCCGCGGTGGCCCCATAAAGGACCGTGTTGCCGATGATCGTGTTGTCCTCTGCCTTCAGCGGAGAGACCAGCGGCGGTCGCACGGTGATCGTGCCGCCGGAGAGCCCCTTGCCGACATAGTCGTTCGCATCTCCGAAGACCGAAATCTTCAGTCCGGGGGCGGCGAAGGCGCCGAGGCTCTGCCCCGCCGAACCCTCGAGCCGCACCGTCAGATGTCCCTCCTGCAGCTCATTCCGCATCCCGAACCGCCGTACGATATGGGAGCTGACGCGCGTCCCAACCGTCCGCTGCGTATTCTCAACCGAATAGTCGAGCTGCATCTTCTCACCGTCTTTGAAGAACGGTCCAGCATCGGCCACGATCTGAGCATCTAGCGTGTCGGGCACGGCATTGCGGCCACGATCGCGGCGGTACTGGATGTCGTGCCCTTCGTCCACCCGCACGAGCATCGGGTTGAGGTCGAGATCGTCGAGATGCGCAGCCCCGCGGCTCACCTGCGCGAGCAGATCCGCGCGCCCGATGATCTCCTCGATCGAACGCACGCCCAAGGAGGCCAGGATCTCCCGGATCTCCTGCGCCATCAGGGTGAAGAGGTTCACCACCTTATCCGCGGTGCCGGTGAACTTCTCCCGCAGGGCCGGGTCCTGGGTGCACACCCCGACCGGGCAGGTGTTCGACTGACACTGGCGGACCATGATGCAGCCCATGGCGATGAGCGCCGCGGTGCCGATGCCGTATTCCTCCGCCCCCATCATCGCAGCGATGACGATGTCGCGCCCGGTCCGCAGGCCGCCATCGGTGCGCAACGTGATCCGCTCGCGCAGCTGGTTGAGCGCGAGCACCTGATGCGCCTCGGTCAGACCCATCTCCCACGGGAGACCCGCGTATTTGATCGAGGTCTGCGGGCTCGCCCCGGTGCCGCCGTTGTGGCCCGAGATCAGGATGACATCCGCCTTTGCCTTGGCGACCCCCGCGGCGATGGTGCCGACACCAGTGGCCGAGACCAGCTTCACCGTCACCTTCGCATCCGGGTTGATCTGCTTCAGGTCATAGATCAGCTGCGCCAGGTCCTCGATCGAGTAGATGTCGTGGTGCGGCGGCGGAGAGATCAGCGTGACCCCCGGCGTCGAGTGCCTGAGCCGCGCGATCAGCTCGGTCACCTTCATGCCTGGCAGCTGGCCACCCTCGCCGGGCTTGGCGCCCTGTGCGACCTTGATCTCCAGCTCCTGGCATTGGTTGAGATACTCCGCCGTCACGCCAAAGCGGCCCGACGCCACCTGCTTGATCTTGGCAGATGGGTTGTCGCCATTCGGCTCGGGCTGGAAATGTGCCGGATCTTCACCGCCTTCGCCGCTGTCGGATTTCGCGCCGATCCGGTTCATGGCGACGTTGAGCGCCTTGTGCGCCTCCGGGCTCAGCGCCCCGAGCGACATCCCAGGCGTCACGAAGCGCTTGCGGATCGAGGTGATGCTCTCAACCTCCTCGAGCGGAACGGGTGCCCCGACGGGCTTGAAGTCTAGCAGATCGCGCAGGTGGATCGGCGGTTGGCCAGCCATGCCCTCCGAGTACTTCTTCCACAGCGAGAACGAGTTCTGCGCGACTGAGGCCTGCATCATGTGCATCAAGGTCGCGCCCCATGCATGCACCTCGCCTTTGCGGCGGAGCTTGTAGAGCCCGCCGATCGGGAGCACATCGGCCCCTTGGAAAGCGCGCCCGTGCACCGCCCGCAGCTTGGCCTCGATGCCCGCCATGCCGATACCGGATATCCGCGAGGGCATGCCAGGGAAGAACTCCGCCACCAGCGCACGCGAGAGACCCACCGCCTCGAAATTGCAGCCTCCGCGATAGGAGGAGACCACCGAGATGCCCATCTTGGACATGATCTTCCTGAGACCCCAGTCGATAGCGGTGCGGAAATTGGCGATGGCCTGCTCCGGCGCACCGTCGATCAGGCCGCGCTCGACCCGGTCGATCAGCGAGGCCTCGGCCAGATAAGCGTTCACAGTGGTTGCGCCGACTCCGATCAGCACCGCGAAGTAATGCGGGTCGACGCACTCCGCCGAACGCACATTGAGCGAGCAGAAGGTGCGGAGCCCCTGGCGCGTCAGCCAGGCATGGACCGCAGACGTCGCAAGGATCATCGGCAGGCCGATCCGCTCGTCGTCAACGCCTTCATCCGTGAGCACGATGTGCGCGGCGCCTGCGCGGACGGCCTCCTCGGCCTCGGCCCTGATCCGGTCGAGTGCCGCACGCAACGCTCCCGTCGCATCGCCCGCTGCGAAGGTACAGTCGATCCGGCGGTGATCCTCGCCGAAAGCCGCACTCATGCGCTCGAACTGGGCGTTGGAAACCACCGGGCTCTCGAGCGTGAAGATCTCGGTCTGACTGCTGTCCTCGTCGAGCACGTTCTTGAGGTTGCCGAAGCGGGTCTTCAGGCTCATCACCCGGTGTTCGCGCAAGCTGTCGATCGGCGGATTTGTCACCTGGCTGAAGTTCTGCCGGAAGAAGTGGCTGAGCGGCCGATAGCGCTCGGAGAGCACGGCCGAGGGCGTGTCGTCCCCCATCGACCCGATGGCCTCCTTGGCCTCTTCGCCCATGGGCGCCAGGATCGCTTCCAACTCCTCCATGGTGAAACCGGCCGCGATCTGACGCCGGCGGAGGTCCCCGCCATCAAAGATCTGGCGCTCGGGCTGACCCGCAAGTTCTGCGGACAGGTCGGTCACCCGCGAGGTCCACTCCGCATAGGGCTTCTCACCCGCGAGCCGGTCCTTGATCTCGGTGTCGTGGAGGAGCCGCCCCTCGGTCATGTCGATCGCCAGCATCTGTCCGGGGCCAAGTCGGCCTTTCTCGACCACGCCGGACTCATCCACCGGGACCATGCCGATCTCGGAGCCGGCAATGACCATCCCGTCGCCGGTCACCACATAGCGCATCGGCCGCAGCCCATTGCGGTCCATGCCCGCAATCACCCATCGCCCATCGGTCGCACAGATCGCCGCCGGACCGTCCCATGGCTCCATCACCGCGTTGGAATAGGCGTACATGGCGCGCCAAGCCTCGGGCATGGTCTCGGCGTTCGACCAAGCCTCCGGCACGAGCATAGTCTTGGCCATCGGCGCATTGCGCCCGGCCCGGACCATCACCTCGAACACCGCATCGAGCGCTGCCGAATCCGAGGATCCTGCCGCCACGATCGGTTTGATATCCTCCGCGAGGTCGCCGAAGTGGTCGTGCGCCATCCGGATCTCATGGCTGCGCATCCAGTTCAGGTTGCCCTTCAGCGTGTTGATCTCGCCATTGTGCGCCAGCATCCGGAAGGGCTGGGCAAGCCACCACTGCGGGAAGGTGTTGGTGGAATAGCGTTGGTGATAGATTGCGAAGGCGCTGACATAGCGTTCATCCTTCAGATCGGGATAGAACTCCGCCACCTGCTCCGCCAGCATCATGCCCTTATAAATGATGCTCCGGCAGGACAGCGAGCAGATGTAGAAGCCTTGGATCTGCGCCCGCGCCATGGCCTTCTCGATCCGGCGGCGGATGACATAGAGCTCGCGCTCAAAGGTCTCCTCGTCGGTGTCCTTGGTGTTGGCGATGAGGATCTGCTCGATCTCCGGGCGCGTCGCATTGGCCTTCTCGCCGAGGACACGGATGTTCACGGGCACCTGGCGCCAGCCGTAGATGTAATAGCCGAGCCGCAGCACCTCGCTCTCGACGATGGTCCGAGCGGTTTCCTGCGCGCCAAAGTCGGTACGCGGAAGAAACACCTGACCGACAGCGAGACGCCCGGCCCCAGGTTCGTGCCCGGTGCGGCGGATCTGGTCCTCAAAGAAGGCAGTGGGGATTTCCACATGGATGCCCGCACCGTCGCCGGTCTTGCCATCGGCATCCACAGCGCCCCGGTGCCAGACGGCCTTGAGCGCCATAATCCCCTTCTCGACCACATCGCGGCGGGGTTTGCCGTCGATGGCCGTCACGAGGCCGACGCCGCAGGAGGCGTGCTCCTCTTCGGGCAGATACATGCCGGTGTCGGCGAGACGTGCGGCCTCGGCCGCCCAATCGGTGCTGCGGGTCATTCGCGGCCCTCCTTCTTCATGGGCTTGCGGTAGTAAGGGGTCAGAAAGACGATGTTGGCGGCCATGAAGGCAACCGATCCGGCCAGTGCCACCATGTCTCCAGCGCGTGCCGAAGAGACGATGAAGAGCGCGGCGCAGACGATAAACAGCCACCATCCGGCGAGGCTGTAGGCGCGATCCGACAGCTTCATCCCGTACCCCCGGTGAAAGCGGCCACGACTTCCTCGCCCGTCATCATTTTGGTCTTGTTGGCGAAATCGTAGAAGTTCGGTTTGTCCTCAACGAAGATCTGCGTGCGGAAGTCGAACTCTGCCGGGTCGAACAGGCCCGCCGACAGGGAGTAGAAATCCTGGGCGACAAAGCGGTACCACAGCGGTGTGCCACAGATGCCGCAGAACGCGCGCTCCGCCCAGTCGGAGGAGGCGTAGGTCCGGATTGCGTCCTCCCCTGCGACCTGCGGACGGGCGCCGGTTTCGGTATGGAGCGCAAAGGCGGGGCCACCACCGGTCAATTTGCGGCACATCCCGCAATGGCAGGCATCTACGACCGTTTCTTTGGCCTCGAGCGTCACCGTGACTGCGCCGCAGAGGCATTTCCCCGTCATCGCCATGGCGAGCTCTCCAGTTTTGTCAGGATTTGACCGTGTGCACTCTTCACGCTGTGCGCGCTGCTTACTCGGCGGCGATGGCGGCTGCACCGACAAGCCGCTCGGCGATGGCGTCCGCGGCTTCGCGCCCGTCCCGGATCGCCCAGACCACCAGAGACGCGCCCCGCACGATGTCGCCCGCCGCGTAGACACCAGGCAGAGACGTCTCGTGCGTCCGGAAATCAGCCTTGATGGTCCCCCAGCGGGAGACATCGAGCCCCTCGACACCCCACATCTTGATCAGGTCTTCGGGCTCGAAGCCAAGCGCCTGGATCGCGAGGTCACAGCCCTCGGTGAATTCGGAGCCCGGAACCTCCTCCGGAGCCTGGCGACCTGTTACATCTGGCGCCCCGAGCCGCATTCGAACCGCACGGACCCCGCTCACCCGATCGTCGCCGGTGAACCCCTTGGGCGCCGACAGCCATTCGAAGACCACGCCTTCTTCCTCGGCGTTCTGCACTTCGCGTTGGCTGCCGGGCATGTTGGCTCGGTCCCGGCGGTAAAGGCACTTTACCGAAGTCGCCCCCTGGCGCACCGCGGTCCGGACGCAATCCATCGCCGTGTCGCCACCGCCGATCACCACGACGCGTTTTCCTTCGGCATTCAGCGTGCCGTCGTCGAAAGCCGGAACAGCATCGCCAAACCCATTGCGGTTGGAGGCGACAAGATACTCGAGCGCTGGTACGATCCCCGCGAGACCGGAACCCGGCGCCTTGAGATCGCGCGCTTTGTAGACCCCGGTTGCGATCAGCACGGCGTCATGGGTGTCGCGCAGATACTGAAAGGGAACGTCCCCTCCGATATCGACATTGAGCCGAAAGGTGACGCCGGCTTCCTCTAGCTGCTCATTGCGCCGGACAACGACTGGTTTCTCGAGCTTAAAACCGGGGATGCCATAGATCAGAAGCCCGCCAGACCGGTCATAACGGTCGTAGATCGTCACCTGGAAACCCATGCGGCGCAGGCGATCGGCCGCTGCCAGACCAGCGGGTCCCGCCCCTATGATGCCGACGGATTGGGGACGCTCTTCCGGTACGGGAATTGGCTGCACCCAGCCCTCATCCCAGGCGGTGTCGGTGATGTACTTCTCGACCGCGCCGATTGTGACCGTGCCATGGCCCGATTGTTCGATGACGCAGGAACCCTCGCAGAGCCGGTCCTGCGGACAGATGCGGCCGCAGATCTCCGGAAAGGTGTTGGTCTCTTGGCTGACCTCATAGGCCTCGCGCAAACGTCCCTCGGCCGTGAGCTTCAGCCAGTCCGGGATGTTGTTGTGCAGAGGACAGTGGGTCTGGCAAAAGGGCACGCCACACTGCGAGCAGCGCGCGGCCTGATCGGCGGCCTTCTCCGCTGCATACTCGCGATATATCTCGCCGAAGTCTTCCGCCCGTTCGGACGGAGAGCGCTTCTCTGGCATCTCACGTTCACGCTGGGTGAACTTGAGCATCTTCTGGGCCATGGGCCTGTTCCTTGAGCCTGCCGCAATTGGAGCGGTTTTGGGTCGGTCGCGCGGTATCTAACCGATGCTTGCGGAGAAATAAAGTCAGTAATTTTTACCCATATCGATCGGTAAGCTCGCGCATTAGCCTGGCAGAGAGCAATTTCGGAGAGAAATATGTCATCCTTTATGACATAAATGCTTTTCCAGCAGTCTTTCCATAGCCGTGGATGCGCGGTAACGCTCTCCCATGAGCGCCTTGGACCTTATCATACTGGCCCTGATTCAGGGCATCACAGAGTTTCTTCCGATCTCGTCCTCGGGCCATCTGGCTCTCTGGCCCTTGCTCACCGGACGGCCCGATCAAGGGGTCACGCTCGACGTAGCGGTGCATGTTGGCACCCTGATCGCGGTCTGCGCCTATTTCAGAACAGACGTGGGCCAAGTCTTCCTTGGCGCAGCCGACATCCTACGCGGGCGTTTCCAGACAAAAGCTGCGCGCCTCGCGATGTTGCTCGCCTTCGCGACAATCCCCGCGGTGATCGCTGGTCTTGCGTTGAAGCTATCCGGCGTCATGCCCTCGCTGCGCAGCGTTGCGGTCATCGGATGGGCTACACTTATCGGCGGGTTGCTGCTCTGGGTGGCTGACCGCATGGGCAGCACCGGCCGCTCCGGGTGGGGGTGGCGCGAGGCCGGCCTGATGGGCCTTGCCCAAGCGGTCGCCCTTGTCCCTGGAACGAGCCGCTCCGGTGCCTGCATGACCATGGCCCGGGCCCTTGGCTACCCACGCGCCGAAGCCGCCCGACTGGCGCTGCTGATGGCAGTGCCCACCATTTTGGCCGCCGGAACCGTCGAGACCGCTGGCTTGGTCGCGGACGGAAACCTTGACCTTGGAGCCGAATTTGCCGTTGCCGCTGGCCTTGCGTGCCTTTCTGCATGGGGAGCCCTCGCCGTGATGATGCGCATGTTTCAATCCGACTGGACGATGACACCCTTCGTGCTCTACCGATTGGTGCTTGGCTGCGGTTTGCTTTGGATCGCCCATGGATAGAGGCCTCGCGCCCTAACCTGACCTTTACCCCGATACCGCATAACGGAACCCTAGAGGGTGTTGTGGGCGATTGTTGTGTGGTCACCACATATTGACGCCCGTCCCAATCTTGGTAGCCTGAAGAGGAGCAGAAGGGTATTCGTAATGACCAATGTCCGCAGCCTCAGGCCGCGTCGCCTTGGCCAACTGGTCCTGAGCGACGGTTTGAGAGTGGCCTACACCTTTGAGGTTCATGCCTTGCGGTCCCAGCCTGTGGCCTTCGATGCGGTGTTCGCCTTTGTCCGGCTCGAGGGAGCGCAGCCGGTCCCTCTTTTTATCTGCTGTGCTGAAGACCTCTCCACCCGCCTCGGCGCATGTCCTGAGCGGGAAGCCGCGAGGGATCTTGGCGCAAGCTATCTTCTCGTCCACGTTCCGGAAGAAGGTGACGACGTCAGCGCAACCGCCGCCGCAGGCAGACTCCGGTCCTGGTACTGTCCAGCTCTGAATGGGCGCCAAGGTCAAGACCCCTTGGGCACGGCGCCTACGCTGCAGCAGGTTGCGGGAGCGGACTGACCGGCTCGGGTCAACGCGTAAGCCACGCCCTCAAGGCGGCAGCCGAAACCACCCAGACAACGACCACTAGGATCGCAGCCCGACTGCTCTTCGGCAGTAACCGGTCGATCTACGCCGCCTTGACCTTCTGATTTTTTTCTGCGGTCCAGTTCCAGGGCAGGAGTTCGTCGAGCCGCGGGTTGATGAGGTCGGCGATGCGGGCGAGGACGTCGGCGAGGTAGGCCTCGGGATTGAGGCCGGACATCTTGGCTGTCTATATAATCGTCATGGCGTCGGCCAGGATCTCGCCGCCAGCATCGGAGCCGGCGAACATCCAGTTCTTCCTGCCGATCACCACCAGCTTGACGGCGCGCTCCGCGGCATTGTTGTCCAGCGCCACGCGACCGTCCTCGAGGAAAAGCGTGAAGGCGGGCTAGCGGCCGAGGGCGTAGCGCATTGCCTTCGCCAGGTCGCCCTTGCCGGGGATGCGCGCGATCTGGCCGGTCAGCCAGGCATGGAAGGCCTCCACCCGCGGGCGGCTCTCGCGAGTTCGGATCTCGAGGCGCTGTTCGGCGGGCAGGCCGGCGATCCGGCGCTCGATGTCATAGAGGTCGCCGATCCGCTCGAGCGCCTCGCGGGCGATCTCCGATCCGTTCGATTTCCAGACATCGTGGAAGTCGCGGCGCATATGTGCCCAACAGGCGGCCTCGCGCACCTGGCGGATGCCGTCCGGCCCCGGTTCGTAGAGCGCCTTGAACCCGGCATAGGCGTCTGCCTTGAGGACGACGGCGAAGCCCTCGAGATGCTTTCGGGGATGTTCGCCCTTGCGGTCGACCGCGAAGAAGTAGGCGACACCTGGCGAATCGTCGCCGCACCAGGGCCGATCATCCCGGACGTAGGCCCAGATCCGGCCCTCCTTGACGCCGCGCTCCTTGCCCGCGGACTTCATCTTCGGATCGAGCACCCGGATCGGCGTGTCGGGACCCCATGAAAGTTCGCTGTGCGAATTTGCCATGGGCACCCGGTCGTCCACATGCAGGCGGGCGGCGGAGAGGACGCTCTCCTTGATCTTCGCGACCAGCGGGCCGAGGGCGCCAACCGCCTGGCCGCAACAATCGATCAGGGTGGAGCGGGGAATGTCGGCGCCGAGCCGGGCGAAGATCTCGCCCTGGCGATAGAGAGGCGGGTGGTCGTCGAACTTGGCGACCAGGATGTGCGCCAGCAGCCCGGGGCCGGCCATGCCGCGCGGGACCGGGCGCGACGGCGCCGGCACCTGGGCAATCTTCTCGCAGCGCCTGCAGGACTTCTTCGGACGGACCGTCTCGACGATCTTCAGCTTCGCAGCAACGTATTCAAGGATCTCGGACGCTTCCTCACCAAGAAGGCGCGGGGCCGCTCTGGCAGGCGTCGGCTCGCCGGTGTCGCTCTCCCCGGCCTCGGGGCGGGTGTCTTCCGCGGCGATCTTCACCTCAAGGGCCTCGAGCGCCAGCTCGAGCTGCGTAATCTCGCGCTCGATCTTCTCCGAGGAGCGCCCGAACTTCTGGCGCTTGAGCCGGACGATCCGAAGCTTCAGGGCTTCCACCAGCGCCTCGTAGGCCCTGACGGAGGCACTGATCTGCGCCCGCAGCGCCCGCTCCTCGGCGACGATCGCCTTGAGCGCGGCCGGGTCGTCGGGAAGCTGGTCGAGAGCGGCATCCATAGGCGGAGTTATATCCGGGACGCCGCAGCCAAACTATCGTTATCTCTCTGATTCCAATGGATAATCACGCGACGCGGGATGGCGGTGCACCCCAGCTCGGCCGTCGCCAGTCGATGACTTCCCAGAGCATCGCGAGCTGCGCCGGGGTGAGCCGTGCTGTCCCGTCCGCCGGAGAGGGCCAGGGAAAACGCCCGCGCTCGAGCACCTTGTAGTAGAGGCAGAAGCCCTGGCCATCCCAGTAGAGCAGCTTCACCCGGTCGCCGCGGCGCCCCCGGAACGCGAACACAGCGCCGGAGCACGGGTCTTGGCGCAGAACGTGTCTCGTGCGACTGCCGCGAGGCCCGCGATCCCCTCCGCATGTCGGTGACACCGCAGGCGAGATAGACCTTCACGCCCGTGCCGGGGCCGATCATGCCGCCTCCGCCGCACGGATCAGCGCCGTCAGCACACCCGGCGCGATCGATGCCGGCGTCCGCAGCACCCGCCCCTTGCGCAGCGTGATCTCGATCAGCCCGTCGCAGCCAGGCTCATCGGGTGGCAACCCGCCGTCGCCAGCGCTTCCGACGAACTCGACCGCCAGAAACGGCCCGCCCGTCTCGTCGACGAGCCGCCCCCGGCGCATGTCCGAGCGCCACTGATAGATGTGCTGGCGTGTAATCCCATGCCGCCGGGCAACCTCCGTGACCGTGACGTCCGGAGCCGCCGCCTCTACAAGGATCGCGACCTTCTCACCATCCGACCATCGCCGCCGACGCTCGGGCCCGGCCAGGATCTCCTGCGCCATGTCCCATCCTCTCAAGCGACGTCGTTACCGACGTCAATTGAGATCCAGTTCGCAGATCAAATCAGGAACCCGCAAGGCGGTCCCGACCGGCCGGTTACCTTCGGCAGGCGGATTGGGTTTTCCTCGGCCTGGGCACGCAGATCAGCCAAGATGGCTGGCGGGACAAGCCGAACGGCCAATCAGATCCCAGCGGGCACAAGCAGCAAGTCGTCCAAGTGGCCGATCACCGGGATCACATCAGGGATGAGATCGATTGGGCTGAGCGCATATGCGGCCACCGCCCCGGCCAGCACCTTGGCGTACCACGGCACCCTCGGATCCCGCGCCGCAAGCCAAAGCACCGCAACCTCTCGCAAGAGCGCCGCAACCCAGGCCCGCAGGCGCGCAAGCATGGGATCAGACCAAACGGCTCTGTGCCAAAGCCGCCCGCACGAAGTCGCGGAACAATGGATGCGGATCAAGCGGCTTCGACTTCAACTCTGGGTGAAATTGAACGCCGATATACCAAGGGTGGTTAGGCAGCTCGACGATCTCCGGCAGTTTCCCGTCCGGCGACATCGCGGAGAACATCATCCCTGCGGCCTCGAGTTGCGGACGGTACTTGACCGATACCTCATAGCGGTGGCGGTGCCGCTCGCTGATCCGGTCCGATCCGTAGATCTCTGCGACGCGGCTGCCCTTCTCCAACCAGGCGTCATAGGCACCGAGGCGCATGGTGCCGCCTTTGTCGTCCCCTGTGGTGCGCTGGATCGTGCGGTTGCCCTCAAGCCATTCCTTAAGATGGTAGATCACTGGCTCAAACCGCCGCGCGCTACCGGCCGCAGCGGCTTCGAGATCGAACTCCTCCGATCCCGCCGTCGCAATCCCGGCAAGGTTCCGTGCGGCCTCGATCACCGCCATTTGCATGCCGAGACAAATGCCGAAGTAAGGCACTCCCCGCTCTCGCGCGAATTGCGCCGCACGGATCTTACCCTCTGTCCCACGCTCGCCAAAGCCGCCCGGCACAAGGATGCCATTGAACCCCTCCAAGAGCGGCGCCGGGTCCTCCCGCTCAAAGACCTCCGCGTCGAGCCACTCGGTCTCCACCCGGATGCGGTTGGCAATCCCGCCATGGGTGAGTGCCTCTGCGATGCTCTTATAGGCGTCTTCAAGCTGGGTGTACTTGCCCACGATCGCAATTCGCACCTTGCCATCGGGCTTCCGGATCGCATCAACCACGCCGTCCCAAGGCGTCAACGTGGGGCGGGGTGCTGGGTGGATCTGGAATGCGTCCAAGACCGCCTGGTCAAGTCCGACTGCGTGATAGGCCAGCGGCGCCTCATAGATCGACGCCAGATCCATCGCCGGCACCACCGCATCGCTCCGCACATTGCAGAAAAGCGCGATCTTATCGATTTCCTTCTGCGGGATCTCATGCTCGGTCCGACAGACCAGCACATCGGGTGTGATGCCGATGGCGCGCAGTTCTTTCACGGAGTGTTGGGTCGGCTTGGTCTTGAGCTCACCGCTCGCCGCGATCCAGGGCAACAGTGTCAGATGGACGAATATGCACTCTCCGCGCGGACGGGACTGGGAAAACTGTCGAATTGCTTCGAAGAACGGCAACCCTTCAATGTCGCCAACGGTGCCACCGATTTCGCAGAGCATGAAGTCGGCATCGCCCTCACCGATCGCGAGCCAGTTTTTGATCTCGTCGGTCACATGGGGGATCACCTGAATAGTCTTTCCCAAGTAATCGCCGCGGCGCTCCTTCTCGAGCACGTTAGAATAGATCCGCCCAGAGGACACGCTATCCGTCCGCCGCGCCGCAACCCCCGTAAAGCGCTCGTAGTGACCAAGATCGAGATCCGTCTCTGCCCCGTCATCCGTGACGAAAACCTCGCCGTGCTCGAAAGGGCTCATGGTGCCGGGATCGACGTTTAGATAGGGGTCGAGTTTGCGTAGCCGAACGGTAAAGCCGCGCGCTTGCAAAAGCGCTCCGAGGGCCGCTGCCGCAAGGCCTTTTCCAAGGCTCGAGACAACGCCACCAGTGATAAACACGTACCGTGCCATGGATCCCCGCAGATGTTGGGGGTTTCGGTTACGCCGCCACCCCATCTAGCGCTACGGGACTTGAGGGATACAGCATCTGCCAATGCCCGGCAAGGGTGGAAACGCCCTTTTTAGCGCCACACCTCTTGGCAGCGGTCTGCATCAGAAAGCCTACGGCACAGATCATTCCATCCCTTAGCCTTCATTCAAGAGGGGACGCGCTGGACGTGCCCTCGACACTAGAAAGGGGGTATTTATTCATAGCTAGCCAAATCTTGCCCTTCTCCCTTGATCAGGGCCGCGCGGCCGTGCCGCGGGGGTGTTCGGCCACGACCTTGCAGGCCTTGAGGATCTGCACCGTGCCTGCAATCCCGCGGACCTCCACGCCTTGGCCGATCAGGGTGAAGGGCAAGCTGCATTGCCGTCCTTCGAACGAGACGAGCCCATCGATACCGACCTTTCGGCTGACCGCCACGTCGAAGGGGACCGGCCACGGATCGGGCAGCGGGGTCAACAGCCGATTCTCGGCATCCCATGCCTCGGTCACGCTCGTGCCTGTTGCGGGGCAGCGTCGCGCGAGATCCCTCTCATTGAGCCGCCTGTCCGTCCAAGCTTGAAGGTCCTCGAGGGTGTCGAAAGCCTGGTTATAGGGATCTGTGCCATGGCTCTGGTCGCGAACCCGGCGCTCGACTTTGCCCTTCGCCTGAGGCTGGCGTGGCGGGCAGGCATCGACATGAAACTTCAGTGTGTTCGCGAACGCCGAGGTCAGGTCGGGTTGATCGTGCCCGCCATTCGACCGTGGTGCACCCGCACCCTTGGATATCGCGGTCTTCTCATTGTCGATCCGCGCAGTCGCCGCAACGCCGCCAAGGCGCTGAAAACATTGGAGATGGCACGAAGTCCAGGACAGCATGTCCTTCGACCGAGCCCAGACAATCGCCTCTTTCCGGCTGTGCGAGAGAACCATGTGCAAGGCGACAAGATCGACCGCCTCATCGCCGAGGATCACGCTCGGGAAATGTGCCCAGTCGATCTGAACTTGGGCGCCCGGCGGGGTCTCGACCCGGCGCCGCGCCCGGATCCGGGGGGACGAATAGCTCCGCTTCCAGAACCGCTGCACCGACCGCAGGCTGCCGTCATAGCCGTGCTCGCGCACGAGCCAGGCATACAACGCGGCGAGGTTCAGCCCCGAACCCTCCGTCGATCGCCGCCAGTGCTCAATCGCATCCCCATAGGCCGCTGCCTTGTGCGCCTGCGCGCTCCGACCATCGACCGCGCCCGATCGCATCCGGCGCACGTGAAACCGAACCGCGCCCTCGCTCACCCCAAGCAGACGGGCAATCTCTGGGCCCGTCACGCCACGTTCTTCCAGAACCTTGATTGTCATACGAGCCTCTTCGCTGAGCCGGCTCATGCACTGCCCCTGAGTTCTTCTGCCCAGGTCCTTCTTGGCCGGAGGCGACAGCCCGTAAAACTGGGTGTCGCCTTAGCTCGTCACTCGCATGTCGCTTTACACGAAGACATGATCGCGTTCATCGACGATCACCGTGAGGCCTACGGGCTCGAGCCAATCGCGAACATCCCGCCCGCCGAAGCCGAGGCGAGCTACTACGCGCAGATAGACGCCGTGGCCGCCGCAGCGTAGCTTACGCGAAACCGCCTCCGACAAATGCGGGGCGGTTCACAGGCCGGTGTGTCACACCAGCGCTGTGCCTCAAAGTGCTTGCGCGCAGCTTCCTCGTTCGGGAACCTCTGAAAGAACTCGAAGGTGCCCAGGGTCTCGGGCTCGCGCTGTTTCGGCATCATTATATCCCCTCTTTGTGGGGATATAACCAGCCATCCCGGCTCGCCGCGCTAGGGAAAAAGTGGCTAGCTGAGTATATAGTACCCAAATAGAGTTACAGGCAGCTTAGTTCCCGTGCAAACGGAGAGCGGCCCGCCATTGCATCGCGGATACGGGACGTGTATTTCGATCTAAGCTGGACCCGTAGCTCAGCTGGATAGAGCGCTGCCCTCCGAAGGCAGAGGTCACAGGTTCGAATCCTGTCGGGTCCGCCAACGTTCTCAGTGGCTTACTTCCTGTCATCGGCTCGGGCTCCAGAAATCCGCTCATCTATCCGCTCAGTTTCGCTGCTCCATAGTACTCAGCGCGTGGCTCTGATGATCCGGGCTGTATTGCCGGTACACGGCTTCCAGAGTCGCCGCGATCGCGTCGAAGTGGTCCGCAGCGTCCTCGCGCAACCCTTGCTGTTACCCCCGGGATTTCCTCCATGTGATGCTCGTGTTCGGGTTAGCGAGAGGACCGGACGAAGAAGCGATCTTCACGCTCCGCGCGCGCCGTCAGCGAGGAGCAGATCATTGCGATCCTGCGGGAACAGGAAGCAGGCGCGAAGACAGCAGACGTGTGTCGCCGGCATGGGATCAGCAGCGCCACGTTCTATGCTTGGCAGTCGAAGTTCGGCGGCATGGAGCCGTCGGACGCCAAGCGGCTGAGGGCGCTTGAGGCATCGCGCAGCGATGGGCGCGCAGCGTCGAACGCGAAGCTGAAGCGGCTCTATGCCGACGCCATGCTCGACAACGCCGGGCTGCGAGACCTTCTCGGCCGAAATCTATGGTCCACCCTGCCTGTGCAACGGTCTTCGGTGGTGACTTCAGAGTTTGCGCAAATGCTCCGGCCTCTCGCGCGTGGGCCGGTTCTCCGGCCAGGCCATGATGAGATCCGCACGCTCGGTTTCCAATTGGCCGGTTCGGGCACGAAGCCCGCTTTCAGACCGGATTTACCGAACGTCGATCGACCCTCTCGTCATCACGTCGAACCTCGCACGCCTCTCCGGCGGTGCCGGACCGCGTAAATTCAGGCGGCGGCCAACGGCGGGCGCCGCTCATAGGTGGCGCCTGTTCCTGTCAGGACGACCCAGACGATGCGGGCGATCTTGGCGGCGAGCGCCACCACAGCCTTGTTGGCGTGCATGCGCGCCCTCAGCGCGTCCACCCAGCCACCGAGCCGATCCGTCGATCGGTCGAGGTGCATCATGACCGAACGCGCCCCGTGCACGATGAGGGTGCGCAGGTCGCTGCTTCCCTTCTTCGCGATGCCGAGGAGCGTTTGCTTGCCCCCGGTCGAGTGTTGCCTTGGTACGAGCCCGAGCCAGGCGGCCACGTCGCGCGCTGTTCGGAACCGAGAGGGATCGCCAATCGCCGCGAGGATGGCGGTCGCGCCGAGCGCG
>JBCBYB010000022.1:0-79879 GCA_039816045.1 Pseudomonadota bacterium
CATCCTACGGTGCCGCGCCGTTTATGGAAGATCAGGCGGTCGACGTTGTAGGCGGTGTTGGCCAGCGTCAGTTTCGCTTCGGCCCGAGCCAGTCCGATCGTGCGGACGTCCCCCCGAAGCGGGTTTTCTGATGGGCGAAGACGTGCTCGACGGCGGCGCGGATGGCGGATTTCTTCGCGGTCGCCCGGGCGATGTTCCACGGCATCGGTCGACCCGCCGGCTTGCGCCGGTTGATGCGGCTTGTGAGCAGGCGCTTCGCCGCCCACGCCTCGTCTGTCTGGCTGCAATAAGCGCAGTCCGCTGGCCGACAGGCATGAACTCCATCCGCGCGTCGGAGCGGTTGTGCCGCGCCTGCAGGATCAGCTCCTTGAACATCGAAACCGGATCGAACGGAGGACGACCACCCTTCGAGCCGTCGCCATAGCCGAGCTTCGCGACCAGCCACGGGCGAAAGTCCTCGAAAGCCACCGTGGCCTCGAGCACCTCAAGCGGATCGCCGTCCATGCTCAGCCGCTCCAGATGCTCCAAGAGCCCGAAAAAGCGCGCCTGCCGGATGGTCGCCCCTCCCGATCCGTCTCAGCCGAGGGAATCATACACCGCCTCTCAACGGTAGGATCTTCCGGGTGTCCACCTCCGCGAAGGCGAGCGCATCGCGATGGACCATCACGTTCATCGTTAGTATTGCCCCGCCGTGGCGACTATCGCGCGGTGGCAGGCCATACGGTCGGCCGCATCCCTATCGCATTCCTTGGTGGTTCCCAGGGCGCTTCCCCTCGGCGGACCAGGGGATCTCCTCCGTTGCACGGCGGTGAGAATGGGCCACGGAACGGGCCTGGGCCGCAATCTCCCAACAGCGTGTGGCAGGCGTTAGGTCCCTCGAGAAAGGGTCGATCACGCCACCTTTTGGCCGTCCAGACACCGCTCGAAACTGTCGGATGGCAGGAGCCCGCAGGCGGTGAAGATGCCCATCAGATCGAAGTGATTATAGGCCTCGCGGATCATGCCATCCTCGATCCGCACCATGGCCTGACCGGTGATGACGACGGGCTCGCCGTTGTCCCGTCTCTTTGCGCGCACCGTGCAGAGGACCGAGATCCAGTCGCCGGTTTCGACCGACTTATCGATGGTGATGTCGACGTCGCTGACCAGGTTCGAGAGTGCATGATAGAACGCGCGGAACTCCTCCGGACCCATGCAGGCTTGCGCCCCCAGCCCGTGGGTCAGGGCCTTGGTATCGAGGAGGTCATCGATCGCACCGACATCGCGTTTTCGCCAGACCCGATCGAACCATGTCTCGCAAAGCGCCAGCTTGGTACTCTTCGTCATAATCACTCCCTAGACAGACCCAAAAACTGTACGCTTTTCTCTGGTCTATTCAAGCGCCCTTCCCTTAGCGCAAGTGCAACGGTAGATCCCAGCGGTTGGCGGGTGGACCGTCCTGGGGAACTGCATGCTCACCGATTGGGTGCTGGCGATCGAGGGCACGGAGGCCGGACGGACGGCTGCCATGGTGTTGGCATTGGTCTCGGCCGTGGCCCATGCGAGCTTTGGTGCGATCCAAAAGGGCCGGCACGACCCCTGGATGACGCGCGCCGCCGTGGATGTCTGCTATCTGGCGGTGGCCCTGCCCATAGCGGTGTTCCTGCTGCCATGGCCGGAACCTGCACTTTGGCCAATTTTGGCCGGGGTGTTCGTGATCCACGCGCTCTACAAATGGCTGATGGCGATGGCCTATTCGCGGGGGGCTTACTCGGCGGTCTATCCGGTGGTGCGCGGCACCGGGCCGCTCGGGACCGTAGCCTTTGCCTGGGTCGTCTTCGGCGAGACCTATGCGCCCGGGCAGTGGCTCGGCATCGCTCTGCTCTCGGGCGGTATCCTGGCGCTGGCGGCGGCCAATGTCGCCGCGATGGAGCAGGTGGGGCGGCGCACGCTTCGCCACGCGCTGTGGATCGCGTTTGCCACGGGGCTGGTGACGGCCGGCTATACGACCTACGACGCCTATGGCATCCGCCTGGCCCAGGACCCGTTTGTCTTCCTCGCCTGGTTCTTCGTGGTGGATGGCTTGCTGTTCCCGATCCTGGGGGTAGTCTGGTACCGCCGGATGGCGGAGCCCCCGGCCCTCGGACCGCTGATGCTGCGGGGCGCGCTCGGCGCGATGACCGCGCTTCTGAGCTTCGGTGCCGTCATGTTGGCGACCCGGCTCGATAAGGTGGGTGAGGCGGCGGCCTTGCGGGAGACATCGGTGGTCTTTGCGGCGCTGATCGGCTGGATCTTCCTGGGCGAGCGGATCGGGCCGGTCCGCGCCGGGCTTATGGTGGTGATCGGATTGGGCGCTGTGTTGGTCGAGTTTGGCTGATCTGGGGTGACAGCGGCGCCCGCAGCCGTTAGACGGCGCGCATGCCTGCTTCACCTGCCCGCCCCGAGATCAATCCTTGGCTCAAGTTTGCGCTCGAGATCGGGCCGCTTGCCGTCTTCTTCCTGTCGTTTCGCTTTGCCGACCAGGTGCTGGCCTGGCCGTCCGTCCGGGGCCCGCTTGAGATGCTGACCGGCGCGGAGGCGCTCGACAGCGCGACGGGGCCGATATTCGTCGCGACCGGAACCTTTATGGTGGCCATCGTGGTCTCGCTTGCGGTTTCCTGGGTCGCGACGCGGACCTTGCCAAAGATGGCGGTGGTGACGGCGATCGTGGTCGCGGTCTTCGGGACGCTCACGCTGGTGCTGGCGGATGAGACCTTCATCAAGATGAAGCCGACCGTTGTGAACGGGCTCTTTGCGCTCATTCTACTGGTCGGGCTGCTGCAGGGGCGATCCTATATCAAGTATCTGCTGGGGGAGACCCTGCCGCTCGACGAACGCGGCTGGATGATCTTCACCTGGCGCTGGGCGGGGTTCTTCGTCTTCCTCGGGCTATTGAACGAGGTGGTCTGGCGGACCCAGTCCGACGAGTTCTGGGTGAGCTTCAAAACCTTCGCCAACATCCCCCTGACATTCGGGTTCATGATCGCGCAGATGCCGCTGATCAAGCGTCATATGGTCGAGGAGGAGGAGCCCTCGGCCAAGGGTTGAGCGGCGCCGAGCACGGGGCCGAGCCCACGCCTGGGCCAGGCGATTTCTCCTGCGACCAGATGGCCGAGGATGCGCGGCATCGGCGGCACCAGGCTGAGTGGCGCCAGCAAGCGGTCGCGCAGCACGGGAAGAATGCGGCTGTCGGACTGGTAGACGGGCGTGAACATCCAGCTTGCCGCGGTGTAGAGCGAGACATGGAGACGGCGGAGGCGGGCATAGCGGGCCAGCGCTGCATCGGGCTCCGTCTCGGTCGCGAGGGCTGAGGCCAGCGCGGCGGCGTCCAAGAGCGCCATGTTCGCCCCCTGGCCGAGTTGCGGGCTCGCGCTGTGGTAGCTGTCGCCGAGATGAGCGATGCGGCCGCTGACGGGGGAGGACAGCGTGCGATGGCGGTACCGGGCAAAGCTCAGATGCCCATGCTCCGTGATCTGGTCCAGCAAAGGCGCTGTTTCCGGCCAATCGGCCGCAACGGCCGCGTGCCAGTCTGAAATCGGCGCTTGCTCCCAGGTGGCATGGTCCCGGGCCGGCAGACTCCAGAAGAAGGTGAGCATCGGCCGGTCGTCTCCTGGGCGGGTGCCGACGGGGAGGACCCCGGTCATCCGCCGCGCGGCGACGTAACGCTGCTCCAGCCGGTCGGGCGCAAAACCGGGCGCGCCGGCTTCGACCAGGCACCAGAGCGCGCCATAGGGCAGCAGCCGTCCGGGCCGGGGGCAGAGCACCGAGCGCTGGCCAAGCGCATCGATCACAACGTCGAACGGACCATGCGCCTTCTCTGCGGCCAGCAGGTGCAGCCCCGCGCCAGTGGGCTCGGTTCCCTCAACCCGGTGTCCTGGCCGCAGGTGAACCCCGGCGCGCTCCGCCGCCTGAAGCAGAACCTCGAACAGGGTCGCGCGTTGGACGGCATATCCGGTGCTCGCGCTGCCGCGGTCGGCGTAGGAGACGTCGAGCACGGTGCGCCCACTGCCCGCCAGCCGTCCGAGGATGCGCCGGATCGGCGCCCCATGAGCCCGTAGCCCGGCACCGGCGCCGAGCGCGTCCAAAACCGCGAGACCGATGGGCTGGATCATCAGGCCGGAGCCGACGGGGGCTGGTCGTTCGAACTGGTCAAAGAGAGTGACGTTATGGCCTGCGCGCGCCAGGAACGCGCCCGCTGCCAGCCCAGCGATGCCTGCTCCCGCGATGCCGACCGAGAGCGACACCGGCGCCACTCAGCCTGCCGGGGACTTTGCCGCCTCGATCGCTGGGAGGATCCGCTTGGTGAGATCGCCCGCCTGGATCGGACCCACATGCTTGTAGCGGATGCGCCCCTCGCCATCGACGATGAAGGTCTCGGGCACGCCGTAGACGCCCCAGTCGATCCCCGTGCGCCCGCTGTCATCGACCCCTATGCGCGCGAACGGGTTGCCAAGCTCCTCGAGGAAGGCCTCCGCGCCCTCGGTGCTGTCCTTGTAGTTGAGGCCGAAGACCGTGTGCCCCTCTTCGGCCAGGGCCTTGATCCAGGGGTGCTCAACCCGGCAGGGCACGCACCAGCTTGCCCAGACATTGACGATCTTGATACCGGGTTCTTTCAGATCCGCGGTCGAGAACCCCGGCGTGCCCGCCACCCCCTCCAACGCGAACTCCGGCACGGGGCGGTCGATCAGCGCCGAGGGCAGGGCATCGCCATCCTTGGTCACCAGCTCGATGCCGAGGGTCGAGAGCACCGCAAAGGCACCAAGCAGCGGGATCAGCATCCAGGGGCGGAAGCCGCCCTTGGTCTCGGCAGGCTCTACAGGGGTCTCGGTCATTTTCGATGCCTCTCTGCGTCTTCGAGCTCGGCCCGCATCCGGGCATTGGCGCGATAGGTCGACCAGACCAGCCAGCCAAGGATAACGGCCGTCGCTGCGTAGGCCCCGAGCACATAGAAGAAATACGGATCACTCATGCCGCCACCTCGCGGATGCGCAGCGCCCGCGCCCGACGCGCCCGGATCTCCGTCCGCGCCCGCACCAACAGCAGGGCAACAAAGAACACGTAGAAGGCGGCCATCATCCAATAGAGCGGCAGGCGGAAGACGTCATCGACCCGCTGACCCTCGGCAACCGAGAGCGAGGCCCCCTGGTGCAGCGTCGCCCAGAAATTCACGGCGTATCGCGCGAAGAAGGCAAAGACCACGCCCACAAGGCAGAGGACGCCCGAGAGCTCCGCGGCCTTCTCGGGCTCATCGACAGCCGCCCAAAGCGCCATGTAGCCGAGATAGAAAAAGAACATCACCAGCACCGAGGTCAGCCGCGCATCCCAGACCCACCAGGTGCCCCACATCGGCTCGCCCCAGATTGCACCGGTCATCAGCGAGACCAGGGTGAACGCGGCGCCGATCGGGGCGGCGGCCTTGGCCACCAGAAAGGAGACGTGGTGGCCGCGGATCAGGCCGATGACGCTGGCAACAGCCATCACCGCATAGGTGTTGATCGCCAGCATCGAAGCGGGCACATGGATGAACAGGATCTTGACCGTCGAGCCCTGCTGGTAGTCATCGGGTGTCCCGAGCAGCGCCCAGGCGAGCCCGACCGCAAGCATCACCCCGGCGAGCACCGAGAGTGGCAGGACCAGCCAGCCGGTGAGTCGCATGAACTCGGCCGGGTTTGCGTAGCGCCAGATCGACATGCGCCCATAGGTAGGGGAGGGGGCAAGGCCGGGCAACGGGGAAGCGGTGCCTGCGGCGTCACGCCTCCGGCATCAGGCCAGGCAGCCGTGCGGTTTGGGTTTCGGTCGTGCGCGCAGGACCGTCGAAGCCCGTGACCGACAATTGGCCTGCGGGGGTCATCGTCACTGCAAGGCGGGTCAGCGCGTTCAGGATCGGCGGCGCAATGGCGTCGTGGGCAGGCGCCACATCGAGCGCGCAGATCTGGGCGAGCCGTCCGTCGCTGTCGATCCCGCGCGGGCGCCAGCGCCGGGGCGCTTCGATCTCGGAAAAGGCATTGGCGGCAGCGGGGCGGGCGAGGGAGGCCATGGCGGTCTCGGTGCGTTCGATGGTGACCGCTTGGCCTCGCTCCGTGCCCGCAAGGGTGAAAATCGCCGGGGCCGCGAGCGGGGCAGTCGCCAGAACCTCGCACGCACTCTCATAATCGGGGCAGGTCTCGAGCACCCTTCGCAGCAGATGTGTGGGCGGCAGGCCGCGAGAGCGCCAGAACCGCCGCTTGCCCGAGAGCCAGTCCACCGGTCGGCCGAGACCGGAGCGCCGCTCCGGCGCCTGATTGAGCGCCGCGGCAAAGCGTCCGGGCGCAACCCCGTGCACCACTCCGACCACACCAGGCCATGTGGCGGTCGTCCAGTCCCCCGCAGGGCCCCGGAGGTGGACAATCTCGACCCGCTCGCCGAGGCCCCTGAAGGGCCAGTCGAGGGTGCGAAAGAGCGTGGGGGGCGCCCCGTCAAACACCCGTGTGGTGCAGCCGAACTCATAGGAGAGCGAGAACGCAACGGGTCCCGGGCGCCCGACCGCGGCGCGAACCGCCAGGATCTCGTCCAGATAGGGATCGCCCGCGCGCCGTAGCCACCGCTCGGCCATCCGGTCGGCGCGCGCGAGGGCGGGGCGCACAATCCGGCCTGTCGGACCCATGCCGCTGAGCACCGCATCCATGACGGCCCCAGCCGCCTCGGGACGCTTGCGGACAAGCCCGATCAGGCCATCCTGCCGGTGGTCGTAGAGGGGGATCTTCGCAAGGGTCATCTCAGATTGATCCTCAGCGCGGCCGCGGCCGCAAACGGGGCGAGCGCGAGGGCAAAGAGCGTCAGTGCCGCGGTGATCCCGAGCGTCGGCCAAGGGTCAAGCCCAAGCCCTGCATTGCCGACCGCGCGCCCCGCAAAGACCAGCGTGGGAATGTAGAGTGGCAGCACCAGGATCGAGAGCAACAGTCCGCCTCGTCGCACGCCCACCGTAATCGCCGCCCCGACCGCACCGATGGCGCTCAGCGCTGGAGTGCCGACCAATGCGGAGAGGGCGAGCACCAATGCCGCCCACAGATCCAGTTGCAGCATCGCGCCGAGAAGGGGCGCAGCAAGGGTCATCGGCAGCCCCGTGCTCAGCCAATGCGCCAGGGCTTTCACCGCCACGATCTGCTCCAAGGCGAGCGGCGAGAGGGCCAGCTGCTCGAGGCTCCCGTCCTCGTGGTCCGCCTGGAAGATCCGGTCAAGGCTGAGCAGGGCCGCCAGCAACGCCGCGATCCAAACGATGCCGCCCGCGATCCGCGCTAACAATTGCGGCTCGCGCCCGATCCCAAGCGGCACAAGCACCACCGTAAGCACGAAGAAGCCGAGCGCGACGCCCGTGCTGCCCCCACCGCGAAAGGCGATGGCAAGCTCGCGCCGGAGGAGAGCCGTGGCCGGGCTCACCACGTGCCCTCGAGGAAGGGATCACGGGTCTCTGTCGGGATGTCTGCGGCGGGCGTGAGTGCAATCTCCTTGGCCGCCGCCAGCCCAAGATCGATATGGGTTGCCACCAGGGCCAGTCCGCCGCCGGCCAGGTGGGCTTGGACAAGCTCCGCCACCAGTCCGGCCGATGCCGTGTCGAGAGACACCGTCGGCTCGTCGAGGAGCCAGAGCGGGCGGTCAATCACCAGGAGACGCGCGAGGCCGAGCCGCCGCTTCTGTCCCGCAGAACACTCCGCTGCGTGCCGATCGGCGATGGCCGAAAGGCCGAACCGGTCGAGGGCCATGTCGACCGCTCCCGTGGCGGCGCCGTGCAGCGCGGCCCAAAGTCCGAGGTTCTCGGATACCGTCAAGGCCGGCTTCACCGCATCCAGATGTCCGGCATAGACGATCTGGTCCTGAAAGCCCTGGCGGTCCGTAACCCGACTGATCGAACCGAGCCGCGCATCCCCAGCCGCCACCGGCAGAAACCCGGCCAGCATGCGCAGCAGGGTCGATTTTCCAACCCCGTTTGGCCCGCGCAACACGGCCGCTTCGCCCGCGGCCAAAGTGAACGCCACGTTGCGGAGCACGATCCGCCCGGAGCGGCGGCAGGACAGACCGTCGACCTCGAAATCCATGGCCCGAGGCTTAGCCCCGCGTGGGATGGGACGCAATCGCTCGGTTGGTTGGGGCTGAGCGCGAGCCGGGCAGAGCCTGTCGCGCCAAGATCAAACCGGCATCTGCTCGGGGGATTGTCTCCGCGGCACGAAGAGCGCTCCGATCGCCGCGACCAGGAAGGCCCCCGGCAAAGCCAAGGGCACATCGGATGAATTGGCCGCTGCCACCGCGGCAAGATCGCCGCCGACTTGGCCGGTCACAACCGCGTCCTGCACCGCATTGCCACCCTGTTCGACTAGCACGCTGACCAGATCCGCCGAGCCGAGGGCGTCGATGAAGTCCGGCCCATTCGTTTCGGCCGTTAGCGTCGCAGAAAAGAACGCCCCTTCGCCGAAGATGAAGGGCACCTCGATCGTGACGATGCCGTCGAAGGGCGTCAAACCCGGGTTCGAGCTGTCGTCGACCATCCCGAACAACAGAGCCGTGGAGATGAACCCATCAAAGAAGATTGGCTCTGGCGTTACGATAAGCTCGTCCGCGAAGGCCAGCTCCTCGAACCCCGATCCCATGATCGTGGGCGTGAGTTCCGTTGGCAACGCCGTCAGACCGCCGTCAGGGATCGCATACTCAAAGATGAAGAAGAGGCCCGCGCTGGACGACCTGACAACGTCCATGGTGCCTTCGAGCGCGAAATCGAGCGTGAGATTTCCAAAGCCCGTTTCGCCAGAAGACGTGATGCCTACCATGTCCGCGTATCGGGCGGACGCGCCGACTTGGTCGCCGGGCCCTCTGAATGGAAGCCCTTCGCTGGCGACACCCAGCGAGCCTGCTTCGGCCCGTGCGCCGGCCCGGAACGGTGAGACGCCGTCGAGTGCAAGTGTGTCGACCGACACTTGCGCCGTTCCGGATGTCTGACTGTCCGTAAAGGTCAGCGAATCGAAGTTGACGTTGTCTACATTGTTCACCGTCGCGCGGAGGCCTGGGGTGAAGTCTCCAAGCGAGCGCGGTGGCATTGTGGTCGACGCCGCATGGGTGCTCCAGAACGCGGCAACAGATAACACAAAGGGTATCCAGGACGAACTCATTTGGGCCTCTCAACGCAATCAATCTCGAATTGGTACGATACCGGCCAGGGCGGTGCTCTTCAACAATCTGCGGATCACGATTTGTCGTTTGGGGACTGCGACCACCGGGCTGCTTGCGCCGCACCCAAGCTTTTTTTAAGCACCCTTAAAGAACTCCACAGCCCGCCGCCCCCAGACCCGTCGCAAGGCCGGTCGGGCCCCAGCCAATGGGAGAGACCTATGACCATCACCGTCGGACAGGACAGCGCCAAGACCCGCCGCGAGTTAAACGCCGGGGGCGCCAATATCGGCTATTACTCGATCCCGGCTGCCGAAGAAGCGGGGCTTGGTCAGTTCCTGCGCCTGCCCGCGGTGCTGAAGGTGCTGCTGGAGAACATGCTGCGGTTTGAGGACGGCAAGACGGTCACTCAGGACGACATCCGCGCCTTCTCGGCCTGGGCGGACGATGGTGGCAAGTCGACCCGCGAGATCGCCTATCGCCCCGCCCGGGTGTTGATGCAGGACTTCACCGGTGTGCCGGCCGTGGTCGATCTGGCGGCGATGCGCGACGCGATGGTGACGCTGGGCGGAGACCCCGAGAAGATCAACCCGCTGAACCCGGTGGATCTGGTGATCGACCACTCGGTGATGGTGGACGAGTTCGGCAACCCGCGGGCCTTTCAGCTCAACGTTGACCGGGAGTACCAGCGCAACGGCGAGCGCTACACCTTCCTGAAATGGGGTCAGGAGGCATTCGAGAACTTCCGCGTGGTGCCGCCGGGGACGGGCATCTGTCACCAAGTGAACCTCGAATACCTCTCCCAGACGGTCTGGACCGACAAGGATCAGACCGGGGCGGAGGTCGCCTACCCCGACACGCTGGTGGGCACCGACAGCCACACGACAATGGTAAACGGCCTTGCGGTCCTTGGCTGGGGTGTTGGCGGGATCGAGGCGGAGGCGGCGATGCTCGGCCAGCCGGTCTCCATGCTGATCCCCGAGGTGATCGGGTTCGAGCTGACCGGCGCGCTGCGAGAGGGGATGACGGCGACGGATCTCGTGCTGACGGTCACGCAGATGCTGCGCGCCAAAGGCGTGGTCGGCAAGTTCGTGGAGTTCTACGGGGCGGGGCTCGACGCTCTGCCGCTGGCGGACCGCGCGACGATTGCCAACATGGCGCCGGAATATGGCGCGACCTGCGGCTTCTTCCCGGTCGATGACGAGACGCTGCGGTATCTGCGCACCACGGGCCGCGACGAGGCGCGCATCGCGCTGGTCGAGGCCTATGCCAAGGCGAACGGCATGTGGCGGGATGCGGACTATGCGCCGGTCTACACCGACACGCTGAGCCTCGACATGGGTACGGTCGAGCCCTCGATCTCCGGCCCGAAACGCCCGCAGGACAAGATCCTGCTGTCCGATGCAGCCCCGGCTTTCGCCACCGCGATGGAGAGCGAGTTCAAGCGCCCCATGGACAAAGAGGTTGCGGTCGAGGGCACGGACTATGCGGTGAAGTCTGGCTCGGTGGTGATCGCAGCGATCACCTCCTGCACCAACACCTCCAACCCCTACGTGATGATCGGTGCGGGCCTCGTGGCACGGAAAGCGCGGGCGCTCGGGCTGACATCCAAGCCCTGGGTGAAGACCTCGCTCGCGCCCGGCAGCCAGGTGGTGTCGGACTATCTGGAGAAGGCGAGTCTCCAGGAGGACCTCGACGCGCTCGGCTTCAACCTGGTGGGCTATGGCTGCACCACCTGCATCGGCAACTCCGGCCCGCTGCCGGAGCCGATCTCCAAGGCGGTGAACGAGGGCGATCTGGTCGCCTGCTCGGTGCTCTCGGGCAACCGCAACTTCGAAGGCCGCGTGAACCCGGATGTGCGGGCAAACTACCTCGCCTCGCCGCCGCTTTGCGTGGTCTACGCGATCGCCGGGGACATGAGCATCGATGTGACCAAGGACCCGATCGGCACCGGCTCGGACGGCCAGCCGGTCTATATGAAGGACATCTGGCCGACCCAGAAGGAGGTCGCCGATCTCGTCGCTGAGACCGTGACGCGCGAGGGCTTCCAGTCGAAATACGCCGACGTCTTCAATGGCGACGATAAATGGCAGGGCATCGCGACCACCGAGAGCCTGACCTATGACTGGCCTTCGACCAGCACCTATGTGCAGAACCCGCCCTATTTCGAAGGCATGGGCCACCAGCCGGGCACCATCGAAGACGTCACCGGTGCGCGGATCTTGGCGATGCTGGCCGACTCGGTGACCACCGACCACATCTCGCCTGCCGGCTCCTTCAAGGAGGCGACGCCCGCCGGGCAGTACCTCGTGGACCATCAGGTGCCCGTGCGGGAGTTCAACTCCTACGGTGCGCGGCGCGGCAACCACCAGGTGATGATGCGCGGCACCTTCGCCAACATCCGCATCAAGAACGAGATGTTGGACGGGGTGGAGGGTGGCTACACCGTCGGTCCGGACGGAGCGCAGATGCCGATCTACGATGCTGCCATGGCGCACAAGGCGGCCGGCACGCCGCTGGTGGTGATCGCGGGCAAGGAGTACGGCACCGGCTCCTCGCGCGACTGGGCGGCCAAGGGGACGGCGCTTCTGGGCGTGAAGGCCGTGATCGCCGAGAGCTTCGAGCGCATCCACCGCTCCAACCTGGTGGGCATGGGGGTGATCCCGCTGGAGTTCACCGGGGGCGACAGCCGCAAATCGCTCGGCATCACGGGGGCAGAGACCGTCTCCATCGCCGGGCTTTCGGGCGATCTGAAGCCGCGTCAAATCGTGAAGGGCACGATCGGCTATCCGGACGGCACGACCAAGGAGATCGACCTGCTCTGCCGGATCGATACCGAGGTCGAGATCACCTATGTCGAGAACGGCGGGGTGCTCCACTACGTCCTGCGCAACTTGGCGGCTGCCTGACCCGGGCGGTCTGCGACAAGGGCGGCGCCGTCGGTCCTGTGCTGAAACTCTGAACTGTGGCACGCTTCTCGACATCAACCGGGGAGCGCGCCATGCAGATGCCGGAACCGCGGGACTTCGGATGGGATCCGAAACCGCTAGAGAGCGCGGACACCTTTGTTGAGAGCCTGCCGAACGGGCAGATGGTGCTCACCATCGATCATGATCGCATCGCCGGGGTCACCACTGAGATGCTGGTGTGGTGGTTCCAAACCTTCGCCTCCCTAGAGGTCGAGGCCAAGGGGCGCCGGATGCCCGCCTACTTCGTCTGGCACCCCCGCGATCATATCGGGGTGGAGCACCGTGGTGGCGCGCCCGGAGGTCCGGTGCGCCCTGGTGAGCATCTGCGCATTCACGAAGCTTTTGACCGCCGGGCGGAATTTGAGCTCGACGCGGTGGCGGAGGTCACCCAACTTGATGCCACAGGCATCGGCTTGCGCGTGTCCCTTCTCGGCCGCCCGCTGATGGACTTGGTGCACCGGTTCCAGGATGTCGAAGGTGGTGTATTGTACCGCAGCCGTATGGTGCTCGGCCACGACGGCGGGTTGCTGCGCTATGTGGTGAACCGGCTCGTCTTGCCGCGGCGCTTCAACCGGGAGAAGGCGGAGGCCTGGCTTCGGCACAATGTCGAGGAGGTTGGCTTTTTCGAGCGGTTCCTGCCGGAGCTTTACGCCAAACGCGCGGACGCGCCGCTGATCCGGATGGGCTGAGGGCGCGTGCGCCCCCAGCCGGTCGTGTTTCGGTCAGATCTGGGTCAGAACTCGACCTTCAGCTTCACCGGCACGAACTTGAAGTCGACCTTGCCCTTCTGCATGCCCTTCTCGATGTGCTTCAGGTAGGCTTTGGGGTCGAGGCCAAATTCGGTCTTACCCACTTTCACCGTCGTCGTCTTCTTGATGATCTTGCCAAGCTGATCGTTGAATTGCGGCGATGTATTCTTGAGGTCAATCTTCTGAAGCGCCTTGAGCTTCATGTTGAGCTGTTTCTCATCACTCGCCAAGTCCTTGTAGAACTGCATTTCCAGATCTTTCAAGGACTGCATTGGATCGAACTTAAGTGTCGACGGATCCAGTTTGCCACTCTCGCACAACTCACACTTTAGCCGCATATCTTCCAGCAGTTTCAACCGCGTCTGCATCCGTTTCTCGAACGTTCCGAAGCAGCCCGAAATCTGCGTCAAGGCCTTCTTCTCTTCTTTGGGGTCCGTCTTACCCTTACCTTTTGCATCACCCATAGTTTCATCCTCGATGTTCTGTGTGTTGAAAAAAACGGAGCCAATGGCCCGGCGTCGGCAAACTGACGCCGCGCGAAGTATAGCGCCGAGAAACAATTTTTCCAGACTACCGAATCTAAACGAAATCTCGCCAGAATTGCTGCACCGCAGGGCTTTGGGGCCGTGCCGCAACGCACGCCAAGGCGACCGGCGCAAAAACAAGAAGACTGCAGGCACAAACCGATGAACGCACCCGTTTCTGCGAAGGAGCTGAGCCTTCAGCTCGAAGGATACTCCCTGGCCACGGCCGAGATCCTCTACCGTATGCCGGATGCCCAGAGCCTCCTCCAAACCTTTCTCTGGCAGGACTATGATCGCGCGCCGGAGTTTCCCAAGCTCCACAAGTTTTTGGATTTCTGGGAACGCGAACTCGATGGGCCGATCCATTCGGTGAGGCTCTGCCATGCCGGTCTGATCGGGCCACGAGAGTTCCGCTATGGGCAGCACGAGCTGTCGGTGCATTAAGTCGGTGCACTAATAGGTCCTCGCGCGGCGTCACGCAGCTTTGAGTTGCCTCGGAGGCAGGGGCGCGGCACTTCTTGGTGCATGAAACACATGCTTCGCTTTCGCATTGCGGCGGTGCTCGCTGCCGGCTTTGCTTCGTTGGCCGCTCCGGCTCTGGCCGAGGGCGGCTCTCCGACCGTGTTGATCGAGCTCTACACCAGCCAGGGGTGCAGTTCGTGTCCGCCGGCGGACGCAGCGCTCGGACAGCTCGCCAAGCGTTCCGACGTGGTCGCCCTGTCCCTTCATGTGGACTACTGGGACTATCTCGGCTGGAAAGACACCTTTGCCTCGCCGCAATACACCAAACGGCAATACGCCTATAAGCGCACGTTCGGCGCTCGGGTGGTCTACACGCCCCAGATCGTTGTGCAGGGGGTCGAGGACGCCGTCGGCAGCCGCAACGGCCATGTGATCGATCTGATCAAGATGGCGCAGGCTAAGGCCGAGGTGGCGCGGATGGCGCTCGAAGAAGCGGGCGCGTCACTGATTGCGCGGCTTCAGCCGGTCGAAGGGCATCAGGCCGCCGGGACGATCTGGGTTGCGCGCTATGACCGGTCCCGCGAGATCGATATTGGCCGGGGTGAGAACCGCGGGCGGATGCTCACCTATCACAACGTGGTTCGAAGCCTGACGGAGGGCGGCGCCTGGAGCGGGGACGGGCCCTATGAGCTCACCCTCGATCCGCCAGCCGTGGGCGAGGGCGTTGCCGTGTGGCTGCAAGAGGGGGTCGCCGGTCCGATCTTCGCCGCCGCGAAATACGAGCGCTGAGGCTGATCAGCGGCCCCGCCGTGCGGTCTTCCAGCGCCGATGGAACCAGAGCCACTGGCCGGGATCCGCTTCGATCCAGGCGCCGATGCGGGCGTTGACCTCCGTCATCGCCGCCGCGGGGTCGTCCACGGGGATCTCGGGCTCAAAGCTGACCTCAAAGCGTCGCTCATCGACGTTGCGCCGACCAACGGCAGGGATGAGCGCGGCGTTGCATCGTCTCGCCAATTCGGCGGCGGCCAGGACCGTCTCCGCGGGCTGACCCAGGAACGGCAGCATCGGCGCACCCGAGTTCCGCTGATCTACCAGGATCATGACCACGCCGCCGCGCTTCAGGTGAGCGATCATCGCACGCAGTCCGGCTGCGCCTTTTCGCAACACCGGTGTGCCGGCGCAATGGATCGTCTCGAACGCCGTCCGGTCTAGATAGCGATTGTTGAAGGCGCGGTAGATGATACCGCTATCGATCCCCGCCCGCAGGGCCGCGATCCGCACCGCCTCCCAGTTCCCATAGTGCGCGGTGGCGAGGATGGCGCCACGGCCCTCGGCACGTACCGCCTCGAGATGCTCGAGGCCCTCGGAGCGCAGCACCATCTTCTGTGAAAAGCGCGTCAGACGGGGGTACTCGATCAGCAGGCGCAGGAACTGTTGGCCAGCCTCCATCGCGATTGCACGGTGTGCCGCGGCGCCGCGCTCGGGCCAGACCTGAGCGAGGTTCTGCTGGGCGCGCTTTCGGAACGCGGGCACTGCCAGCACCGCCCATCCGCCAAGCGGTGCAAGGACCCGCGACAGCGTCCACACGCCGAAAGGCCGCGTGACGGCAAGGAATATCCAGGCGACGGCATAGACGGCCCATTCGCCCGCCCGCACGTGCCAGCGGTCGCGGGTGAAGACATAGGCGCTTGGGCGGTCGTCCTTGGTGCTCACCGGGGAGAGCTCCGGTTCGGCCGTGTCAGAACAGCGAAGCGCCAAGCCAGGAGCACGGTGGCCAGGATGCAACTTGCGACAATCGCATAGATCAGCCCCGGTTCCTCCAAGCCCCAGCCGACCCCCAATAGCCAGCCGAGCGGGATCATGAGGGCGGCAAAGGACAGGGCATAGACCCAAATTGGTATCCAGGCATCGCCGAGCGCACGCACCGCTTGGCCAAGAACCACCTGCGCCGTGTCCGGCACGAAGATGAGGGCCGAGAGGGCAATGAGAAGCGCCGAGCGCGCCTGGAGCTCCGGCACGTTGGTGTAGACGGCAGCGATCCCTCCTTGGCCCAGAACCACAAGGCCACCGAGCAGCCCCATCACCGCGAACGCCGTCGCAAGGCCGCTCCAGCCGGCGAAGGCCGCCTCTTCGGGACGCCCGCGGCCGACCTCGATGCCGACGCGCACGCCCGTCGCGATCGCCATGCCGAGGCCAACCATGAAGACGGTCGAGGTCAGGTTGTGGGAGATCGAATAGGCATCGAGCGCCTCGAGCGACATTTGGCCAGCAAAGATCGTCATTGCTGCGAAACCCAGTGTCTCGCAGCCGTTGCCGAGGCCGGCCGAGAGCCCGAGCTTTCGCATCAATGCGCCGGAGCGCCAACCGCCCGGACCCCAGAAACTCTCCCAAGGCCCCCGGACGCCCGCTTCATGCGCGCCCGCTTGCCAAAGGATGGCGCCGACCATTGCGCCAGCGGCGCCAAACCGCGCGAGGGTCGAGGCAAGCGCTGCGCCAACAGCCCCCAGTTCCGGCGCCCCCATAGATCCATAGATCAGCAGCCAATTCAGCGCGAGGTTCACCACATTCGCGCCGATCATCACCGCAAGCGCAAAGAACGGCCGCCGGGTGGCCTCGAAGTAAAAGGCGCAGATGGCGAACAGCACCTGGGCGACCAAACCGGGGGCCAGCGCCTTGGCCACATCGCCGCCTGCAGCCGACAGGCCCGGATCCTGACCGAAGAACAGCAGCAGATCCTCGGCCTGCCAGACGACCGAGGCAGCAAGCAACGAGACCACGAGGCCCCATACCATCGCGCGGCGCCAGGCCCGCCCGCATTCGGCCCAGTCTCCTGCGCCGTAAGCGCGGCTCACCACCGCGACGACCCCCGAGCAGAGACCGATGCTCATCACCAGCATCGGGATGAACACCGCCAGTCCGAGATTGGCAATGCCGACCGCGCCCGGCTGGTAGCGGCCCAGCATCACGACATCGCAAAACGCCATCGCCAGAATGCCCGCGCGCGACAGCATCACCGGCCAGGCGAGGCGCAGAAGATCGCAGACGTGCCAGCGCAGCCGCGGCCAGAAGGCGGTGTGGCTCGGCGCTGGGGCGTCGCGGGTCGCAGGCACGGGCTCGATCCTCGGGGGAGGGCGCTGCCCGCGGCTGAACAGGAGGCTCAGCGCTGGGGGCGGGCGGAAGGCGCCGTCCGGACCCGCTCTCTATGCCAGACATAGAGGCCAGCGCAAACGATAACCAAGGCGCCGAAGATTGTGTATTGGTCCGGCACTTCGGCAAAGACAAGATACCCGATGAGCGCTGACCATACGAGCTGCGAGTAGTTGAACGGCGCCAGCACCGATGCTGGTGCCTGCGCGAGTGCCCACACAAGGCAAAGATGGCCGACAAAGCCGATGCAGCCGATCAGGCACAAGAGCGGGATCAGGTCTGGCGAAGGCGACACCCAGACGAACGGCATGGCGAGTGAGGCGAAGACGCTGCCGATCAGCGTGCTGTAGAGCATGGTCGTCCAGATGCTGTCCGAGGCGCTCATCGCACGTGTGGCCACCTGGAACCCGGCAAGGCAGATGGCCGCTCCGACCACAAGCAGAGCTGCCGGCTGGAAGACCCCGACCCCCGGGCGGAGAATGATCAGCGCGCCCACCAGCCCGATTGCCACCCCGGCCCAGCGGCGTGCGCCCACCTGTTCGCGCAGGATCAAGGCCGCAAGCGCCGTGATCATGAGCGGCGAGAGCTCCATAAGCGCTGTGGCTTCGGCCAGTGGCAACACCGCGAGGCCCGTAAAGAAAAGCGAGGTTGCCGTGAAGAGAAGCCCGGATCGCAAGAGCTGGAGACCGAGATTGGCCGTCCGCATGCGCCGCGCGAGGCTTGGCAGAAAGATCAACCCCACCAGCACAGTCTGGCTCACATAGCGGGCCCAGACCACCTGCATGGCGGGCAGGCTCTGCGCGATATGCTTGGCGAGCGCATCCATACAGATGAAGACGAACATGGCCGCGCACATGCCCAGAGCACCGCGGGTCTCGGGCGAGAGATCCGCGGCCTTGTTTGTGGCCCAGGCGATCATGGCCGGTGGGTCATTGGTTGGGCGGGACGGCAACCCCGATCATCGCATCGCGGGTGACGATCTCGGCGAGGCGCTCGGCGTCCCAATCCTCGGTTCCCTCCGGGCGTGCGGGCAAGACCACATAGCGCATGTCGGCGGTCGAGTCGTGAACCTGGACCCGGGTGGACGCGGGCAAGGTCAATCCAAACTCCGAAAGCACCTGACGCGGCTCCTTGACGGTGCGAGACCGATAGGCGCGGCTTTTGTACCAGTCCGGCGGCAGGCCAAGGAGATTGCGCGGATAGCAGGAGCAGAGCGTGCAGACGACCACGTTGTGAGTGTCGGCCGTGTTCTCCACAACCACCAGCTTCATAGCCTCGACCTCGATCCCCAACTCGCGGCAGGCGGCAGATCCGTCGGCGAGCAAACGCGCCTTGTAGTCCGGATCCGTCCAAGCACGTGCGACGACCTTGGCGCCGAGGGCGGGCGACCGGGCGTCCATTCGGTCGATCTGCGCCTGGATCTCGTCCGCAGTCGCGACGCCCTTTTCGACCAACAACTCACGGACAGCGATCTCCATGCGCTGCCAATAGGTCAGTGGCCCGTCATTGTCGGCCCGGTAGGGATGGCCCGAGGGGCTCATCCCGTTCCCATGGTCGTGTCCGTGTCCGTGTCCGTGTCCGTGTCCGTGTCCGTGGTCGTGATGGTCATGTGGCATCGGCAGGCTCCAGCCAGTGCTCGAAGATCTCGGCATCGAGCGTATCGGACGGGGTTTCAGCGCCGTCGCCCCAGATCTCCGCCATAAAGAACCGGACGCGGTACAGAGGGCGATCGGGCTTCCCGTCTCGGCCATAGGCGAGCTCTTCCGGGTTCGCGAAGGCGCCGCAGATCCGCTCGACCCGACCGATGCGCCCACGCAGATACCAGGGCGTGCGCATGTGGCCGGGGCCGTCCGCGATCCGTACCCGCACTGCATCGCCCGGCGCAAACCGCGCCGTATCCGCCCCCGGATAGGGCGGGTCGAAAGGCGGTGGGCTCACCTGGGGGAGGGTCACGGCGTCTCCTCCACCGGGCCCATTGCGTCCGCGAAATTGAACGGCGTCCCATCGGCCATGTCAGTCATGGTGCCCTGGCCTGAGGCGAAGGCCACGCGCTTTCCATAGTCCGGGAAGTCCACGATCTCCGCCGGCGGCTGGGAGCCACCCATCAGGCACACGAGTTCGCTCTCGCCTGCGTTGCGCACCGCGTGGGCCGGTCCGCCAGGAAGGAACGCGGCGAACCCTCCCGCATCGAGGCGGTGCCATGTGCCGTCGAGTGAGACGTCCGCAGTACCGGAGACCACGTAGACCCACTCCTCCTCCGCATGGTGGCGATGGGCGGGAAAGGCCTGGCGCCCCGGAGCGATGCGCACAAGGTTCACAGCGACCGTGCTCAAGCCGGCGCGCCGCGACATCACCGCCATGGTGCAGCCGGTTTCCGGGGCGAGCGGATGACGAAACCCGAACGCGCCGCCGGCAATGTCCTCCGCGCTGAGTATCGGCGTGTCTGGCGTCTCTTCGCTCATTCCTTGGGCTCCTGCGCGTCGCCATAAGTCTCACCGCGCGCGGCAATCTCAGCCATCCGCGCATTGAGCTCCTCCAATGAGAAAACGCCGCCTTCGACGAGGTTCTGTGTCACTGCGGCCATCCAACGCTCGTAGTACGTCATGCGCTCAAAGGCATCCTCGCCCATATCTTCCAGCGCGCGTCGAAGGCCGTCGACGGTGAAATGCCCTTTGCTGGCGCAGAGCACCTGGAGCGCATCCACCCGCTTCTCCCAAAGCGCATAGTCGTGCTCGGGCCCCGGCGCTTCGCCAGCCGCGGGCTTGCCGCCCATATCGTGCCAGCGGCGCCCTGTCTGATCACCTTCATTCGCCATGTGCGAACCGTACCGCCCCCTCCGAGTGGCAACAAGCCCGTTAGCGTCCCGTCCAGGATGGGGCAGCCATGCAATAACTGTCTATCTTTCGGACGTGTCGTACCAAATCGAGCCTTGTCGGAGACGTTCGAGGCTATACTCTTGCGCGCGTGAACGGGGAGGACGTCGAACATGGTTCGCTTGCTTGGCTTGGCGGCCATTTTGGCCGTGTGTTTCAATGGGTTTGCTTTGGCCGGTGATACGCCCTCGCGACCCGGGGCGAGAGTCTATTTCATCAATTTGCAAGATGGGGATGTGGTCACCGGACCAGTGTTTATCCAATTTGGTTTGTCGGGCATGGGCGTTGCGCCTGCTGGAACAGAACGTGAGTTTACAGGGCACCACCACCTGCTGATCAACACGACGCTGAGGCCGCGGGACCACAACCGGGCCTTGCCCAGCAACGCCTCTGCCGGGAATGTTCGCCAGTTGCTGTCGGGGTTGCTCAAGAGTGCCCACGTGCACTTCGGAGGCGGGCAGACGGAGGTCAATCTCGATTTGCCGCCCGGAGAGTACACACTCCAGTTGGTGTTCGCGGACTGGACCCATGTCCCGCACAATCCCCCGCTGCAATCAGACGTGATCCGGGTCACTGTGGAGTGAGTTGCTATCCGTCGTCGGATAGCTTTCGCTGATATCTTGGCCGAGCATGCTATGTGGCAGGCAACCTGTGCTGGCGTAGCTGGTTTGCATCACGGGTAGAACGAAGAGCAAATGTGGGAGGACAACATGATTTTGCGCGGAGTTTTCGCAGGGCTGTGCGCCCTGGCGCTGGGTGTGCCGGCGATGGGCGGAGAGACCCCGGCCCCTGAGGGCGCGGAGGTCTATTTCGTTAATCTGTCCGACGGAGATACCGTATCCAGCCCGGTCCGGATCCAATTTGGACTTGTCGGGATGGGTGTCGCGCCGGCCGGGCATGATCAGGAGAAGACCGGCCACCATCATCTGATCATCAACGAGGCGATCGAGGGCGAGGAGCTGAACGAGCCGATCCCCGCCGATGACAACCACATGCACTTCGGTGGCGGTCAGACGGAGGTCACGGTCGATCTGCCCGCCGGGACGCACACACTGCAACTGGTCCTCGGAGACTGGAGCCACATTCCCCACAATCCGCCGGTGATGTCCGAGCGGATCACCGTCACGGTCAAGTGACGGCGAACGGATAGTGCAACCGACGGGGCGCACTCAGCTCCGTCGGAATACCAAGATCTGGTTGTTGGATGGCATGGCGATCTGCTCGGCCGGGGAAAAGCCGGTCTGCGTGGCCAGCTTATCCAGATCGACCGTGTCGCGCAGGCCCCAGAGCGGGTTCTCGGCCCTGAGCGCCGTGTCAAAACGCCGATTGCCGTCGCCGATCATATCTCCGGCAACGCTGAAGGGTCCGTAGACGATCAGCGGCGCGCCTGCTCCCAGACACTTCGCGGCCCCACCGAACAAACCAACACTCACTGCCCACGGCGCGATGTGCAGAACGTTCTGCGCGTAGATGGCTGAGATGGGCTGGGCATCGGTCACCGCGGCTTGGGAGGGCCAGTCATCTGACGCAGCATCAAGGAGCGCAGCGTCGCGTTGGTTCGGAGCCGCGACGTGATTGCGCCAAGCCTCGATGCTGGCCAGATGTCTCGGGTCGATATCAGTCGGCAACCATTCAATGTGGGGAAATGCCGCCGCGAGATGCGCCGCGTGGTGCCCGGTGCCGGCTGCGATCTCGAGCACCGTGCCTGTGAGGCCGCCGAGCAGGGGCATCAGCATATCGCGAATAGGCTCGAAATTGCGCGCAAAGCTCGGAGAGACAAGCTGGTCGCCGCGCGCGTCTGCCATTGGTCTTGTCACTCGGGCAGCAGGGAAGTGAGGCGGGCCCGATGTCCCGCCAAACGCATTATTTCGACGGAGCGATGACCATGGTCATCTGCCGCCCCTCCATCTTCGGCATCGATTCGACTTTGCCCAATTCCTCGATGTCGACGGCAACCCGCTGCAGCAGATCCCGTCCGAGTTCCTGGTGCGCCATCTCACGGCCGCGGAACCGAAGCGTGACCTTCACCTTGTCGCCTTCGCCAAGGAACTTGTTCACCGAGCGCATCTTCACATCGTAATCATGCGTGTCGATGTTGGGGCGGAATTTCACCTCTTTGATCTCGGTGACCTTCTGCTTTTTCTTGGCTTCGGCGGCCTTCTTCTGGGACTCGTATTTGAACTTGCCGAAGTCCATGATTTTGCAGACAGGCGGCGAAGCGTTCGGGGAAATCTCAACGAGATCAAGCCCAACCTCTTCGGCCATCTCGATTGCTTCGGCAGGTGTCACCACCCCGGCATTCTCACCCTCGTGGTCGATGAGCCGGATCTGAGGCACCCGAATCATGCGGTTCACGCGCGGGCCGGTCTCACGGGTGGGCGGGGCGTTGTGCGGTCGTCTGGCTATGGGTCGGCTCCATGGTTACGCCGCGGTTGCGGCAGAATACACCAATCGCCTCGAAACGGTCGAACCACCGCCTCAAGTCACGACTGTGCCTTCAACATAGCGGTTTTATGGCAGATCGGAAAGATGGGTTCGTCTGGGCAATGCTACAGACGGATATAGACACGGCTGTGCTTCGACCAGTTTGCCAGGATCCAATGCAGATCCGCGCGGGCAAAGGCGACACATCCCGCAGTTGGATAGCGCGGACGCCGCCAACAGTGCAGGAAGATCGCGCTGCCAAACCCCGGAACTGCCGGTTGATTGTGGTCGATCACGGCGAGCAGGTCATAGAGGCCGTCGCTGCGGCGGAGCTTCTCGTGGCTGTAGGGGTAATTGTCTGCCACCAAGCCCGTATTGTAGCGCGAATCGGCCGGGTCGTCGGACCAGATGCTTCGATGGGTGGTCGGCGCTACGGGGATCGGGAGGCGGTTGAGCCAAAGCCTGTCCATCCGGGCGAAACAGCCAAGGATGCGATAGCGTCCCGCGGGCGTTGCGCCATCGCCCTCACGCTTGGTCTCTGCGGGAACGATGCCTCCACGACCGATAGAGCAGACGAACTGTCGGCCGAGAAACCGGGCATTCCAGCGGTTGACGACCAGGTCGGCCCTTGCGGTCACAACAGATGGCCGGATTTCGCCGCTTTGGTTGCCAGATAGCCCTCGTTGAACTTGGTCTCGCCAACCCGGAGCGGCACCCGCTCCGCCACGTCGACGCCGGACGCTTCCATCATCGCCACTTTGGCCGGGTTGTTGGTCATGAGACGGACTGCATGGATCCCCATCGCCTTGAGAATCTCTGCGCCCAGTCGGAAGTCCCGCTCATCGTCTTCAAAACCGAGCCGGTGGTTCGCCTGGACGGTGTCAAACCCTTGATCCTGGAGCGCGTAGGCCCGCATCTTATTGGCAAGCCCGATGCCGCGCCCCTCCTGGTTCATGTAGAGCAGGACCCCCGCACCGGCGTCCGCGATCTGCGTCATGGCAGCCGCCAGCTGGGGGCCGCAATCGCATTTGAGCGATCCCATCACGTCGCCGGTGAAGCACGCCGAATGCAGCCGCGCCAACACCGGAGCCGAGCGCGAGGGGGAGCCGACTTCGACGGCGTAGTGTTCCTCCGCGCCGTCATCGGGTCGGAAGACATGGACGCGGCCAACCTCGGAAAACCGCGTCGGCACACGAGCCGCGGACACACGCCTCAGACGGATCGCTGCTTCGGCGGCCTCCATCGCCTCCGCGGTCGTCAGGATCGACAGGCCCGCTTCGGTCGCAATACGCTCGGCAACGGTTGCGTCGTCCCATACGGCAAGCACCGCGGCGGGCAGAGTGTGCGCCTGTTTCGCAAGTTGAATTGCGAGGGCGTGGAGTTCTGCGGACCCATCACGCCGTGTGCGGTAGGGGCCTTTCAAAGGCGTGTCCATATCCCGCGCTGGATCGGCCGTTGCCAGAACCCAAGCGGCATCGGCCGTCTCGCTCATGACAACCCGGGCCAGCGTACCGTCATAAGCGCGGGCCCTCAGCGTTTCTGCCCGCCGGTTCGAGATCGCAAGATCCAAGGCATCCGGTGCGAGCGCGCGAAGATCAGCCAGACGCGTGTCAGACGCTGTCTCTGCCGCCAGCACGAGCGCGCCGCCTGTCGCTCCGATCAACGCGATCGGCGCACCAACTCGGAGATCGGCCCGTGCCCGGCTCGCGCGCTCTTCAACGGTCAGGGTGAGGCTCATTGCTGTCCCGCTTCGTGGTTCGGTGTTCCCTCCATATAGGACAGAATGGCTGGCGGCGTCACGGGGCGCGAAATGTTTCAGTGATCTCACAGAGGTGGGCGTCTTTCACACGCTTCGGTGATATCCTGTCGCAAAGCTTTGCGAAACAGAGGCTTGCGGCCATTTCTGCGCCGTCCGTGGGAGCAACCGCGGCGCCGGCCATCCGGGGCCGGGTTCGTGACCGAGAAACATGGAGTGACCAATGGCTGTCGCGAAAAAGATCCTGCTCGTCGACGATGATGACGACCTGCGCGAGGCGCTGGCCGAGCAGCTTATCATGATGGAAGAGTTCGACGTCTTCGAAGCGGAAACGGGCCAGGCCGGCCTCGATCGCACCAAGACCGAGATGCACGATCTGGTGATCCTCGATGTGGGCCTGCCGGACATGGACGGTCGCGAAGTCTGCCGGTTGCTCCGCAAACAGGGGGTGAAGTGCCCGGTGATCATGCTCACCGGCCAGAGCTCTGACAGCGATACGATCCTTGGCCTCGATGCGGGCGCAAATGACTACATCGCGAAACCGTTCAAGTTCCCTGTTCTTTTGGCGCGGATACGGGCGCAACTTCGTCAGCACGAGCAGTCGGAAGATGCGATCTTCCAGATCGGTCCCTACAGCTTCCAGCCGAGTGCCAAACTCCTAACCGATGAGGCCGAGCGCAAGATCCGCCTGACGGAGAAAGAGACCAACATTCTCAAGTTTCTCTACCGGGCCGGAGGGCGGATGGTGGATCGCGACACGCTTCTGCGTGAGGTCTGGGGATATAACGCGGAAGTGACAACGCACACGCTGGAGACGCATATCTATCGGCTGCGCCAGAAAATCGAGCCGGATCCGAGCAATGTACGGATTCTCGTGACCGAGACGGGCGGCTATCGGCTGGGCGTCTGACGCGGAATGTTAACCATTGGGCTTGAAGCCGATAAGGCCCAAGCCCACATGCGATCCAGGCGGTGGTCTGTCCCCCGATGCGCTGCCGCCGTGCGGACGGGTCCCCCCTCACCCCGTCCGCACCCCTTTCGGGCGCTAGTTGCCCAACCCTTCGAGCATCTGCAACACGTCACCGACTGACGCGCCTGCCATGCCAGACGACCCTGGTTGAGGCAGGTGTGTGCGGGTTTGGCGCTTGGGTTTGCGCGCCGCTTCTGCCGCCCGCATGGCGCGTGCGGGCTCGGCCCCGTCGCGTTCGAGGGCATTGCGCGTGCGCGCGTCGACATACCCGTCTGCCGGCAGGCCCACATCCGTCTGGTACTGGCGAACAGCCGCGCGCGTGCGTTTGCCGAAAATCCCGTCGGCTCCTCCGGCGGAATAGCCGAGGGCATTCAGTTGCCATTGGATCTCCCGACGCTCGGAGCGATCCAAACCGAGCAACTGCTCCCCTGCCGCACCGGTGACAGTGGGCTCGGGGACTGGGGCCGGCGTTGGCTCGGACTCAACGGGGAGGCCTCGTTCAACCAGATCCGGACGGCTGTGGGGATCGGCCAAGGCGAGGTCTGCCTCCTCTTCGCGGACATCTGCCGTTTCCTCTGCCGGTCGTGGGCGCAACGGCTGATCACGCGACGGTGGAGATGCCTCTGGCGTCTGGGTAAGGGTCTCGAAGGTTTGGAAGGTGGGTTTGCCCTCGGCCGCAACCGAGGCTTCTGCTTCCGCTGCCCGCGTCTCTATAGCCTCATCGCTTTCTACCGTTTGGACCGATCCGAGGACCGGATCGATGTAGAGGTCAGCCGTCAGCTGGTCGTAATAGGACGGGAACTGATCCGCGCCGATGCTGCTGGCCAGCTCTGCAACGCGGTTGCGGGTCGCCACCACGGCATCGCGGATCGAGATCTCCGGCTGTTCCAACTCCTCCAGGAAAACCCGGGTGAACACGCTGTTCGGTGTGTCGTCGTCGGGGCCGAGGTCGTCGAGTGCCGTTTGATGCACCCCTGCGGAATAGACGATAAACGTTCCGCGCGGCTCGATCTGCGGGCGGCGCAACCCCTGTTGCCCTCCGAGACTGCGTCCTTGCGCCTGTTCAAAGGGGTTGTCGCGGCAGGCATCCAGCACCACGATCGCAGCCCGTGCGCGGTTCATCACGGCGAGGATTTCCCCGAGCGCGATCCCCTCTCCGGCGACGAAGCGTTCGTCCCCTGGGCCGACCTTGGGCATATCCACAGGCAGAAGGTAGTTTGCGCCGTCGATCTCCACCCCGTGCCCTGCGAAGAACAGGAAGGCGGTGCTCTCTCCGGTCAGTCGGTTGCCAAACTCGGAGAGCGCTCGGTTCATCGAGCGCCGGTCGCGGTCAATCAGAAGTGTGACATCGAAGCCGCGCCGCTCCAGCAGCGCCGCCATGGCGCGCGCATCGTTCCCCGCTTTCGAGAGCGGGTCGATCTCCTGATAGGCATCGTTTCCGATGATCAGGGCCACACGGTGGTCAAGTTCTGTATCGGTTGGGGGCGTGAGTGCCGCGGCGAGGTCCGCGCTGCCGAACAGCATCAAAACGAAAGCAAAAGGGCGTAAAAATCGCATATCAAACCTCGATTCCCGTCCCGGTCGAAGACTGCCGACCCGACCTGCTTGGAGCAAGGATAAACTTGGCTTTTGCCTAGGCTCGGTGGGCTGGAAACACCGGCTCTTGCCGCGGACTGGGCGACAGGGCACAACCGCCCGATTCCTTTGCGCGGAGATCCCCCATGCCCGTCACCATAGCCACCTGGAACATCAACTCGGTCCGCTTGCGCGTGGACTTGGTCGCGGCCTTCCTGGAAGCTGAAAGCCCGGATGTGCTGTGTCTCCAGGAGACCAAATCGCCGGTGGAGAAAATCCCCGCCGACCGGTTCGCGGCCCTTGGATACACTGCGATGGAGGCGCGCGGGTTCAAGGGATACAACGGCGTCGCCATCTTCTCCCGGCTGCCGATGGAGCCGCTTGAGGCCCGCGATTTCTGCGGCCGTGAGGATGCGCGGCATGTAGGCGTGATGTTGCCCGGTGGGGTTGCACTGCACAATCTGTATGTCCCCGCGGGTGGGGACGAGCCGGATCGCGAGAAGAACCCAAAGTTCGCGCACAAGCTCGACTTCGTCGCCGAGATGGCGGAGTGGGGTCAAGCGATGTCCGGGCCAGCGATTGCGGTCGGTGATCTCAACATCGCGCCTTTGGAACACGATGTTTGGTCCCACAAGCAGATGCTGAAAGTGGTGAGCCACACTCCGGTCGAAGTTGAAGCCTTCGAAGCGGCGCGCGCCGCTGGCGGTTGGTCCGATGTGACCCGTGCCGATATACCGCCCGAGGAGAAGCTCTACTCCTGGTGGTCCTATCGCGCGCGCGACTGGGCGCTTGCGGACCGTGGCCGGAGGCTCGATCACATTTGGGCGAGAGGCGTCACGGCCGTTCCGGGATCGAGCCGGGTCCTGAGATCATGGCGTGGGAAGGAAAAGCCCTCGGACCATGTACCCGTCCTTGCGAGCTTCGATATCGACTGACCACGCCTAGAAGCTCTCGCAGTCGCTCTCCTCGATCACGAAGAGTTCAGGATCGAGGCGGACGTTCGATCGCGTCTCAGAAAGCGCGACAGTCGTGGTGAGTCCCTGGGCGTCGACGATCACCCACTGGCGAAGCTGAAGTGGCAGGTCCGAGAAGATCATCGTGATCGATCCCTGATCCGGCGCATCGGGGTCGACCGCGCGCACCCGCATCTGCCCCTCGCCGCGGTCGATTGCCTGAACAGCCCCTTCGCGTCGGAGATCGACCCGGTCCCGCAGCAGCAGATCGAGCGGGGTCTCGGACAAAGGAAAGCGCTCAAAACTCTCGATATCCCGGTCGCAGACGCCGACCCAGGTGCCATCGGCCACGATCAGTGTTGGGTTCGGCGGGCGATAGTCGAACCGGATCCGCCCTGGACGGCGCAGAAAGAAGGTTCCGCGTGCGAGATCTCCGTCCGGTCCGATCTGGACGAAACTGCCTTCGAGTGTGCCCAGTCCGTTCAGATAGTTCGAGATCCGAAGCAAGTCCGCCTGGGCGACCTGCGCGGTGGCACTGAAGGGAAACATCAGAACGGTGAGCAAGAGGGCTACGCAGCCACGCATGATCGGGTCTCCTTGGCCGGTCGGGTTCATCGAACGGATTGGCGAGCCTGCTCCGTCGGCTGAGCCGCTTGTTGGGGTTATCCTCGACGCGCCCGCGTGTCGAGAGGCGCGCCCTAAGGTTCCGCTAACCTGTCATCGCTCAGGATCAATCTGGATTCTGTTCAGTCGGGGCGCGCCGTGGAGCGATTGTTCGAAACCGAGGAGAGCTGCGTCGATCTGGTATCAACGCCCGCATCTGCGGGACCAGAGGGGCGCGGGCATCTCATGGCGGTCTTCGATCCCTGGACCGAAGACGCTCGCTCTTTGGAGAGGCCGGGCTTCGGGACAGAACCCTTCCTCGCGCGTGGCTTCGATGTGTTGGCCGTGAAGTCACGCGGCAATCTCTGGTACCATGATCTGCTGGACAACGCAGATCTGAGGCGCGCGCTTCTGAGCCTGCCTGCCTACCGCTCACGCACGGGCTATGGCAGCAGCATGGGGGGCTATGGGTCGTTGGCGCTTGCCCGCATCCTTCGCCTTGACCGGGTGTTCTGTATCGCTCCCCAAGCTCGGCTGGACTTGCCCGGGGAGACGCGCTGGCCAGCCGAGCGGGCCGAGATTGCTCGCCGCTTCGGCTGGATCCGGGGCCTCTACACGCGCGATCTGGCCGGGTTGGCAGATATCGCCGTCCTTTATGATCCGTTCGACTTCGACGCCAGTCATGTCGTGCACATCGCGGGCCTGTGTTCGCCGGAGGCCTGGCATCCTGTTCCACTCCGTCATCTGGGACATGAGCCCGGGCGCAGTATCGGCGGGCGGCGGATTCTTGATGCGGCGACGGCATTCGCCACGACGGGTCGTCGGCCGGTGATACGGCTGTCGCGGGCGGAGCGGCGCTCGGATCCGGGGCGTAACCACCGGCTGAGTGTGGCGCTCGCGTCCCGACGGTGGGAACGGTCGGCGCTGGCGCGCCGCGCGGCTATCGAGACCGCAGCAACGGCGCTCGCCATGGATCCGGAGAACGACGCTTATGCGATGCACCTTTACGCGCTGCAGCGTGCATCGGGACTGTTGGCGGAAGCCGTGGCGACGCTTCGTCGTGTGAGCGCGCGGCACCCGCACCATGACTTTGCCAATGCCGAAAGCGAGATGCTGATGGAGCTCGAGCGGTTGGACGAGAGCCTGGAGGCAGCGCAACGAGCGATCGCACTGGCCCCAGCCGAGGCTCGCCCCCCGTTGCGGCAGCATCTGGCCCGCGTCCTTGTGGCCCGTGGGGCTTGGCTGGACGCTGAGCGGTTGATCTCGACGCGGTGCCCACGAAGGGCCCTCGCCGCCTGAGCGCCGTTAGGGATCTAGACGCCAGGGGATGGTCGCCACCGGCCGCGTGCGGTGCCGAGGGCCGCGCGTGCTCTCGTCCAAAGACCGCTTAAATGCATCGGTCTGAAAGCTCTCCGAGGTCTCGTAGGCACGCCGAAACCCGGCGAGGATGACTGTTTTCCACTTCTGAGGGAGCTCAAGATACCGCGAATGGTGGCTCATCCAGCGGCTGAAGAGATTGCCGTAGGGGTAGCCTTCGTTTTGGAGCGACCAGATCAGCAGCAGCGCGGTCGCCGCGGCAAACTGCGGGTGCTGAGGCGCGTAGCCGCAGAGCTCCACCGCCTCGGCCGGGTGGTAGGCCTCGCCTTGCAAGAGCCGGCAGTCGTCGCGTCCGAGCAGCCTGTCGAGGGCATCGCGGTGCCGTTCGCGATCCTGGTCCCAGTCATGCGCAGCAAGCGCTTCCCGCTCGGCCTCGCTTAGGCTCTTTAGATGCGGCACCAGACGCGCAATGACGGTGTCGTGATCAAGGGTGGCACAGTCTGTGGCGCTCGGGCGGACATCCTGGCGGGCCAGACCGAGATCGCGTGCGACGCGAAAGCTGCAGCCGAGCGCGGCCCTGACCGGAGAAGGAGCAATCCGCATCGCGGGAGCAACCGCCTCCCACGCCCACTGCCAGTCATCCGATGTGTCCTGGGTCTCGAGGGTTTTGGCCAAGAGCCGGGCCGTTGCCACGCAGCGCTCGACCGGCTCGGCGTCTTCGTCGAAGACGGTCCTCCAAAGGGCGCTGTCCGGTCCTGGTTCCGCGGCAAGGCCCGACAGAGCGAAGCGTGGCGCGCTTGCCACCGCGCGCAGATCGGCCACCGCCTGCGCCACCAACCAAGGCGTGTCTGATGCGTGGCCTATCACCGCTCCTCGATCAGGATCTCACGTTTGCCGATGGCGTTGGCGGTGCTGACGACCCCTTGTGTCTCCATCTCCTCAACCAGCCGCGCGGCCTTGTTGTAGCCGATCTGGAGCTTGCGCTGGATGTAGGAGGTGCTGCACTTCCGGTCCCGCGCCACAATCGCGACGGCCCGATCATAGAGCGCGTCCTCGCTGTCGCCGGGTTGGGCGAGGCCGAGCTTCTCCTCGATCAGCGCCTGGGTCTCCTCGTCCCCGCCTTCGGTGACTGCGCCCACATAGTCCGGCGGGCCGAGGGTCTTGAGGTGGCGCACCACCTCCTCGACCTCATCGTCGCTCACGAACGGCCCGTGGACGCGCTTCACCCGCCCGCCCGAGGCCATGTAGAGCATGTCGCCCTGGCCGAGGAGCTGTTCGGCCCCCTGTTCGCCGAGGATGGTGCGACTGTCGATCTTTGAGGTCACCTGGAAGCTGATGCGGGTCGGGAAGTTCGCCTTGATCGTGCCGGTGATGACATCGACGGAGGGGCGTTGCGTCGCCATGATCAGGTGGATGCCCGAGGCCCGCGCCATCTGCGCCAGCCGCTGAATGCAGGCCTCGATCTCTTTGCCTGCGACCATCATGAGATCCGCCATCTCGTCGACGATCACCACGATCAGCGGCATCGCCTCCGGCTCGGTGGTCTCCGTCTCGAACACCGGCTCGCCGGTGTCGGGATCGAAGCCGGTTTGGACTGTGCGTTCAAAGGCTTCGCCCTTGGCCAAAGCATCGCGGACACGGGCGTTGAAGCCGTCGATACTGCGCACGCCGAGCTTCGACATCCGGCGATAGCGCTCCTCCATCTCGCCCACGACCCATTTGAGCGCGACCAGCGCCTTCTTCGGATCAGTCACCACTGGTGCCAGCAGATGCGGGATCCCGTCATAGACGCTGAGCTCCAGCATCTTCGGGTCGATCATGATCAGCCGGCACTGCTCGGGACTGAGGCGATAGAGCAGCGAGAGGATCATCGTGTTGATCGCCACCGACTTCCCCGAGCCGGTTGTACCTGCGATAAGCAGATGCGGCATTCGTGCGATATTTGCGATAACCGGGTCGCCGCCGATGGACTTTCCTAGGGCGAGCGCCAGCGGGTGGCGGCTATCCTGATAGTCCTCGCTTTCGAACAATTCGCGGAGATAGACCGTCTCGCGTTTTGCGTTTGGCAGCTCGATCCCGATCACCGAGCGCCCGGGCATGGTGGAGACACGTGCCGCCAGCGCCTCCATCGAACGCGCGATGTCATCGGCGAGGCCGATCACGCGCGCCGCTTTGAGACCCGGAGCGGGTTCGAGCTCGTAGAGCGTGACCACGGGGCCCGGCTTCACTGCGGTGATCTCGCCCCTCACGCCATAGTCGCTCAGCACGGTTTCAAGCTGGCGGGCGCTCTCCTCAAGCTCTTCCTCGGAGACCGGCGCGGCACCGCCGGCATTGCCCGGATCAAGCACATCGAGCGGTGGCGTGAGGTACGGATTGCTTGGCTCTTCGATCTTCAGAGGGCCGCGACCCGGTTGCAGGGTTTCGTCATCTGCATCGGCTGCATCGTCCTGCGTGCGCGCCTGCGGACCGAGCTCCCTGCGCTTGGGAAGGTCGGGGTCCCGCTCCTCCGTGCGAGTGGCGGGGATTGGGCCGAAGCCTGTCATTTCGTCTCGCGTCCGTCCCGCCTCGCTGAGGGCCCGGATGGCGGAGCCAAGCGCACTGGCCTCTGCCGCGGCCTCTTGTGCTTCCGGATGGCTCGACATTGCGGGTGAGGTCTTCTTTACGGTTGGACCATCAGTACGGGTGAGCACGCGGCGAAGGGCGCCGGGTTCCATTTTGGGTCGAGGCAGCCGCGAGAGCCTTGCCCAGGAGGGTGCCGCAGGGAGCCGCATGCCGGTCAGGCTCCGGCCCAGCACTCCCGCAGTGGTGGCGAGCGACCCACCGAGCCAGCGCCCGAGCGCCGAGAGCTCCGTCCAGACCGTGCCGAGCGCCAGGGCAGTGAGCGCGAGCGCCGCGATCCCAAGCAGGATCGAAAGCGCCATAAGGGCATAGTGGGTCGGCTGTCCTCCGAGTTCCAGGAGCGTGCCGGCGAGGCTGTCCCCCACATGCCCGCCGAGCCCGATGCCTGCGGGCCAAGCGGCTCCCGGAGGGTGGGTGGCCGCGAACGCCGCGGTGAAGACCGCGGCTGGAGCGAGGGCGAGCAGGCGTGCCCAGACCCGTTCCTCGCCCCAGTGGAACATCAGTCGCAGGCCCCAGACCGCCGGAAAGACGGCAAGCAGCCAGGCACCGAGCCCGAGGAAGCGCATGAGGGGATCGGCCAGAACTGCACCAGGACGACCAAGCCAATTCATCGGAGCACTGCCCGAGGCGCTGAAATGGCTGGGATCAGCCGGGTGGTAGCTCGCAAGCAAAACAGACAGAACACCGCCGAGGGCAAAGAGCACGATCCCGCCAAGCTCCGAGACCCGGCGTGCAAGCGCCTCGCGCGTTGCGCCGCCGATCAGGGAGACGGGCCCACTCTCGCCTGCCAAGAACGCCATCACCCCCTCCGGCTCAGCTCAACACATGCGCAACAGCGCCCAGCCCACGGCGCACTTCGTCTTCGGGGGCCACGAGGGCCAGACGGAGATAGCGGGCACCCGGATCGCCACCGCCCAACCAGTCTGGCGTCGGTCGCGCGAGATAGCCGCCGGGCAGGGCGCGCACTCCCGCCTCGCGCCAGATGCGAAGCGCTGCCGCTTCCCCATCGCCGACATCGAGCCAGAGAAAGAACCCGGCCTCGGGCGAACTGTAGCCCGGCAGGTTGCCGAGGATTTCATCGGCGGCGTCGAATTTCTTGCGATAGAGGACGCGGTTCGCCTCCACATGGCGCTCGTCCGCCCAGGCGGCCGTTGCCGCGTGCTGGGCCGGGATCGGCATGGGCGCCCCCGCATAGGACCGCAGCTGCAGCAGTCGCGCGCGGTTTTCGGGGCCCGTGCAGGCAAATCCGGACCGCAGCCCGGCCAGGTTCGAGCGCTTGGAGAGGGAGTGGAAGGCGACCAGCCGCTCAGGGTTGCCTCCCCGGCCCGCCAGTGCCTCCAGGGCCCCAGTCGGCGGGTTCTCCCGCCAAATCTCGGAGTAGCACTCATCCGCGAACACGATGAAATCATGCCGCTCGGCCAGGTCGAACAGCCGCTGCCAATAGCCGAGATCGGCGCAGGCCCCCTGCGGATTGGAGGGCGAGCAGATGTAGACGACCGTGGTGCGATCGAGCAGGGCCTCGGGCAGTGCGGCAAAGTCGGGCAGATGGCCGGTTTCGGCCGATGCGGGCAGATAAACCGGATCTGCGCCCGCCGTCAGCGCTGCCACCGCATAGCACTGGTAGAATGGGTTCGGCATGAGCACCGCCGGGCGCTCGCCCCCTTTGGTCTCAGGGCTCAGCGCCACGCAAGCGGCGAACAGCCCCTCGCGCGTGCCGTTCAGAGGCAAGATTGACCGGTCCGGATCGCGATAGCTCTCCGCCACGCCGTAGCGGCGCCACAGCCAGTCGGAGATCGCCTCACGCAACGGCTGGATACCCTCGTTCGGGGGGTATTTCGAGAGCATGGCCGAATGCTCCATCATGATCGGTCCGACAAAGGACGGGACCGCGTGCTGCGGCTCTCCGATCGACATGGCAATCGGTTCACCGCCGGCTGGCACACCGTCAAGCAGACGCCGCAGCCTGGGAAAGGCATACTCCGGCAGGGCCGCAAAACGGTTCGGATACTCCATAAGATGCCTGTCTCGACGCTGCTCGTGCCCGTTCGAGCGTCTTTGCGCCCGTCGGCAGCACCCTACCTCAGCCCCGAAAGAAGGTCCAGAAGAGCGAACGAATCGCGGCCATTATTCTGCGAGGAGGGCCTCGATCCGGGCTCCAACCGCCAGCAGGTCCCACTCCGTTCCGGGTGCGCCGACCAGCATGAGTCCGCACATTGGCGCCGGCAGCGGCACGGTGAGGGCGCAGAGCCCCAAAATGTTCACCAGCCGCGTGTTGCGCAGCGCCAACAGGTTGCGCTCGGTGTAATAGTCCTCGTCGTCCAGCAGTCGTTCGGTCTCGGGGGCGAGGCAGGGGACCGTCGGCATCACCAGAACGCCTTCGGTTTCGATCCGCATGGAAAGGCGACGCGAAATCTCGGCAAGCTCCGTGCGGGCCGCGGCATCGGCCTCTGCGTCGATCTTCGCACCAGACCGGAAACGGGCTTCGATCATGGGGAACATCTGGCCCGGGTTGGCTTCGATCGCTTCCCCCCAGTGGCCCCAAGCCTCTGCGGTCACGAGCGGGCTGAGGCGGGCGCAGGTGTCGAAGGCTTCGGCGATCTCGGGAGCCAGCCCGCGCGAGAGTGCGATCCCGGCAGAGCCAAGCCGGTCGAGGCCAGTTTCGAAGGCCTCCCGTACTGGCGCATCGCAGCCGTCGAGCACCACGGTTTCGGGGATTCTCAGGCTGACCGATCCAGCCTCGGGAGGCTCCGGCAGCGCATGAGCCGGGATGCCGAGCAATGCCGCGTAGAGCACCCCGGCATCCTCCACCGTCGTGGTCAGCGGACCGATGGTGTCCAGGCTGGCGGCAAGCGGGATCACGCCCTCGCCGGGCAACGCGCCCCAGGTGGTTTTAAGCCCCACGAGGCCGTTCCAAGCGGCTGGGATGCGCACCGAGCCACCGGTGTCCGACCCGATGCCGGCTGCCGCAAGCCCGAGCGCCGTGGACACCGCGGCCCCAGAGCTCGACCCCCCCGGTGCGCGAGCCGGATCGAACGCATTCGGCGGAGTGGCAGTTATCGGGTTCACGCCGAGCCCGGAGAACGCGAGCTCGGAGAGATGGGTCTTGCCGAGGCAGATCAGGCCGGCGGCGCTTCCCCGAGCGAGCACGGGCGCGTCTTGGTCAGGCACACGGCCCGCGAGGAGCTTTGTGCCCCCTTCGGTGACCACCCCAGCGCTGTCGATGTTGTCCTTCCAGCTGATCGGCACTCCGTCGAGTGGACCCACGCGACGCCCCTCTGCCTGGCGAACTGCAGCTTCGGCGGCTTCGGCACGGGCTCGTTCCGGCGTGGTTCGGGCATAGATGCGGTCCGCGTCCGAATGCTCCGCAATGGCCGTGAGATAGGCCTCGGTCAATTCCCGAGGATCCACAGCGCAAGATCCGACCGCTCGCCCCTGATCCGCCGCGCTCTTGGAAAGCCAGTCCATCGCCGTTCCCGCTCCTTGTCTTGGGCGTGCCATCGGTCGCACCCCGCCACCTCGACATTCGAGCGGCGGCTCCCAATAGTAAAGCCCATGAACACACAGATCTTCGATGTCGGGATCGTGGGGGGCGGGCTGATCGGCACGGCGCTTGCCGCAGTGCTGAGCCGGGCAGGAGCTTCCGTTGCGGTACTCGACCGGGTGCCCGTGGAGGCCCGCGCAGCCCCCGATTTCGACGGCCGCGCCTATGCCTTCGCGCTTGGGTCTCAACGGCTTGCCGCGCAGACCGGCCTCTGGGACCGTCTCGCATCCGAGGCGCAAGAGATCGCGGACATCCAAGTCGGCGAGGGCGCCGGGTCTCCAGCACTCCTGCATTTCGACCCACGGGCGCTTGATGAGAGCCGGATCGGCTGGGTCGTCGAGGATCACCACCTCCGCCAGGCGCTCTTGGATGCCCCGGCGGGGGAGACCCTCGCTCCCGCCGAAGTTGCTTCGGCGGCGTTCGGTGGCGGTGCCGCAACCCTGACACTCGCTGGCGGCGAAACGGTAAGGGCCCGTCTGGTGGTTGCCGCGGACGGCCGCCGGTCCTCGCTGGCGCGCATGGCGGGCATCAGGCGCCTGCGTTGGGCCTATCGCCAGACCGGATTGGTGGCTGCAATAGCCCACGACCTTCCTCATCACGGCCTCGCCCATCAGAGCTTCTTCCCTGGTGGACCCTTTGCGGTGTTGCCGCTCCAGGGCAATCGTTCCGCCATCGTGTGGTCGGAGACCGAAGACCGCGCCAAGGCCCTCATGGCCCTCGACGATGCGGCCTACGCCAATGAACTCGGATCTCGGATCGGGACGCGCCTGGGGGCGGTTTCGCTGACGGGGAGGCGCTGGGCTTATCCGCTTGATCTGACGCTGGCCGAGCGCTATTGCGCGCCCCGCCTGGCGCTGATCGGCGATGCCGCACATGGCGTGCACCCAATCGCGGGGCAAGGGATGAACATGGGCCTCCGCGATGTGGCGGCGCTCGCAGAGACGGTGATCGAGGCCGCGCGTCGGGGCGAGGATATCGGCGCGCTCCCGGTGCTCGAGCGCTATGAGCGATGGCGCCGCTTTGATGCGACGGCCTTCGCGCTCGGGATGGACGCGCTCAATCGCCTCTTTTCAAACGACAATGCGGCTGTCGCCACGGTTCGGCGCGTTGGGCTGGGGGTGGTCGGCGCCCTTACACCCGTCAAGCAGGCGCTGATGCGCGAGGCGACGGGCCAGGCGGGCGCTGTTCCCAAGCTTCTCCTGGGCCAACCGATCTAGGCGCGCGCCCCGCGTCGGCTCAGTCCTCGTCCTCATCTCGGAGATCCCGTGCGACCTCGTCCCGAGACAGCATCTCACGGGTGCGGTCATATTGGTCGAACGTTTCGTCCAAGCGGAACTGGAAATCTGGCGAGAACTTCAGATGGACCCGGCGCATCACAGCGCGGCGGATCTCGCCACGGGCCTCTGCGAGGGCCTCTAATGCCTCGGCTTCGCCGCGCCCGCCGAGCGGCATCACATAGGCGACCGCCTGGCGCAGATCCGGGCTCATGCGCACCTCTGAGACCGTGATGCTGCTGCTCTGCATCCCAAGACCATGCGCCTCGCCGCGGATCAGCACATCCGACAAGGCTCGACGCACCAATTCTCCAACGCGCAATTGGCGCTGGCTCAGTCCGCCGGACTTGGCACTGTCCTGACGTTTGGCCATGATACAACTCCCGTTTGTACCCACTGGTGGGCCGCCATCCCCTTGCTGTATGCTCCCGAGCCATGAAACCACAAGGCATACTTGAAACAGCGCTTTACTCTCAGAACCTAGACGTCGCCGAACGGTTCTATCGGAAGGCGGTTGGGCTCGATCTCCTTTCCCGCTCCGGAGACCGCCATGTCGCTTTTCGATGCGGTCAGACCGTGCTGATCATTTTCAACCGCAAGTTGTCCATCGAGCGCCCTGTGATGGGCGCGCGGGCGCCGGTGCCTCCGCATGGCACCCAGGGTCCGGGCCATGTGTGCTTTAGCGTCTACGGCGAACAGATGCCCCTTTGGGTTGACCGGCTGACCCGCGAGCGCGTGCGCATCGAGGCGGACTTCACCTGGCCGACCGGAGGACGCTCGCTGTTCTTCCGCGACCCCGACCAAAACTGCGTGGAGTTGGCCGAGCCGCGGATCTGGCCTCCCGCTGAAATGTAGGGTGGCAGAGCTCATGGATCGCCCCACGTGGAGAACGCGTGCCAAGAGCCGATCTCTGAGAGCGCGGCGAAGAGCAGTCCCAGCCGCTCTAGAAGCGCCGTCGCCCGACCGAGGGCCCACTGATAGGACAAGGTTGCCTCCAGAAAGGCCACGTTTGCAGCGGGCGCGGGCAACCCTGTCGTCGATGGCTCTGGCAGAAACTGCGCTCCGCCCGCGCTGGCCGCAAAGACTGGATTGTCTCTGTCCGCATAGACGAGACACGACACCCATTGAACTCCGGCAACCATGAGGCCGGTTTGGTCGAGGCGCCACCACCGATCCCACAGGAACGGGATGACTGGTACGGAGGTCATCAATTCGCCATGGAGCAACAGCCATTCATAGCTTGGGTGGTTTGTGCTGCGGATGTCGAGTGAGGTCTCTCGTGCCATCCTCTCCGGCATGATGTCGACGACGAAGTCGTATAGCGCCTGCGCCGCCCGGTCTGGCAGGATCTCGTCTGGCGGGCGGCTTTGGGCGACCCAGCGCGCGTATGAGGGCGCTGGGCCGGGTCCGCCGGTCGTGCCGTTTGGCCACGGCCTAGAGGGTGCGTTCGACCGTGGTACGCTCGAAGATCTCGATGACGTCGCCCTCGCGGATGTCCTCATAGTTCTCGAAGGCCATGCCGCATTCCTGGCCGACGGGGACCTCCTTGACCTCGTCCTTGAAGCGCTTGAGCGTCTTCAGCGTGCCTTCGTGGATCACCACGTTGTCGCGCAGGAGACGCACGCCCGCGGACCGGCGCGCCACGCCCTCGGTGACCTGGCAGCCCGCGATCTTGCCCACGCTCGAGATCTTGAAGACCTGCAGGATGTTGGCATAGCCGATGAAGGTCTCCTGGACCTCTGGGCTGAGGAGGCCCGATGCGGCCGCCTTCACGTCGTCCACCAGATCGTAGATGATCGAGTAGTAGCGGATCTCGACCCCCTTCTGGTTGGCGGAGTTCCGGGCCGGCGCGTTGGCACGGACGTTGAAGCCGATGATCGGCGCGCCCGAGGCCTCGGCGAGGTTCACATCGCTCTCGGTGATTGCCCCAACGCCTGAGTGCAGCACCTGGATGCGGACCTCATCGTTGCCGATCTTCTCAACCGCCTGGACGATCGCCTCGGCCGAGCCCTGCACGTCGGATTTCACGACGATGGGCAGCTCCTTGACGTTCTCATCGGTTTTGGCCTGGGCGAGCAGCTGGTCGAGTGAGGCTCGGCTGCCAGCGGCGGCGGCCTTCTCCCGCGCGGAGCGCTGACGGTAATCGGCGATCTCGCGGGCCTTGCCCTCGTCCTCAACCACGTTGAGCACGTCGCCCGCTTCGGGCGTACCGTTAAGGCCCAGCACCTCGACCGGAACGGAGGGACCGGCCTGGTCGACGCGCTCGCCCTGGTCGTTGATCAGTGCGCGAACCTTGCCCCACTGTTCGCCAACCACGAAGATATCGCCCGTGCGCAGCGTGCCGCGCTGGACCAGGACCGTTGCGACCGGGCCGCGGCCGACATCGAGTTTGGCCTCGATCACCGCGCCCTCGGCGGGGCGATCGGGGTTCGCCTTCAGTTCGAGCAGTTCGGACTGCAGCACGATGTTCTCGACGAGGGTATCAAGCCCCTGGCCGGTGATGGCCGAGACCTCGACGTCGAGAACCTCGCCGCCCATGTCCTCGACAATCACCTCATGGCGGAGCAACTCGGTGCGCACCTTGTTAACATCCGCCGCAGGGCGGTCGATCTTGTTGATCGCCACGATCATCGGCACTTCGGCGGCCTTAGCGTGGCTGATCGCCTCGATGGTCTGAGGCATCACGCTGTCGTCCGCCGCTACCACCAGGATCACGATGTCCGTCACCTGCGCGCCGCGAGCGCGCATCGAAGTGAAGGCCGCGTGGCCCGGCGTGTCGAGGAAGGTGATGCGGTGATCGTCGCCCGTGGTGATCTGGTAGGCGCCGATATGCTGCGTGATCCCGCCTGCCTCGCCCGAGACGACATTGGTCTTGCGCAGCGCATCCAACAGCGAGGTTTTTCCGTGGTCGACATGACCCATGATTGTCACGACAGGCGCACGCGAGACCTTTTTCTCCTCGTTATCGTCCGCCGAGACAATAGCATCCTCGACATCCGCTTCGGAGACGCGGGTGACCTTGTGACCGAACTCCTCGATGATCAGTTCTGCGGTATCCTGATCGATCGACTGGTTCTGCGTGGCCATTATGCCGTTCTTCATCAGCGCTTTGATCACGTCGGCAACGCGCTCTGCCATGCGGTTGGCAAGCTCCTGCACCGTGATCACATCAGGCAGGATCACGTCGCGGATGACCTTCTCGCGCGGCTCCTGGCTGCCACGGGATTTGCGCTTCTCCCGCTCTTGTCGGCGGCGCATGGCAGCGAGTGAGCGCTGCCGCCCGCCCTCATCCTCGCCCGAAAGCTTAGAGATCGTCAGCTTGCCCGTGCGCCGCTTGTCGTCACCGCGACCGCGCGACGGGGTCGGTTGCTCCTTCTCGCGCTTGCGGCTCGGGGTGGGGGCGCCGCCGCCACTGCGGCCCCGCCGATCATCGTCACCCGAAGGCGCCGGGCGTGCAGGAGCAGCCGCATCGGCTCCCGCCTCGCGCCGAGCGCGCGGAGCGGCTTGCTCGCCAGGCAACGGGGCAGGGGTTGCGCCCGCGGCGGCCTCAGCCTCGCGCTGACGCGCGCGCTTCTCGGCCTGCTCGCTTGCTTCCGCTTCGGCTTTTGCTTTCGCTTCCGCTTCGTCGGCCTTGCGCTTCTCTTCGGCCTCGGCGGCAGCCCGGTCGGCTTCTTCGGCCTCTTCCTTGGCCCGCGCTTCGGCCTCTTCCGCCTTGCGCTTGGCCTCTTCGGCCTCACGGCGCTTGGCCTCCTCGGCCTCCCGACGACGGCGTTCTTCCTCATGCTTCTTGGCCTGCTTAAGGGCCTCGAGGCGGCGCGCATACTCTTCATCAGACAGCGACCGCAGCATCGCGGGTTTGCCGCCCCCTCGCCGGTTCTGTCTCGGCTGCTCTCCGGCCCCTGCGTTGGCGCCACCGGACCGGCGTCCGCCGCCGCCATCGCGCGCCGGCTGAGCCTGTGTGCTTTCGGGCTTGCGCTCGGGGCGATCTTCATCCCCTTGCGGCCGTACCCGTGCGGTCAGCGTGCCACCACTCTGAGGCTTGATGCCCGCTGCTACAGAGGCGGACCCAGTGCCGGTGCTCGCCCCCGTGGTCGCAGCGCCGGTCGGCGCGACGATCCGGCGGCGCTTCTTCTCAACGACCACAGGCTTCGTTCCGCCGCCGCGCGGGCTGCCCATCGGTGCACGCCCGCCGCCGCCGCGTCCACCGCCTGGGCCGCCACGTCCTCGCGCTGCCGGTTTCTTGTCGCCGCTATCCGTGTCGCTCATTCGCAATCCTGTTCGGAGCCCATTCCGAGCTCGTCCGTTGTTGGTCGTCCAAAGCACCTTTCGAAGCGGTGCGCCCGGTCCTGTTCTGTCCGTCGCCGGCGCATCCGGGTCCGCTGCTTGCGCGCATTCCGTCCAGTCGGTCGGCCTCGCGCAGAGCCCGGTTCGCGATGGCCCCCGCCTCAAGAGCGGCATGTATCGCAAAATCGCGCCCGAATGCCAAACCCAATTCCGCAGCTTGCAAAGCGGAGATGCACGGCAGATCTGGCGCGAGCCGGCGAAGTTTGCGCCGTCCGTCTTCCGCTCCGTCCGACGCCTCGATCAGAACGCCGGCACGCGGACCTTCGAGGGCGAACCGCGTCTTCTCGAATCCGGTAACTGCTTGACCTGCCTTGCGTGCCATCGCCAGCGTGGACACTAGGCGGTCGACGATCAGCCTCTCCAACTGGTCCGCAAGATCCGGTGCAACGGGTGTCTCGGTGCGGAAGGCCCGGGAGAAAAGCCGCTTCTTGATGGCCTTTTCAACCAAGGCGCGTTCGGCTGTCAGCCAAACCCCGCGTCCCGGTAGCTTCTCGGCAAGATCGGGCACAGCCCCGCCATCGGGGCCACGGACGAATCGAATCAGGCGCGCCGTTGGGCTGCTTGCACCAGATGCGATGCAGCGCCGCTCGGGGCCGTCCTTCGGTTCATTGCATCCGCCTCTGCCCATGGGCAAACGGCCTCTCCTCGTCTTAACCCGGCCGCAGGGTTGCGACCGGACGCGGCGTCGATGCCGCTCACTGTCCTGCCGCGGCGGCGGTCTCGTCCTCGACCGCGTCGCCTTCCTCATCGTCCATGCGGATCTCGTTCGGATCGACCATGCCGAGGTCAACCCGAGCCTTCATCACGAGATATTGCGCCTCTTCCAGGCCCACATCAAAGGGTTCGAGCAGGCCGTCGTCCTTGACCCGCTTGCCGTCGATGGTGGTGTAGCCGCCTGCCAGCTCCCAATCCGCGCAGGTGGCGAATTCCGCGAGGCTGGTAACCCCGTCCTTGGCGAGCGCCAGCACCATCTGCGGGCTCAGCCCCTCGAACCCGATCAGCGTGTCGTCCGCACCCAACTCGCGCGCCTCGGCGAGGGCTTTCTGGTTGACCTCCTCGAGGCTTTCGCGGGCGCGGGTCTGGAGCTCCTCGGCGGTCTCTTCGTCGAAACCATCGATCGCGACCAGTTCGTCCAGCTCTACGAATGCGACCTCCTCGAGGCTCGAAAACCCTTCGGAGACCAGGAGCTGCGCCACCATCTCATCGACGTTCAGCGTCTCCATGAACATCGCCGAGCGTTCGTTGAACTCCTGCTGGCGGCGTTCGCTCTCCTCCGCCTCGGTCATGATGTCGATGTCCCAGCCGGTGAGCTGGGAGGCCAGGCGCACATTCTGCCCGCGCCGCCCGATCGCCTGGGAGAGCTGCTCATCCGGGACGACCACCTCGATGCGGCGGGCGTCGTCGTCCATCACGACCTTGACCACCTCGGCCGGCTGAAGAGCCGAGACGATGAACGCGGCCGCATCCTCGACCCAAGGGATGATGTCGATCTTCTCGCCCTGCAGTTCGTTGACGACCGCCTGGACGCGTGAGCCCCGCATACCCACACAGGCGCCGACGGGGTCGATGCCGTTGTCATGGGAGATCACACCGATCTTCGCGCGGCTGCCGGGATCGCGCGCGACGGCGCGGATCTCGATCACGCCGTCATAGATCTCGGGCACCTCCATCATGAAGAGCTTGGCCATGAATTCGGGTGCCGTTCGGCTGAGGAAGATCTGTGGGCCACGCGCCTCGCGCCGGACATCGCGGATGTAGGAGCGGATGCGGTCGCCAACCCGGTAGCTTTCGCGCGGAATCAGCTGGTCGCGGCGCAGGATGCCCTCGGCGCGGCCGAGATCCACAACGACATTGCCGTACTCGACCCGTTTGACGACGCCGTTGATGATCTCGCCGACCCGGTCCTTGAATTCTTCGTACTGCCGCTCGCGCTCAGCCTCGCGCACCTTTTGCACGATGACCTGCTTGGCGGTCTGCGCGGCGATCCGGCCGAAATCCATGGGCGGCAGCGGATCTGTGATGAAGGCCCCGATCTCCGCCTCGGGGTTCTTCAGCCGCGCCTCGTCGAGGGAGATCTCGGTGAAGTGGTTCTCGACCTCTTCGACCACCTCCATGGCGCGCGACATGTGCACTTCGCCCGATTTGCGGTCGATGAAGGCGCGGATGTCATATTCGGCGCCGTAGCGCGAGCGCGCTGCTTTCCCGAGGCTTTCCTCCATCGCTTCGAGCACCAGCTCGCGCTCGATCAGCTTCTCGCGCGCCACGGCATCGGCGATCTGGAGCAGTTCGAGACGGTTAGCACTGACCATGTTCAGGCGTCCTTCCAATCCTGGGCGGCGGGCTCTTGCGGCCCACGCTCGGTGTCCTCTGCGTCTTCCGGGATCTCTTCGACCGTGTCGAAGCCACTCGCATCGAAATCGGCTGGCTTGCCTTTCAGGCTCTCCGCGATGAGTTCATCAGTAAGGAGAAGCTTGGCATCGGACAACCAGTCGAAGTCGAGACCAATGGTGCCTTCCTCGATCTCGATCAGGACCTCTTGGCCCTCAACACCGGCGAGGATGCCTTTGAACCGGCGGCGCCCCTCGATGAGTTCCTCGGTCTCGAGCCGCGCCTCGTACCCCTCCCAGCGCTCGAAATCGACGAGCCGGGTGAGGGGGCGGTCGATGCCCGGGCTGGACACCTCGAGATTGTAGGCATCTGCAATGGGGTCTTCGACATCCAGCACGGCCGACACAGCCCGGCTCACCGTCGCGCAATCGTCGACCTCCATGGTGCCATCCGCGCGCTCGGCCATGATCTGGAGCGTCTTGGTCTTTCCGCCCATCAGGCGCAGCCGCACGAGCCCGTAGCCCAAGCCCTCAATCGTCGGCGTGACAATTTGGGCAAGGCGCTGATCGAACGGCGCTTTGGCAACCAGGTCGGCCATGGACGGTGCGGTCCTCCAACAAACAAATTCCGGCGAGGCGGGTCTCGCCTCTCTCCCAGCATCCGACCTGTCGGAAAAATGGGGCCCAGCCGGCCCCGGAGGCCGCGCCGGGCGGGCGCGCCCTCGCGATGTCGTCGCTACATACTCCCGTCGCCCTGCTCACGCAACCCCTCGACAACGCTTCGTCGGCGCTCCGGCCTTAACCGGGCATTAACCAAGTTGCAGATTCTTTGGGAATCTGGCGTAGTCGGGCTTGAATACGGCGAAAGCGGAGGTTTGCTCGACGGATGCGCCCTCGCATTTCGGCGTAGTTGGCCCCCTAGGTTACGAGGCAAATGGGCCTGAACGACTTCGGCGGGTCTTGACGGGGCACCTGCACGCGTATGGACACAACAGGGCTGATCCTGCTTGCTGCACATGCGGCCGTCCTTTTGGCGGTGGCTGGGCTCTTTCTGTATGGTGATCTTGCGGGACGCCGAAGGCTCCGACGTCTCACCAGTCAGGTCGCAATGGCCGAAGAGCCAACGGTACTTGCAACGTTTTCCGGGCAAATCATCCTCGCCAACCCCGTGTTTCAGGGGCTGGTGAGCCAGTGTGACCCGCCTAGTGACGTTGCGGCACTGCTTAGGAATGTACTCATCCGTGTCGGCGAGGCAGAGGTTTATCGGCTCAGCCAGGTCGCGCGTGCCAGTGGCTTTGCGGTGCTGCCGACCGAGCGATCTGACACCGGTGAGCTCTGCCATCTCACGGTTACCGCTGCATGGGACGATCGATTGGTCTGGCGTGTTCTCGGAGCGGATGCGGCCGTTGAACTGGTGCCAAAGTTCGACAGTTCGCCATACGAGGCGGCCCCGTTCGTGCACCTCGGCCCGAACGGCAAGCCCAATGCTCAGTTCCGGGAGCTCTTCGGAACCAATCCCGAACCGGTTCTTGCGACGTTGCGGGAAGGGGACTTCAAGGACGGAGAACGGGTTCTTCTGACTGGACGCGATGGACGCGTGTATCGTTTCTCGGCTTACTCCTTTTCTTCTGGGGAGGCAGGCGCATCGGAGCAGCCAGACAGTTCTCCTTATGCCGATCACTTCCTCATACCGGTTGGTGTCGACACAGCCTCTGAAACGCGAAGCTGGGATGTCCTCGAACGCGTCCCGGTCGCCTTGGCGCAATTCGATCAAGACGGTGCCCTCCTTTGGTGTAACGCTCTGGCGCGCCAGATCCTGGGGGGGCAGGCAGAGATCGGCCGAAATATGGAGGCGATGTTCGCCCCTCTCGGACAGCCGCTGCGGGTGGTTTCCCGCGACCGGACGGGACATCACCCTATGCGCGGCCAGATGGCACAACTGCGGGGGTCTGACACGTTCCTGCAGATCGCGCTGAAGAGTGCTCGGATCGACGGACACGAGACCACTTTGGCTGTGCTGACCGACGCAAGCCAGCTTCGCCAACTCGAGGATCAGTTTGCCCAAAGCCAAAAGATGGAGGCCGTCGGCAAACTGGCCGGAGGTGTTGCGCATGACTTCAACAATGTGCTGACGGCGATTGTTGGTCATTGCGACTTGCTGCTGCTGCGCAAAGACGCGAGCCACCCCGATTACTCGGACCTCATCCAGATTACGCAGAATGCGAACCGCGCCGCGGCGCTTGTTCGGCAACTGCTTGCCTTCTCGCGCAAACAAACCCTCAACCCCGAGGTTCTCTCGGTTCAGGATGTGGTCTCTGAGACGCACTACCTGCTGAACCGCTTGCTCGGCGAGTCGGTCGCACTGCAGCTTGAGATGGGCCAGGATCTCTGGAGCGTGCGCGCCGATCATCAGCAGCTGGAGCAGGTGTTGATGAACTTGGTTGTCAACGCGCGTGATGCGATGGCCGGCAGCGGTACGGTGACAGTCTCGGTCCGAAACGTCACGCTCAAGGCCGACACAGCCCTGCCCGAAGCCCAGCGGCCTGAAGGCGACTTTGTTCAGATCCTGGTGCGGGACACTGGGCCAGGAATAGACCCCGCCGTGCTGGACAAGGTCTTCGACCCCTTCTTTACGACCAAACCGAAAGGAGAGGGTACGGGGCTGGGTCTCTCCACCGTCTACGGGATTGTAAAGCAGTCTGGAGGCTTCATCTTTGCGGGTAATGCGGGGGACGGGGGCGCATGTTTCCGTATCCTTCTGCCCCGCGCTGCCGTGGTAGAAGCGCTGCCTGCGCCCGTGGTTGCGACAAACACTGTCGGCCGGCGTGACCTCACGGGCAAAGGGTCGGTCCTTCTCGTAGAGGATGAGGATCCGGTGCGCGCGTTTGCCGCGCGGGCTCTGAAGCTGAGAGGGTACGAGGTTGCCGAAGCAGCGACCGCCGAGGAGGCGATGGAGATCCTTGAGGACGAAGATTACAGCGTCGATCTTCTGGTCTCGGATGTTGTCATGCCCGGCATGGATGGACCAACCTTTGCGACCATTGCGCGGCAGATGCGTCCTGGGCTCAGACTTATCTTCGTTTCCGGATACGCGGAGGAAAGTTTTCGCAAGAATCTCGTAGAGACGGATTTTATGTTCCTAGCCAAGCCCTTCTCGCTCAATGAGCTTACGGGCAAGGTGAAGGAAGCGCTTGGCGACGTGCCCGCAACCTGAGCCGCATTAACCCTTCATCAAGGTTCCCCGGCAATTCTCCAGATAGTCTAAAAATTCGCATCAAATTTGTTCTGTCTTTGTTTCTCAGAATGTGTCAAGCACGAGAACAGGGCATGAACGAACCGGAGGTGTTTGGTGTCCGGCCGCGATTGCCGCGACCCGGTCAGTGTGGAATAAGGAGGGACGGCAATGACCGACAGTCTTCTCAACCTGGACGAAAGACGCGGGATGGACAAACAGAAAGCACTCGACTCGGCCGTTGCGCAGATCGAGCGGAATTTTGGCAAGGGCTCGATCATGAAGCTCGGCCAGCGCGAGGTGATGGATGTCGAGGCCGTGCCGACCGGCTCGCTTGGGCTCGACATTGCGCTCGGCATCGGCGGGCTGCCTAAGGGACGGATCATCGAGATCTACGGACCCGAGAGCTCTGGTAAGACGACGCTTGCGCTGCATGTGATTGCGGAGGAGCAGAGGCTTGGAGGCACCTGCGCCTTCGTTGACGCAGAGCACGCGCTCGACCCTGTTTATGCGCGCAAGCTCGGTGTTGATGTGGACGAGCTGTTGATCTCCCAGCCTGATGCAGGCGAGCAGGCGCTTGAGATTACCGATACACTGGTGCGCTCTGGGGCGATTTCCTGCGTCGTGGTTGATTCGGTCGCGGCGCTGACGCCCAAGGCCGAGCTCGAAGGCGATATGGGTGATGCCACGGTCGGTGCCCAGGCCCGCCTGATGAGCCAGGCGATGCGTAAACTCACCGCATCGATCAGCCGCTCGAAATGCATGGTGATCTTCATCAACCAGATCCGCATGAAGATCGGCGTGATGTTTGGCAGCCCTGAGACGACGACGGGTGGCAACGCTCTGAAGTTCTATTCTTCCGTGCGGCTCGATATTCGCCGCATCGGCGCGATTAAGGATCGCGACGAGGTTGTGGGCAACCAGACCCGCGTCAAGGTCGTGAAGAACAAGGTGGCACCGCCATTCAAACAGGTCGAGTTTGACATCATGTATGGTGAGGGCATCTCGAAAACGGGTGAACTCATCGATCTTGGTGTCAAGGCCGGTGTGGTGGAGAAGTCGGGTGCTTGGTTCTCCTTTGGCGATCAGCGGATCGGCCAAGGCCGCGAGAACGCCAAGCGGTTCATGAAGGAGAACCCTGACATCGCACTGACGGTCGAGGACAAGATCCGCGCGGCCCACGGGCTCGACTTCGATCTTGCAGACGGCCCGGACGAGGATGGTGTCATCGAGGCCTGACTCTGGCCAGTTAGGCTTCAACTATGCGGTGGGCGCTCGACAGCCCATCGCATAATGACTTTGCGCGTCAGCGGCGGCCGCTCTCCGTCCTGCGGTCGTCGAGGTCCGATAGGCTCGGCCTAACAAGGTAAACGCCGCTGTTGGGGGGGAGATGTGTTCATGAAAGAGGTGTGGATCTGCATCGTCATCGAGGCTGGCTCGACCGTTGCGCGCGGTCGGGTGCCGACTTAGCCGGCTGCGATCGCGGAATCTCTTGCCGAGAAGACTAAGGGCCCGGATCGGGCGGTGTATGAGAGCGGCTCGCTCTCAACCTTGCTGCACCGGAGGCCGGAAGAGCAAGGGCCGGCGGTTGTCTGCATCAATGCCCGCTCTAGGCGCACAAGGTTCACTCGGCCACGCTTAACAAGTCCGACCGCGAGGACACCGAGGTGCTCGCTCAACTTGCGCGCCCTGACTGGGACGCGAAGCTACATATCCGGAGCGAGTTGGCTGATCAGCTGCGCATGCTGATCGGCGCGCGAACGCAGCTTCTCCAGCGTGGCGCGATCTCGCGGGCCAAGTTTGGCGCGTGCCGAAGACCAACGGCATCCGCTGGAGCCCATTTCGACAGTTGAGCACTGCGCGAACGTCCGCAAGCAGCTCGGGGCGACCGGGACGCGGTGCTGGGGCTGCTGGCCGTGGCCTTCGCGACTGTTCACCGGACGCTCAGTCTCGCGCTCAAGGTAACGAAACCCAGCTTTCGCTGAGGCGAAATGGCGATGGCGCTTCGGGTTGATTTCGCTACGGTGTGCCCGAAACTGAATAAGCTCGGCTTCGCGAAACTCTCGGCGCGGCCCCGCCAACATGCCCAGAATGAGGAGCGGGCGGCTGCTTTCAGAATGACTTCCCCGCCCGGCTGGCGGACATCCGGGATCGCCTCCCACCTGGCACGCCGGTAGAGATCTGGTTCCAGGACGAGGCGAGGGTTATCCAGAAAAACAAGGTCACACCCCGCTGGGCGAAGCGCGGCTCCCGGCCCTCGGCACCACACCATCAACGCACGATCAGCGTACGAGTCGGCGTATTTCTTCGGCGCGATCTGCCTGAAGACGGGCAACTAAGACGGGCAAGGGCGCGGGGCCTCGTCATGCCCTGGTGCGACAGGCACGCCATGACCGCATACCTGGACGAGATCTCACGGATGGTCGCGCCCGGGGCGCATGCCGTGGTTATCCTCGACCAGGCTGGCTGGCACATGTCGAAAGCGCTCGTCGTGCCCGACAACATCGCCCTCATGCCGCTGCCGCCCCGGTCGCCGGAGCTGAACCCGGTCGCGTGTGTCTGGCAGTACATCCGCGAGAACCGGCTCTCGAACCGGGTGCTCTCAAGCGACGAAGACATCGTCGCGCGCTCCTGCGAGGCATGGAACAAGCGCATCGACCGCCCTTGGACGATCATCACCGTCCGCCACTGTCAGTGGGCTCATGGGTTCTGATCAGCGCGAGCTGGAAAGGGACCCCCTGGAGTCCTCCTGGATTGATGAAGTCGGATGGTAGTATCAGCTTAGAGCCAATTCTGTGGATAAACAACGTGTTGCGGCGCGGCAGAGGCGGCTTCTTGAGGGGCTCCGCACCTGCATCACGCTGTTGCGGGAAGGAGCTTGGCCATCTTGCGGAGGTTCTGGGCGGTGGTGGCGAGAGTGAACTCGTCCTGGGCCCCATTCGGTCGTCTCAGGCGCAGGCGGTTCAGGCCGAGGATCTTCTCGAGGTGGGCGAAGAGCATCTCGACCTTCCTTCGGGCTCGGCGGGAGGCGACGAAGGCGTCGGTCTTGGCGATCTTACGAGCGAACTCGCGCGCGCCTTCATGGATCGAGCGCGTAACCTTCCAGCTCGGTGCCTTCGGGCAGCAGCGCTGTTTGAACGCGCAGGCCGAGCAGTCGGCTATCGCAGCCCTGTATTGGAATGTCTCGTCTTCTTTCGGCCGCGGTCCGATCGTTTGAAAGGCGCGCCGGGCCGGCAGCAACTCCTTGCCGGCCGGGCAGAGGTAGCGGTCCTTGCGGGCTTCGAAGATGAAGTCGGCACGGGCGAAGGAGCCGTCATCTCGACGTCGACAATTGGAGTGCCCCCACTGAAGTGGTCCACCGACTGGGATAGGATTATCCCTTTCTGAGGAGGACCAAGAAATGGCTGGGAAGCGAGACAAGCCGGAGGCGCTGCATCGAGAGCGTGCGGCAGATGCTTGGCGTGCCCGCTCTTAACAGGTCTGGGCGCCGCGCCCACCGCACGGTCGGACAGCACCGCTCGACCCAGCGCAAAGCGCCCCAGGGGCGTCGCGATGAGGCTCTCCTCAAGGAGGACATCATCGCGTTCGCCCGCAAGCACGGGCGCTACGGCTATCCACTGACCGGCAGGGGTTTGCCCGCAAACGCCGTAAGGCGCATGATCACTGGCCTGGAGCGCCGTGGCGACCGCCGGCCCTCAAACCAGAGTGGCTGGATTGTGCGCCGCCAGCTTGGCGTTATCTCCAACCGTCATTGACACACGCGCCATTGAGCACCTCCCCTCTCCGAGCCCGTGCCGGGTCGTTCTCGCCCGTTTCAGCTCTTGCGGTCATCGCGCTGCGATGGACGCGCAGCGTGGGTCTTAGCCCCAGGTTTTGCAGGCCAAATCCAACGCGCATGGGCAGTGAACTCTGGGCAATAGCACATTGGAAAGCGGTCGGTTGACGAGGCCATGGCTGACTGCGGAGCCCCGGTCCAGGCAGAGATGGGTATGGTCGCACGACGGGCTGCATAGATGATGAGCGCCGCTGTCAGGGATCTGAGACCCGGGGGACATGTCGCTGTCGGCCCTCTAACCTCATAGACAAATCATTTATTTACAGATGCTTAACCTTCGTAGAAGGGTCACAGTTCCGAGGCTCCATTGTGACGTTGTCTGCGCATGCTCCGCTCCACTTACAGGGGGTCAAGATGCAGGCGATACATGTAAAAAACGTCACAAAAACGTTTGGCAACAGGCTTCGTGCGCTTGACGATGTCAGCCTGACACTTGAAGCGGGTGAGATGGTGGCGCTGATCGGCGCTTCAGGCTCCGGGAAGTCCACCCTGATCCGTCATATCGCCGGTTTGGTCACTGCCAACCGCGGCTCTGGGGGCGGCGAGATCACGGCAATGGGCGAGACGGTCCAGTCGCAGGGGCGGATCTCTCGCAAGATCACCGCTGTGCGCCACAAGCTCGGCGTTATCTTCCAGCAGTTCAACCTCGTCCCGCGCCTTTCGGTCTTGACCAATGTTCTGACGGGCCGCCTCGGGCAAATCCCACGGCTCCGCGGCACCTGTATGATCTTCACCCACCGCGAGAAACAGATCGCAATGCAGGCGCTCATCCGCGTCGGCATCGGTGAGACGGCGCGGCAGCGGGCCTCCACCCTCTCCGGAGGCCAACAGCAGCGCGCCGCCATCGCCCGCTGCCTGGTTCAGGAGGCCGAGATCATCCTGGCGGACGAGCCGATTGCCTCGCTGGACCCCGCTTCTGCCAAGCGCGTGATGCAAATCCTCTCCGAGATCAACCGAACGGAGAACGCAGCGATCCTCGTGTCGCTGCACCAGGTGGAATACGCCCGGCGCTATTGCCCGCGGACGATCGCCATGCGCGATGGCAGAATCGTCTTCGACGGTCCGAGCGAGCAGCTCACGACGGACTTCCTGCGCGAGATCTACGGCGAGGCGAGCGAGGAACTGATCCTTCCCGACGCCGATGCCTTCGCCCCCATGAAAACCGCTGTCGCATCCTGACCCTACCTGAGGAGACTTGTCATGACCTTGATCGCCCGCCTGGCCACCGCTGCGGCCGTTGCCTCAGCCCTGGCCACCCCGGCCCTGGCCGATGAACGCACCAACCCGGAGACGCTGTATTTTGGCATCCTGGCCACCGAGAACTCGACCGCTCAGCGCGAGAAGTGGGGTCCGTTCCTGGAGGATCTTCAGGCCGCCCTCGACATCCCCGTCGAGCCCTTCTTCGCTGCTGACTATGCGGGCGTGATCGAGGGCATGCGCTTCGATAAGGTCGACGTCGTCTGGTACGGCAACAAATCGGGCATGGTGGCGGTCGACCGCGCTGGCGCCGAGATCTTTGCCCAAACCACCGAAGCCAATGGCGACCAGGGCTACTGGTCGGTGATGGTGACCCATAAAGACAGCGATCTGACCTATGAGGACGTGATCTCCTGCGGCAAGAAGATCGATTTCGGCATCGGCGACCCGAACTCGACCTCGGGCTTTCTCGTGCCCTCGACCTTTGTCTTTGCCCAGAACGGCATCAACCCGCGCGATTGCTTCAAGACCGTGCGCAACGCGAACCATGAGACCAACCTGATCTCGGTCGCAACCAAGCGCGTTGACGCGGCCGTTGCCTCCTCGGGCGGTCTCTACCACCGTCTGAAAAAGGCCAAGCCGGAGATGTTCGCCGAGATCAAAGAGATCTGGCGCTCGCCGCTGATTGCCTCGGACCCGATGGCCTGGCGCCCGGAGCTGAACGACGACCTCAAAGCCAAGATCATGCACTTCTTCATGACCTATGGCCGCCTCGGCACCGATGAGGAGGTGAAGGCCGCGCGCGAGAAGCTGGCCATCATCGCCATGGGCCCGTTCATCCCGTCCTCGAATGCCCAGCTCTGGCCGTTCTACGAGATGGACCAGATCCGTATGCGCATGTCGATCGAGGGCGATGAGACCTTCTCGGCCGAGGAAAAAGCCGAGAAGATCGCGGAGATTGACGCGAAGATCGAAGAGATCCGCACCAACGCCGCTGCGCGTCCGCGCAAGTAAAGACCGGCCCTCCCAGCCCCCTGCCATCCGGCGGGGGGCTATTCTTTTGAGCGGATCAGCCCATGACCTATGCGATCACCCCCCCTGACGCACGGAACCTCGACGAGACCGTGGTTCCGGGCCGGACGATGAAGGAAAAGACCTTCGACGTCCTGCTCTGGGGCACGTTCTTGGTGCTGTTGGTCTGGAGCTTTGTCCCCTCGGGCATGCACCGGTCGTGGGAGGTGCTGACCGAGGGCGACAACATCTACCTGATGGTCAAGGACTTCCTGGAGCCGAACTTCCGCTACTGGCGCAGCTATCTCGATCTTATGCTCGAGTCCGTGCAGATGGCGGTTTGGGGGACGTTCCTGTCCGTGGTTTTCGGGGTTCCGTTCGGGCTCTTGTCGTCGACGAACATCGCGCCGAGTTGGATCGTGTTCCCGGTACGCCGCTTGATGGACGCCTTCCGTGCCATCAACGAACTGGTCTTCGCCCTGATCTTCGTGGCCGCGGTCGGCCTCGGCCCGCTGGCAGGTGTGCTCGCGCTGATGATCCACACAACCGGCGTGCTGGCCAAACTGTTCTCGGAGGCGGTCGAGGCGATCGACCCGCGCCCCGTCGAAGGCATCCGCGCCACCGGCGCCACGCGGCTGCAGGAGATCGTCTTTGCTGTGATCCCCCAAGTCCTCCCGCTCTGGATCTCGCTGGTGCTCTATCGCTTCGAGTCGAATGTCCGGTCGGCCACGGTGCTGGGCATCGTCGGCGCTGGCGGCATCGGCATGTCACTGTCGGAGTCGCTGCGCGGGTTCGAGTACGCCTCGGGCGCCGCGATCTTGTTGATTATCCTCGTGACGGTCTCGCTCTTCGACATCTTTGGCACTCTGCTGCGCCGCGTCGTTATCGACGGTGAGGATCACATGACATTTGCGCTCTATCTTGGGTCTCTGACTGCACTGATGGTGGCGATTGAGTTGGTGCTGGCCGGGATCATCCCACTCGGATGAGACGCAGGCACGAAGGTCCACGCCGGAGGACATGCAATGACCCCTTTGAAGATCGGTGCGGCGCTTCCCATCAGCGAGATCCCCACCCACCGGGACTGGCTGTTCGCGGCCGACCGGGACCTCGAGATCCAGGACTTCGTCCGCTATGAGGTCTTCAAGGACGGCTGGCGAGAGACCGTTGAGCGCGGCAGGGCGGCCCTAGAGAGCTTCGGCGGGCGCCTCGGTATCCACGGGCCCTATCACGGGCTCGACATCGACAACGGCGACCCTGAGTTGCAGAGGATCATCTCGCAGCGCTTTGTGTCCGCCATCGAGGCGGCCGATGCCCTCGGGGCCCGTCAGATGGTCATGCACTCGCCCTTCAATCTTTGGAGCCACCATCACCGCTGGGACGGGATGGGCCGGCAGGCGCGGCTGATGGAGGCGATCGCCAGCCTGATGGGCCCGGTCATCGCGGCGGCAGAGACCCATGGCGTGACCTTGGTCTTCGAGAACTGTGACGATGCCGTGCCAGAGACGCGCCGCGAGATGGTCGAGGCTTTTGGCTCGTCCGCGCTCGCACTCTCGATCGACTCGGGCCATGCGCAGCTGTCCCGTCGGATGTACGGAGCCCCGCCAGTGGATGCCTTTGTGCGAGACGCGGGCAATCTGCTGAAACATGTCCACCTGCAGGACCTCGACGGGTATGCGGACCGGCACTGGCCACCGGGAGATGGGGAGATCGAGTGGCGAGCGGTCTTCGCCGCGCTTGCCGAGTGCGAGAGCAATCCGCATCTGGTCCTGGAGTTGAACGACCCAGCCGAGATCCCAAAGGGCTTTCGATATTTGGTCGATCGGGGTCTCGCGGTCTAGGACGTCTTTCTCGACCCAGCGAGGTTTCGGGCGCATCTGCGCTTCCGGCGTGAGACGGTCCTTGGCATGGGTGCGGGAGACTGGCTCGCCTCAGAGGTCAGCCGAGACTGGGATCATCAGGCTATTGCGCTCGGTCTGGCAGAGGGTCGGCGCGATCAGCCATGTCGCCGGGTGGATTGCCCCTAAGATGACCCACCCACTGGGATAGGATTGCCCCGGTCGGACCCTGCCGCCTGATCCCGGACCGGGCAACACCCTCCGTGCCGATCCGGAGGGCCGAGACGACGACAGGCGCGGGGTGGCGGTTCGCGCCGGCATAGAAGGAGAAGGGTCACAAGCCTTAACCGGCGACCCAGCTCTGGGCACTGCGCGAGGGGCTATAACAATAACCAATTGGTTCATAGGGCCCCGCGACGTTCCTCTCTTGTCAAACAGCGGAGGCTCTCATGGACGCAGCTAAACTATCCCTCGTTAACCGACAGGCCCCGCACACTCCCCCTTCGGAGCAAAAACCGGTATCCGGTGATTTCTCCAGCAAGCCCACGGGGCGGAATGCCGGATTGGATGCCGGTGGGGCGAAGGCCGGACCACCTGCGTCCGAACCAAGCACCCCCGCAGAAAACCCTTTCGCAGAGACCAACTCAGGCCTTGCCACGCTTGTGAAAGCGGCTCTATCGCCGACGAATCAAGCTGTGGCGAGGCCCGCCAGCCCGGCGACCGGCGCTGAACCGAAGGCTGCACGCCAAGACCAGGATCGCGCGGTATCGCCCGCAGGGCCCGATGGGGAACAGCCGGCGAACGAAGCCCAGACGCCTGCTCAACATACTGAGCCGTCAGAAAAGACGTTCCCTGCCTCCAGAAAAGGGGATCTTTGGGAAGCCCCGGCAAAACAGACATTCAGGATGTTCGACGAACTCTGATCCCAGTCAGTACCTGCGAGGTCCATGATGAGTGGATCGGCGATGCGTTGACGGTCCCGCTTTCCCCCTGGTGACCCGATGCCAACGCCGGTCGCTCGCTCACGTCTATCACCCTGGTCGCCATACCGCTCGCGAACCGTCCGAACGTCGGAGATCGAGCCCTGGTGTTCGGCATGGCAGGCTGTTGGCGGTCCGAGGACCGGGCACGTAGAAGCATGCTCAGACTTTCGATGCACGCTCCGCGCCGCCCTCCGAGCCTACGGTTCGGCCAAGCCTTTGGGCATAAGCACTGAGGCTCTCCTTCAGGGTCTCTGTGCGCACCGGTTTCGCGATATGCCCGTCGAAGCCATTGGCGAGATAGCTGTCCACCTGGTGACGAAGGGCATTCGCGGTAACCGCGAGCGCAGGGGCGGGGCTCAAGCCCAACTCCTCCTCCCGCCGGCGGATCGCTGCGAGCGTCTCGATGCCGTCCATCCCAGGCATCGAGATATCGAGCAACAGCAGATCGACCGGCTCAGCGCCGATGACCGCCAAGGCATCCGCCCCACTCTCAACGATTTTCGCAACGGCGCCCGCCCGACGCAGAAGCGCCGCTAGTACGGTTCGGTTGGTGCGATTGTCGTCAGCGGCGAGAACGCGCAACTCGCTGGTTACCGCTGCCGTGGGCGGCGCGTCTTCACGCTCGGCAACACGCTCCTCTCCCGCGTCCGCATCTGGTCCAACAAGGATTGGCTCGCTTACGAGAGGGAGCATCCCCTCATGGTCCGAGCCGGCGGGCCGCAAAGGCACCGCAACATCGATCCGCGTCCCGCGATTGCGGGCGCTCGCGACGTCGATGCTGCCATCCATCGCTTCGACAAGGCGTTTGACGATCGCCATACCGAGCCCGGTGCCACCGAACCGCCGAGTGGTGGAGTTGTCCGCCTGCACGAAGGGATCGAAGAGCCGGGCGAGTTGCGCATCCGACATCCCAATTCCGGTATCGCGCACCGTCACACGCAATGGCCCGGGCATCCGGCAATCCAGCAGAACACTCACCGTCCCGGATTTGGTGAACTTGATCGCGTTGCTCACCAGATTGTGCAGCACCTGCAGAAGCCGGTGCGGATCGCCAACCAAAGGGCGCGCGACATCGCCTTCGGTGGTGACCCGGAAGGCGATGCCCTTCTCCGCCGCCTTCAAGGAGTGCAGGCTCTCGACCTTTCGGGCCAGTTCCGCGGGCGCGAAGGCGACGGCTTCGAGCTCCAGGCGATCCGCCTCGATCTTGGAGAAATCCAGAATGTCGTTGAGGATCGTCAAGAGGGTCTCGCCGCTCTCTCGGATCACGCCGACCATGGCGCGGTGTTCGGGGTCCGAGAGGCCGCTGTGGAGGATCTCCGCCATCCCCATCACCCCGTTCATCGGCGTGCGGATCTCGTGGCTCATATTCGCAAGGAAGAGCGACTTTGTGCGGTTCGCGGCCTCGGCCTTCTCCCGCGCGATTTCCAAGGCCTCCTGCTGGCGCTTCATTTCGGTGATGTCGATCCGCAGCCCGACGCGGCCTCCCTCGGAGGTCGATTTCTCGACGATACGGACCCAGCGATTGCCATCCAGGCATTGTACGACGTCGCTGTCGGCTTGACGGTGCGCCGCCAAACGCTCGGCGATCCAGGCCTCCTCGCGCCCGACGGCCTCCGGATACTGCCCTTTCGAGAGGCCGAAGCGGAGCATGTCCTCAAACTCGATGCCGGGCTGAAGCACCGGTGCTGTCCGCGCGTAGTACTGTCGATATCGCTCATTGCAGAGCACCAGCCGATCGCGCGCATCATAGAAGGCGAAGGCGTCCGGCAGTGCCTCCACCGCGCTGACGAGCTGACTGCGGGCGGACTGCGCCGCGCGCTCCGCCGTCCGCAAGCGCTCTTCTTTCGCCTTGCTTTCAGTGATGTCGATGCGCAACCCAACGCGCCCACCGGAGGGCGTCGCCCGATCCACGGCCCGGATCCAACGCCCATCCCCGAGACGCGTTTCGATGCTGGTATAGGGGCGCTCGAAGATGGCGATCCGCTCCTCGACAAACGCCTCTTCTCGGCCAACGGCCGATGGGAAGGTGCCGCTCCGAATTCCGTTCCAGAGCAACTCGCGGAACGTGACACCCGGCTTCACGACGTCTCGGTCCGCGGGCACCAACGACCGGTATTGCTCGTTGCAGATGAGCATCCTCTGGTTCCGGTCGAACAACACGAAACCATCGGGGAGCACGTCGATCGCGCTGGTCAGCAGTTCCGTCGCCTCGCGCGCCCGCCGCTCCGCAGCGCGCAGGCGGGCTTCGGCGGCTTTCTGCTCGGTGATATCGAGGCGCAGGCCGACGCGGCCTCCCCCGGGCACCGCCACATCCGTGATGCGCAGCCAGCGGCCGTCGAAGATGCGCTGCTCCTCCGGCGCCTTCATGAGGTGCGGGGCGGCCAGGCGCAGGGCGCGAAACGCCTCGCGATCCTCCATCACATCTGGGAAGACGCCGGCTGCGATGCATTCATCGACCATCGTCTCGAACTTTGTGCCGGGGACGGCCAGATGCTTGCAGGGGCCGAGCACGTCCCGGAACTTAGAGTTCCACAGAGCAAGTTCGTCGTTCTCATCAAAGAAGACAAACCCGTGCGGCAGAGCCTCGATGGCGATCAACAGGCGCTCGTGGGCGGTCTTCGCCGCGCGTTCCGCCGACCGCAGCCGGTCCTCGCTTTCGCGGAACTCCGTGATGTCCACCCGCAAGCCCACGCGGCCGCCATCAGGCATCGCCTTGTCGACCGAGCGGATGTGTCGCCCGTCGCTGAGGGCAATCTCCGTCACCGCGATTGGCCGACGGAAGGCTTCAATGCGATCCTTCAGCCACGCATCCTCTCGCCCGATCGCGTCCGCAAAAACAGATCGGTCGAGCCCGACGCGCAGGATGTCCTCCAGTTTCGCGCCCGGGAGACACGCATCCGCGATTTCGGGCACGATGCTGCGGAAGGTCTCGTTGCAGACCACCAAGCGATCCTCGGCATCGTAGAGGACAAACCCATCCGGCAGCGCCTCGATCGCGCTGAGAAGCTGGCGACGTGCCGCGCGAGCGTCCCGCTCTGCTGCAATAAGGCGCTTCTCGAACGCCCGGCGCTCCGTGATATCGGTCAGGACGGAGAGCATGCCCACATGGTCTCCGCGGTCGTCTGTCAAAGGACGGATCTCTGACCACACCCAAAAATCGCGCCCGCTCCGCGCCCGGTGCTGCATCGACAAGCTGAGCGGCTCGCCGGCCTCGATCGCTTTGCTAATGCGCGCCGCATGGGCCGCATCCGTCTTTTCAGAGTGCAGGAGATCACCCGGCACGCGGCCAAGCGCTTCGACGGGTTCATAGCCGGTCAGCTCGGTGAAGGCGCGATTGACCCAGGTGATCCGATGGTGGCGGTCGACGATGAACACAGCGTTCGTGGTGTTCTCGGCGACGGCGCTCAGCCGCCTGAGGTGGCTGTTTCGGCGCCGGCGCTCGGTGATGTCCTCGATCGTGCCGCAAATCCGGAATGGGCTGTCGCAGCAGAGGTCTGGCTTGGCCGTCACCCGAACCCAGCGCGGCTCGCCACGGGCTGTCGCAAAGGCCACCTCTTGGTCCAAGCTCTTCCGGTCGGATGTCATCGCCAGCAGTGTCGCGCGGAGTTTGCTGCGACAGGGCTCAGCATAATGTGCGAGCATTTCGTCGAAGCTGGGTGGATCCGCATCGATCCCGACCCCATGGATCGCAGCACAGGTTCGATCCCATCGCAGCCTGACCCCATCGAAAAAGTCGATCTCCCAGGCACCGACACCGGTATGCTGGGAGAGGCTCTCGGCCTGTCGGAGCGCGAGTTCGGCATCCCCGGGACGGGACAGCCGCCCATGGATCAAGCGGTCCGCCCCCTCTCCGTCGACGGTTGCTTCCCAAATGACCCAGCGCGCTGGCCCTTCAGCGCTGGAGATACGATGGGGACGGCGGCAGTAGAGCGGCATATCTGCCAGGCCTCCGGGATCCGTGGGGGCTGCGAGGCCCTGATCCTCCGGCGCCAAAAGCGAGGCATATCTCAGACCCCGGAGATCCTCTTCCGTGCGGCCTAGAAGCGCGGCAGCGGCCGCATTGCTCGCGACGATGTGCCCGGCGCCATCCAGCACGCAGAGGGCAGAGGCCACCGTTTGGAAGCACCGTTCCATGGCTGACATCTGAGTTCCCCTGTCGCCGTCGCGCATGCCAAGTCCACCCAACCAACACCCCCAACCTATCATGGAGTAGGCCACTTAACACATTGTTAACCAGTCCCCGCCCCGTCAAAGGCCCCGCACACCCCGTGCCCCCCATGGCCGGCCGCCAAGAAATCGACGCTCCCTTTGAACCCTTTCGCCGAGGACGGGCACAGACTGTCGACAAGCAATTAATTGGCGTAGGATGCCACGGAGGACAGCCGAGGTGAGAGCCCTGCAACAGAAGCAACAAGATCCCGACATCGCCTTGCTCGAGGCGACGGCGCGCGGCGAGACGGCCGCGTTCGAACGCCTTCACAGGCGATATTACCGGAAGGTCTTCGGCTTCTCGCTGCGGATCACGGGACGCATGGAGTCGGCCGAGGAGGTCGTCAGCGACACGATGATGGTGGTCTGGCGCAAGGCGGACACCTTTATGGGGCAATCGCGCCCGTCGACATGGATCTTCGGCATCGCCTACCGGATCGCCATGAAAGCGCGGGGCAAAGGCGCGCGGGAGACCCTGCACGACGAGATCGACGAGGAGCACGCCGCCGACCGCACCGGCCCCCAGGAGATCGAGACGCTGTTCGAGCGCAAGCGGATCCTGGCCGCCCTCGGGCGTCTGCCGGCCGAGCAGCGCGCGGCGATGGAGCTCACCTACTACCACGGCTACACGATGGCCGAGATCGCGGAGGTCCAGGAGTGCCCCGTCGGCACGGTCAAGACACGGATGTTCCACGCGCGTGCAAAGCTGCGCGCGATGCTTGAGACCGATCCCGGTCAAAAGGGAGGTTTGGTATGACGTCGCACAAGGATACGAACGGCAGCGATGCCAACACGGACGCTTGGGAGCTGGTTCCCTGGTATGTGAACGGCACGCTCGGCGCGGCGGATCGCCAGCTGGTGGAGACCGCCGCCGAAGCGGATCCCGCACTGGCCGCGGAGATCAGGCAACAGCGCCGGGTGGCGGAGACGCTCGCCGATCTCGATGCGATGGACGAGGCGGAGGAGAACAGCTGGGCCGCGCTTTCGGCCAAGCTCGGTCTCGAGGACCGCGGCGGCGAGGTGGAACCAGAGGCGACGGAAGCCGGGGTTTTTGTCCCCGGCGCAAACCCCGCGCCCGAAACGGCGCCGGTGGCCACGGTGACGCATCTCGATACGGCGCGGCGCAAACGCCAGGAGAGCGAAACCGCGGGCGAGGGTCTGGTGACGGCGGGGCCAACGCCCTGGCGCCTCAACGTGCAGCGCATGCGCAAGGTCTCCATCGCCGCCGGGATCGCAGCGCCCGCGCTGCTGGCTGCAACCATCATGGCTGGGTTGTTTTGGGATCCGGGCACCGATCAGGGTGCCGGTTTCGAGACGCTGACCTCGGGCAGCAGCACTTCGGCGACCGTGCTGCGGCTGCGGACCAACGACACGCTTGGAGCAACCGAGCTCCGGACAGCCGCCGAAGAGCTCGGGCTGCGCGTGCTGGATGGGCCGAGCGCGGGCGGGGTCTACACCCTGGCCCCCGTGGCCGGAACCGACCCGCAGGTGGCGGCCGAGGCGCTTGGGGGGATGTCGGGCGTTACCTTTGTCGTCGTCCGAGTGGGAACGGAGTGATCCGATGCGCGCAGTCTTCACCACCCTCGCTCTCTTGGTCCTGACCGCCTGTGCCGCCGCAGAGCCCCCCCAACCCGAATGGCGTCTGCTGCCGGCTACCGTCGTCGCGGGCGATGAGCACCTGATCGTCACCGTCCCGCTGGATGATCCTGCTCGGTTGGCCGCCACCGCCGCAGCCCTCGAGGCAGATCACCCGATAACCCTCGTCTCCGAATGGCCGCTCGCCGCGATCTCGGTGCATTGCTATGTGTTCCGCTTGACCGCGGGGCAGGCCAGCGCTGCCGAGGCCATCGACGGCCTTTCCCGCGACGAGCGGGTGCGCACGGTCCAGCCAATGCAGGATTTCGGCACGCTGACGGCGGAGTACACCGACGAGCTTTTCGATCTCCAGGACGGGCTCCACGCAATCAACGGACCGCGCATGCACGGGCTGACCACCGGCCGCGGCGTCCGCGTTGCCGTCATCGACACGCTGGCCGATGCAGACCATCCGGATCTCGCAACGCGGGTTCAGATCGCGCGCGATTTCGTCGGCAACCGCGAGCAGTTGACCGCCGAGGTGCACGGCACGGCGATCGCCGGTGTCATCGCCGCCGATGCCAGCAACCGGCAGGGCATGGTCGGGGTTGCGCCCGATGCGGAGATCCTCGTCCTGCGCGCCTGTTGGGAAGAACCGGCCGGCTCGCCCGGTCGCTGCACCAGCTTCTCGCTCGCCCGCGCGCTGAACTTCGCCCTCGGACAGGATGTGGATGTGGTCAACCTCAGCCTCGGTGGACCGCATGATCCGCTCATGGCTGAGCTTGTCGAGGCCATGCTCGCCCGAGGTGTGGTCGTGGTGGCAGCCCATGGGGAGGACGCCGCACCCCGGTTTCCAGCCTCGCATCCGGGGGTGATCGCCGCCACATCGGCTCTCGCAAGCGGCGCGCCAGTGGGTGTCCCTGCACCCGGCACCGACATTCTCAGCGCGGCGCCGGGGAACGGCTTCGATTTCTACTCCGGCAGTTCGGTCGCGGCGGCGCATGTCTCAGGGATCGCGGCCTTGCTGCTGGAGAGCCGGCCGGAGCTCTCGCCGGCCGCCCTCCGCGAGGCGTTGACCGCCGCCCTCCGCGTGCCACCAGATACGGTGACCGTGGATGCCTGCGCCGCACTTCAGGCCGCCACGGCCAGCTCGAAACGGTGCTGAGCCCTATGCGCCGGTCAGGTGGCCGGTCTTGACCCACAGGCGCGCGCCGTCCGTCCCGGCCCGCGCCGAGAGCGTTGCGCCCTCGGGCAACCGCAGCCAAGAGTGACGCGCGAACTGCTCGCCCCCTTCCTCGAACCCGCCATTGAGCACGAAAGCTTCCAGTCCGCCCGGCACCGGCAGCGTGACCTCGGCGCCCGGCGCCCAATGCTCGATCCGAACCGTCTCGCGCGCGTCCGTGTGGAGGGGCACGGTCTGCACGCCGGGGCGGCCTTCCGCTTCAACCGGATCGGCGGCGACCGTATCGACGCGGATTTGCGTCCGGTCGTCGGGGTCGAACTGGTGGAGCTTTACCAGAATCACACAGCCATCCTGCGAGGCCGGGGTGTGGGCCGAGGTCGGCGGGTTGCGCACATAGGTGCCCACCGGGAAGTCGCCGTCGTCGTCCTGAAACACCCCCTCGAGCACGAGATACTCCTCGCCGCCGTCATGGGTGTGCGCGGAGAAAGCACTGCCCGGCGCAAAACGGACGATGGTGGTGGCGCGGGCCACTTCGTCCCCGATCCGGTCGAGCATCCGCCGCTCGACCCCGGGCATCGGGGATGCGACCCACGGCTCCTCCGCCGCATGAACGACAGCGCGCTTGGTGAAATCGGCATTGATCTGCATCGCGAGCTCCTCTGGCCGCTGATATCTAACAACTGTTAGGCGATATGAGCTTGAAGGCACGCCGCGTCAATGCCTAGCTCTCGTTAGACTGACATTTGCGCGAGAGACCCGAGATGAGTGTGAGACGAGAGGAGATCCTGGACGCGGCCGAGCGGTTGGTGCGGCGTGCGGGCTATGCAGGGGTCAGCACGCGGGCGGTTGCGGAGGAGGTCGGCATTCGCGCCGCCAGCTTGCACCACCACTTTCCGACCAAGTCCGATCTCGGCGAGGCCCTGACCGATCGCTACACCGAGCGGTTCATGGAAAAGCTTGGTCCGCCAGAGGAGGCCCGCAACGCCCCTGCTGGACCCGTCTCGGTCTACTGCGATGCGTTTCGCGAGAGCCTTCGGCGGGACGGTGCGCTCTGCTTGTGTGGTGTCCTCGGAGCCGAAATGAGCGGGCTGCCCGTCGGTGTCGCCGAGAACGCCCGGGCCTTCTTTGCGCGCAATCTCAATTGGCTCACCGAAGCGCTGCGCGAGCCGGGGGCGGCACCGGCCCACAGCCGTGCAGTTCACATCCTCTCCGCGCTCGAGGGAGCGATGATGTTAACCGTGGCGATGGAAGAGAGTTCGGTGATCGATGCCGTATGCAGCGAGTTGATCGCTGCCAATCAGCGGACGCCGCCAGCGCAGATTTCCTGACGGTCTGACCGGGCATCCGTGGAGGCCAAGCGCTGTTGCGGCGTTTTCTCAGCCTCAATACCGCCGCTGTCGAGATCTTCGATATGGCGACGGAGCAGGAAGAAGGCGAACTCCGCCTCCCGCAGCTTCTCGTTAAAGAACTGCTCAAGAAAGGCGCCTTCCGCATCGCGGACCGCTTCGCCACTTCGGGAGGGGGATCTCGTGACCTGAAGGTGGAGGGAGATATCGCGCAGCGGCATGAAGAAGGCGCTCGTGAGGTCCAAGAGCTTTTGCAGCACTTCTCCGCGCTGCGGAGCCTTGACGCTCGGCATCCGGAACAGCTCGTTGATATCGCCAACCACATACGGGAACCGCAAGATCAGATTGCACCGACCGTCGGTTCCGGGTGTCGAGAGAATCTTACAGCCCAACAGACTGAGCGTGCCGAACTGCAAACGCGTATCCTCGAGGAAAATGAGGCCTGGCCTGCCGGAATGGGCCGTGACCGTCGCCTCCACGAAGCGGCGGAAATCGCCTCGCAGCGTCTCCCAAAGTGGCTTGGTTCCCCGGTCGGCGAAGGTGAGCGAGATCTCATCGGACAACACCTCGATCCGGTTGATCGAGATCAGGCCGTCATCCGTGGCCCTCAGAGCGAGGACCAACTGCGACTGGGGAGCGACCGCGATCGGTTCGAGAGAGGACATGGGGCACCGCCATCATGGAAGGATGGTGAATTGTTGCAAATTTTCCCTAACAGATTGTTAACGGCGCCCTCGCCGATCAGGCACTGTCCAGCCGTCGGAATATCCCGAGCACCGCGCGATTGCGGCCTTCGTCATCGCAGCGATAGGCCCCGATGGACTGAACGGGAACCACCGAATGATCGGGCTGCAAGATGCGCGCCTCGAAAGAGAAACGCCCTTCTTCGCGAATGGTGGTCTCGAGGATCTGCCGCACCCTGTCTCGGTCCTCCTCGTGATAGAAGCCGATCGCCGTTTCCACGTCCGGCACGTACTCCTCAGGCGATATCCCATGGATGCGGTAAACCCCGGGCGACCACTCCAGGTGTTGCGCATCCAGGTCCACGAGCCAGGACCCGATGCCTGCGACTTCCTCGACCATCGTGAGACGCTGCTCGGCGGCCTGCAGGCGCAGATGGTCCTCGAGCCGGTCGGTGACATTGCTCAGCGCGACGTAGATGCTGTCTTGATCCGGGGTTTCACCATCGACGCGCCACCGTTCGACCTCGTACCAGCGCGGCTTTTCATGGCGACGGAGCTGCTTGAGCTCGGTCGAGCTTTCCCAGTCCCGGTCACTCTCGAGAAAGGCGCGGTCGTCGGCGATGACCTTCTTCACCGTGTCTTCGTCGTAGATCTGTCCGATATGGATGCGCTCGGTCGTGTCTTCTTCCAAACCGAAGTGTTCGCGCGCATGGCCGCTGAGGCGGATCACGTTGCCCGCGCGATCCCGGTGCATCAGCAGCACGGGCGCATAGCGGAAGAGGTGGCCGAGTTGGCTCAGAAGCCGGGTCGTCGAAGGCGTCTCGATGAACAGCAGGGTCGCCCCGCTGATCCGCCCGCGGCTGTCGGTGAACGGCGAACAGCGCATGCTGTAGGACGTCTCGCCCGATGTGATCTCGCCAGTGACGGCCGTGCCAAGGTGCAGGGCATTGTCGCACATTTCTGCCAAATGCGGGAACCCTGGCGGCAGGTGGCACTGGCTGATATGGGGGCGATCGTTGGGGTGGTCGAGACGGAAAAGCTCCACCGCCGCAGCGCTCGCCCGGTTCACCTGGAGCGCACTGTCGACAACCACAACCGCTGAGGGGATAGTCTCGAGGATCGATTGCAGCTCGTCGCTGAGCTCCGCAAGCTCTGTGCCGTTGACGTGCAACTCCTCGTTCACCGTGACCAGTTCTTCGTTGGTGGACTGCAGTTCCTCGTTGGAGGTCTCAAGCTCCTCGTTGGTGGCCTGAAGTTCCTCGTTGGTCGCCTGCAGCTCCTCATTGGTGGACTGCAACTCCTCGTTGGAGGTCTCAAGCTCCTCGATCGACTGCTGAAGCGCGTCGCGCGTTGCGGCGATCTCCCGTTCGAGGGCTTCGATCTGTTGGGTTGGGCCGAGATCCACAGCGCTCGCCGCGCGCGCCCGCTCTGGGCTGTCCGCCGACGTCTCCCAACGCCGGAACACGACAAGGCAGACATCCTCGCCCAAATCTCCAGAGGAGACGGGGAAGACCTCAAGCTGAACCGACATCCCATCGTCTGCTTCCGGTGGATGGATCCGGCCCATCCGCTTTTGTCCCTGCTTGCGGGCGACGCTGATTAACGCTCTGGCTTCGTTGGCAAGCGATGTCTTGAACATCGAGAGTGCGAGCTGCAAACGCGACGTCTCGGTCAGCGAGATGAACGGGGTCACGTCGCCGTAGACCTTGAGGATGCGATAGTCTGGGCCGACGAGCACCGCATTCGGCCCGACTGACCGGGCGAGCCCGTCGAACAACGCCTCGTTTATCTCACGGTCGCGGTCCACCCGTGTCACCGGTTCGATCGGCACCGGACGGTGCGCCGGGGTCACCATCAGATCACCGCGCATACCGATGTCCTGTCGGCGTCCAAGCACCCGACGCCGATAGATATGCGCCTTCTCCGAGGCCATCTTGAACAGATCATCCGCGCCGCCGACTGTTTCAGCCGTCCCGAGGAAGAGCAAACCGTTCGGCTTCAACGCAAAATGCAGCCGCGAGAGCGCCTTGGTCTGGAGCGAAGGCCCGAAATAGATCAGCAGGTTCCGGCAACAGATCAGATCGACGTTCAGGAAGGGCGGGTCCTGGCAGAGGTTATGGACCGAGAAAAGGATGACGTCCTTGACCTGATCGATCACACAGAGCCGGTCCTCACGGCGCACGAAATAGCGCCCCACCAGCTCGGGCGGGATGTCATCGCTCGCGGCAAGGGAATAGCGCCCCGCCCGCGCGATCCGAAGGGCGGCCGTGTCGATGTCTGTCGCGAAGATCTGCACCCGATCCTTGCTTAGCTCCGACGGCCCGCCAAGCGCCTCGGCCAGAAGGATCGCGATGGAATAGACCTCCTCGCCGGTCGCACAGCCGGTAAGCCAGACCCGGATCGGTTCCGGGTCCTCTCTGCGCTCCGCCACCATCTTGTCGATGAAGCTCCGCAGCGCCATGAACTCGTCCGGGTCGCGAAAGAAGCGCGTGACCGAGATCAACAGGTCCTTGAAGAGCGCATCCACCTCGCGCGGGTTGGAGCGGCAATGGGTCGTGTATTCCTGCTGGCTCTTGATGCCGAGTGCGTTCATCCGCCGCTCGATCCGGCGATGCACGGTCGTCGGTTTGTAGTCCCGAAAGTCAACGCGGGTGCGTGCGAGCAGGATTTGCAGCAGGTCCGACACCGGGTGCGTAATCTCGGTCCCGGTGCGGGCAAACTCAAAGTTCCGCGGCGAGCCCAGGATCTTCGAGAGATGAATCCCGATATCGGTCGCGCTCAGAACCAAATCGACGCAGCCTGTCTCGACCGCCGCATTGGGCATGCCGTCGTATTTCGCCGTCTTGTCGTCCTGGGCGATCGTGATCCCGCCGGCTGCGCGAATGGCCTGAATGCCGTAAGACCCGTCCGACCCGGTGCCAGACAAGACGACGGCCACCGAACGCTCCCCGAGCGCGGCGGCCGCGCTCATGAAAAACCGGTCGACGGAGGGCTTGGGTGCCGCGATCTCCTGGCTGGGCACCAGAAGATGCAGCGCTCCGTCCCGGTAGATCACGTCGTTGTTGGGCGGGGTCACATAGATGGCGTTCGGCTTCGGTACGATGCCGTCTTTCACATCCTCGACGGGGAGAAAGGTCTCGCGATCGATAAGGGTTGTGAGCAGGCTTTTGTGCTGGGGCGACATGTGCTGAAGGACCACATAGGTCGCAGCGATGTCCTGCGGCAGATTTTTCACAAGTTCGCGGATCGCTTCCAAACCGCCGGCGGACGCACCGATGCCCACCAGAAAGACCCGATCGTCGTCAGCCTCTTCCTGATCGCTGTTCTGATTGGCGATATCTGTCATTCAACACTATTCACAGGCAACCCCCTTAGACATGGGCTCAGACAGAACGCCGATGTCAAGACAAATTTGATCTATATTTATCAGTACGGAGAGTCAACGCCCCTTCCTATTGAACCTTTTCGAGTGTGCGCTAGGCCGGCAGTTTAACTGAGCATTAAGCGTATTTGTGGCATCCAGTCCCTCCGCGAGTATAGACGAACAGTGGCCTAACGGACAACGCACATGACCGAGCAGTCAGCAGCCCTTATGGGCGAGCATCAAGATCGCCTCGCCCTAACCCTTTGGGCTGAGGCGGACGGGACATTCTATGTCCGTGGTGTCGAGATTATGAACGGCGGGTCGCGGATGCGACTGTCGTTCCAGAAACAGAACGACATGGCGAACGTGCTGGCCAAGGATGCGCACGACCCGCTGCTCGAACTCGCGACGAAGGCGTTGTGGCACCGGGGGCTGCTGTCGCTGCCCGATCTCCGCCTGACCCTGAACAATCTGGTGCTGGCCGGCTGCCGGGTCCTGATCACGGCGGCCGAGGATGGCGCCGAGCAAATCATGATCCGTTTCCGCCACTGCTTCGGCAACCTCCTTGGGCTGTTTCGCAAGAACGTGCTGGCTCTCAACATGGCGGTCGAGGAGATCGCCGATGGCTCGGCCCGCGCGCTGGACGAACTCTATCTCGAGGTCGCCAATTTCGGGCACCACATCGACAGCATGCTCGATGGCTCGCGGGATAGCTGCCCGATCCAGACCCACCAGAAACTTGCCGCCCTGTCCCAACGCATCCGTGAAACAGTCTTTGTGCTGAGCCAGCGGGAGCTGATACGATCCACGCGGTCGGATCCGCGGGAGGCGCTGCCGGCGGGTACGATCCACAGCCTGAAGGCGCTCCCGAGGCACTAGGCCTTAGCCTGCGATGGTCTCGCCCTGCGACAACTGTGTGCGGAGAAGCCCTGCCGCGACCTCCGCGCCACTGAGATAGCCGATATAGCGCCCCCCCTCGTCGACCACGGCAATTGCCCCGATCGGCCCGCCCAGCATCTCTGGCATCAGTGGCAGCAGCGGCTCGTCAGGCCCAGCCGTCGCCAACGGCTGCATCGCTTCGGTCACGGACGCATCGGGCCCCGCCCCCTGCAGCGACCGCGCGAGGGCGAGGCGCGTCACCACCCCAAGAAGCCGCCTCTCCGCATCAATCACAGGAAAGTGTTGCTGCGTTGTCGACAGCACCAACTGCCCAGCCTGGCGCAAAGTGTCGCCGGGCCTCAGCGTCGCCGCCCCCGCGATCATGGCGTTACCGACGGTGTGGGCGGCGGAGCGCTCGCGGCGCGTCTCCAACCGGCTCTCTGCATCTGCCGCGAAGAAGATGAATACGGCGATCAGCAGCAAGAGCGGGCTGTAAAGCACACCGACAACGGCGAAGGCGACGCCAAAGACCTGCCCGATGCGCGCGGCAATCCGAGTTGCCCGCCCCCGGCTGAGACGATAAGCGAGCAGCGCGCGCAGCATGCGCCCCCCGTCCAGCGGAAAGGCCGGCAAGAGGTTGAACAGCACCAGCATGACGTTCACACCGACCAGGCGCGCCAGAAGCGAGCCTTCCGCGCGCTCGATGGCGGCGAGATCCCCGGCGTCCAGTCGCGCGCCCAGCAGCAGGAACAACACGCCGGCGATCACCAGATTCACCAGCGGCCCGGCGCCTGCGACCACCAGCTCATGGGTCGGGCGCTCCGGCATCCGGTCGAGCCGCGCAAGGCCTCCGATCGGCAGCAGCGTGATATCGGGCGTCCGGATCCCATAGCGCCGCGCGGCCAGAGCATGCCCCCCCTCATGCAGCGCCACGCAGAGGAAGACAAGAAGCACGAAAACCAACCCGTCGATGGCCGCTTCGGCGCCGCCGCTTTGCCAGCTCACCCAGCCGATCCAGGCAAGCAGCAGCAGGAAAGTCACATGAATACGCAGCGCCGTGCCACCGATGGTCGCGATCCGGAAGGACCAGGACATGCCGCCTCCCTTGCTCACGGTCAGGGGGTGGCGGCCAGCTGCCGCTCCCAAGCGAGCGCTTGTGCCACGATCGTGTCGAGATCGTCGAGCTCCGGTTGCCAGCCGAGGGCCTGCCGGATAGTGGTCGGGTCCGCCACCAGCCCCGCCGGGTCTCCCGGTCGTCGCGCGCTCTCGATCACCTCGAAAGGCGCCCCGTGGACACGCCGGACCGCCTCTACCACTGCCCGCACGGAGTAGCCTTGGCCATAGCCGCAATTGACCGTGAGGCTCTCGCCGCCGCCCCGCAGATGGTCGAGCGCCAAGGTATGCGCCCGCGCCAGATCGCTGACGTGGATATAGTCGCGGATGCAGGTGCCATCGGGGGTCGGATAATCCGTGCCGAAGATCTCGAGACGCGAGCGCAGCCCCAACGCCGCTTGGGCGGCCACCTTGATCAGATGCGTCGCATTCTCTGCCGATTGTCCGCTCCGCCCCTTCGGGTCGGCGCCCGCGACGTTGAAATAGCGCAAGCAGACATAGCGCAGCGCATGCGCCGTCGCGACGTCGCGCAGCATCCATTCGGTCATCAGCTTCGACGTGCCATAGGGCGAGATCGGCGCGAGGGTGCTGTCCTCCCGGATCGGGCTCTCCGCCGGATTGCCATAGACTGCGGCCGTCGAGGAAAACACGAAGCGCTCCACGCCGGCCGCCACGGCCGCCTCGATCAAGGTGCGCGAGGCGGCTGTGTTGTTGCGGTAGTACTTCAGCGGATCGCTGTGGGATTCGGGCACGATGATCGAGCCGGCGAAATGGAAAACCGCTTCGATAGGCGTCTCGCCCAGCAGATGATCAAGCAGGGCGCGATCGGCGACATCGCCCTCGATCAGCCGCACGCCCTCGGGCACCAGGGCGCGGGAACCGGTCGAGAGATCGTCCAAAACCCACACCGTCTCGCCCCGGTCGCAGAGATCGAGCACCAGGTGGCTGCCGATATAGCCGGCTCCGCCGGTCACAAGGATGGTCATATGGGTCTCCCAGGTGCCCTGTGGCCCCCGCACCATAGTCGGCAGGCACAGAGTGTCGAGCATGGTGATGATAGCGCTTGCAGGGTCCACCCCGGGCGGCATAGCGTCGGCGGAACAGCGCGCCGCAGGAGTGTGCCATGGAACGGTTCGACTACGTGATCATCGGCGCAGGATCCGCCGGTTCGGTGCTGGCCAATCGGCTGACGGAGAGCGGGCGGCACCGGGTGCTCCTGCTCGAGGCCGGTGGACATGACTGGCATCCCTATATCCATCTGCCGATCGGGTATGGTCGCGTCTACTACGACGAGCGGGTAAACTGGAAGTATCTGACGGCACCGGTGCCGGGCCTCGGGGGCAAGCAAAGCTATTGGCCGCGCGGCAAGGTCTTGGGAGGCTCGTCCTCGATCAACGGCATGGTCTATGTGCGCGGGCATCCGGGAGACTTCGACGATTGGGCGGCGGTGGCTCCGGGTTGGGACTGGGACGCCGTAGAGCCCACCTTTCGCCGGATTGAGGCATGGTCGGGTCCCCCCTCCCAGGAGCGTGGCGCGCACGGACCGCTTGGGATCGCGGACATCTCAGGCGAGGTCCACGAGACCTGTCAGAACTACCTCGCGGCGGCAGAGGCTGCGGGCTTTCCCCGCAACGAGGATCACAACGGCGCGGAGATGGAGGGCGCGAGCCTCTACCAGCACACCGTTGCGGGCGGGCTTCGGGCGTCCGCGGCGCGCTGTTGGTTGCGCCCGGCGAAAAAGCGGCCGAATCTCGAGATCCGCACCTGGGCCCATGCGACCGAGATCCTGTTCGAGGGCAACCGGGCGACGGGCCTGCGCTACACCCGCGGCGGGGCGCGGCACACCGTGGCGGCCGACGTCTCGGTGATTCTCGCGGCCGGCGCCGTGGCGAGCCCGCAGCTCCTGCAGCTCTCCGGTATCGGACCGGGTGAGGCGCTGTCGGCCCAGGGGATCGCGGTCCGCCGGGAGAGCCCCCATCTCGGCCGGCATTTGCAGGACCATCTCGGGGTCGATCACATCTTCCGTGCCCGGGTGCCGACCATGAACCAACGCTTGCGGCCCTGGATCGGCCGGTTCCGCGCGGCACTCAAGTACCTGACCTCGCGGCGCGGGCCGCTGAGCATCGGGCTCAACCAGGCCGGCGGGTTTGTTCGCTCCGACCCGGCGCTGACGCGGCCCGATATCCAGCTCTACTACTCGCCGCTCAGCTACACCAAGGCGCCGCCGGGCACACGGCCTCTGCTGACGCCTGATCCGTTTCCCGGCTTCATGCTCGGGCACTCGCCTTGCCGCCCGACCAGCGAGGGCCATGTCCGCCTCGCAAGCGCCGATCCGTTCACCCCACCGGAGATCCAGCCGGCATATCTCTCCACAGAAGAGGACCGGAGCCTCATGCGGCGCGGCTCTCGCCTTCTCCGCCGGATCTCGGCCCAGGCCCCGCTGGCGGAGATCATCGAGACAGAGATGAGCCCCGGGGTCGAGACCGAGGACGACGCGGCGCTCGATGCCTTCGCCCGGGACAACGCCTGGACCGTGTTCCACCCGTGCTGCACCTGCCGGATGGGGTCGGATCCCGCGGCATCGGTGGTCGACCCGCGGCTCCGCTTGCACGGGGCGGAGGGGCTGCGGGTCGTGGATGCGTCCGTGTTCCCCAACATCACCTCTGGCAACATCAACGCGCCGGTTCTGATGCTGGCCGAGCGGGCCGCCGAGATGATCCTGGAGGACGCGGCCTGAGCCGGATCACGCGGCGCGGGGCAGCTTGCCGGACGCTGTCCAGGCCAGAGAGGGGTCGGCCATGAACCCTTCCTTCGGCGTCTTGGTGATGTGGTTTGTGTAGTTGGAGATGGTTTTGGTCGCAGCGATCGTGATGACCTCCAGCACCTGCGCCTTGGTGAAGCCCGCAGCCAGGAATGCATCCACCGCCGCATCGCCCACGAAGCCGCGCGCCTCCACAACAGCTGTCGCGAACACCCGCAGCGCCTCAAGCCGCGCATCCGGGATCGCGTGGCCGTCCCTCAGGGCGGCGATGGCGTCCTCCGCAAGCCCCGCTTGGCGCGCCAGATAGGTATGGCCCGACGTGCAGTACTCACACTCGTTGAAGACATTGATCGCGAGATAGGCGACCTGCTGTTCCGCAGGCGTCAGCGTGCCCGTGGAGACCAGCCCGAAGAGGGCGTCATAGGCCCGGAGCGCCACTGGGCTCTCGGCGAGCATGCCGTGGAGCTGGGGCACAAAACCCCAGGCCTTCTCGACGCCGGCCAGCGTCTCTTGCGCGCCTTCGGGCGCCGTGGCGGGGCTGTGAACGGTAAAGTCGGCCATCTGATCTCTCCATCGGTTGGGTTTGGCGGGGGGCCGCCTGCGATGACGGGGAGATAAGGGCCCCAGTCGTGCAGATTAGCCTCAGTTTTTGCCCGTCACCCATGCTAAGGTCGCATCAATGAACACCGAAGACTTGGATCTGTTGCGCGAGGTCGCCCGGCGCGGCTCCTTTGCTGCCGCTGCGCGGGTGCTGGGGCTCGATCCGTCCTCGGTAAGCCGGACGATCGCGGGGCTCGAGCGCGATCTCGGGTTTCGGCTGTTCCAGCGCACCACCCGGCGGCTCAGCCTGACCGAGGCCGGGGATGTCTACCTCGCCCGAGTCGATCCGCTGATCGATGCCCTCGCAGAGGCCCGGAGCGAGGCCGAGGCCGCGAGCAGTGGTCCACGCGGCACGCTCCGCCTCACCGCCTCGGTCACCTTCGGCCAACGCCTGCTGCTGCCGCTGTTGCCGGGCTTCCGCGCTGCCTATCCGGATCTGGCACTCGACTGCCTCTTCACCGATGAGACACTTGATCTGGTGGGGGAGCGGATCGACCTCGCCATCCGCCTCGCGCCCGCCATAGAGGGAGATCTGATCGCCGCGAAGCTGATGGACACCCGCTACCGGGTGGTGGCGAGCCCGGACTACCTCGCCGCGGCGCCCCCGATCACCACCCCGGCGGATCTTGGCACCCACCCCTGCCTGCTCTTCGCGCTCCGGAGCTATCGCACTGCCTGGCGGTTTCGCGCCCCGGACGGCACCGAAGAGCGCGTGGCCATCTCGGGCAATCTCGTGCTTTCACCGGCGGGCAGTCTGCACCAAGCCGCGCTCGCGGGGTTCGGGCCAGCACTCCTGCCCGACTGGCTGATCGACGCCGACATGGCAGACGGCCGCCTCACGGACCTCTTCCCGCAACACGAGGTGGCGGCGACCAGCTTCGACACCGCGGCCTTCCTCGTCTACCCGAGCCGCAGCCACCTGCCGGCCAAGGTGCGCGTGATGGTCGACCATCTGCGCGCCCATCTGCCGAGACCGCGGGGCTAGGCCTTCTCGGTCTCCGCGCCCTCCTTTGCCGCGTCCGGGAACCGCTGGCGCACATCGTGGAGCCGCTCGGCCACGGTGACGAGATAGCCCGACACGGTCTGGAGCAGGCTGCACGCCACCGCCGCATCGTTCTCGATGATGGTGCGCAACTCCTCCGCACCGATGCGCAAGCCCTTGATGGGCTGGGTCGCCACCATGTCAAAGGGCCGCGGCGTGTTGCGGATCACCGAGAGATCGCCGATCAGCCGCCCCGGCTCGACCGCAGTCACGACGCCCGCGGTATCGTCGAGATCGGGCCAGCGCAGCTCCGCCTCGCCACTCACCAGCAGATAGGCCCCATCCGGCGGATCGTTCTGGCGGAAGATCGCCTGACCCTCGACCGCCGAGAACCACCGGGCCGAGAACGCCAGCAGCCGGAGTTGCGAGCGCTTGAGACCAGAGAACAGCGACACCTTCTCGAGCTCCCGCAGTTTCTTCTCGAGCGGGTCGCTCACCCCGTCGGCCGCGGTCTCCGGCTCGACGTCGCTGTCGGTCACCAACCGGCCGTCCTCGATCTCGAGGAACAGGTCATACTGGTCGGGGCGCGAGATCTTTTCTTCGAGGAACACCAGCGTGGTCTCGGGCATTAGCTCCCGAAGGCGGTTGCGGGTGCGGGCGCGCTCCTCTTGACTGTGGCTGGCAAGCGCCCGGTCCAGGACAAGGATATCGGGCCGCTTGATGGCCGCGCGGACAAACCCGATGCGCTCATGGGCGACGGGCGGCAGGTTCGAGCCGCCAAGGCCCGTCTCCACGTCGAAGATGGTGGCCGCGATGGCCTCCTTCAGCCCGGCCTCGATGAGAACCTCCGTGACGAGATCGCGCAGCTTCGCCTCCCCGACCCCGGCGGCAAAGGCAATCTTGCCGTAGATCGCGTTCTCCAGCACCGTGAGCCCGGCCGTGGGGCGTTCGGGATCGAGCGCATCGAAGGTAGCGCCCACCCGCGCGCGCAACTCTTCGCCGCGTGCCTTGCGGAGCATCAGGATCTTCTGCTCGAGAACCTCGGGCATGTCGGTGCCCATCTGCTCCGTCGAAATCCGGGCCGGCAGTGCCATGATCAGCGCCCGGTCCTCGGGCATCAGAGCCGCCGTCCCATCGGCCTGGCGGCACTCCTCGATCTTCATGAGCCGCTCGAACAGCTCGGCCGAGAGCCCGAGTTTCAGGAACAGCGGGTGGCTTGTCCCGATCTCGCCGAAGGTCGCAGCCAGCCCCTGCAGCACCCCGACGCCGAGGGCCAGCAACTTCTCGTCGAGGCCAAGCTCGTGGATCGTATCGACGAAGCGGGGATCACTCGCCATATCCTCGGGCGAGATCGGCCGCCGCGGCACCGCATAGAGCAGGTTGGAGCCGACCGCGAGGCCCGGGTTGAAGCCCTCCGGATCAAAGGGATGGAACGCGCATTCGAGCCCCGCCTCCTCGATCCGGCGCGCGATCTCGGGCCGCAGGGCGACGACGCGTTCGGCGATGCGCGGCTGGCGCTCCGGATCGAGCAGCGTGTCGAGGCCACGGCGGAACAGGAACATATCGGTTCCCATCGCCTCGACAAGGCTCAGCCACCAGTCCCGCAGTGCCTGCTCGTCCGCAAAGCCGAGGCGCGTAGGATCGACCCAGCGGGCAGCGACCGGATCCGTGCTGTTGCCGGTGCGTGCGGCCTCCTCCATCGCCGCCAGGATCTCCGCGTCCTCAGCGCCGTCGACCGGAGCCGTCATGAGAGGCATCTTGATGTTGTCGCCCACGGTGCCGTTGAACATGTAAGGCGCAGGGCGCGCATACCCGATGCGCTCGGCGATGGCGGCCTGGTGAATGCTGGCGAGCGGTGTTCCGTCGATCTCGATCCGGCCACTGGAGGGCAAGAGCTCGCGCGTGATCAGCTCGCCGAGGGCACGGCGTTCGGTGTCGCTCTTGCTCTGGATCGCCACCATCGCCCCTGGTGGAATACGGGCCGAGATCCGCTCCAGCACCGGGGCGCCGTCCATCTCCACCACGCTGACATCGTCGAGACGGATCTCGCCGTTCAGCCGCGGGATCTCCGCCGGGCGCCCACCGAACAGGGCCTCGTCGATCAAGCCGTTCGGGCTCATCCGCTCGGTGATGGTGAGATAGCGCAGGCTCATCTCCTGCATCTGGTTGTAGTAGGTGAGCAGCTCCTTCCACGGCCCTGCGATGTCCTTATAGGCCGCGATGGCGGCGACCAGCGCACCAACCGTGATCTCTCCCTGGATCGCCAGATAGCCGCCCGCCGAATAGAAGAAGAAGGGGGTGAGCTGCGTGATGAAGTTGTTGAGAAACTTCATGAAAAACTTTTGGCGGTAGATGCGGAACCGGATGTCGAAGAGCCGCCCCAGCCGGTCGGTATAGTCGGCCAGCGTGTAGGGGATGCCGCCCGCCACGCGCAGCTCGCCCACCGCCGCCGTGGTGTCGCCGATGCGCTCGGCCAGACGCCGCACCTCCGCCACGCGCTGTTTCTGCAGCACGTTGATCCGGCGTTGCAGCATCGGGATCAGCCAAGCCTGGAGCGGGATCAGCGCAATCGCCGCTAGCCCGAGCCACACGCTCTGCAGGAACAGGAAGGTCATGATGGTGATCATCTGGCCCGCCTGGAACACCGGCTGAGCGATCGCGTCCCCCATCACGCCGCCAAGAGGCTCGGCTTCGCTCGTGACCATCGCGATCAGCTCGCCCTGGGAGGTGCGCCGGAAGGTGCGCGTCGGGAACCGCAGGATCCGCCCGATCAGCTGGAACCGAAAGCGGCGCAGCAGACGCTCGGCCAGCACACCCTTCATGGTGTTGACCTGCATCTTCATCAGCCCCGAACCGATGACCGCCAGCAGGAAACCGCAGCAGAGCACCGCCAGGAACTGGATCTGCGAGATCTCGGTGCCGAATAGCGCGACGCGGTCCGTCTCCGCCCCGATGGCGTCGTTCACGATGCGCTTCGGCAGCTCGAGCGTCAGGTAGAGCAGCGGGAAGGACAGGAGCGTCACGCCCAGCAGGATCAGCTGATCGCGGCGGGAGTGTTTCCAGATGAAGGCAAAGAGGGATCGGTCCATCGGGGATATGTCCGGGGGAAAGAAAAAAGGGAGAGGCGCGGCCCGCGCACCTCTCCATTATATGGGACAATTCGCGATCTGCGCGAGGGTTCGCGCGCGCAGACCGGATATGAGGGACTTAGTTGGCCGGCTTGGTCTCCGTCGCCTTGCCCGAAGCCGGAGCATCCGCGGCGGGGCGGGCGGAGCGCACAGGCGTCCCGGTCATCGCGTCGACCAGCGCCTCGACGCTGTCCAGCGAGTAGCTCGGCATGCCCTTGCGGGATTCGCCCCACATCTTGTTGAGCTTGTCCATCTGGCTGGCGGCGGGGCTGGCCTCGACCGGAGCGGTGGCGAGGAGAAGAGCGGCGGCGGCAAGGCTGAGGGTCAGGCGGGTCATGGTCGGTCTCCTGTGTCTGGTATGCCGCGGGGGCGGCGCTGGGTTCCGGATGACCCCCATGTGGGGAGCCCTCACGCGGAGATTACCGCCCGTGAACGCCCGACAGTCTTGCGCAGAACGCCATAATCCCGCGGCTCAGTCGGCCCGTTTGCCCTCCACGCCGTGGCCGCGGCCATCGGTGCGCTGTGACCGGGGGAAGGCGGGTCGGATCGCCTCGGTCGGCTGCACGGCGGACGGTGCGACACTCATCAGAGCACCGGCGCCGTCTGTGAGTGTCCCGGCGACGCAGAGCTGCACGCTCGCGGGGTGCGGGCCGAGCGCCGTGATCCAGAGCGGTGGTGCGCCGCTGGCGCCTGCAGCAACCGAAGGGCTGGCCAACAGCAGGGTTGCGATCAGGGGGGCGATGCGCGTGCGGAGCATGGAAAGTCTCCTTCTGTCAAAATGGTTGATCTTCGCGGTGAGGTGTTTGTGCCGCCGCGCGCCGATTGGGTTCTCCCGCAACCGCAGTGCCATGCATGCGATCCCTGGACAGCGCTGCGAGCCGGTGCTCTGCTGCACGAAAGGAGACCCGCCATGACCTTGACCGCCGACCGCCCCTGGATGCCCGAGACCGCCCGAACCCGGATTGCGGGGATCGAGAGCGCGCTGGCCGGTGCGGCCCCTGGCGCGCTGGCCGACCGGATCGCGGCGCTCACCTCCGAGAACCGCCGCATCCATGAGCGGGAGTGCTTCAACCTCAACCCCGCGACCAACGTGATGAACCCCAAGGCGGAGGCGCTGTTGGCAGAGGGGCTGGGCGCGCGGCCCTCCCTCGGCCCGCCGGGCGAGAAATACGAGATGGGGCTCGAGGCGATCGAAGAGATCGAGGTCATCGCGACGCGGCTCGCCCAGTCGGTGTTCGGCGCGCGCTATGCGGAGATCCGCGTGCCGTCGGGCGCGATGGCCAACCTCTTTGCCTTAATGGCCACCTGCCGTCCGGGGGACCGCATCATCGTGCCGCCGGCCTCGATCGCCGGCCATGTGACCCACCATCAGCCGGGATGCGCGGGGCTCTATGGGCTGGAGATCCACGAGGCCCCGGTGGATGCGGAGGGCTACACGGTGGACGTCGCGGGCCTCGCAGCACTCGCCGAGGAGGTGCGCCCCAGGCTCATCACGCTCGGCAGCAGCCTCAACCTCTGGCCCCATCCGGTGGCCGAAGTGCGCGTCATCGCCGACCGCGTGGGGGCGCATCTGCTGATGGATGCAGCGCACCAGTGCGGGCTCTTTGCCGGAGGGGTCTGGCCGAACCCGCTGGCCGAGGGCGCCCATCTCATGACGTTCAGCACCTATAAGAGCCTTGGCGGACCTCCCGGCGGGCTCATCGTGACCAATGACGCGGCCCTGGCCGAGCGGCTGGACGCCATCGCTTTCCCCGGCATGACCGCGAATTTCGATGTGGCAAAGTCAGCCGCACTCGCCGTGACGCTGCTCGACTGGCAGGCGGAGGGCCAGGCCTATGCCACCCGGATGATGGCGCTGGCGGGCGCTCTCGCCGAGGCGCTGACGGCCCGCGGCGTGGCGGTGTTCCGCACCGCCCGAGGCGCGACCAGCTCGCACCAGTTTGCGCTTGAGGCGCCGGGCGGAGGACAGGCGCTGGCCCGGCATCTGCGGGCGGCGGGGGTCCTCGCCTCGGGGATCGGACTGCCGCGCGCTGCGGTCGAAGGGGATATGAACGGCCTCCGCCTCGGCACGCCGGAGCTTGCCCGCTGGGGTGTGACCGAGGCCGACATCCCCGCCTTGGCCGATCTGATCGCCCGGGCGCTCGCTTCCGACCAACCAGCGGATCTGGCGCCGGAAACCGCAGCCCTGCGGGCCCGTTTCGACCGGGTGCATTTCGTGGCTTGAGGGCTAGAGCGCGAGCCGAGCTGATTGAATCGAATTGGGATTCCCATCGGGCGCGTGGTCTGATTCAAACTGTCTACCGGAGGAGGAGGCCGGCGGGCATGTCGAAAGCGCTTTCCGTTGATCTCCGCATCCGTGTTCTTGCTGCCGTTGAGGGGG
>JBCBYB010000023.1:0-78895 GCA_039816045.1 Pseudomonadota bacterium
GGAAGGCCTAACCAACCAGCCCGCCAAATCGAATGCAAATACATCGATCTCGTCGACACCAGAGCAAACGGCCGTCGTGCGCCCAGGTGTTCCGGATCAGGCAGGCAGCATTCCCAAGGGAGCCCCGAGTGTTTCCGGGCCGGTCGTGCTGGACACTGCACAGGACGGGGAGCGGTTGGCGACCCTGCGACCTCCGCTGGACGGTGACGGGTTGGAGAGGCGATTCGCTCGGGCCGAACCGGGGGGCGCACGTCCTCCTGTTGGTGACGCCCCCGCTGCGCTGTCGACCCTTGCCGCCAAGGCGAGCGGACTGAACGCTTCGGTGAAGATTGATTCGGCTGATACCCCGGCGCAAACCGCGACTGGTGAGATCCGGCCAACTGCAACTGGATCAGTGGGGTCGGCCGATGGTTTGCCCGGCCTTGTGTCCCAGTCCGAGGAGTCACCGCTCGGAGACGTTGCGAAGCGGAGTGATCCCAGCCAAACGCAGCGGCAACCGCTCACGGGTGGCGCAGGTTCAACCATCCCTGAGGCTGCCGCGGCGCCTACCGCTCCGGCAGATCCCAAGATCGCGGCAGAGCCAGAGGCCCGTGCGACCCTTCGGACGGATGCGGGAGATGAAGGTCGGGTCTATGGGCCGACCGCCGGCTTGTCGTCTGACATCGCGGTCGGATCCAACTCAACCCAATCAGCGCGCGCTGTTGCGGCGGCTGTGGCACTTCCATCTGGGCCGGAGGCTGCGCGCGTGGTCGTCCCACAGATCGCGAGTGCCATCGCAACGCAACATGCCCCGGGCCGTATCGAGATCCAACTGGATCCGCCGGAGCTTGGGCGCATCGAGATCGCCCTCGAGATTGCGGATCAGGGCCTGCGCGCCACCTTGTCGGCCGAGCGCGCCATGACCGGCGATATGATCCGCCGGCATGGTGAGCTTCTGTTGCAGCAGCTCCAGGATGCAGGGTTCTCCGATGTCGACTTGCGGTTTGGCGACACCCAGCGCGACGACCAGGGCGATCGCGGACAACGGCCCGAACTGCGCGACTCGGGTTCAGCCCCAGTCGATGGGAAAGCCCCCACGGCCCTCGGCGCATCGGCGTCCGACGGCCTCGACCTTCGCCTCTGATCACAGACTATTCGGAGACCCAGATGGACATCGCCCCAAACCCGCCCCTGCTGGGTGAAATCGCCCGCATCAACACCGAAGATCAGGCAGAGGAGACGCAAAACGCCGCGGCCTCTGCTGCCGCAGACTTCGACAGCTTTCTCAACCTTCTGACCGCGCAGCTGGAGAACCAGGATCCGCTGCAGCCGATCGATTCCACTCAGTTCGTGGCGCAGCTCGCAAGCTTCTCCACCGTGGAGCAGTTGATCGGCACCAACGACCGGCTGGACACGCTGCTTGCGCAGTCCGAGGGCGATCAATCGTCCACCCTCTCCGGTTGGATCGGTCAACAGGTGAGCCTGGTCGATGGTGCGTTCCGCGCCAACGGTGAGCCCGTCGATTTCGTCACCACGGCCGAGGCGGGCGCGAGCCTGGCCATTGCGACCGTGCGCCGGAGCGACGGCACGATTGTCCGCGAGATCCCGGTCGCTGCGAACTTCTCCGAGGCGGTACAGTGGGACGGGCTGGATGCTGCCGGCAATGCGATAACCGGCATCCCGCTCAGCATCGACGTGTCCTATTTCGATGGCGAGGAGCTGCTGGCACAGCGCCCGGCCCAGGTCTACCGCGAGGTCAGCGGGATCCGCGGCACTCCGGATGGGCCGGTGTTGGAGTTTGCCGACGGGGGGACGGTGCAGCCCGAGCTCGTCTCCGGTCTGCGTGCCCCGCCGGCCGAGGAGTAAGGCTCACAGCTCTTGGCGAAGCGCGTCGAGGATCAACACATCCGAGACGCGGTCGCCGAGATGCACCCTGGCAGCGGCGAGAAGCTTCCCGCGCAGATCTTCCATCACCCGGTCGCTCGTGTAGGTCTCTAGAAACGCGCCGGTATAAGACAGCTCAAAGAGTTCCCGCAGGAAAGCGTCACGCAGGCGCGGCTCGCGCTCGAGAACACTCTCGCGATACTCTTCGGGTACATCGAGCGCGATCTCGAACAGCATCAGCGCCCGGGTCTCTCCCCCCTCGACGACCGGCACGATCATCTGGCGCGCGATGGTCACGAAGCTGGAGGGAACTTGGTCCGCGTCCTCCTCCTTCATCTTCTCTTCGGCCATGGCGTCTTCTTCGGTCTTCACCGGCTCTGCCATGGTCTCGGGCTCGGGCATGGGCTTGAGCATCATGCCGAGGGCTCCACCACCCGCGATCCCGATCACCAGGAGCACAAGCGCGATCACGAGTTTCATTGTGGGCCTCCTCAGAAGGGCATGACCAAGTCGACCACTTGTTGGCCGATCCGGGGTTGTTGGACATCGGTGATCTGGCCCCGGCCGCCATAGACGATCCGGGCGTCGGCGATCTTCTCCGACGTGATCTCATTGCGCCGCGAGATGTCCTCGGGCCGCACAATTCCGCTGATCTGCAGCTCGCGCAGCTCAAAGTTGATGCGCATCTCCTGGCTGCCGCGGATCACGAGATGGCCGTTGGGAAGAACCTGTTGCACGGTGGCGGCGAGGCGGAAGGTGATCTCCTCCTCGCGGTTCACGGACCCGGTTCCTGCGCTGTTGCTGTCGCCCCCCGCCGAGACTGCGGGGTCCAGCGTCGCCGCGCCAGGCAAAATGGTGTCGGCGACCGCGGGCAGGCCGAGCAGGGCCGAGATATTGACGGTATCAGAGCCCGAGCGCGAACGATTGGTGGTGTTGGAGATCTCCCCTTCGTCGTCGATCTGCACGACCACCGTGAGGATGTCTCCGCGGCGCCGGGCGCGCCTGTCGCCGAAGAGAGAGGACGGCCCCGATTGCCAAAGTGATCCGGTTGTCGCGGTTTGCGGCGGTGGCGGCGGCGGCGGCACCAGCGCCACCCGCTCGGGCGCCAAGGGCGGCACCGTCGCATCCGGCGTGCCCGGAGCGGTCATGGTCGGAGGGCGACCGAGATGGTCGAGCTGCCCGGCACAGCCTGCGAGCCCGATCAGCAGGAGTGCGGCAGCCCTCACTTGCGCACCTCGACCACGCCAGGCCCTTGGATCACGGCGGTCACCTTGGTTCGGCTGACGAGGTTCATGACGCGGATGCGCTCGCCGGCGCCGCCCTGGTCGAGGGCGCGCCCTTCGGTCCTGATCGCCAACGGTCCGGCGCGGTAGAGCATGGTCACGATGGCATTGCGGCGGACCATCGTCGGCGGTCCGAGGTCCCCCGGAGCGATCGGACGCCCGGCATAGACCGCCCGGCGCACCTCAAGCCCCACCATGGCCGCCGCCGCATCCGCTCCATCGGGGCCTGAACGGACATCGCCCTCGGCGATGATCTCGCCGGGGCGCAGCGTATGGCTCGCGAGCACGTCCTGCGCAGCGGCCGGAGCGGCAAGGATGCCCAAGAGGATGAGCCACCGCATCAGCGCAACCTCGACGTGGTGGAGAGCATCTCGTCCGCGGCCTTCAGCACCTGGGAGTTCAGCTCATAGCCGCGCTGCGCTTCGATCAGCTCGGTGATCTCAGAGACCACATCGACGGAGCTGTCCTCCAGATACCCCTGGCGCACGAGCCCGCGCCCGTCTGTGCCCGGATCGCCGACCACCGGGGGACCGGAGGCCGCAGTCTCACGGAACAGATTGTCGCCGAGTGCTTCGAGGCCCTTCTCGTTGATGAAGCCCGCCAGCGTGATGTCGCCGATTTGTTGCACGTCCACCTGGTTCTCGAACCGTGCGAAGACAGTGCCATCTGCGTTGATCACCACCTCGCGGGCATCCTCGGGCACTGTGATGGCGGGCACCAGCGGAAAGCCTTCGGACGTCACGACCTCGCCATCGGCCGTCACCTTGAAGGCGCCATCGCGGGTATAGGCGCTCTCACCTGAGGGGAGTTCGATCTCGAAGTACCCGGCCCCTTCGATGACGATATCGAGCTCGCCCCCGGTTTGGCGGGATGCCCCTTGGCGCACCTCCATCGATACCGCCGATGGGCGCACACCAAGGCCGAGCTGCACGCCGGAAGGCAGGATCTCTCCGGTCGATGCCGTGATCGCGCCGGGCGTGCGCAGCTGCTGATAGTGGAGATCCGCAAACTCCGCCCGACGGGCGTTGTAGGCAGTGGTGCTCATATTCGAGATGTTGTTCGCGGTTACCGTCACGCGCATTTGCTGCGCTGCCATGCCGGTTGCTGCGATCTTAAGGGCCTGCATCGAGGTTCTCCTCTGCTCGTTATTGCCTCGGGCGGTCAGATCGGCCGGCCGAGGGTGGATATGACGTTCTGGATGCGGTCGTCTTCGTCCTGGATCAGGCTCTGCACCCGCTCATAGGCGCGGGTGACCTCGATCATGCGGGCGATCTCCAGCACCGGGTCCACGTTCGACCCCTCGAGCGCGCCTTGGGTGACACGGGCGTCGAGAACCGGCTCGATCCCCTCGGGCGCGCGGAAGCCGGTGTTGGCGAAACGGGTGAGGGACCCCGCGGGCGCGTTGAACAGCCCGATCACCGCCTGCTCGACCCCGCCAGAGGAGATCGTGCCATCGCGGCCGATATCGATCGGGCCGCCATCGGCGGGCAGGAAGATCGGCGCCTGTCCGGCATCGAGCACTGGATCGCCGCGCGGGGTCACCAGCAGCCCCTCTTCGGAGCGTTGGAACGCCCCGGCGCGGGTCAGCAGGATGCCCTGTGCGTCCTCGATCGCGAAATAGGCGTCCCCCTCGATCGCGATGTCGAGCGCGCCTGCGGTGAAGCGCATCGTAGCAGGCTCAGGGCTGATGAAGCGCGCGTTCAGGTCGGCCATGGAGAGACTGTCGCCCTGCCCGGCTCCGACAACGAACTCGGAGAACACCATGCCCTCCCGCTGAAACCCCGGCGTGTCGATGTTGGCGACGTTGTTGGCGATCGAGGTGAGTTCCGCGATCAGTCCGCGTTGGCGGTTGATCGAGAGGTAGTAGAGGCTGTCATCCATCGTTGAGCATCTCCCTGATCGCCGCGGTTTCCGCACGCATCTCTTCGAGCAAACGTGCGACGCCGGCGGTGTTCGGATCGAACTGAGCGGGGGTGTCGCTCGCAAGTGATGTCATCGCGTCCGTCAGGCGCGGATCGCCCGCTGCGAACGCTGACCGATCGGATGCGGCATCCGAACCCGCCCGGCGGAGGGCCAGCGCAAGCCGGGCCGCGACCTTGGGGTCCGGCGTCTCCGCCAACTGCATCTGAAGCGCTTCAGCGGCCGACCCCCAGTCCTCGGCCTCCCATGCGAGACGCGCCCGAAGCTCCGGTGTTCCTGCATCCGCCGCGCGGAGGAGGGCGAGGCCCTGTGCAGGCGCGTTGCGCGCTGCGAGTGCCCCGGCCTCAATTTCGGCACGCACTTTCGGATCTTCGATAAGAAGCGCGACCCGCTCCGCATCTCCCGGTCTTGCACCGCTGAGATAGGCGCGCGCGAGTTCACTCACCAACTCATCGCCAACGAGATCGCCGGTTTGCAGCACATCTTCAGCGCGCCCGGGTAATCCCATTTCCAGATAGGACCTCGCCAGGGCCGTCCGAAAGGCCGGCTCCTGAAGGGCGCCCGCAAACCGCTCTGGATCACGCTGCACCAAGAGGCCGAGCGGCTCTTCATCCGTTGCGTCCGTGCCGGCAAGAGAAAACTCTTGAACAGCTTGGGCATGTCGTGCGGCATCCAAAGTGCCGTCGGATCGCGCAAGGGCCAGAAGATCAAGCGCCTCGGCTCGTCCGAATGCCGCTGCCCTCAGGGATGCTTCGGCCAGGATTGCTCTTGCCCCGAGATCGGTCCCGCGGTGGGTAAGAGCAGCGGCCCCGAGATCGAGCCGGAGCAGATGCGTATCGCCGGGATCCGCCACCCCCTCCTCGGTTACCAACCGGGCCAGACGGATCATTGCCTCCACGCCGGGCGCGCCGCCACGGGCCCATGCCTGCCGTGCCAGTGCGACGGCCTTGTCGATCTCCCCGTCCTGTTCGGCCAAACGTTCTTCGAGGGAGAGGCGCGCGGCGCCGAGATCAGCACCCAGCCGGTCGCCGCGGCGCGCGATCCGCCGGTAGGCGCGCGCAGTTGCCCACTGCTCCTCCTCGACAGCTGAAAGGCCGATCGCGACTGATATCTGGCTGCGCAGCGGATCTGCCATGGCTTCCAGTGCTGTGCCAATCCGTTCAGCCGCGGCCAATGCCGCAGCCGCGTCTCCCGCGTCCGCAGCGATGAGCGCCTGCCATGCGGCATGCTCTCCCTCGCATTCCTTGGCAGATAGCGCGTGCCCAAGCGGAAGAGGCTCCCCTTCGACGGCCAAGGCGAGGCTTGCGAGCAAAGGCGCCCGATCGTGCTTCGAGAGAAGGGTAGACACCAGTCCGTAGGCCTCGAGCCCCAGCCCATGCGCAATGTAGTGACGGGCCAGAGCCTCCACCGCATCAGGGGTCGGACGGTCGAACTCCCCGAGCAAGGTGCCCCGAAGCTCGGACAGGCGCTCGAGGAAAGGGGCCCCGGGTTCCGCGGCGGCGAGCGCGAGGTCCGCCGGGCCGTAGCACTCGGGTTCGCCGTTGGGTACCGCAGGATCGCCGGAAGCCATGGGATCGGTGAGTGGCGCCTCAGCTTCCGGTGTTGCCCTAGCTTCGGGCGCTGCCTCTTCAGGCGTGACGATGGTCGCCAGACGGTCGTCGGCGTCCGGCGCGAGGGTGCCCGAGCCGGCACGCAACGGCATGTCCGACACGGGAGATGTCGGAGAGGCGGTCACGTCCGGCACGGCCGGCGCGTCTTCGGGACTTGTGGCGGTTTCTTGAGCGGTGCGGGCAGCCGGGCTCTCCAACTCGGGCAACGGCTCTGCGAGTTCGATCATCCCGGCATCGGCCGCGCGCTGAAGCTGCAGAATCAGCCGGTCTCGGGCTTCAGCCAGGGAAGCATCCACCGGCTCCGCGGACGCCGACTGCGCTTCTGGCCGGGTGGCCGCAGTGCGCTCGGCCCGAGGGGCAGGGAGCGGGGCCGCAACCGGAGCGATACTGCGCGCGCGCAAGGTGGGCCCGGCTGGCAACAGCCTCCCAACCACGTCGATGGCCAGGCGGCTTTCTCCGTCCCCAGCCAATGCGAGCGAGCAGTCGCAGCTGAGATCCAGGTCAACAACGGTGCCTTCAGGCCCTATCGACGTACGAATATCGGTGATCCGACCATCAAAGGCCCCTGCTGGGATTCCGGTGAGGTCAATGTCCAGTTCAGCACCAGGAAAGCGGATGCGAGCTGTTCCTTCGCCCTTCTCAACCACCCAGCCATCGACGGGCCAATGGGCCAGGACCAGGCGCGCGGGCCCAGATGTGTCGGGCAAAAGCGCGGTCTCCACCGGTGCTGCGACGGCCGATCCGGCCATAAGGGCTGCGAGAATGGACAGGCGCATCATGCGGCTTCCGGCACGGCTTTAAGGGCCTGCTCGAGTTCGTCGAAACTCGGCCGAAGCTCCTTCGGTAGGTTTTGCCGTGCAACCTCAACACAGATCTGCGGGCTGTGTCTGTGGAGGTTCGCGACCAGCGTGTCGCGGATCAGTTCATAGAATTTGTGGTCCGCCTCGGCGAGGTTCTTCACCTTGTTGGCAAAGGGTCCGACAAACCCATAGGCAAGGAACACGCCCAGGAAGGTCCCGACCAAGGCGCCGCCGATCATCTTGCCCAAGACCTCTGGAGGCTGGTCGATCGAGGCCATGGTCTTGATCACACCGAGCACCGCCGCGACGATGCCCAGTGCGGGCAGACCGTCGGCCATGGTCTGCAGGGCGTGGGAGGAATGCATGTTGTGGTGCAGTTTCCCTTCGAGCTGCTTTTCCATCAGGTCTTCGAGCTGATGGGGGTCGTCATAGTTCATCATGCTCATGCGGATCGTGTCGCAGATCAGATCGGTCGCGCCCTTGTCCGCCAGGATTTTGGGATAGGCCTGGAAGATCGGGCTGTCCGATGGCGCTTCGACATGCGCCTCGATGGCCACGGGATCGCGCCGGGCGGTCTTGATCAGTGTGAAAAGAAGGCACAGCAGATCCTGGTAGTCGTCGCGTTTCCAGGTGGCACCCTTGAAGACCCGGCCGAGATCTTTGAGCGTGTGCTTGATGGTGCCGCCATCGTTGCCGATGACAAACGCCCCAATCGCCGCTCCTCCGATCATCATCATCTCAAAAGGCAAAGCTTTAATGATGATGTCGAACTTTCCGCCGGCGAGTAGATAGCCGCCAAAAACCATGACGAGGACGACAGCGATACCAATAATGCTTCCCATGAGGATGTCATCCCACTCTTGCGGAGTTCTTCGGCCGGATTGGAAGTACCGCGTCGCGCCTAAGGAAGCGTGAAGGGCTAACGCGGTGATACGGGGGCGCGGCCGACATTGCGTCCGGCCAGAAGAATGCTGACCGCATAGGCGCGGTCCGCCTCCATGTTCGCCATAATGAGTGCCGCGGAATTCGACTGCATCTCGCTTAGAAAGCCTGCGGCGAAAGAGGGCGGCATCTGATTGAAGATCTCGGCAGCCTGCTTGGGCTTCATCTGTTGGTACATCTCGGCCAGGTGCCGGACATCTTTGCCAGCGGCGTCGTCAACCAGGACCGCAGTCTCCTCCAGGCGTCGCTGTGCGTCTTCAAGCTCTTGCAAGCGGTCTTCCAACCGTTGTTCCAGCGCCTCGATCATCTGGGCCCGGTCCGCAAGCTTGGCCGCTCGCGCATCGAGCGCGCGGCGTTGCTCGCGCAGTTCGGCGACGAGCACCATCACATCACCGTCTCCTGTGGCGCTGGGCTCATCGGCTTTCATGGTGTCTGTCATGACCATGGGCAACGGATTGCCGAAGCCGTCTCCACCGCGCTCGGGGAGCGCCGCGACGACATCGCCTGCGCGCAGGCCGGCGGATGCGACAAAGCCGATGGCCAAGGTTGCCAGGGCGCCTGCCGGTCGAAGGGAGCGGTTGCTCACAGGGCAAGCCTTTCCATCCGCAAAGGGGCGGCATTTTCTGAGGTGGCCTCGGTTGGTTGAGGGGGGGCGTCTTCTTGATTCGCGGTGTCTTCTAAGGCGTCTTCTGCGATCGGCTCAGCGGCGAGAAAGGCTGCATCGGCTGCGTCCTCATCGGGCAGATCGACCACACCGTCCGGCCAGTCAGGAATGTCTTCGTGCTCAACCACCTGTTCCGGCGGTGGCGGGGTCTCTACCGGTTTGGCAACAGCCTCAGGCTTTGGCGCTGGTTCCTGCGCTGCAGGCTCGGCCGTCTTCGCCTCTTTGTTCACCGCGTCGATCAAAGCCAGCGTATCCATCGCCGCCGTGCGGGCGCTCGCCAGGAGTTGCACCTCGCGCCGGGCCGCCTCGACTTCTACGGCGAGCGATTCGCTGGCGTTTCGGACCGAGGCCCGAGCTTCGGCGACGCCGCGCCGCGTCTCGGAAAGCCCAGAGCGGGTTTCCTCGAGCGCCTTGTTCAAAGCATGGATCTGCGATCCTATACCCGTCTCGGCGTCACTCAGGCGCCGCAATCGGCGGCTGAGAACAAAGCAATAAAGCGCCGCTGTTAGAGCAGTCGCTATGAACAGTCCGTCCGCGATCAGGTCCATGGCGTCCTCCGTCAGTTCAGCACGAATTCTTGGATCAGCAGGTCATGGATCGCGCCCGGGCCTGCGACCAACTGCACGCGGCGCAACATTTGCGCGCGCAACCGGATCATCGAGCGGGGGCGTTCAAGATCCGAAACTTCGACAGCCCGAAGGAAGGTGTTCAGGACATCCACGACACGTGGCAAACGCGTGCCCACTTCGTCCGCCTTCTCGGCGTCCACCTCGAGTTGGACCGAAAGCTTCAGGTGCTGAGCGCTGGCCTCGGGGGCGAGCGATATCACGATGGTTTCGACCGGCAAAAAGGCCGTGGCCATCTCGTCCATCGGCTCGGCATCGAGCGGTTCGGCCGCGGCGGCTTTGTCCGCGTCCGGCCCGTCCGCCATTTCTGCTTTGTCGCCAAAGGGCAACGGGATCATGCCAGAGTAAACGCCATAGAACGCGCCGCCGCCCAGGAGCAGGGCGACCGGGATCGCGATCAAAAGGATCTTAGAGCCTTTCTTGGCCTTCTCCGGGACCGCTTCTTCGGTCTCCGCCTTCTCGTTCATGTTCTGCCTCCGACGCCGAAGCGTATCTCTTGCCGGAAGCTGGATTACCGCGATTCCACTAAACCGATTCTTAAATCCCTCCGCCGCATGGTCCGCTCCAACACGCAAGAATGCATGGGCCGGCCATCAGTGCCGGGGGTGACAGAGTCTCGAATGGAACAGCTGTTGCGGACATGGCGCGCTCTCGATCTCCGTCGACGCGCCTTTCTGATCGGAGCCGGGGTTTTAAGCCTCATCGCGGTGCTGTCGCTCGCCCAACTGGCGACGCGTCCGGCCATGGCCTTGCTTTACTCGGGGCTTGATCCGGCAACCGCGGGCGAGGTCATCGGCCGGCTCGAGCAGATCGGAGTGCCCTCCGAAGTGCGGGGCGATGCCATCTATGTCGCCGAGGGTGAGCGGGATCGCGTGCGGCTGACGCTTGCGCGTGAGGGGCTGCCGCGCCAGGGCCAGGCAGGGTACGAGCTTTTGGACGGGATGTCCGGGTTCTCAGCCACCTCGGATATGTTTAACGCTGCCTTCTGGCGGGCAAAGGAAGGCGAGCTTGCGAGAACGATTCTTGCGGCCCCGGGTGTGCGCGCGGCCCGCGTTCACATCGCCGTCCCCAGCCGGCGGCCGTTCGCGCGCGAGAGCGCGGCGCCCACTGCCTCTGTCGCCGTCACCATGGCCGGCGGCGCCCTAACCCAGGCCCAAGCCCGCGCCTTTCGCTATCTCGTTGCCTTGTCGGTGCCCAATCTGAGCGCCGAGCAAGTAGCCGTCATCGATAGCCGTGCTGGGATCGTTCTTGCTCCTGGGGAAGAAGGTGGAGCGCCCGATGGCGATACTCAGGCGCTCGAGCGGGAGACGCGACTCAAGGCGGAGGTCGAGCAACTGATCGCCGCGCGGGTCGGGCGCGATCGGGCCAGGGTCAGTGTGACCGTCGAGACTGATCGAGAGGCGGAAACCGTGGTCGAGACTGTTATCGATCCCGAGAGCCGGGTCACCATCAGTCTCGACAACGAAGAGATCACCGATTCGAGTTCGGGCTCCGCCGGCAATGTCACCGTGGCCAGCAACCTCCCGGCAGGCGATGCGGAGAACAATCCCGACCGACAGAGTGCGCGGTCGGAGACCCGCGAGCGCGTAAACTATGACTACTCGGAACTGCGGCGGGAGCGGGTTCGCCAAGCGGGCGCCATCCGGCGGATCAGTGTGGCGGTCTTGGTCGATGGCATCGTTTCGGATGGGCCCGATGGCACCCCTGTATGGCAACCACGGCCAGATGAGGAGCTTGTGGCCCTCTCCGAACTCGTGAAGGCGGCCATCGGGTTCGATCAGGAGCGTGGCGATCTCGTGACGGTTGAAAGTATGGCCTTCCAACCTGACGCGACGCCGGGCGAACTGGCCGAGGCGAGCCCTCTCGTCCGGTTCATCGAACGCAATGCCCTCACCCTGATCCAGATCGGCGTCCTCGCGGTGGTTGCAATCGTCTTGGCTCTCACCGTCGTGCGTCCGCTGCTTCTTCGCCGCGAGGAGCCTGAGGGTGAATTCCTGACACTCGATGCCCAGGGCAACCCGATAGCAATTGGCGGACCCAACGCCTTGACCGGCGAGGTGGCTGACGAGGACGAGCCCACTGAGGGTGAGCCGCCCGAGTTGTCGGCAGCCGAGAACCTCCGACTCGCCGTCAGCGAGAACCAAGAGCAGACGGTGGCAATGCTCAAGGACTGGCTCTCGCCAAGTGACGAGGAGGCCGCTTGATGACAGGACGTCCGTTCTTTTTGGCGCGGTTCGATGCGGTCGAGACCTCGGAGGAGGGTGTCGAGAACGCCGAAGGTTTTGCCGCCTCGCCGGATGTCATGCCCGAAGAGACAGAAACATCTGAGCTGGTGTCCACGCCGGCGCCGCAATCCCCGGCCGAGCGTGCTCTAGAGCGCGTCGAGCAAATCGCATCGTACCTCGCCAAGGCGGAGCAGAAGGGGCTGGATGACCTGGAGACGGGGCAGCGCTGGGCTGCGGAGGCCTTTGGCCGTTCCGCCGCTGCGGCGCTCCCAAGTCTTGTGGAGACCGGTTTCGCCGCGGAAGTGGCCTGCGCGACGCTGGATCTTGCCCGAGCCTTGCGCCCGCGCTCGTTGGTGCTGCACCTCGCTCCGGAGGACCTGGAGGCCGTCGAAACGGCAATCACCCTCACCCGCGGGAAAGACCTGCCGGAAGAGGCTGCACTAAGGCTGGCCGCAGATGCCCGTGTTGCTCCTGGCGAAGCCGCGCTTCGCTGGGATGGCGGAGGGGCGGAGATTGAGGTCGGGGCTTTGACACGCGCGGCCCTCCTATGCCTGGATCGTGCTCTCGAGGCCGATGCTGCGAACCCAAACACGCCCCCAATCAACGGCTGAGAGGACCCTCACAATGAGCCCGAGCGATCAGACTGAACTCGACCCGACCGCGCCCGAGGGCGAGCCGCCGGTTCTCGAGCAGCGCGACACCGGCCCCGATAACCAGTATCGGCGCGCGATCTTCTCCGTACCGGTGGATGTTGTGGTGTGCGTTGGGCAAGCGAAGCCTGTGATTGGGGAACTGCTCGCCATGCGCCGCGACATGGTGCTGCCGCTCTCGAGCCGGGTGGACGACCCGGTCGAAATCATGATCGGCGACCGCGTGATCGCCCGCGGCGAGCTCGAAGAACTTGGTGAGGATGGTGGGCGTCTTGGCGTCCGGCTGACCGAGATCGTCGACGTTTCGGATCTGTTCTGAGGAGCTGATGACGCGACTTCTCCTCAGCGCGACAGCGGCGATGGTGATCGTTGCCTTACCCTCCCTTGCGGTGGCGCAAAACATGTCGATTGATCTCGGCGATGGCGACAGCCTGACGGGGCGGGTCGTCCAGCTGTTTTTGATCGTGACCTTGCTCAGCCTCGCGCCGGGCATCGCGATCATGGTGACCTGCTTTCCGTTTATGGTCACAGTGTTCTCGATTTTGCGCCAGGGAATAGGTCTTCAACAGGCCCCACCGAACATGCTGATCATCAGCCTCGCGCTCTTCATGACGTATTTCGTGATGGAGCCGGTGTTTGCCGAGGCGTGGGCGCGGGCGCTCTCGCCTCTGCTTGACGGGGACATCACGCCTCAACAGGCCTGGGAGCGTGGGATGGCACCGTTCCGCGCCTTTATGGAGGGGCGCGTGCGTCCAGAGGCGGTGAGCGAGCTGGCTGCCGCCGCTCCTGGGCGCGAGGTTGTGTTGCGACCGGGTGAACCTGCGCCGCTCGACATTCTTGTTCCCGCATTCATGCTGACAGAGATCGAGCGCGGCTTCGAGATCGGGTTCCTGATTTTTCTGCCTTTTCTGATCATCGATCTCGTCGTGGCCTCGGTCCTGATGTCGATGGGCATGATGATGGTGCCGCCTGTCGTGGTTTCGCTTCCGCTCAAGCTTGCGTTCTTTGTCGTTGCGGATGGTTGGAGCCTGCTCGCGGGCGCCCTCATCACGGGGTATGCCACATGACTGAGCTGCAGCAGGATGCGTCCACCGGCCTCGCGCCCGCACCGACAGATCAAGCGCCTGCACCGGCAGCGTCGTTGGCAGATGAGTCGCCGACACTCGAGACGCTCACGCGTCAGCAAAAGGCCGCGATCGTTATCGGGGTGATCGGGCCGGATGCTGCGGGTCCCCTGCTTGAGAGGCTGGATGAGAGCAGCCTGCGCGGCTTTGCAGAGGGGATGTCGCGGCTGAAGCGGATCGAGCCCGAGGTCGTGAATGCTGTGATCCGCGAGTTCTTGCATGAGCTTGACCGGGCGGACAGCACGATCCGGGGTGGTCTGAAGCTCGCCCGAGGTATGCTGGAGCGGCATCTCGACGATCAGACCCTGACCCGCATTCTCGACGGCGTCGATGCGCCCTCTGTTCACAATGTGTGGCGCAAGCTCGCGAAAGTCAGCGAGGAGGCCATTGCCGACTTTCTGAAGCGCGAGCACCCGCAGACGGCGGCTGTCGTGTTGTCGAAATTGTCCTCGGAGCAAGCGGCCGGCGTGCTCAGCCGGTTCCCGCCGGACCGTGCTCGCGATGTTGTGATGGGCATCACCAAGACCCAAAACCTGGATCCGAAGGTGATCGAGACCATCGGTGCCTCGGTCAGCCGCGACTTCCTGGCCGGACAGAACGCAGACGGCGTGCGCCGCGACCCGGCCGAGCGTGTCGGCTCGATCATGAACTTCACCGCGGCCGAGGTCCGCACCCATGTGCTGGACAGCATCGGCGAATCTCAGCCGGATTTCGCCGAGGAGATAAAGCGCAAGATGTTCACCTTCGAGGACATTCCGGCGCGTATCGAAACCCGCGATGTTTCGGCCATCATCCGCGGTGCCGAGCCCGACGTCCTGCTTCGTGCTCTTGCCGGAGCCCGAGAGACGATGCCCGAGAGCGCCGAGTTCATCCTCAGCAATATTTCCTCGCGTATGGCGGAGCAGTTGCGCGAGAACCTCAACGAGATCGGCAAGGTCCGCCGCAAGGAGAGCGAGGCCGCGCAGAACGAGATCATCATGCTTATCCGCGGCATGGTTGATCGCGCGGAGATCAAGCTCGTCGTGTCCGATGAGGACGGCTGATACGGCGCCACCCAGCTTGCATCCCCCTCGTGTTCTGTGCATTTTGCCCGCAACCAAGGAAAGGAGTGGGCAGATGTCGGACACCGCTGCAATGGCACCGGACGACGCCCCGATCTTCTCCCGGGTGCTTCTCAAGATTTCCGGCGAGGCGCTGATGGGCGATCAAGGCTTTGGCCTTGACCCAAAGACGGTGTCGCGCGTTGCCGGCGAGATCCGGGACGCCCATGCCCTCGGCATCGAGATCTGTCTCGTCATCGGCGGCGGCAACATCTTCCGCGGGCTGTCGGCTTCGGCAAAGGGGATGGAGCGCACACAGGCGGATTACATGGGCATGCTCGCCACCATTATGAATGCCCTCGGCATGCAATCGGCCTTGGAGAGCCTTGGTGTCCACACACGGGTGTTGTCGGCGATCCCGATGGACACGGTGTGTGAGCCCTACATCCGGCGCCGCGCGATCCGCCACCTTGAGAAGCGCCGTGTGGTGATTTTCGCCGCTGGCACCGGCAACCCCTATTTCACGACTGACACGGCGGCCACGCTTCGCGGGATCGAGATGGGCTGTGACACCATCCTCAAAGGCACGCAGGTCGACGGCGTCTATGACAGCGACCCGCAGACGAATCCGGATGCCCGCCGCTTCAACGAGATCTCCTATCAGGAGGTTCTGACGCGCAACTTAAAGGTTATGGATGCGTCCGCCATTGCGCTTGCGCGCGACAATGGCCTTCCAATCGTCGTGTTTTCCCTGCATGAAAACGGCGGTTTGACTGAGGTGCTGCTGGGTCGCGGTCGCTACACGCGCGTGTGCCCCTAGGCCCGAGGTCCACGAGACGAGGCAGGACAGCGCATGACCGAAGACGACGACAGCATAGACATCGACGACATCGAACGGCGCATGGACGGCGCACTGAATGCGCTGCGCCAAGAGTTTTCATCGCTGCGCACCGGCAGGGCGACTGCGTCCATGCTGGATCCGGTCATGGTCGATGCATACGGTGCCAACACCCCGATTAATCAGGTGGGCACCGTGAATGTCCCGGAACCGCGGATGATCACGATCTCGGTCTGGGACAAGTCTCTGGTCGGCAAAGTCGAAAAGGCGATCCGGTCATCGGGTCTCGGCATCAATCCGGTTGTGGATGGGACGCTTCTCCGTCTGCCGATCCCAGAGCTCAACGAAGAGCGGCGCCGTGAATTGACCAAAGTTGCAAGCCAATATGCAGAGAACGCCCGTGTTGCGATTCGGAACGTGCGGCGGGACGGCATGGACCAGATCAAGAAGGCCAAGGCTGCTGGTATGGCCGAAGACGAACAGAAGATGTGGTCCGATGAGATACAGGCGCTGACAGACGCGTTCGTTAAGAAGGTCGACAGCGCCGTGGAGGCAAAACAGTCGGAGATCATGCAGGTCTGAGTGGCGCTCGAACGATCCCGGCTGAGCAGGCAAGGAAACGGCATGACGAAGCAGAAGCAGCCGGGCGAGCGACGCGCGCGGCACGTGGCGATCATCATGGACGGCAACGGTCGTTGGGCCGTGCGCCGGGGATTTGCGCGGACGGCCGGTCACCATCGCGGCGTTGAGCGGGTCCGGGAGATCGTGAGCGCGGCCCCCGGGCTCGGGATCGAGACACTCACGCTCTACGCCTTCTCCACCGAGAACTGGCATCGTCCCGGCTATGAGGTCGCGGTTCTGATGGCGCTCTTTCGACGCTACATTGTGCGCGAGGTGGACGAACTGGATCGCCAATCGGTCCGGGTCCGCTTCATCGGAGAGCGCGACCGCCTGCCCCGTGACCTCCAACGGTTGATGGCACAGACCGAAGAGCGCACGGCGGAGAACACCGAGCTTCAAGTACAGGTGGCCATCTCTTATGGCGGGCGCGCCGAGATCACCGAGGCGACCCGTCGCATTGCGGCTAAGATTGCCGACGGGAGCCTGGACCCGGCCTCTATCACCCAACAAACCGTTGCAGATGCGCTCGACACAGCGGGTGTGTCGGACCCTGATCTTGTGATCCGGACGTCGGGTGAGACGCGGATTTCGAACTTTCTTCTGTGGCAGGCAGCCTATTCCGAGTTTGCCTTTGTCGAAGAATGCTGGCCTGATTTTACCGCCGAGCGTTTGGCCGCGACCTTGGCCGACTATGAGGGTCGCGAACGCCGCTTTGGCAAGGTCGCGGCACAGCTCTGATGTGGGCGGCGGGTGGAGCATGAACACCCGCCCGGGTCATTTCTCCGATCTTCGCACGCGGCTACTCTCCGCAGCGGTATTGGGTGGTTTAGCGCTCTCGCTGTTGTGGCTTGGGGGCGGCTGGTCGGCGGCTCTCATTGCGGCCATCGCGGCGGCAATGGCCTGGGAGTGGCGGTCGGTCACTGCGGCGGAGGGCAAGGGGCCTGGCGCTCTCGGCGTCATTGCGGCGATGGTTTGCGGCGGAGCAGTGGCCATCACATGGTACCTGGGCGCAAGCATGGGGCTGGGGCTGCTTGTTCTGGGCGCCGCGACTGTGGCGGCGCGGGATCTTGCTGTGGCTCACCGGGCGACCGCGCTTTGGTCATTCGCCGGAATCGTTCTGGTCGGGGGCGCGTCCATTGCGCTTCTGGCTCTCCGCGCGATGGAGCAGCATGGTCTCCTGACTGCCCTGTGGGTGGTTATCGTCGTCGCTGCAACGGATACGGGTGGCTACTTTGCGGGGCGCATGATCGGAGGTCCCAAGCTCTGGCCGTCCGTGAGCCCCAAAAAGACCTGGGCCGGTTTGGGAGGCGGCATCGCACTTGCCTTCGCTTCTGGCGGGCTCTTCAGTTGGGCCACGACGGGCACCTATTACCACGAGGTCTGTACGGTTTCTGCCGTCGCCGCACTGCTGGCTCAGTCGGGGGATCTCGCACAATCGGCGATGAAGCGCCGCTTCGGTGTTAAGGATGCAGGCAGCATTATCCCCGGCCATGGCGGCGCGCTCGATCGTTTCGATGGGTTGATGGCGGCGACACTCGTGGCCGCTGCCGTGACATTCTGGCGCGGCAAGACGGTCTTCATCTGGTAGACGCAGGCAAGCAGGCTGGCAGCATGGTTAAACGGATCAGCATTCTCGGCGTGACCGGCTCCATCGGCGCCAACACCGTCCGCGTGATTGAGGATTGGGGCGTCGAGGAATTCGAGACCGTTGCCGTTACCGGACATGGGAACATCGCGGGTCTTGCAGACGCTGCCCGCCGCCTGAATGCCGAGATCGCCGTAACCGCTGACCCGGACAGGTTGGATGATTTGCGGGCCGCTCTTGCCGGGTCTGGCATCTCGGTTGCTGCGGGGCCTCAAGCGCTTGTCGAGGCGGCGTCGCGTCCGGTGGACTGGTGCATGGCGGCGATCGTCGGTGCAGCCTGTCTCGCGCCGACGCTGGCCGCGGCCCGCACGGGGGCCGTGATCGCACAGGCCAACAAGGAGTGCCTGGTTGCGGCAGGTCCCATCTTTTTGGCTGAAATGGCCAGGTCGGGCGCGCGACTGCTCCCGGTCGACAGCGAGCACAACGCGATTTTCCAACTGACGGCGGCGGAGCGAGATTGCCCGATCGAGCGGCTGATCCTGACGGCGTCCGGAGGGCCTTTCCGTACCCGCACGTTGGCGGAGATGGCCCGCGTGACAGCAGCCGAGGCGCGCGCGCATCCCCGGTGGACGATGGGCCAGCGGATCTCGATCGACAGCGCCTCGATGTTCAACAAAGCGCTTGAGATGATCGAGGCATGGCAACTCTTCGACGTGACGCCGGAGCAGATTGAGGTGATCGTCCACCCGCAATCGATGATCCATTCGATGGTTGGGTTCCGCGACGGCTCGATTCTGGCGCATCTCGGTCCTGCGGATATGCGCGTCGCCATCGGTTATGCTCTCGGATATCCGGATCGCCGCGCCGTGCCCGTGGAGCGGGTGGATTTTGCGGCCCTCGCCCGGCTCGACTTCGAGGCGCCGGACCCGGATCGTTTCCCAGCGCTGCGTCTTGCACGCCTCGCGATGGAGCATGGCGGCGTCGCGGGCTGTGTGATGAACGGTGCCCATGAGATCGCCCTCGATGCCTTTATCGCGGGCGAGATCGGCTTCCTCGACATGGCTTCTCTCGTGGAATCCACCATGGAAGCGCTTGACGATCTGCCCGAGGCGACCGACCTGTCTGAGATCTTTGCAGTGGATGCGGAGGCGCGCCGGGTGAGCCGTGCGCTGCTTCCCCGGTTCGCCGCCTGACGAGACAAAGGACACGAAAATGGGTTTTCTCGACGCGATCCCCGTGGTTGGACCGGTGCTGGGCGCCGCCATTCCGTTCCTGATCGTTTTGGCGGTCGTGGTCTTCGTGCACGAATACGGCCACTACATCGTCGGACGGTGGTGCGGCATTCAGGCAGAGGTTTTCTCCATCGGCTTTGGCAAGCGCCTGTTTGGCTGGACCGACAAGCGGGGCACCAGGTGGCAGGTCGCGGCCCTACCGCTTGGGGGATACGTCAAGTTTGTCGGGGACATGGATCCCGCGAGCGCCGGGCAGTTGGACAATGACCAGCTCTCTGAGGAGAAGCGTGCCGTCGCCTTTCACACGGCTCCATTGGGGGCTCGGGCTGCCGCCGTCGCTGCGGGGCCGTTTGCGAATTTTCTGCTCTCTATCCTGCTGTTTGCCGGATTGTTCCTCGCCATGGGGCAGAGCAGCAATGCGCCGGTCATTGCGGACTTGGTGAACACCGACAGCCAGGAAATCGGCTTCCAGCCGGGCGATCGGGTGCTGCGTCTCGACGGCTCGGAGGTGGAGACGTTCTCGCAGATCGTCGGCACCCTCCACCGCAGCGACGGCCGCGCGCTTTCGGCCACGGTGGAACGCGAGGGCGTCGCACAGGATATCACCGTGCGCTATATCGCGCCGCCGCGCATCGACAGCATCACGCCGGGCCAAGCGGCATCGCGTGCCGGGATCCTGCCGGGCGATAAGATCGTCTCGATCGAAGGCATCCCCGTCGTGTCGTTCTACGACATGCAGCTCCGGATGTTGGAGGTCGAACCTGACACTGAACTGGTCTTCGAGATCGAGCGCGAGGGCAAACCCCGCGTCTTCAACATCACGCCCGAGATGGTGACCCGCGCCCACCCCGAGACGGGCGAGATGGTGCCGCAGCCGACGCTTGGCATCCGCCTTGCTCAAAGTGGCTTGTTGCCGGAGCGAGAATCGGTGCCCGTCCATCTTGCGGTCTATGGTGGCGCGCTCGAGACCTGGGCGATCATCACCGGCACGCTCACCTATTTCGGCGACATGATCTTTGCCAACGCGGACACGAGCCAACTCGGCGGACCGCTGCGCATCGCCGAGATGTCCGGAGACACTGCGTCCCAAGGATTGCTGGCTTTCCTCCGGCTCATAGCGGTTCTGTCCACTTCAATCGGGCTCCTTAATCTTCTGCCGATCCCCGTGCTCGATGGCGGTCATCTGATGTTTTACGCCGTCGAAGCGGTCCGTGGCCGCCCGCTCGGCAGCTCATGGATGCAGATCGGAGCCGTGATCGGGCTTTCACTCGTCTTGTCCCTCATGGTATTTGCAACCTACAACGATATTTCCCGCTTCTTCGCGGGATGAGACCGGCCCGGGCCTCAGGCGGCGCGGGACGGCGGGGCAGGAGGAACTATGAGCCGTCGACCATGCGCGCACACGCTTTGGGCGTTTGCAGTGACCATCGCCCTTGTGCTCGGGGCCCATCCTTCGGGCCCACTGGGCGTATCGCCCGCATCGGCCCAGACGGCAGGAGAGAGCAGCGGGATCGTGATCCGTGGCAACCGCCGGATCGAGCCCGGCACCATCGTCTCCTACATGGCCCTGCCCAATGATCGTGCGATCAACGCGGCGGATCTGAACGCGGCAACACGGCGCCTGTTCGACACCGGTCTCTTCCGCGATGTGCAGATCACTCCGGGCGGTGGCGGTGTGCTGGTCGAGGTGGTCGAGAACCCCTCGATCAACGCGGTGGCCTTCGAGGGCAACGACGCTGTGACGGACGAGGATCTGGAGCGCATCGTAAGCGCCCGGCCGCGCTTCCCGTTCACCCCGGCGGCCGCAGAGGCGGATGCCCAGGCGATCATCGAGATCTATCGGCGCACTGGGCGATACGGCGCCGAAGTCGTGCCTGTGACGATCGAGCGGGATGATAACCGGGTCGATCTGATCTTTGAGATCGACGAAGGCGAGATGACCGGCATCAACTCGATCGATTTCACCGGGAACCGGGCCTTCTCCGACAGCCGCCTACGGGATGAGATCGAGACCTCGGAATCTGGCCTGCTCTCGGTGTTCTTTTCGACGGATGTCTTCGATCCGGATCGGATCGAGCTCGACAAGTCACTCTTGCGCCAGTTCTACCTCTCCAAGGGCTATGCCGATTTCACTCTTCTGTCGACGACGACCGAGCTTGCTCCCGACCGCTCAGGGTTCTTCGTGACGTTCAACATCGAGGAAGGTGAGCAGTACACGTTCGGTGAGTTCGATGTGAGCGTCACGGCCGAGGGGCTGGATGCTGCCGATTTCCTCGCCGCCATCCCGGCTGAGGACCTCACCGGCGAGATCTATGATGCGGGCGAGGTCGAGGACATCGCGAACGATCTTACGGATCTGGCGGGGGAGAAGGGCTTTGCCTTTGTCCAAGTTCGTCCCCGAGCCGACAAGGACCCGGAAAACAGGATCATCGACATCACGTTCGAGCTTGAGGAGGGCAGTCGGGTCTTCGTCGAACGCATCGAGATCGAGGGCAACACGCAAACGCTCGACCGGGTCATCCGGCGGGAGATCGAGCTTGTCGAGGGCGATGCCTTCGACGCCCGCAAGATCCGGCGAGCGCGTGCGGAGATCCGGGGGCTAAACTACTTCGAACGCGTCGATGTTGCGGTCGAGGAAGGCAGTGCGTCTGATCGCGCCGTGCTCAAGGTTCAGGTCGAGGAGAAGTCCACCGGGTCCATCTCGTTCGGCCTCGGCTTCTCGACGAATGCCGGCCCCCTTGGCAGCGTGTCTGTCACCGAGCGCAACTTCCTCGGCCGCGGACAAATCTTGAATGCCCAGGTGACGGCAGCCGGCGACACCCAAGTCTATGATTTCTCTTTCACCGAGCCGCAGTTCCTCGACCGTGATCTCGCCGTCAGCACCCGCGCGTTTTTCATCCAGGATGATCGGGACGACGAAAGCTCTTTCGAGATCAACCGCTTGGGTTTCGAGCCGAGTGTTGCCTTCCCACTGAGTGACCGCACGCGGCTTCGGCTGTCCTATGACCTGGTTCGCGACGATATCGAGGCGGCCCCGGATGCCTCGCCCGCGATCCAGATCGACGACGGTGCGCGGTTCAAGTCGTCGGTCGGCTACCGCCTTACCTATGACCAGCGCAATGATGTCGTTGAGCCGACGGGGGGCTACCTCGCGACCCTTGAGCAGGAGTTCGCTGGCCTTGGTGGCGACGCCCAGTTCGTTAAGACGCGCAGTTCGGTCAAGGGCTGGCTCGGCTTCTTCGACGATCAGGTGATCGCGAGCGCCGAGGCCGAGGGTGGCGCGTTGTTCTCCTTTGGCGACGACAGCCAGGTGAACGACCGCTTCTTCCTGGGTGGCACAAGCCTGAGGGGCTTTGCGGATGAGGGCATCGGCCCGCGTGACCAAAACACCGACGACTCTGTCGGTGGCAACTTCTTTACGGCACTTCGCCTCGAGGTATCGTTCCCGCTTGGCCTGCCGGACGAACTCGGCATCTTCGGGGGCGCCTTTGTCGATGCGGGCACTGTGTTCGGCCTCGACCGGACCAGTTTCCCAGCCATCCGGGATGCGCCTGCGGTCAATATCGACGACTCGGCTGAATTCCGCGTTGCCGCTGGCGGGTTGCTGTTCATCGACAGTCCGTTTGGGCCGATCGAGCTCAGCATCGGCTTTCCGCTTGTGAAAGAGGACCGGGACGAGGAGGAGTTGTTCCGCGTCTCCGTCGGCACGCGGTTCTGACCCATGATGCGCAGAACGATCGCGGCCGTCTTCGTTGCGGTCGTCATCGGAGGGCTCACGGTTGACCTCGCCGCGCAGGATAAGGAGGCGGCGAAAGCCTCCGTTCTGGTCGTCTCTCGAGAACGAGTTCTGAGAGAAACCGAAGCAGGTCAGGCACTGCGCGCAGCCGAAAGGGACCGGCGCGTCGAGTTCGAAGCGAGTGTCGATGCGGTGAAGGCGCTGCTTGAGGCCGAGGAGGCGGAACTTGCTCAGCAGCGCGGGTCGCTCTCGCGAGCAGAGTTTGACCGCCGCGCCAAGGATTTTGATCGGCGGGTCCGGAATGCCCGTAGATTGAGCCAGCGCCAGGCAGCGGAGCTGCAGCGAACCTTTCGTTTGGCGCGAGAGGCCTTGGTCGCTGAACTCGCTCCGATCCTGATTGAGATTCTGCGGTCAGAAGGGGCGAGCCTGGTGCTCGACACCGAGCAGATCCTCATCGCCGCCCCTTCGGTCGACATGACCGACAAGGTGATCGAGCTCTTCAATGACCGGGTGCCGCTGCCGGTGTTCACACTCCCACCGCTTGATCCTCTCTTGTCAGAACCGCAGGTGCTCGACGCTGATCCGCTTCAGTCGAACGAGGCTTTGGGTAAGGATTAGCCAGAGGCCGCGCATTCAGTCTTGATTTCGATGGGACCAGATGGTTTCAGACAGTGGTTCTTGGTAGGCAGGCGACGGAATGGCAGACGACGCATTGGAGGAGATGGGCGGCACAGCAGATCTTGCGCGGATCAAGCGTATGATTCCGCATCGATTTCCCTTTCTTTTGATTGACCGGGTTCGGGACATCTTCCCGCATAAGAGCGCGGTTGGTGTAAAAAACGTCTCGGCGAACGAGCCGCATTTTCAGGGGCACTTTCCGCAGGAGCCGGTGATGCCCGGTGTGCTTGTTGTCGAGGCAATGGCGCAGACCGCGGGTGTGCTCGTGGTCGACAGTCTGGGCAAGGAGGGCGAGAACCTGCTTGTCTATTTCATGACCTTGGACAAAACCCGGTTCCGCAAAAAGGTCGTCCCCGGCGACGTCCTGGAACTTCACGTGAAGATCCTGCGTGGGCGGGGCAAGGTCTTCAAGTTCTGGGGAGAGGGCCGGGTCGGCGATGACCTGTGTGCGGAAGCCGAGTTCTCGGCCATGATCATTGATGAGAACGATGCCCGCCGAGGCGGTGCGTGAGCATTCATCCCACCGCATTGGTCGAGGATGGGGCGACGCTTGGCGCTGATGTCCGGATCGGGCCCTACTGTGTGGTGGGCAGCGAGGTTTCGCTGGCTGATGGTGTGGAGCTTGTGTCTCATGTGGCCGTGGCTGGCCGGACGACGGTCGGCCCGAAGACGCGCATCTGGCCTTTTGCCTCAATTGGTCATCAGCCGCAGGATCTGAAGTTTGCGGGTGAACCGAGCCGGCTCGAGATCGGCGCGGGCTGCATGATCCGTGAGCATGTCACCGCGAACCCTGGCACGACGGGCGGCGGCATGGTGACCCGCATCGGAGACGGGTGTCTCCTGATGATGGGCTGCCATGTGGGGCACGACTGCCAGGTGGGCTCCGGTGTGATCATGGCCAACAACGCCACTCTGGCCGGCCATGTGGAGATCGGCGATCAGGCTGTGCTCGGCGGGCTCTCTGCGGTCTTGCAGCGGATGCGTGTCGGGGCGCATGCGATGGTCGGCGGCATGTCGGGGGTCGAGAACGACGTAATCCCCTTCGGCTCGGTCATCGGGAACCGGGCCGAGTTGGCGGGGCTGAATGTCATCGGGTTGAAGCGTCTCGGCGTTTCTCGAGATGAGATCCACACGTTGCGTTTGGCGTACCGGCGGATCTTTGAAGGACCAGGCTCGCTGCATGAGCGTGCGTCGGCTGCGGCCGAAGAGTTTTCCGAGCATCCGATGGTCGTCCGGATCACAGAGTTCATCCTTTCAGATGCGGGTCGGCGGTTTTGCACGCCGCGCGATGCCTGAGGTTGGCGGGCTCGCCATTCTCGCGGGCCGAGGCAGTCTGCCGCGTCTCATCGCAGAACAATGTCAAAGCACCGGGCGTTCTTACTTGGTGATCAGCTTCGAGGCCGATCCTGGCGGGTGGGTCCAGGGACATCCCCATCAAAGCCACCGGTTTGAGAAGGTGGGCGCGCTCTTTCGCGCCCTTTGTGAGGCCGGATGTACGGAGGTTGTCTTCGCGGGGGCAATGGACCGTCCGCGCCTCAATCCCTTGGCGATGGATGGTCGGGCGCTCTCCGTCGCAATCCGGGTTCTGCGTCTGCTGCGCCAGGGTGATGATGCGATGCTCCGCGGTCTCGGGGAGATCTTCGAGCAAGCCGGTCTCCGACTTGTCAGTGCGGCGGAATGTTTGCCAGAGGGAATGCTGACGGCCTCTGCGGGCACTCTCGGTCAGCACAAAGCGTCTGCCGCAGACCAGCAGGACGCGCGCCGGGCGGCGGAGATCTTGCGGGCCCTTGGTCCGGTCGATGTGGGCCAGGCTGTTGTCGTGGCGGGAGGCGTGTGTCTCGGGATCGAGGCGGTCGAGGGGACTGACGCGTTGCTGACCCGCGTTGCAGATCTTCCCCCCGCCAAGCGGGCCCATTCGCCGGCTCCTTCCGGGGTGTTGCTCAAGATGCCGAAGCCCGGTCAGGACCGGCGCGTCGATCTGCCGACCATCGGTCCACGGACGGTTGCGCTGGCTTCTGCCGCTGGCTTGTCCGGACTGGTGATCGAAGCTGAGGGTGTGCAACTCATCGATCGGGCAGAACTCGTCGCTGCGGCTGACAAAGCCGGGCTCTTTCTCTGGTCTGCCACGCCGGGGGACCTCTCGTGAGTGCCGATCCCGTGATCTATCTCGTGGCCGGCGAGCCTTCAGGCGACCGCCTCGGCGGGGCCATGATGCGTGCGCTCCAGCGACAGGCACCTGGTGTGAGTTTCGCGGGTGTCGGCGGGCAGGAAATGCAGGCGGCCGGTCTGCACTCTCTCTTCGACATGGGCGACTTGACCGTGATGGGGATCACGGAAGTGGTTCCGCGTCTGCCGACCATTCTACGACGCATGCGGGAGACCGTTTCCGATATCCTCGCCAAGCGACCCGCCGCACTGATCACGGTGGATGCACCGTCCTTCGGGCTTCGGGTCGCCGCGAAGGTTCGGGCGGCTGCGCCACAGATCCGCACCATACACTACGTCGCACCGTCGGTATGGGCATGGCGGCCCGGGCGGGCCAAGCATATGGCACGGTTCGTCGATCACGTTCTTGCACTTCTGCCGTTCGAGCCCCCCTACATGACCGCTGCCGGGATGAGCTGTGACTTTGTCGGGCATCCCATAGCGGGGCTGCCCCCCGTGACGAACGCAGACGCGAAGGCCTGGCTTAAGGCCGCTGGTGTTGCGGGGCCGCTTCTTGTGCTCGCGCCCGGGTCTCGGCGCGGGGAGCTGGCACGGCTGGGTCCGGTCTTTCGCGAAACGGTTGGCGCCCTGGCCGAGCGGCGGCCGGATCTGTCCGTGGCCATACCGATTGCCGAGACAGTCGCTGCCGAAGCGACGGCGTTGGCGGAGCGTTTGCCCGTCAACACCCTGGTGCTGGCGCCATCGACGGGGGAAGAGGCCAAGCGGGTCGCGTTCGCCGCGGCCGATGCAGCGCTGGTCGCATCCGGGACCATCACACTTGAGATGGCTGCAGCACGCACCCCTCACATTTCCTGCTACAAGACCTCTGCACTGACGGCCTTCATCGCTCGGCACTTGATCCGCGTCGATACCGGTCATTTGGTGAACCTGGTTATGGATGAGCGCATTGTGCCGGAGCGGCTTCAGGAGGACTGCACCCCGCACAAGATCCTGCCGTCCCTCGACGCGCTCTTAGAAGGTGGGCCGGAAGCCGAGGCACAATGCGTGGCGTTTGATCGGGCGCTCGGGCGATTGGGAAGGGGGGGGCCCGATCCCGCAGAACGGGCCGCGGCCTCTGTGCTCTCGAAACTCGGCTAGTCCAGGGCTCGCCTATGCTTGGTCGACCGGCAAGGTGCTCGGTATGCTGATCCCTGAGAATCAGGACACGCCGACCATGGTGTCCTGGTTGTAAGTGGGGGACCGCATGACCGACCGTCTGGAGCAGGTGTTCGCTGGGATCGATGCGGCCAACGCGGCAGATCCCACGCTGGAGACGGGCGAGCCGGCGGCTTTGCTGTACGGTCGGCGCATGTCAGCCGAGTTGGAGCGCGTTGCGCCTGATGCCCCGGAGCTTCTCAAGATTGCAGCGCGCGGCCAACATATTGAGCGCTGGACAATGGCACGGTCGGATTATGCCGAGGGGCGCGACGGGTATCTTCGTTGGCGCTCCGATCTTGCCGATTTTCACGGACGCCGGGTCGGAGAGATCATGGCCGCTTCCGGCTACGGGGAGGCGGAACAGGGACGCGTTGCAACGATGCTGCGCAAGCAAGGCCTTAAGCGGGACGCGGAGGTTCAACTGCTTGAGGATGTGATCTGTCTGGTTTTCATCCGCTGGTACTTGGAAGACTTCGCCGAGACGCGGGACCCTGAGCATGTCTTTCGGATTGTGGCGAAGACGGCGCGGAAGATGTCAGCCGAAGGGCGGGAGCGGGCTCGTCGTGAGTTTGACTTGCCACCGAATCTCGCACCGGCAATGGCTGGTTAAAGCCTCATGACGTCACGTCAATATTATGCGGCGGATCGTTGCAGTGGCGGCCCATTCACGCAGTTTCGGCCACATTTACGTCCCTTTTGCCCCTAAATCGATTTAATTATGCCTTGTTTGCAGAGCGCTTTCATGGCATCCCGAGATGATGATCACGCGTGTAATGTGTGCGTGACAGTGTGCCAGAAGGCGCGTTTCGCATTAGGCGAGTGGGTCTTTTTCAGCCGAGTTTGGTGGTGGTGGTGACCTAGGCCTTTTTCCGGCCGCTGTTGTCATGGGGGACAAAGATGGGAACGCTCAGTGGCCAGACGATGACCTGGCACAAAATCACCGTCGATTTCATTTCTGATCAGACGTTCCAAGAGGAGCCGTCGACGTTTCGTGATTACCGGCTCGACGTTACGTTTACGAACCGAGACACCGGGGAAACCCTTGTGGTGCCGGGCTTTTTTGCGGCCGATGGAAACGCAGCCGAGACCGGCGCGACCGAAGGCCAAGTGTGGCGGGTGAACTTCAATCCCCCGTCGGAGGGCGATTGGGAATACAGCGCATCGTTCCGGACTGGCACCGATATCGCTGCCAGCACCGATCCGAACGCTGGAAGCAATGTCGGCTTTGGCGCGCAGGGGACCGGCAGTTTTGAGGTCACCGAGACCACCGCGACCGAAGGCTTCGCCGCCAAGGGTATGATCCTTCAGGACGAAGGCACCCATTACCTCCAGCACCAGGGTGACGGCGACTACTTCATCCGCGGCGGGCCCGGTGTGCCGGAGAACTTCCTCGCGACCCAAGCCTTCGACAACACCGGCGACGGACGCCACGAATTCGACGCGCACAGCGTCCATTATGGCGGCGACGGCGATTTCTGGGGCGATACCGCCGAGCAGCAGCAGCTCTCGAAGAACATTCTCGGTGCCGTCAACTACATCGCCGACCAGGGAATGAACACGATCTATATGCTGACCAACACCATCGGTGGGGATGGGCAGGATGTGGGCCCCTGGGTCAACGACAACATCTATGATGTTTCCAAGAACAAGAACCTGAACAATGTCGGCAACGGTCTCGATGAGGACGACTTCTCCACCTACGACATCTCAAAGCTGGGGCAGTGGGAAGTCCTATTCGACCATATGGACGACCAAGGCATCTACAAGAACGTTCTGTTCCAAGAGACCGAGAACGACCAGCTCCTGAACAATGGCACCGATGTTGCCGGCACCACACTGGATGTCGAACGGCTCGTCTACATGCGCGAGATGATCGCCCGCTTCGGCCACAACAACGGCATCCAGTGGAACATGGGTGAGGAGAACACCAACACCGATCAGGAACTGGAGGACATGGCCGAGTTCATCGAGGCCATCGACCCCTATGGTCACTTGGTTGTCCTGCATACCTATCCTAACGACATCAACGAGGTTTACGATCCGCTCGTCGGTGTCGAGGAGTTCGATGGCCCGTCCTTCCAGACCGGACCGGGGAGCATTCGCAACCAGACCATCGAGTTCCGTGACAAATCCGCGGCGGCAGGCGACCCTTGGGTGCTTGCCTGGGACGAGCATGCCGGGAACAATGCGACAATCGATGCGGGCTCTAACAACCCCGACAGCACCAACGAGAAGGCGCTGCGCGATGGGATGTGGGGGCATCTGACTGCCAACGGCACGGGAGTCAACTGGTACCTGAAGGGCAACAGCTTCGGTGGCCACTCCTTCGACCAGAACATGGACGACTTCACTGGGTTCACCTCGCTCTGGACGTGGACAGCGGCCGCGGTTGAGTTTTGGAACACCTATGTGCCGTTCTGGGAGATGGAGACCGACGACGGTGCCACGACCAATGGCAACGACTATGCCATGGTCAAGGACGGCGAGTACTACCTCGTCTATGCCAAATACGGGCAGGCAGATGATATCTCGCTGGACTTGCGCGGGCAGGGTGGCGAGACCTTCGATGTCTTCTGGTTCGACCCGCGCAATGGCGGTGACCTGATCAATGGCGGCCAGGTCTCGGGTGGTTCGGTCGTGGATATGGGCAATCCTCCCAGCGCGACTGGCAAGGACTGGGTGCTGTTCGTGCGCAATGCCGATCTGCCCGACACGCCCCCGTCCGTCGAGCCGGGAGGCGGCTCGCAACCGCCGTCTGGGATCGAAGGGGTGTTCATCGGCCAGAACGGCACAGTCGTGATCGAAGCCGAGTCGGCCAAGGAGATTGTCGGCGACTGGAGCGAGGTTTCCTTCGACGGTCAGACTGGTCTTCTTTGGGATGCCAACCGCAGCAGTTACGGCAGCGTGCCCGAGGGCGAGACCCTCACCTACGAGTTCACCGTCGACGAGAGCGGCACCTATTCTTTGGGCACACACGCGGCGCGTATCTATTCCACGATGAACAACAGCGATCGCTACGAGGGCGGCAATCCGGATAATGGGTTGCGCAGCGACACTGGCAACGATGCCTATTTCGCACTGGTCGAGGTCGAGACCGGCGAGGTCGTGCGGGAGCCGACCAAGCTCTACACCGGGCTCGGCAGGTCCGATCAGGACTTCCGGTGGGGCAAGACCTTCGATGTCAACCACAACCACTCTCCGGCGCGGTTCGATCTCGAAGAGGGGGTTGTCTATCGGCTCGAAGTAACCGGCCGCTCCGACGGCTATGTCCTCGACAAGATGACCCTCAACAAGGGCAACAACATCCTGGATGACGCCAACGCGGAAGAGTCGCCGGTCGGCACCGCGGGCGGCGGTGGTGGCGGTGGCGGGGGCGGTGGCACCACCCCAGTTGCGCTCGGGTTCTCGCTCGTCAATGCCGGCAATGACCAGACTGTGGGTGATCTTGAAGCAGGTGACGAGGTCAGCCTCGCCGACTTCCCGAACGGCTTCAGCATCTCGGCCAACCCCGATGGCGCAGTGGGCAGCGTCGTCTTCTCGATCGGCGGCCAAGTCGTGCAGACGGAGAACACGGCGCCCTTTGCGCTGTTCGGCGACAGTGGCGGTGATTTCGATCCGGCGGATCTTGGCCCGGGCACCTACACCGTCAGCGCGGTTGCGAAGTCGGGCTCGGGCGGGAACGGTTCGACGCTTGGCGAGGCGTCGGTCACCTTCACCGTGGTCGAGGACAATGCGCCGCCGCCCAATGTCGCGCCAGTCGCGGTGAATGACACGGCGACCACCGAGGAGGACGAAGCTGTCCTGATCGATGTGCTTGGCAATGACAGCGATGCCAACAACGACAGCCTCAATATCTCCGCCTTGGACGATCCGGACAATGGGTCCCTCGAGCTTATCGGGAGCATCATCGAGTACACGCCGGATGCCGGTTTCTCTGGCCAAGACACCTTCAGCTACACGATCTCTGACGGCGAAGGTGGCAGCGACACCGCGACGGTGACTGTGACCGTGGAAGAAGCCGACGATCCTGAGCCGCCTCAACCGGTGGAGGTGACGCTTGATCTGGTCCTCGCGCAGACTGGGGCCAATCAGGGGAATCTTGCCGCGCTCGAAGATGGCAGCGAAATTGCCGCCGATTTGGTCGACGGCAAGAATGTGACGGTCTATGCGGTCGCAGCGGACGGCACTGACCCTGCGGATATCGGCAGTGTCCGGCTGACGATCCCAGGCTTTGACACACAGCTCGAGAACGTGGCCCCTTACGCGCTCTTTGGCGACTCGAGCGGGATCTTCAACACGGGTGCTGAGCTTGAGCCGGGGAACTACCAGCTCACCGTCACGAGCTACGCGCGCCCGAATGGCCAGGGAGCGGTCGTCGGAGAGCAGGTGATCAACTTCACCGTCGCCGAGCCGCAAGAGGAGGAGAACCTGCCTCCGGTCGCGGTTGGAGAGACGTTGGTGGTTGCCGAGGACACGCTGAACGAAGTGGACCTGCTCGACAATGACAGCGATCCTGAAGGTGGACCGCTCACGGTGGAGATCGTGGAAGGGCCTCAGTCCGGCTCGGGCACACTCTCGGGCGGCATCTACGAGTATCTGCCGAGCGCCAACTTCAACGGCACGGATAAGCTGACCTACCGAGTGGTCGACAATGAGGGCCAGCGCAGTGCGCCGGTTGAACTGACCATCAACGTCACGCCGGTCGACGACCCGGCCGACGTCACCGACACCACCATCGAGATCGACGAGGGCGACACACTGACCCTCGTTGCGTCAGATCTGGCGACGGACATCGACAGCCAGGGGCTTTTCTTCCGCTCGGTCACCGGCGAGGAAAATGGCAACGTCACGCTGGCAGGCGAAGCGAGTGTGCTGTTCTACACACCCGATCCCGACTTCTCAGGGACCGAAACGCTGATCGTCGAGATCCACGATCAGACGCCGGGTGGTGCCGTCGGCACAGGCACGCTCACCATCGTCGTGAATGACGTGCCGGATGAGCCAGAGCCGCCCACGCCGACCATGCCGAGCTTCACCTTCGCTCTCGCGGAGACGGATGGCGACACCACTCTCATGGATGAGATCGAGGATGGCAGCGTTATCCCGATGGAGTTGATCGATGGCGAGAGTGTCACGCTCTATGCCACGACCGATGACGACTTCGAGGGCAGCGTCGAGCTTTCGCTCGATGGTGGCAAGACGCAGCTTGAGAACTTCGAGCCCTATGCGGTCTTTGGCGACGACATGCAGGGGGATTTCTTCGACGGGACCACCCTGGCGCCCGGTGAGCACGAACTGAGCTACGAGGTTTTCGCCGGCGGTGACAAATCCGGAGGATCTCTTGGCAAGGGCACGGTGACCTTTACGGTGGAAGACGTCCAGCCCGATGGGTCTGAGTTCGTGGAGATCGGCCTCTACACCACCAGCAAAGATGAAGACGCTAAGGTTGTGGATGTGGTCAACGGTTCCGTGCTGGATGCCGATGATCTGTCAGCTGCCGGCAAGCTCTCGGTGGGGCTTCTGGCTGCAGACGGTGCACCGGAGATCGGTTCGATCAAGCTCGACTACGACGGCCACACCCGGATCGAGAACGTCGAGCCCTACGCTCTCTTCGGCGATATCAAGGGCGACTTCAAAGGCGGCACGACCTTCGAGGAAGGCGATCACACCGTGGGCGTGACGATCTACGAAGACGAGAAAGGACGGGGTGACGTGATCGCCGAGTTCGATCTCGAGTTCACCGTCGCCTAAGACATTGGGCGGGCCCGCTAAGGCCCGCCCTCGCGCCAATCAGGCGCTGCGATAGAGTTTGGTCATCGAGAACTCGCGGTGACCAAGCGCCTCCGCACAGGTCATCCGACCGTTTGCAACCCGCTCTACCATATCGATCAACGCATCACCGGCCTGGTCGATGGTCTGCTCCCGCGTGAGAACGCCGGTCACGTCCACATCGATGTGCTCGGACATCGTGCGGAGGGTGCGCGGGTTGCCGGAGATCTTGATGACCGGCACGATCGGGTTGCCGACCACGTTGCCCTGGCCTGTCGGGAAGGTGTGGATCACATAGCCGGCCGCGGCCATCAGCGTGACGCACTCCGCCGCTGCGGATGAGGTGTCCATGAAGTACAGACCGGGGCCTTTGGCCGGTGTCTCTGCCGGGCCGAGCGCGTCGATATAGGTGCTGGTCCGCCCGATCTTCTCGAGGTTGCCGAGCGCCTTCTCCTCGATGGTTGTCAGCCCGCCCAGGATATTGCCCTTGGTTGGCTGGCTGTCGGAGAGATCGTCGGTCTGGTGGGCGAAGATCACGTCGTCCTGGTAGGCTTGGAAGATCTGCATGAACTTCTCGCCGGCCTCGGGCGTCGCCGCGCGCTTTTCGCAGATGTGCTCGGCGCCCGTGATCTCGGAGGTCTCTCCGAAGACGCCCGTCAGCCCCTGCGGCACGAGCTTGTCGTACATGTTGCCGACGGTGGGGCAGGAGGACAGACCGGTCGTCGTGTCGCTCTCACCGCATTTGGTCGAAACCCAAAGCTCGGTGATCGGGCAGGGCTCTTTCTGCAGCTCGCTTGCCCACTGAACGAATTCCTTGGCCTTCCAGCTTGCGGCGGCCACGGTGGCGATGTCGCCGTTTTGCTCGATCGAGAACTCTGCCACGGGCTTGCCGGTCTCGCGGATGCCGTCGGCGATGATCTTGGTCCAGCCGGGCTCGATCCCGATCACCACCACGGCCGCGACGTTGGGGTTGGCGCCTGTGCCGATCATGGTGCGGAAATGGAGCTCCAGATCCTCACCGAACTGCAGACGGCCATAGGCGTGGGGGATCGCGAGGGTCCCTTTGATGTTGTTCGCCACTGCCTCGCAAGCCGCGTTCGAGATGTCGTCGACCGGCAGGATCACCACATGGTTGCGCACGCCCACGCGGCCATTCTCGCGCCGCCAGGCCATCACCATCTTGTTTGTTGCGTCATAAGGCATCGCGCTCACCACCGTTTCGTTTTGAGGTTGTGGGTGTGGACATGGTCGCCGGTGCCGGCCGCACCGACGAACTTGCCGATGTCCTCGCCGTATTTGATCGCCGTGTCGCCGGAGACGAAGTCCTTCAGCGCAACCTTGTGGCCGATCGGAATGTCATTGTTTGCGGTGAGGGTGAACTCGGAATTGTCCTCCGTGACGACACACAGCATGTCGGTTCCGGCGGTCAGGCCCTCGACCACGACGACACCGACATTGTCGGCCTTGTCATGGACGAGGAGATGCGGGCGTTGTCCCATGACGGTCTCCTTCTCTAGGGGGCGAGGATGATTTTGGGCGCGGCAACGCTGCCGGCCCGGATGTCGGCGAAGGCGCGGGCGCCCTCGGAGAGCGGTCGGATCTCGGTCCAGTCGAGGGCACCGAGGCGGCCATCGAAGATCGCCTGCGCGGTGTCGCGAAAGTCCTGGGCCGTGTAGGTGTAGGTGCCGATAAAGGTGATCTCCTGCAGCGTCATCCGGCGGATATCGAGCCCGCCCGCGGCCGAGCCGAGGCCGATATGCAAGATCGCGCCACCCGGGCGTACCGCAGCCGAGGCAGCGGCGCGGGTCGCTTCGATGCCGACCCCGTCGATCACCAGATCGACGCCCTCGGGAAGATCACTCGCGGGCTCGATCGCCTGGATGTCACCGGCCTTGGCGACGATGGCGCGGCGATCCGCATGGGGCTCGGCCAATGCAACCGATCGCGCGCCTTGGGCCAGCAATGCCAGGGCCGCGCCGAGGCCGATGGCGCCGCCGCCAAAGACCAGGCAACGGGCCTCCTCGAGCGGGCGCAGCAGCACGCGCCGGGCCAGCCGCACCGCATGCCATCCGCAGGCGAGCGGCTCGGCAAGGGCCGCCTTCTCCGTCGGCACACCATCGGGGATCGTGACGAGGTTCCGCTCTGGGATCGAGAGCTGCTCGGCGAAGGCGCCCTCGCGTGGGGGCATCGAGATGATCTGGCGGAAGGCACACAGGTTTTCCCGTCCTGCCAGGCAATCCTCGCACACGCCGCAGGTGACCAGGGGGTTGACCGTGACCCGCGTACCCGCGCCCGGCCCGCCGATCACCGTTCCCGCCGCCTCGTGGCCTAGGATCAGCGGTGCGGGTCGACGCTCATCATGGCCGAGATAGGCGTGCATGTCCGATCCGCAGATCCCGACATGGGCGATCTCGATCAGCGGGTTGTCGCCGGGCACAGGGTCCGACGCCTCTTGGTAGGCCAGCGCCTCGGGGCCCGTATAGACGAGTGCTTTCATTTCGCGGTGAACCCGCCATCGACGTTGAGGATCTGCCCGGTGACATAGCCTGCCGCGTCCGAGCAGAGGAAGAGGGTCGGTCCAACGAGATCCGCCATCTCACCGTTGCGCCCCATGCAAGTCTGCGCCGCATTGGCGGCGGAGCGGGCCGGATCGCCGAAGACAGGGCCGGTCAGCTCCGTCGGGAAGAAGCCGGGCGCGAGGGCGTTCACCGAGATCCCATCGCGCGACCAGGCCTCCGCCATCGCGCGCGTGAGCTGGCCGATCCCGCCTTTCGAGGCGCCATAGGCGAGCCCGCCGGGGAAGGCCCGCGAGGTCTGGAGCGAGGCGAAGTTGATGATCCGCCCCCAGCGCTTCTCCCGCATTCCGGGCACCAGCGCTTGCGCGAGGAAGAACGGCACCGCGAGGTTCAGATCGATCGTCGTGGTCCAGCCCTCGAGCGTCACGTCGTCGGCCGCTTGGCGGGTGTTGATGCCGGCGGCGTTGACCAGGATCTCCGGCGCGCCGAAGGGCTCGGCCGCCCTTGCTGCGACATCTGCCATCTTCGCCGGGTCCGAGAGATCCGCCACAAGCGCTGCGGTCTCCCCCTTGGTCTCCGCCTGCCAAGCGGCAAGGGCGTCGGCGCGCCGGGCAACGCCCACCACGCGCGCACCGGCGTCCGCCAGCACGGTCGCCATGAAGCGACCGATGCCGGAGCTCGCGCCGGTAACGCAGGCGACCCGGCCGGAGACGGAGAACAGCCCTTCCATCAATCGGCGGCCGTCAGGTCGAAGTCATCGCCCGGGAAGTACTTCTCGAGCCGGATATCGGCGGTGCGGGCGTGGCCCTCCATGCCCTCCAGCCGGCTGATCCGGGCGGTCGCCTCGGCCACCGGGCGCGCACCGTCGCGGGTCGCACGCTGCCAGGTGACGAGCTTCATGTATTTGTGGACCGAGAGCCCGCCCGTATAGCGCGCGGCCCCCGAGGTCGGCAGCACATGGTTCGGGCCTGCCGCCTTGTCGCCAAAGGCAACGGTCGTCTCCTCGCCGAGGAAGAGCGAGCCGTAAGCCTTCAGGCGCCCAAGGAACCAGTCGGTGTCGGCCGCCTGCACATGGAGGTGCTCCGGCGCGATCATGTCGGCGACTTGGGCGAGCCCTTCCCGGTCAGCGACCACCATGACTTCCGCCATGTCCGCCCAGGCTTTGGTGGCGTTCTCCCGGTTGAGCTCCGGCAGCGTCGCGATATAGCCCGGCACGAGCTCCATCACCTTCTCCGCCAGCGGCCGATGGGTGGTCGCGAGCCAGACCGGCGAGTTGTAGCCGTGCTCCGCCTGACCGACGAGATCCCAGGCGACGATGTGCGGGTCGGCGGTCTCGTCCGTCAGAACCAGGCTGTCGGTCGGCCCTGCGAACATGTCGATCCCGACCCGGCCAAACAGGATCCGCTTGGCCTCCGCCACGAACTGGTTGCCCGGGCCCACCAGGATGTCCGCCTTGGGCAGGCCGAAGAGGCCGAAGGCCATCGCCGCAATCCCCTGCACCCCGCCGAGTGCGAGGATGCTGTCGGCGCCGCAAAGATCCGCCGTATAGACGATGGCGGGTGCAATCCCGACCCCTGGGCGCGGCGGCGAACAGGCCGTGATGTGCCCGCAGCCCGCGACTTTCGCCGTTGTCACCGTCATCAACGCCGAGGCGATGTGGCTGTAGCGCCCGCCTGGGGCATAGCAGCCGGCGGCCTGGCACGGGATCGCCTTCTGACCGGCCACAAGCCCCGGCGCCAGCTCGACCTCCATGTCCTGGATGGTGGCCTTCTGCGCCTCCGCGAACCGGCGAACATTGTCCCAGGCATAGCGGATGTCGTCCTTCAGCCGCTGGGGCACCGCCGCCGCCGCCGCGTCGATCTCATCGCGCGTCAGCACCACGTTGCCGTCATAGCGGTCGAACTTCGCCGCATAGCGCAGCGCCGCCGCATCCCCTTCGCTCTCGATCTCGTCGAGGATGGCTTGGACGGTGGCACGCACATCGCCGGCATCGTCGGTGGACTTGCGGGCCGCGCGTTTGAGGTAGTCGATGGACATTTTGCGATATCCCTAGCGATATATGTCTGGGAGAAGTGCGGTGGATATTGGTGCGATATATGCGATAAGCAGCACCACCAACAGCATGAAGAACACGAACGGCACTGCCCGCGCCGCGATCTTCAGAATCGACTCTCCCGTAAGCCCCGAGACAACGAAGAGGTTGAGCCCGAGCGGTGGAGTGATGAACCCGACCCCGAGGGCCGTGATCATCATCACGCAGAACTGGATTTCGTTCATCCCGATCTCATCCGCAAGCGGTTTGAGGATCGGTGCGAGAATTACGATGTTGGGCGTCGTTTCCATCACGCATCCGGCGGCGATCAGGATGACGATCATGAGCAGGATCAGCAGAGAGGGCTCGTCGGTGATCGAGGTGACCGAGGCGACGAAGCCTTGGGGCACGCCGAGCGCCGCCATGGTCTGCGCCAGCGGCAGCGACATGGCGATGATCGGCAGGATGACGCCGTTCACCTTGGCCGAGCTCACCATCATCGACGGGAAGTCCGAGAGCCGGAGCGTGCCGAGGATGAAGCCCATGGTGATGGTCACGACGACCGCGACGGCACCCGCCTCCGTGGGCGTCAGGCGCCCGGAGAAGATGCCGTAGAAGATGATGCCCGGCACCAAAAACGCATACCAGCCGTCGGCGAGCGCGCGCCCGAGATTGCCGGCCCACTCGCCCCAGGTGATCAGCCCGCCGCCCTCATAGGCATAACGTCGGTTGACCACGATGTTGGTGACCAGGATCGAGCCGAGGATCAGGAGCCCCGGGATCAGGGCGGCCTGGAAGAGCGTGGAGGCGGAGATCCCAAGCACGAGCCCGATCACGATATAGGCGATGGAGGGCGGGATCAGGATGCCGGTACAGGCACCTGCGGCGACCAGCGCACAGGCGTAAGGGCGGGGATAGCCGCTCTCCACCAGGCGGTTGATCGTCATGCGCCCGACGGCGGCAGCACCCGCGGCATCCGAGCCCGAGATCGCGGAGAACATGCCGCAGACGAGCACGGTGGCCGAGCCGAACCCGCCCTTGGCCCAGCAGGTCAGCGCCTCCGCCACGTCGAGGAACTTGCGGCTGAGCCCGGTGCGCACCAGCACATCGCCCGTCAAGATAAAGAGCGGCACGGCGGTCAGCGCGAAGTGGTCGATCCCGTCGAAGAGGCTCTCCCCCAGCAGCGAGAGCGGCAGCACCTCCGATACCATCAGCATGGTGACGGCGCCGGCGCCGATGGCGGCCCAGACCGGGACACCGAGCGCAATCAGCGCAACGAACAGCAGGACGGGGCCGTAGAACTCCCAGCCGATCTCGGCCGCTTCCTGTTCGAGTTGGTTCCAAAGCATCAGCGCGCCCCTCAGTCGAACAGCCGCTCGCCCTCATAGACCGGACGCCCTGCACGCAGGTCGGCCACATCTCTGAGCAGCGATTGGATCAGGCGGAAGGTCATGAGCGAGAACCCGATGGGCACCGCGGCGAGGAACCAGACCATCGAGACGCGCAAGCCGTGGCTCACCGAGCCGAACTTCCACGACACGGCGACGGTCTCGAACGACCAGTAGACGGCAAGCACAGCGATCGCCAGCATCACCAGGTCGCCGAAGATATAGAGCCCCGCCTTCACGCGCGGCCCGATGTAGTTGAACAGCACGTCGATGCGGATATGCGCCCGCTCGCGCACCGCCGAAGCCGCGCCGATCCAGGCGAGGTAGATGAACGCGTAGCGCACGATCTCTTCCCCCCAGATCGAGGAATAGGCGAAGACCTCGCGGCGGATCACCTCGACCGCCATGGTGGCGACCAGCATGGTGTAGAAGACGAGCAGCGCCCATCTCTCGGCATTGCGATCTAGGAGTTGGAGCATAACGCCTCTCTTGGCAGAGGCCCGGGCGCCTCGCCTGGAAAGAGGCCGGGGGGGTGCCCCGGCCCGGTGTGGTCAGAGATCAGGCGTCGTGGACGTAGTTGCGCGCCTGCGTGCCGGCCGCCTCGACCAGCTTGTCGAAGGCGTCCATCGAGCCCGCCAACTCCGTCTTGAAGCTGTCCCACTCGCTGCGCTGATAGCCGCCCGCGGCCTCCCACTCGGCCAGCTGATCGGCCGAGAGCGCGTGGAATTCGACGCCCGACTTGCGCAGCTCCGCCATGGCGAAGTTCCGCGCGGCCGGCACTTTGGCCAGGTTCTGCTGACTGGTGATCTCGGAGGCGAACTCGATCCCCTCCTGCACATCGCCGGGCAGCGCGTTGAACCACTCGAGGTTGCAGGAATAGACTTGGCTGTCCGGCACCGCCTGGGTGAAGGTCACATGGCTCAGGATGTCCTTGAAGCCGAAGACGTAGAGCGCCCCGACCGACGGATCGAGCGCATCGGCCACGCCTTGTTTGATGGCGGACGGCGTCTCGCCCCAGGCAACCGGGGTCGGGTTGGCGCCGACCAGGCGATAGTACTGCTGCAGCATCTTCGAGCCTGGCACGCGGAACTTCACGCCCGAGAGATCGCTCGGCGACAGCACGGCTCCGGCGCCGCCCTTGCGCACGGCCACGACGCGGGGGTCGATCACCACATAGTACAGCGGTTTGAAGCCGCGCGCCTCGACCTGCGGATGCACGGTGGTCTTCCAGTGATCCGAGCTGACCAGGTTCACGAAGCGCTGGTTGGCGCCACAGAGATACGGCAGGTTGATCAGGTCGACGACCGGTGCAAAGGGCGCGAAGTTCGACAGCGAGTGCTGCGCCGCCTGGATCGTGCCGCCCTGGACCTTCTGCGCCAGCGCGCCGCCGGCGCCGAGCTGACCGCCCGCTGCCAGCTTCACATAGACTTTGCCGTTGGTCGCGTTCTGGATGTTCTCTTTGAAATCCAGCTGCATGATTGGATAGCTGCGGTCCGCCGTCAGGACATAGGCCGTCGCGATCGTCATGACGTGATCGGCGGCCTTCTCGCGCTCGGCCTCTTCTTTGCGGGTCTGGGCAACCGCCTCCGTTGAGGACAGCGTCCCGGCAGCCCCGGCCACCATCGCGGCGGTGAAGGCGCCAGCGCCCGTCAATTTCAAGAAGTTGCGGCGCTCGGCCGAGGCGATCTCAGCCTTGGTGCGGGTGTCAGTCATGGGGTCTCCTCCCTGGATGGCCCGGGTTATTTCGGGTCGTTGGTTGCTTTGGTCTCGGCCTCGCGCGCCAGAACGCCGGCGACGAATAGGATCACGGAGACGAAGAGCATCAGCATCTCGGGCACATCGCCGAGGGGGGGCTGCATGCGCATCGCCCCCATCGCGACGTTCGCGAAATAGGCGGCAAAGCATAGAAGCGCCCCGAGCAGTGCCGGGCGTCCGTGACGTGTCATGTGGCGCCTCCTCCCGAGGCTTTGTTGATTCGGCGTGAATTTTGCGGCAAGTGTAAGCGCTTTCATGATTGATGCAAGCGCTTACATTCCCTAAGGGCAGATGCCGCATCTAGCGCTTGCACTGCCTTGGTCCTACGTTCACGGTCATGAAGGCCTTGCCGACCCTTGCAGATGTCGCGCGTCTCTCGGGCGTTTCGACTGCGACTGTGTCCCGAGCTCTAAACGAGCCCGGGCTTGTCCGCGAAGGCACGCGTGCGCGCGTGCAAGCGGCGGTGAAAGAGCTTGGCTACACACCCCATTTCGGTGGGCGGGCGCTTGCTTCAAACCGGACGAATACGGTCGGTGCGGTGATCCCGACAATGGAGAACGCCATCTTTGCGCGGGGTCTGCAGGCCCTGCAGGAAGACCTCTCGGAGGCCGGTGTCACTCTTCTGGTCGCGACGTCAGGTTACGACTCCGAGCGCGAGGCGCGCCAGATCCGCACGCTGCTCGGCCGCGGCGTCGATGCCATGGTGTTGATCGGGGCCGCGCGGGAGGAAGCGCTGCACGCCTTGTTGGAGAGCCGGGGCGTGCCTGTTCTCCTGATGTGGTGGTGGCAGCGGGACTGTCCTTGGCCGTGCGTGGGCTTCGACAACCGGGCAGCGGCCCGAGCGATTGCAGAGCGGGTGCTTGCGCAGGGGCATCGGCAGATCGCTATGATCGCTGGCATCATGCGCGACAACGACCGAGCGGCAGCGCGGGTCCAAGGCGTCCGCGATGCGCTCGGCGCGGCCGGGGTGACGCTCGACCACCAGGCGTTCATCGAAGCCCCCTATCAGATTGATGCCGCCGCTGCGGCAGCCACACGGCTGCTCGCGACCAATCCGCGGCCGACTGCGATCATCTGCGGCAATGACGTGCTCGCGGCTGGGGCGATGCGGGGGATCCGGGCGGCCGGTCTCTCGGTCCCGGAGGATGTGTCGGTCACCGGCTATGATGATATCGAGTTGGCCCGCCTGCTGGATCCGCCGCTGACCACGGTGCATGTCCCGCATCGGCGGATGGGCCATGCGGCCGCCAAGATGCTCCTCTCGCTCCAGACCCCGGACTTGGAAGTCGAAAGCGTGATCCTGGACACGGAGATCGTCGATCGGGCGTCGCTGTCCGGACCTCGCTAGGCGCTGGGCTCGCGGCTCAGATCTCGACGGCGCGTGCCCGCCTCAGCGTCTGGTCGATGCAATCCGCCAAGGCTTGGCTGCGCAGTGGCTTGCCGAGATGGGCCTGAAACCCGGCCTTGAGATAGCTCTCGATCTGATGGTGGAACACATTTGCAGTCACGGCGATGGCCGGTGTCTCGCGCCGCCCGCTGTCGGCCTCGAAGGCCCGGATCGCCTGCAGGGTTTGCATGCCATCCATGCGGGTCATGTTGATGTCCAGCATGAGCAAATCGTAGTGCTTGGCCCTATAGTGGTCGAGGGCCTCTTCACCGGAGGAGGCGATGTCGATGACGATGTCAATGGTGCTGAGAAGCCCCCGCAGCACCATTTGATTGGTCATGTCATCTTCCGCTGCCAGGACGCGGATCTGGCCATCCGGGGGCGTCGCGGCTGTCTGCATCGCAGCGGTTGGCGCTGAGGACTGCGCCAGCGGCACATGGGGGAGAGTGACGGTGACTGTCGTGCCCTGGTTCGGCGCGCTGGTCAGTGTGATCTGCCCACCCATCGCCTCCACGAGACCGCGCGTGATCGCCAGACCGAGGCCGGAGCCGCCATGGGTCCGTGCGGTCGCCGTCTCCGCTTGGGCAAACTTCTCAAAAATCCGATTGCTCTGGTCTTCCGTCATCCCGAGGCCGGTATCAGACACCTTGAGATCGAGCGCATCCGGCGTTTGGCATGCGATCTCGACCAAGACCTCGCCCCCACGGGTAAATCGGATCGCATTGCCGATGAGGTTGTTCAGAACCTGCTCGATGCGATGAGGATCGCCGAGCCTCGGCTGTTCGACCGAGCCGGTTGTGCTGAGGGTCAACCGCGTCTCGTTTGCGCCGGCCGCGGCACCATGGATGCTGCGCAGTTGTGGCACCAGATCGGACGGGCGAAACTCGATCTGCTCAAGAACCAACTGCCCCTCTTCGATCTTCGACAGATCCAGGATCCCCGTGATCGTCTTCAGCAAGGTTTGACCGGCGTCTTTGATCATGTCCAACAACGCCCGATGCTCCGGATCGATCAGCTTTGCATCGAGAAGCTCAGTGACCCCGAGAACGGAATTGATCGGCGTGCGGAGCTCATGGCTCATCGTGGTGAGGAACTCGGTTTTCTGCTGCGTTGCCTCGATCGCCGCCTGTTCGGCTTGCTGATGCGCGAACCGGGCAGTTTGAACGGCCGTGACATCGCTCTCGCTGATCAGCAGGGCCCGTCGCCCCGTTACCGCGTCACGGCAAAGCTTGCCCACGATCTCATGCCAGCGAACCCCGTCTGATCGCCGCACTTCTGCGGTCAGCGACGCGCTGCCCTTATCATACAACTCCGCCTTGAAGGCTTCGGCTGCATCGGACGGCACGATCCGCTCCGTGAGCCCATGGACCCCTCCGCCGAATGCCGCGCGTGCGGCGGGGTTGCCATAGAGCCAGGTACCGTCTTCGCTATAGAGCGAGATCATCACCGTGGTGTGCAGCAGCGCTTCCACGCTGCGGGTGTTGTCGGCCTCACTGCGTTCCTGCTCGATGACCTCGACCAACATCGCAGGGGCGTCGTCGTTGAGCCAAACGCCTCTGCACTTCACCTTCACACGGTGCGGGATGCCCTTTGGGTAGAACGACCAGGTCTCCACCACCGAGGCGGACGCGTCGCGAAAATCCTCCCGGTAGTGTTGCAGCTTCGCAGCGACGGACTCCGACATATCTGCCGTCAGATCGCGGGCGGCGAGATCCTCCGCCGAGTCCGCTTCCCATAAACGCTGCGCGGCCGGATTGCTCCAGATGATGCTACCCGCTGTGAAATCATAGATCCAAACAGCAGTCTCAATGCCCTCAAGGATCTGAGCCGTGTCGACGTTCAAGCTGTGGTGCCTCCTGGTCGGGCGGTCCGCATGAGCGGTGGCAATAAAGGGGCGTCGGCGCTGCAATCAGAGCAGGAACAGCGTCCCTCGGAGTAACCAAACTACAAGTGCTATATGGAAAAAACACGCAAAACTTGTGCTGAAGCGCGGGAGAGCTTCCCTCGAGCTCTTGCTGCTAACCTTTCGCAACCTCTGATGTGATCACCCGCCACTCTTCCCTGCCGCGGCCCAGTTTTCCGGTTTCGGGCGCCAAAGGCACCGTGAACCAGAACACCGACCCTCGGCCGAAATCGCTGTCGAACCCGATCTCGCCGCCCCAAAGCTCGACCAGTTTCTGGCAGATCGTGAGCCCGAGCCCGAGCCCCTCATTGTCGCGTGAGAGAGAGCTATCGACTTGGTAGAATTGGCTGAAGACGAGGTTCTTATGGTCAGGGCCGATGCCGATCCCGGTGTCAGCCACCTCAAAGCGCAGCAAGTGCTTGCCGCGGTAGGCGGAGCGGACGGCAACAATGCCTCGATCAGTGAACTTGATCGCATTCGAGATCAGGTGAAACAGCGCCAATCCAATCCGGTCCGCATCGTGTTTGACGGTCGTCCCGGCGGTGTCCTGATCCACATGGATCACCCGGAGCCCCTTCTGGTCCGCCCGGTCCTTCAATCGGCCGATGGTGGAGGTGACGAGGAGCGAAGGATCGAACGGATCGGAATTCAGCGTGACTGTGCCGGCGTCGATCGTGACCAGATCCAGAACGTTCTCCACGAGGCTCAACATCTTCTCGCCCGAATCGAGGATTTCTCCCGCCATCTCACGGTGGTCTTCAGCCAGGTCGCAGTCGGCCAGAATGCTGCTCAGGCCTATGATGCCGTTGAGCGGCGTGCGCATCTCGTGCCCCACAGAGTTCAGGAACACGGATTTCATGCGGGTCGCAGCCTCCGCAAGGTCGCGCGCATCTGACAACTCCTGCTGATAGGCATGGGCGACGGTCACGTCGGTTGCGCTGATCGCAAAGGCGCCGTCTCCGGTGGCTGCGTCCCGGCATCGGGTGGCGTGAATGTCGTGCCAAGCCTCGCCGTCCAGGGTGTGCACGCGAACCGTTGCGCGATGTTCGCCAGTCGATTTTAGCCCTTCGAGAAAATCCAACAGATCCGCGGGAGATACAAACGCCCGCCCAAAGAAGTGCTCGCCAGGTCCGAAGGCATTTCGGAAGGCCGGGTTCGCATAGAGCTCGACACCGTCGCGGTTGAACAGGGCGATCATCGCCTGGCTGTAGAGGAGTGCGTCGGTGCTTCGGATGTTCTCTGGTGGTATCTCGTCCTCGACGCGGGCTTCGACGAGCATGCAGATCGCTGATCCGCCGTGACTGCACCGCCGCAGCGTCGCGTCGACACGCGATGGCACGCCGTTGGGATAGAGTGTCCAGAACTCGCGCACCTCGCGGTCCGGGAAGCGCCTGAAATCCTCACAGTGCTGGTCCAGGCGCGTGGCGACGGACACCGACATTTCGTCGCGCATGTTCCGAGCCGAGAGAGCCTCAAGCGACTCAGCATCCCACAGTCTGAGGGCGGCGGGATTCGCCCAGACGATCCGTCCGGGCCCAAAATCATAGATCCACAACGCCGTTTTCAGTCGTGCGAGCAACGATGTGTCGGGCCCGCCGTTCGCCGCGTTTCCAGTCTCTGGAAACATGAAACACGCCTCCACCTACATACCCTGGAAGTTGGAGTTTCAATTCAACACAGTGCTTCTCGTCAATCAACGCGCGTGATCACCTTTTCTTGGCCAAAAATTGCCTGCGATGTCGGAGAGCGTCGCTCTAAAGGTTGATTTTGTGATGGGCGGACACTGCAGCACTTGCTCCCGCTGGTCGGTTTTTGCTCCGTTGATTGGAGGATATACTGTATACATCCAGCGTGTGTTCGTATCATGGCGTATAGAATCAATAAAAAATGAGACAAAGAAATAGTTCAGCTTGAAAAACAATCAAGCTGGGGGCTCTCTTTTTGAAATTTACAAAATAATATTGAATTTTTCTCGTTTTTTTCGAGAGTGGAGGAGCGTCAGCAAAGCACTCGCAGGCTCTCAGAAGAGGAACATAATGAAAACCAACCTTATGCCGACAAACCAGGGAGATGCGCCGCCACAGGCGGTCAGTCATTCCTGTACAAGTATGAATGACTATCTGAGCCAGTTGGTTAATCGGCTCGACCTGCAGCACGATAAGCGGCACCGCTACATAATCGTGTCACACTTGTTCGATGATACGCTACGGATGCTTGCCGCGATGGAACCCGTGTGCGAGTTCGACGCGATCTTCGGCATACCTTACTCCTCGAACCGCCCGGGAGTTGCACAGCGCTGGGCGGCACGATTCGGCGACAAGATCCACATCGCCCCAGACTTGGCGAGAATGGAAGCGGCGCTCGTGGCCGAACTCGGCCGGTCGCTCGCCCTCTGCCAAAGACGCAACCAGAAACTCATCGTGCAGGATGTCGGCGGCTTTGTCGTCCCGCTTCTGCATACGTATTTCGCCGACCGGTTGCGGCTAGTGAAAGGGGTGGTCGAAATCACGAAGCAGGGCGTCTGGCGGTCCGAGGAGGTCGATCTCAAGATCCCCGTCCTGCATTGCGCCGACAGCGAGCTTAAGCGGCTCGAAGCACGCCGTTGCGGTGAGACGGTCGCGCGCTGTCTCGACGGGGTGGTGCGCTCGCTCGGGTTGTCGCTGGCGGGGCGTCCGGTGACCGTCATGGGGGCGGGGTGGATCGGCATGGCCACGGCCCACGGCCTGCGGCGGATCGACGCAGTGGTGGAGGTCGTCGACCGTGATCCGCTCCGGGTGACCGAGGCTCGGCTCGAAGGCTTTGCCGCATCGACCGCGCCACGCCGGCTCGAGGCGACGCAGCTGATCGTCGGAGCCACAGGGCGCACCTCGATCACGGCGGAGATGCTGGATCGGCTGCCCAACAACGCCTTTGTCGCCAGCGCGAGCTCGCGGCGGATCGAGATCGAGACCGATCATCTCGATGCGCAGGCCAAGCTGCACGTCTCGGATGCCGTCGATGCCGTCTACCTCCCGGATCAGCGCAAGCCCGGGGCGGCGAAGACGGTGCTGCTCGTCAATGACGGCTACCCGGCGAACTTCATCCCCGGGTCCGGCAGCGTGCCGGACGAGATCGTCGAGACCATTCTCGGCGAGCTGATCGTGCTGATGCGCAATCTCTCCGTCGACGACTTTGAGCCCGGCATCCACCGGATCGGACGCGACCAAGAAGCGGTTTGTGCCGAGCTTTGGCTCGAACTGCGTGATCTCGACATCGACCCCGTTACCGACCTTTCCGCTCTGCGTGGCGCAACCGCCGAGGGCGACGACCTGACCATGAGGACCCAGTCATGAATATCCAAGTCTCCGAAGTCGCTGCTGAAATTGCTTCCGTCGGAACCGCCGGTGATGTCCATTCCCCGTATCTGGTGAACAAGCTGCTGACCCAGAGCCCGAACCTCTATGGCACGGTCAAGTTCAAGGTGGTGGCCGATCATATCCGCAAGCTGGGTGAGGAGCTTGGCCGCCCGCCGCGGGTGCTCGATCTCGGCTGCTCGACCTCGATCTCGCGGGAGTATCTGGCCGGCAACGATCTGGATTTCGAGTATTGCGGGGTGGACTACGAGGCCGCCTTTGCGCCGGACATCGTGATGGATGTGCGCCGGCTCTATGCGGAGCGGGACCGTCTGCCCTGGCAGCCGGATGTGATCATGCTGCTCGACGTGCTGGAGCACCTGCCCGGCAAGGCGCCGGACATCGCAAAGGTCATGCGCGAGTGCAATCTGCTGATCCCGGCCCATGGCAGCGTGCTCGTGATGGTGCCGCAGCTCTACCGGCTCGACCGGCTGAAGCTGCCGCACCTGCACTATCCGGAGCACCAGGTCCGCTTCACTCTGCGGGAATGGCAAGAGATCATCGGCGGCGAGATCCGGATCGAGCGCACCGAAGGCGTCGGCTACCTGTCCTGCCTGCCTTATCTGCCGATGCTGAGCCCCTGGTACAAAGAGGACAACGGCCATGGCCGGCTGTTCCACTATCTCCGTGGCAAGCTCTTCGAGTGGGGCCCGCTCAAGCCGGCTGAGGTTTTTGTGACGCGTCTGCTCGGCTCGACGGGGTTGCTCAAAGGCTGGTGCAACAGCAGCTTTATGATTTGCCGGGGCGAAAGCGCTACCTGACGACCGGAGGCCCGGGGGGGGCCTCACCCATCACGATCCGCAAGGGCGGCCTGGAACTCCCGCCACTCGCCCTTGGACAGCCCGCTGGTCTCCTGCGTGACGGCTTCGCCCGCCAGCATCCGCCGCAATACGCCCATGGCGGGCGCCGAGAACTGCACGGCCCCGACGCGATAATCCTCGAACGCCCGCCAGCAGGCCGGCACCCAATCCTGCACCACTCCGCAGATCGCCTCCGCATAGGCACGGATCTCCATCTGCGCATGCGGATCGGCCCTGAGCCGCAGGAAGTGGAAGAGGTTGTGCAGATCGGTCTTCCAGTACCATTGGGTGTAGATGTTGGCCGGCAGGCTCATTCGGGCGAGTTCCCGCGCGAGACCGATGCCGTCCTCGTCCAGCATTTCCTCATAGTGGCCGTAGGTCCGCGCCGCCTCCTCGCCGAGGATCGCCAGCACCCGCTCGGCGTCGGTTCCCTCCAGCACCGCACCGCGCCCCTGGCGGTTGGAGACCGACTGGGCCGCCAGCGCATCCGGTGCGGGGATGTAGAACTCCCGGTCCAGCACCGAATAACGTGCGGAGATCTCGTTCACGCTCGCCGTGCGGTGCCGGATCCACTGACGCGCCACGAAGATCGGCAGCTTCACATGCAGCTTGATCGAGCACATCTCGAACGGGGTCGAGTGCCAGTGCCGCATCAGGTAGCGGATCAGCCCCTCGTCATCGCGGACCGTCTTGGTGCCGGCGCCGTAGGAGACCCGCGCCGCCTGCACCACCGCGGCATCGTCGCCCATATAGTCGACGACGCGCACAAAGCCGTGGTCGAGCACCGGGATCGCCTCCGCCAGCCGCGCCTCCAGCCCCGGTGCGGTCGACCGGCGCGTCTCGGTCACATCCTTGCGGTCGGCGGCGATTTCGCTCTGTTGTTCCTGGGTCAGCGGCATATCTAGTCCTCCGCGGGCGGCCCCGAGTCGCCCTCTATATCTTGTATATAACCCGGGGATGACCGCGAGATGAAGACGAAATACCTCCACACCATGATCCGCGTATCCGATATCGAGGCGACCAAGGCGTTCTTTGTGGATTTCCTCGGGCTTGAGGAGACCCGCCGCTACGACAACGAGGCCGGCAAGTTCACGCTGGTGTTCCTGGCGCCCCCGGGCCAGCACGACGCACCGATCGAGCTGACCCACAACTGGGGTTCCGATGAGGAGTACGGCCATGGCCGCGCCTTCGGGCATCTCGCCTACGGGGTCGAGGACATCTATGCAACCTGCCAGAAGATGATGGACGCCGGGATCACCATCAACCGCCCGCCGCGGGACGGCCGCATGGCGTTCGTGAAGACGCCGGATGGGATCTCGGTCGAGCTCCTTCAGATCGGCGAGCCGCTTGCGAAGGCCGAACCCTGGACCTCGATGGAGAACACCGGCAGCTGGTGAGCCATTCTCCGCATGTCATTCGCGTGCCCGGCGGCGAGACCGTCGCTCGGGAAAATGATTTGACGGCGGCGGATCGGTGGTCAAGCTGGCGGGATGGGACGTCTTCTCGCCATCGCCGCCGCCCTTGCATGCGTGCCAGCACAGGCCAAAGCCTGCGCCCTGGCGTTGCTCTTTGCGCTCGATGTCTCCGCCAGCGTCGATGCCGAGGAGTACCGCCAGCAGCGGGAGGGGCTGGCCGCGGCTCTCCTCTCGCCCGCCGTGCGGGAGGCCGTGCTCGCGCAGGACGGCGGGGTTGCGCTCGCGGCCTATGAGTGGAGCGGACGGTATCAGCAGGACATCGCGCTGCCCTGGACCATGGTCGCCTCGGAGGCCGCGCTCTTCTCGGTCGCGGAAACCTTGGCCAAGGGTCCCCGCAGCTATGCGGAGTTTCCCACCGCCATCGGCTATGCCCTCGGGTTCGGTGCTGTGATGTTTCGGGATGCGCCGGTTTGCCAGCGGCGCGTCATCGACATCTCCGGCGACGGCGTCGGCAACGAAGGCTTTCCGCCTGCCGCGGCTTATCGCGAGTTCGAGTTCCAGGACGTGGTCGTGAACGGGCTGGTGATCGGCGGCGATGACCTGGAACTCCTGCGCTACTACGAGGAGAACATTCCCCACGGTCCGAATGCGTTCATCGAGGTGGCGATCGATTTCGCCGACTACGAGAACGCGATGCGCCGGAAGCTGCTCCGCGAACTTTACGGGCCGCAGGTGGCGGACGGGCAGTGAGGGCACTAGCCCTGGTCCTCGTGCTGTTGGCCAGCCCCGCCGCGGCGCACTGCCGGTTGGCCCTGGTGCTGGCGCTCGATGTCTCCTCTTCTGTCAACAGCAAGGAGTATGCGATCCAGCTCGGCGGCTTGGCCGATGCGCTGCGCCGACCGGAGGTGGTGGAGGCCATCCTTTCGCCTGCTGGCACCGGGGTCGCGGTTCTGGCGTTCGAGTGGTCCGGCGCCGATCACCAAAGGGTGATCGCCGGTTGGAGCACTCTCGACAGCCCCGGTGCGGTCGCCGCCTTCGCAGACCGGCTCTCGGCACACCGGCGCACCGCGGATGATCAATCGACCGCCATCGGATCGGCCCTCGCCTATGCCGCCAGCCGGTTCGCAGACGCGCCGGTCTGCGGCCAACGCATCATCGACATCTCGGGCGACGGCAACAACAACGAGGGGCCGCATCCGGAGGAGCTACGCGCAACGGGGCTTTTTGACGGGATCACGATCAACGGACTTGTGATCCAGGGCGCCTATCCCAATCCGGTGATTTTCTACCGCAGTTACGTGATGCAGGGGCCTGAGGCTTTTGTCGCGATGGCGCGGGACTTTGACGACTATCCCCCGGTGATCATCGGGAAGCTGCTGCGGGAACTCGACGTGCAAGGCCCGGTCGGGGCCGTCCCTCGCAGGCGGGGCGGGATCGAGCTGACCGCGGCATCGGGGACGCCCGGGTCAACTTGTCCCGCAGCGCAAAGCTGTTAGCGTTTGGGCGGGTCTCGCAGGGGGCCACAGCCGAAGTGGAGTGAGGGGCGCATGGCCAGGGCGGCATTCGGATTGGCAGCAGCGCTGGCATTGGCGCCGGTTCCGGCGAGCGCGTGCGGGCTGGAGTTGATCCTCGCCATCGATGTCTCCGGGTCGATCAATGCCCGCGAGTATGCGTTGCAGGTCGGCGGGTTGGCCGATGCCTTCGACCACCCGTCGCTGCACGATGCGGTCGCGTCTGTGCCGGGCGGGGTGCTGGTGACCATGACGCAGTGGTCCGGCGGCTCGCGTCAACGCCACATGACCGACTGGCACAAGATCGCGGAACCGGCGGAGACCAGCGCTTATGCCGAGGTGATCCGAACGACGCCGCGGGCCTGGCGGAACTTTTCGACTGCAATCGGCGAGGCGCTCGTCCATGCGGGCCAAGTCAGCCAGACCGCGCCTGAGGCCTGCATGCGCAAGGTGATCGATGTCTCGGGCGACGGGGTTTCGAACGAGGGGCGCTCGCCGCGCCCGGAGGCGGATCGTCTGGCCAACCGCGGCTATACCATCAACGGGCTGGTGATCCGCGGGGCCGACCCCGATCCCGTTGAGCACTATGATCGCGAGGTGATCGCAGGGCCCGGCGCCTTCGTCGAGGTGGCCGAGGGGTTCGTGGATTATCCCCGCGCGATCCTCAAGAAGCTGCTCCGCGAGATCGAGCGGCCGATGTTTGTCTCCGAAGCGGAGGCCGACGCCGAGCTTCGCTGATCCCGTCAGTGGCGGAAATGGCGCATGCCGGTGAAGACCATGGCGACCCCCGCTTCGTCGGCAGCGGCGATGACCTCTTCGTCCCGCATCGACCCGCCGGGCTGGATGACGGCTGCGGCGCCGGCCTCGATTGTGGCCAGCAAACCGTCTGCGAAGGGGAAGAACGCATCCGAGGCAACAACAGAGCCCGTGGTCGGCGGCTCCGAAAGCCCGAGCGCCTCCGCCATGTCCGCGGCCTTGCGGGACGCGATCCGGGCGCTGTCCACTCGGCTCATCTGCCCCGCTCCAATGCCGACGGTCGCACGGTTCTTGGCATAGACGATCGCATTTGACTTGACGTGCTTGGCCACACGCCAGGCGAACAGCATGTCGGCGAACTGCTCGGAATCCGGCGCTCTTTTCGTGACGATCCGCAGATCCGGCGCCGCGACATGGCCGGTGTCCGCGTCCTGCATCAGGAAGCCGCCGGCGACCTGCTTGATCAAGCGGCGCGGGGCGGCTGGGTCGGGCAGACCGTCGGTGACCAGCAGCCGCAGGTTGGGCTTGGCGGCAAAGACCGCGCGGGCCTCCTCATCGGCGCCGGGGGCGATGACGACCTCGGTGAAGATCTCGGTGATCGCCCGGGCTGCCGGACCATCGACCGAGCCATTAAGGGCCACGATCCCGCCAAAGGCTGAGACCCGGTCACAGTCGAAGGCGCGACGATAGGCCTCCTCCAGGCTCTCCCCGCGGGCAACGCCGCAGGGGTTCGCGTGCTTCACGATCACACAGGCCGGTCCATCCGCCGGGGTGAACTCGCCTGCCAGCTCATAAGCCGCGTCGGTGTCGTTGATGTTGTTGTAGCTCAGCGCCTTGCCCTGCACCTGCGTCGAGGTTGCGATACCGGCACGGGCGGAGCCGTCGAGATAGAAGCCTGCCCCTTGGTGGGGGTTCTCGCCGTAGCGCAGGGTCTCCGACAACCGGCCCGCGACGGCGGCACGCCGGGGCCAGCTGGTGTCGACCTCGCCGGCCATCCAACTGCTGATCGCGGCGTCATAGGCGGCGGTTCGGGCAAACGCCGTCGCGGCTAGGCGGCGCCGGGTCTCGGGGGTTGTGCCGCCCGCCTCGATCTCCGCCAGCACGGGCGCATAGTCCTGCGGGTCCGTGACCACGGCGACGCTCGCATGGTTCTTTGCCGCGGCGCGCAGCATGGCCGGACCACCGATGTCGATGGTCTCCACACAGGTCGCAAAATCCGCCCCGCGGGCAAGTGTCGCCTCGAAGGGGTAGAGGTTCACCACCAGGAGATCGATCGGCGGGATGCCATGGCGCTCCATTGCGGCGAGGTGCTCCGGGTCGTCCCGGTCCGCAAGCAGCCCGCCATGGATCATCGGGTGCAGGGTCTTGACGCGCCCGCCCATCATCTCCGGGAACTCGGTGATCTCGGAGACATCGCGCACACCGATCCCAGCTTCGCGGAGCATGCGGGCCGTGCCACCGGTGGAGATCAAGCCGACGCCGGCGGCCTCGAGCCTGCGGGCGAAATCGGCGAGGCCAGTTTTGTCGGAGACCGACAGAAGGGCATTGCGGGCGGGGACGGTTTCGGCGGGCATGGCGGCTCTCTGGTGGGCGACGATGCGCAGGGCCTAGCGCCAAAACGGGCGGCTGGCCAGCGGGCGTGGTGCCGCGTTGGACTCAGGTCGGTTTGCGAAAGCGTGCGGCGAAGAAGCCGTCGAGGCCCCCGCGTTCCGGCCAGTCGCATGGCAGGGTGCGGACATCACCCTGGGCATTGGCGAAAGGGCCTGTGACCGGCATCGGCTGCGGGCTCATTCGCTTGCGGAAGGTCGCAACTTGCTCCTCGCCCTCGGCGCGCAGGATCGAGCAGGTGGCAAAGACCAGGACGCCGCCCGGCCGGACCCAATCCCAGGCGCGCGCGAGAAGCTTTGCCTGGAGGTCGGTGAGCTCGCGGAGGGATTTTGCCTTGAGGCGATGCGGCAGGTCGGGGTGACGGCGGATCGTTCCGGTCGCCGAGCAGGGGGCGTCGAGCAGAATGGCGTCGAAGGAGGTCTCGGGCTGCCAGCTCAGTGCATCCGCTTTCACGCAGCGCGCCGACAGCCCGGTGCGCGCGAGGTTCTCCGACAACCGCGCGAGACGGGCCTTCGAGATGTCGAGGGCCGTGACCTCTGCGCCAGCGGCGGTGAGCTGGAGGGTCTTGCCGCCCGGCGCTGCGCAAAGGTCCAGGACCTGCTTGCCCGCAGGCTCGGGGATCAGCCCCGCTGGGATGGCGGCCGCGGCGTCCTGGACCCACCAGGCGCCGTCCTCGTAACCCGGCAGCGCGCTGATCTGAGGGCGCGATGCGAGGCGCAGCCCCGCGCCGGGAAGGGGATCGGCCTCGAGCACATCGGCCCAATGCCCGGTATGCTCGGGCTGGCGCAGCGAGAGATCGATTGGGGGGATCGCGCGATGGGCCTCTGCGATCCGCTCGGCTCGCGCCTGGCCCCAGTCGGCAACCAAGGTCTTGGCAAGCCATGGGGGGAGGTCGTTCAAGGGTGCGTTCTGCGGCAGCTCCGGCCGGGCAGCGATGCGGCGGCCAACGGCATTCACCAGGCCAGACAGCCGGGCACCCGGCCCCGCCTTCGTCTGGCGGACAGCAAGGTCCACTGCGGCATGGGCGCTGCCGTCCGGTCTGGTCAGCTCCGCCGCCATCACACGCAGGATATGCAGCACCGGCGGCTTCGGCAACCGTTGGACATAGGCGCCGAGCAGGCTGTCCAGGGCGCTCAGATGGCGCAGGGTCCGATCCGCCAATGCGCGCGCTTCGGCCCGCTCGCCGGGACTACCTGAGAGCGTGGTCTCATCCGCGATCCGCCCGCGATCGAGCACCGCTGCCACAACGGCCACGGCCCCGCGCCTGGCGACGAGGCCCGGCGCATCGTCTGTCGTGTCACCGCAAGGGGATGTCGTCACGTCCAGGGCGTCCTCGGCTTGTTGCGGGTGCTCGGCGCACCCCAGGCGCGCGCGCTGGCCGGGGCTGCCGGAGCCGGACCGCTTGCCGTGCCGATCTCCGCCGCCTGCGCCTCAAGCGCCGCGATCCGGTTCGCCGGGTTGGGGTGGGTGGAGAACAGGCTGTCATAGCCCTTTCCGGCCAAGGGATTGATGATGAAGAGATGGGCAGTCTCCGGATGACGCTCCGCGCTCTCCATCTCGTAACCGCGTGCCAGCTGCGAGATCTTGGCGAGCGCCGAGGCGAGCCAAAGCGGGTTGCCGCAAATCTCTCCGCCCCGCTTGTCCGCCGCATACTCGCGGGTTCGGCTGATCAGCATCTGGATCAGCATGGCTGCCATCGGCGCGAGGATCGCGGCCAGAAGCGTTCCGATAAACCCGAGGGCGCCGCGGTTTTGGCCACCACCGAAGAACATGCCGAACTGTGCGAGCATCGAGATCGCGCCGGCAACCGTGGCTGAGATCGTCATGATCAGCGTATCGCGGTTCTGGATGTGGGCGAGCTCATGGGCCATCACGCCAGCCAGCTCCTCGCGCGAGAGGCCCCGCATGATCCCGATGGTGGCGGCGACCGCCGCGTTCTCGGGGTTGCGCCCGGTGGCGAATGCATTCGGCTGGTCTTGCTCGATGATATAGACCTTGGGCATCGGCAGGCCTGCGTTCCGGGCCAGCTCCTCCACCATCCCGTAGAACTCCGGCGCCGTGCGGGCGTCGACCTCGCGCGCGCCATGCATCCGGAGCGCCATCTTGTCCGAGTTCCACCAAGCGTAGACATTGGTGCCGAGGGCGAAGACCAGCGCGATCACGGCGCCGGTCGGTCCGCCCAGCAGCCAGCCGATGCAGAGGAACAGAGCGGTTAAGGATGCCAGGAGCATGGCGGTCTTGGCATAGTTCATCGGTCGATCTCTCCGGTTGTCGAGACGGTCAGCGCAGGCCATATCCAGGGGTGAGCGCTAGCGGAGATATAGGATGACGGACCCCAAGGTAGAAGAGCGTCGCCGTGCGGCGGGTGCGAGGGCTTTGGCCGAGGCCGAAGAGCGCCGCCGCATTGCCGAAGCGGAGACGGAGGAGCGCCCGACCGAGATCGGCGGGAGGAAAGGGCCGGAGCCCACCCGTTTCGGCGACTGGGAGAAGGGTGGGATCGCGATCGACTTCTCCTGAGGTGTGCTTAGGGGGGCGCGTCGCTGCGTGCGGTGTCCGGAAGCCGCAGGCCCAGAACACCCGGTGCCAGCTGTCGAGCCGAACCGGAGGCGGGGTAAGGCGGCATTGCATCGACCGCAGCGCCCCATGTTTCGCACAGCGTCTGGCGCAGATCGCGGGAGCGCGCCCATCCGGCATACTCCTCTGCGGTTGCGACCTCCACGCCAGTGTTGAGATAGCGGAGCTCGTCGGTGGTTTGCTGGGTGCAGAGAACGGGCTCTGCCCCGGTCAGGCGTTGCAGCCGGAACGAGAGCCCGATCGAGAATTGGAGCGGCTCGGTTTCTGGCAAGCCGTGGATCTGCCCGGCGATGACGATCGTCTCCGGGCGGCCAGCGCTCGCCTCCGTAAGGCGTGCGGCGAGGTTTCGGCTCATCTCTTGATAAGGCGGCAAGAACTGGCCGTAGAGCGAGTGCCAGAACGTGCCCGCACCCAATGCGGTTATGATCAACCCTGCGACGAAAATCGCCTGGCGCGCCCGGGCCTCCAGAACGGCGAGCGCGAGAGCGAAGCTGCCGACGATGATCAACCAAAGATAGCCCGTCGCGCGGGAGGGCGTGCTGATGCCCTCGAGGAGTGCGGGCGCCGCGCCGATCCCGAAGGCGACAATGGCCGCACTCATCACGGGCAGGGCACGTCTCGGCGCCCGCCAAAGCGCCAACGCCAACCCCAGCAGTGCGAGGGCCGACAGCAAGAGGCCGAGCGCCGGCTGACCGTTCGCCATGAGTGCCAGGCTGCGCACCAGCCAAATCGCCGTGAAGCTCAGCCTCTCCGCGATGCCGGCACTGGGGCTGGTCGTGCTCTCCTCGATCCAGGAGGCCGCCTTGATGCCGAAATGGCCGTGCGCGGCTCCGTTCAGGACCAGCATGAGGAGTATCCCGAGGGCGAGACTGGCGCAGAACACCAGCGGCAGTTCGACCCAAGCCCGCGGGCGTGTGCGCCAGTCGCCGGCAAGCGCGGCCACCAGCAGGACGAGCAGCGGATAGCTGGAGTGCGCCATCACGGCGACCGGCACCAGCGCCAGCATGGCCCCGTAGATAATGCGCGGCCCTGCGAGACAGGCGACGAGCGCCATCGTGGTCACCGTCAGGGCGGCTGGCAGTGTCGCTGCATACCAGGTGGAGATATCGGCCGCCTGCGGCATCAGCGCGACGGCCACGGCTGCCAATGCCGCGCGCACCGGGAGCCGGTCTGACCGAAACATGCCTACGCCGACCGCCGCGGCGCCGAGGCACCACACTGCGATGGCGATCCACCAAAGCAGGATGGGATCGGACGGCCACTCCCGCAGCGTCCAAAGCCATGTGACCCACCGTCCCTTGGCCAGGGTTTTCCAGTAGTAGAGATCGGGCTCCGGCCGCAGCGCGAGATAGTCGTCGTGGCGCACAAACGGGTCCGCGAACTGCTCGGGGATGAGCAGCCGGAAGGCCACCACCAGCAAGGCCGCGATTGCAGCGACCGACGCCACCCTGTGCGCAGGGGATGTGGTGGTGTGTGCGCTTTCCCTCGAACGGTCCGTCAAAGTGTTCCCTGTCATCTCAATGGCGGCCCTCAAGGGGCCTCCGTGATCACCGGCGTCGGCAGATCGGGAAATCTCACGCCAACGAGGCCCGGGGCAATCCGGATTGCATAGCCTGGTTGCGGGTAGGGTGGTAAGGCCGAGAGGGCCGCCCGATGCTGCCGGCAGAGTGCGCCGTCATAGAAGGTCACGCGGGCCGTGGCGGTCGGGCCTTTGGGCGGTGTGTCGGGGCGCGGGCGAAACGGGTCACAGATCACCAACTCGATGCCACCGAGAGATCGCATGCGGAGATAGAGCCCCCAGTCGAAGAACAAGAACGCGCTGCCGGGCAGAGCGCGGATGTCTCCGACAAGCAACGCGGTCGGCTTCGGTGTTCCGGAGACCTCGTGGATCGTCGTCCCAAGCGCCCAGGTCGACATCTGGATCGTCGCAGGTTGCCGGTCCACCATGGCCTGCCAAACATAACCACCCATGGCTGCAATCAGGCAGAGCCCGACGCCGAGGCCAAATCTTCTTACCCTCCTGGTGGTAGCAGCCGCCGATATCGCGAGTGGAAGGACGCAGGCTAGCCACAGGAACCCCATCGACCGCAACGGCCATTCGATGCCGCTCTGAAGCATATGGAGAAACGCAAGCGCGCATGAGGCAAAGACGCTGAACAAGAGGCCGCTAAGCGCCCTCCGCCCAGAAGGCTCGAGCCACAACAGGCTCAGCCCCACATAGAACAGCGTGAGCAGCTGGAGACCTGTGATGCCCAGAGTCATCGCATCTAAGCCGAGGATCAACTGCTCGACCGCGAGGCTGGCGTTCGTTGCGATGTCCGATAGCGCCTCGATCTCGTTCGGCTTTCGCCAATTGGCGATCTGGAGGCCGAAATGTCCGTGATAGACGTAGTTCAGCGTCCAGGCCGCCAGCATGCCTGCACCAAGGGCGACGCCGAAGATCAGGACCAGACGCAGCGGGGAGCCGCCCGCTGGCCGCGGCCTGCCTGCTGTCGCAGCGACGATGAGCATCAGGAGCGGCGCGGTGCTATGGGTCATGAAGGCGAGCGGTACGCCAACGGCAAGGCCCCGCTCGACCCAGCGAGGGCTGCCAAAGAGCACGATCAGGCCGAACACAGCGAGGATCGCATTCAGCGGAACGAGGGTGCCGAACCAGAGCGAAATGATCGCTCCTTGGGGCATGAACGCGAGGGCCGAAGCGGTGAGAGCTGGCAGCACTGGCCATTTTGAGTCGCGGAAAAGTGCGACTGCGACTGCCGAGCAGAACAGGACCCATCCGCTGAGATAGAGGGCCAGGAGGGTCTGTGGCTCCACCGGCCAGGGACGGAGCGCCCAGAGCCAGTTCAACCAGCGCCCCTCTGACAGGGTCTTGGAGTAGTAGTGCTCGGGAAGCCGCAGCAGGACTGGGTAGTCATCGGCCCTGCTGAACGGATCGTTGATCTGAACGGGTATGACGAGAAAGAACAGAGCCCCAACGACTGCACTCACACCAGCGAGCCGGAGGATCAGGCCAGCCGTACCCGTCATCTCTTGGACTGCCACCGGGATTGCATCGCGATGGCAGCCGCGCGCACCCGTGCGATCGCGGTCACAGCGCCGCGTGGAAGCAGAGCGACGAGAGCGAGGCGGAGGCGCCAGCCGAGGTTGCCGACCGTTGGAACCGGTGTGCCGGGCGCAAGCCGCGCCGCACGCACCGCGCTTGGCAACCGCGCAGCTCCGTCGGGATTGGCGTAGATCAACGTGTTGAACCGGTACCAGGGCTCGACCTCGGCCTTGCTGCGAAGACGCGGGCGAACGGCATCGAAGGCATCGTACCCATGGGAGGCAAAGCGGGCGCGCCAAGTCTCGATCGGCTGCTCGTTGATGTGGTTCTCTCCACCTTGCCCAGGAACCGCGGCGGAAAACACGATGATGTCGCCGTGTCGCACGAGCGTTTCCACGAACCGGTCCGACGCTTCGGGCGGCAGGTGCTCCGCGACTTCAAGCGATTGAACCACGTCAAAGCGCCGCCCGAGATCCACCGGTTCCGTCAAATCGGCCGCAACAAACTGCGCCTCGGGGATCGCGAGACGGGACCGCTCGACATAGTCGCCATCGACACCGGTCACGTCGGACACGCCGGCCGCTTGCCAGACCGACAGCCAAAGGCCGCGGCCGCAGCCGACATCGAGCACGGATCCTGGAGCAAGCGGTGAGAGCGCGTCGCCGATCATGGCGGTGGCCGATCGTCTCACGCCTCCATCGATGTAGTCGAAGAAATCACTGTCGTAGACGTAGCTCAAGGGTCGTGCCTCATCCGTCGTTGGCTATGGCCCGGCGATAGACCCAAAGCCGAAAGAACAGGTAATTCTGAGCAGCGGTGAGGCCCATCACGGCAAGGATCGCGACGGCTTCCGGCGCCCCGATCGCAGGGGCGATCAGTCCCGACACCAGCGCAGCCGTTATGGCACCCATTGAGACGGTCGCCACGAAACGAGCCGCTTGGCTCCCCGAGGCGATGCCGGCGGAAAACGTCCACAGCGATTGCGCGATGTATTGCCAGATGACAGCAAGCCCGAAGGCCAGAGGCGACGCGATGCCCGGGGTCATCTCCGCCCAACGAAACAGGGCATACAGCCCCGCGTAAAGCGCCGAGACGGTGACGCCAACCACGGCGAACCGGAGCACGCGCGCGGTTTCTGCACTCAGACCCGAGCGCGCGCTCATTGGGACGGCCCGTTGGCTGGCGGTTCTGTCGGGTCCCCATGCGCCCCGGCGGCCTCGGCGGTCGTCTCCGCGACCAGGAACAGGGGCCTGCCTTTGCTCTCGATGTAGAGGCGCCCGAGATACTCGCCGATGATCCCGAGTGTCAGCAGCTGAATGCCGGAGAAGAAGGCAACCGCCAGAAGGATCGACGCCCAGCCTTGCACCGTTTGAAGAGCGATGAGTGACCAGAGCACGTAGATCCCGACTGCGGCAGCGATCACCAGAGAGGCATAGGCCAGCCAGGTCGCGAGCCGCAGTGGTGCCACGGAGAACCCCGTCAGCGCGTCACCGGCAAACCGGATCATGTGTTTCAGGGGGTACTTGCTCTCTCCGAAATTCCGCGGTTGGCGGATGTAGTCGACGCCGATCTGGCGGTGCCCCAGCCAGGCGAACATGCCCCTCACGAACCGCGTGCGCTCCGGCATCGCAAGGAACGCGTCCAGCACGCGCCGGTTCACCAGCCGAAAGTCACCGACATCGACCGGAATATCGACATCGGCCAACCGGTTGATGATCCGGTAGAACAGGCTCGCCGTGGTCTTCTTGAATGCCGTTTCGCCCTCGCGCCGGACCCGTTTGCCGTAGACCACGTCATAGCCGCGATCCATCTCGGCCATCATCTGGGGCAGCAGTTCTGGGGGGTCCTGGAGATCGGCATCCAGCATCATCACACGCTCTCCGCGTGCGGCGGCCAGACCGGCGGTGAGCGCGAGTTGGTGGCCGTGATTGCGCGCAAGCCGGACGCCGTGCAGGTGCGGATCGGCTGCGGCCCGAGCGGCGATGATCTCCCACGTCCGGTCGCGGGATCCGTCATCCACGAGAACGAGCTCGTAAGGCCGCCCCAAACTTTCGCAGACAGCGGTGAGACGGGAGTGAAGCTCCGGCAGGCTTTCTTCTTCGTTAAAGCACGGCACGACCACCGAGAGGCTCAGCGTGTTCGCCGCCTGTCCGGTCATCTCGGTTGGTTTGGTCACCGTCCCCTCCATGGGGGATCGATATCACAGCGCAGCGCGGCGAGCGAGAACAGGTGCGCCGTTCGGGCCCGTCAGTCGGGCGCATCGACCGCATCCGGGGTCGCCGAATGTGCGGATGTGGGGTCTCGGCCTCATGCCGCTCTGGATTGTGGCCTTGACCCGGAGCGCATCGTACCAGATCACGAGGCAGAAGAGCGGTCAGGAGCCCCCAATGCCAATGCACCCCCCCGAGGACAAGGCCGCCCTACGCCGGGCGCTTGGCACGTTCGCGACCGGCGTGACGATTGTCACCGCAACGGCTCCTGACGGCACTCCGGCGGGGTTCACGGCAAACTCCTTCACCTCTGTTTCGCTGGAGCCACCGCTCTTGCTGGTGTGTCTTGCCCATACCGCGGTCAGCTACCGGCTGTTCTGCGAGACCGAGAGCTTTGCCGTGAACGTGCTCGAAGAAGGCCAGGAGGAAACCGCCAAGCGGTTTGCCACCCGCGGCGCCGACAAATTCGAGCAGACGCCCTGGAAGCCGGGGACCCGGGGAGCACCGCTGATCGACGGCTCGCTTGCGCGGTTCGACTGTGCGATGCATGCGCGCGTGGAGGCGGGCGATCATGACATTCTGATGGGCCGGGTGTTGGGCTTCTCAGTGCATGATGGGGCAGCGTTGCTCTATCACCAGGGGGCTTTCCGGCGGATAGGCTGAACGCCCAGCGCCACCGGTTTCTCAGTTGCCGAGCAATCCGCCGGCCAGCATCAGGGCGAGGCCGAGAAACGCTCCGGCGACGGCTCCGGCATTGACGATCCCGAGCGATCTCAGCCGGGTTCTCACCGCCTCTTCATCCAACTCGCTGACCTTGAGGCGCATGGCAGAGAAGATGCACCATCCGAGGGCCCCGACTGCTGCGGTCGCGATGAGAGCTCCGACCCAGAAAAGAACGATCATGTCTGGCGCTCCATAATGACGACGACCTCCGCGGTGGCAGCGTCGATTGCGCGTTCCGCCTCGGAGAACCCCATTGCGTGCCAGAACCCCAGGCCGGCCGTGTTGCGCAGAAAAACGGGCGCTGTGAGGGTGGGTGCCTGCGTGCTGGCCCAGTTCAAAAGGGCGCGGCCGATCCCCTGCTTTTGCGACGACGGCAGAACATAGAGTTTCGCGATTTCGGCGATCTGCTCTCTCTTGGCCAGGAGGCACAGCACCCCGACGGCTCGGTCATCAACCTTGGCGAGCATCGTCTCCGCCCGGGGGAGCAGATCAGCCCGAACGGCATGGGCGCGGGCCCCCCGCCCCTCGCCGGGCACGAAGGGGTGCGCCGCCCGGGCCGCCTCCCGCCAAATGCCGAGAACGGTCTCCCAGTCGTCGGGCTTGGCGTGCTGGAGCGTGATCACGGCGGTCATGGCGTGCCGCATCCCCCGCCGCCCGGGGTATCGAGCAGCCACACATCGCCTGCTGCAAGCTCGCGCCGATCCGCCGATCCGAGCACATCCTCGCCGTCACCGGCGCGCAGAATCCGGGCGCGCCCGACGGCCCCCGGCGCACCGCCGTCGAGACCCGGTGGCGGCACATGGCGGTGACCCGACAGGATCGCGACCGTCATGGGTTCGAGGAACCGGATGCGCCGCACCGACCCGTCGCCCCCGGGCCAGTGTCCGGCCCCGCCGGATCCATGGCGGATCCCAAAATGCTCGAGCAGCACCGGGAAGCGCCACTCCAGCACTTCCGGATCCGTGAGCCGAGAGTTCGTCATATGCGAATGCACAGCCGACTGCCCGGCATGGCCCGAGCGGTCGTTGCGGTAGCCGGCTCCGGTCCCGCCGCAGATCGTCTCGTAATACTGGTACTGGGCGTTCCCCCAGGTGGTGTTGTTCATGGTGGACTGTGCCGCCGCCTGCACCCCGAGCGCGAGGAACAGTGCCGAGGTGACGGCCTGGGAGGTCTCGACATTGCCGGCGATCACGGCGGCGGGATACCGGGGGCTGAGCATCGTCTCTTCCGGCAGCACCACCTCGAGCGGTTTCATCACCCCTTCGTTCATCGGGATCGCATCGTCCACCAGACAGCGGAAGACATAGAGGACCGCGGCGCGCGTCACCGGCTCCGGCGCGTTGTAGTTCGTGGCGAGTTGCACCGTTGTGCCGGTGAAATCCACACGCGCCGAGCGGGCGTTGTGGTCCACGCTGATCTTCACCCGGATCTCGCGCGGCTCGCCGTCGAAGCCCGGGTCCATCGGATAGGTGTACTCGGCATCCTTCAGCGCCAGAATGCGCCGGCGGACCAGCTCTTCGGCGTTGTCCTGGACATGGCCCATATAGGCCTCCACCACATCCAGACCGAAATGCGCGATCATGCGGCGGAGCTCGGCGGCGCCTTTCTCGCAGGCGGCGATCTGGGCCTTGAGGTCCGCGATGTTGGTGTCCGGCGCCCGCGCGGGGTGTTTGGCCCCGGTCAGCAGCGCCCGCATCTCCGCCTCTCGGAACCGTCCGGTCGGGCCATCGACCAGCAGGAAGTTGTCGATCAGCACGCCCTCGTCCTCGACAACCCGGCTGTCGGGGGGCATGGAGCCGGGTGTCAGACCACCCACATCGGTGTGGTGCCCGCGTGCCGAGGTGTAGAAGAGGACCCGCGCGCCCGCATCGTCCCAGACCGGTGTCACCACCGTGATGTCCGGCAGGTGGGTGCCGCCGTTATACGGTGCGTTCAGAACGAAGACGTCGCCGGGGCGCATCTCGGGGTTCTGGGCGATCACCGTCTTCACACTCGCCGACATGCTGCCGAGGTGCACCGGCATATGCGGCGCGTTGGCGATCAGGTCGCCGCGCGTGTCAAAGAGGGCGCAAGAGAAATCGAGCCGTTCCTTGATGGTGACGGAGGCGGCGGTGTTCTCCAGCACAGCGCCCATCTGTTCGGCGATCGACATGGTGAGGTTGTTGAAGACCTCGAGCATCACCGGGTCCGCCTCTGTGCCGACAGCCCGGGCCTCGCGCGGCGCGCTTCGGGTGAGCACGACGTGGTCATGGCCGGTGATGCGCGCTTGCCAGCCGGGGTCGATGGCAATGGCGGTGTGGGGCTCGATGAGCACTGCCGGCCCGGTCAGGCGGTCACCAGGGCGCATTGCCTCGCGTTGCACGAAGCGGGCGTCCTGCCAGGCGCCGTCGTGGAAGAGCGGGGCGGTGATCGCCGTTGGATAGGCGTCCTCGGCCCGGTCCTCGGTGGTTTGCGTTGGCTCCGCCAGGTCCGCTGCGCGTCCGATGGCCTCGGAGGAGACGGCCTCGATCACCAAGTCCGCATCGCCCACCTCGAAACCGAAGCGCTGCCGGTGCTGCATGGAGAATCGGTCCCGCAGGTCCTCCAGCGTGCCGAAGAGGATGGGCAGCGCCGTGTCGGTGCCCTTCACCTTCAGCATCAGTGTTTGGACGAGGGAGATGCTGTCCGCCGGCACGCCTTGGCCTTCCACCTCCGACAGCGCATCGGACCCCAGCCGGTCGAGATCCGCGGCAGCTTGCAAGCGGGTCTCGTCCGAGAGCACGGCCTCTACGGCTTGCTGCCGGCTGGCGCGGATGTCCGCGAGCCCCATGCCATAGGCCGACAGCAGGGAGGCCATCGGGTGGATGAGGCAGGTCTCCATCCCCAACGTGTCCGCAATGGCGCAGGCATGCTGGGCGCCCGCTCCGCCGAAGACCGCGAGGCAGTATTCCGTCACGTCGTGGCCTTGCTGGACGGAGATCTTCTTGATCGCGTTCGCCATGTTCTCGACCGCGATGCGCAGGAAGCCGTCTGCGAGGTCTTCGGCGCTCTTGCCCGTCTCCCGCGCCATAACCTCGAACCCGCGCTTGGCCGCGGCCACATCCAGGGGCTGGTCCCCCTCGGGGCCGAATATCGCGGGGAAGAACTGGGGCCGCAGCTTGCCCACCAGAACATTGGCATCGGTCACCGCCAGCGGTCCGCCGCGCCCATAGGAGGCGGGACCCGGATTGGCGCCAGCGCTCTCCGGCCCCACCCGCAGGCGCGTGCCGTCATATTGCAGAAGCGACCCGCCACCTGCCGCAACGGTGTGGATGTCCATCATCGGAGCCGTGATCCGGACGCCTGCCACCTGGGTGCTCAGCACCCGCTCGAAACTGCCAGCATAGTGGCAGACATCGGTGCTGGTCCCGCCCATGTCGAAGCCGATGATCTTCTCGAAGCCCGCGATTTCGGCCGTCGCCGCCGCACCGACCACGCCCCCCGCCGGGCCGGAGAGGATCGCGTCCTTCCCCCGGAACCGCGTCGCATCGGTCAACCCGCCCGAGGACTGCATGAACATCAGCTTTCCGCTCGCATCCCCATCGAAGGCGGCGGCCACCCGGTCCACATAGGCGCGCAGAATCGGGGAGAGGTAGGCGTCCACCACGGTCGTGTCGCCGCGCGAGACCATCCGCATAAGCGGCGAGACTTCGTGGCTCACCGAGATTTGGGTGAAGCCCGCAGCGCGTGCGAGCGCCATCGCCTCCGCCTCGTGTTGCGTGTGGCGATATCCGTGAATGAAGACGATGGCTACGGCCTCGATGCCCGTCGCCCGCGCTGCGGCGAGATCGGACGCCAGCCGATCGCGGTCCAACGGTCGCTCGACCGTGCCATCTGCTCGGATCCGCTCATTGGCCTCAATGACACGGGTGTACAGCATCTCCGGCAGGACGATTTCACGCGCGAAGAGCGCAGGTCGGTGCTGATAGGCGATCCGCAACTGATCCGCGAGGCCGGCAGTGGTCACCAGCACCGTCGGCGCCCCCTTGCGCTCGAGCAGCGCATTCGTCGCCACGGTGGTGCCCATCTTGACGCGACCGATGCGCGCAGCCGGGATCGGGGCGTCAGGCGCGAGCTTCAAGGTCTGGCGAATCGCCTCCAGCGCGGCGTCTGGATAGCGTTCTGGGTTATCTGACAGGAGCTTCAGGGTCTGGAGCGTTCCGTTGGGCGCTCGGGCGACGACATCTGTGAACGTGCCTCCACGGTCAATCCAAAAGTCCCAAACGCCGCTAGGGAACGGTTCCTTCATGCCTTGCTTCCACCATATTCATCCGATGCACTGGCAAAGGGTGGCTTAAACGATTACCTTTGCCTTGTAATCAGGGAGTGTGGAATGGATCCGATCCTTATTGCTCTTGCCGGTTTGGCGGCTCTTGCCGGCCTTGCTGCCGCCGCTGCGGGGGGCAGTGGGCCCCGTGCAATTCCTGTGCGGGTGCGTAAGCGCGAGCGGCGTCGCTGAGTGCGGCGCGGACGACTGCACACCACCAGACGTCAGTGTTGATCCGTCCCGCTGGTCCGGGAGACGCGCCTGCCATGGCGGCGATCCTGAACGACGAGATCCAGACCGGTACAGCGAGCTGGAAGACTAATCCCCTGAGCGACGAACGCATGCGCGACTGGATCTTTGAGCGCATGGCACGGAATGATGCGGTGATCGTCGCTTGCCCTGACCAAGACACTCCGGAACGAATAGCCGGGTATGCGGGTTTTGGTCCGTTCCGGTCAGGCGAAGGATACGCCCGGACCGCCGAGCACAGTGTCTATGTCGCGCGGGCAGAGCGGCGACAAGGCGTGGCATCCGCTCTCCTGGAAGCTCTGATTCCGCTTGCCGGGCAGCGCGGGATCGAGACGCTGATCGGCGGTGTCAGCGCGGACCAAGCGGGCAGCCTCGCGCTCCATCGGCGCCTCGGCTTCACCGAGGTGGGGCGGTTAGACGGGATTGGCGTCAAGAACGAGGTTCGACTCGATCTTGTTTTGATGCAGAGACGGACCCCGGCTTGGTCTGACTAGCGATCAGGGAAACTCAGCCTTCGTCGTCTGAAGATCCAAGCGGTTCTCGCTGTCATAGCAGGTGCGGCGTTCCCGGTAGCATGTCACGCCATCCTTCGGCGAATACCCCTCCCCAAGTCCGACCCGGTAGGTTCGGGGCCGCGTGGGGCTGTCCTCTTCTGGGGCTGCCTGGGGCTCGGTGTCCTCGGGCTCGTCCTCGATCCGTGCGATCTTGGGCGCCTCGTTCCAATCGCCGGAATGGATATCCACACGGCGCACTTGACCGTAGCTCACGAGGCAGCGGTAGGAGACAGAGCGGCCATCTTGGAGCCGCACATCTGTATGAACCCAGCGCCGCCCGCTCGAATTGCGCTCAAACGTGTCCAACACAGTCTCAACGCCGTACTCGGCCTCGAGCGCGGTGTGACACGCGCTGGATGCATCGGTCGTTTGAGCCTGCGCATCGGACATATGCAATAACGCAGCCGTCGCAGCCACAACAAAAAATGCGAACAATGGAACTCGGATGGGGCCGATCATGTGCGCTCCTCCCTCATTTGAGGCGTGACCGTAGCACAGGTGTTTGCTTAACGCACGGACGTGTCTCAGCGGTCGTCACGGTCGAGGAGGCGGGCGAGCGCGGCTTCCTCCTCGGCGGAGAGGGCGGCTTCGGTCGGAGCGCGTCGGCGACGGCGCAGATACAGCACGGACGCGATCCCGCCGAGCACGAACAGCACTGGGCCCGCGAGCCACAAAGCGGCGTTGCCGGCGGTCAGTGTGGGCTTAAGCAGGACATATTCCCCGTAGCGGTCCACAAGGTATTGCTTCACCTCCGCATCGCTGTCGCCTTCGGTGAGGCGTTCGCGCACGAGGAGGCGCAAGTCCTTGGCCAGTTCGGCGCCGCTGTCGTCGATCGACTCGTTGCGGCAGACCAGACAGCGCACCTCCTTGGAGATCTCTCGGGCCCGGCTCTCGAGCGCGGGGTCTGAGAGGATCTCATCGGGTTCAACGGCCGCGGCGGGGCAGGCGAGCAGGGCGACGAGGAGCGCGATCCGGATCATTCGGCCGGCACCGCTTTCGGAGGGGCGCGGCCAGCCGCGGCACCGACGCGGAAGCGACCATCCGTCAGGCTCACGATCCCGCCGAGGCCCATCACAAGACAGCCAAGCCAGATCCAGACGGCGAGCGGCTTGTGATAGGAGCGCACGGCCCAGGCCTCGCCGTCCACCTGCCGGTCGCCCAGCACGACATAGACATCGCGCAGGAGCGTGGAGTCGATCGCGGCCTCGGTCGTCGGCATGCGCTGCACCGGATAGAGCCGCTTCTCAGCGCACATCAGCGCCACCTGATCGCCGTCACGCATCAGGCGGAACCGGCCCATCTCCGTTTCGAAGTTGCGCGCTTCGGTCCCCTTGAAGGTCCGCTCGCCTTCGTTGCCGCACTGTCCTTGCGCAAAGGGCGCACCCATCGGGAGCTGTGTCACCCCGTCGAACTGCAACTCATAGGGACCGACCGGGATCACGTCACCGGGTTTGGCAAGCCGGATGTCCTCGGTCTCCCAGGCGGTGATCGCCGCCATTCCCATCGCCGCAAGGGCGAGGCCGGTGTGCCCAATCCACTTGCCCCAATCGGCGCGCGGCAGACCGGCCAACCGCCGCAGCCCCCCAAGAGCGCCCGCTCGGGCGAATGCACCGCGCTCCCACAGCTCAACCCCAGCGCCCATGATCAGCCATGCCGCTAGGGCAATGCCAACCGGAGCCAGGAGCGCGCCACCCGACTGCACCGCCCAGATCACGCCTCCGAGGGCCAAGGCCGCCGCCGCACACCACCAGAGCCGCCCGATGGTGCGGCTAAGATCTCCGCGCTTCCAGGGAAGGATGGCCCCGACCGGCAAAGCGATCAGCAGCAGCACCATGAAGGGTGTGAACGCGATATCGTAGAAGGGCGCACCGACGGAGATCTTCTGGCCATCAATGTACTCGCGGAAGAGCGGAGCCAAGGTCCCGATGAAAACCACCGCACAGGAGACGGCGAGCACGAGGTTGTTGAACACCAGCGCACCTTCGCGCGAAACCGGCTGGAACACCCCTTCGGATTTCATCGACGGCGCCCGGATCGCAAAGAGCAGAAGCGACCCGCAGATCGCCACCATCAGGATCGCCAGGATGAACACGCCGCGCCCCGGGTCGGTGGCAAAGGCATGGACCGAGGTGATCACGCCGGAGCGCACGAGGAACGTCCCAATCAGCGAGAGCGAGAAGGCCAGGATCGCGAGGAGGATCGTCCACACCTTCAGCGAGGAGCGCTTCTCCACAACAATCGCCGAATGCAGCAGCGCGGTCGCGACCAGCCAGGGCATAAAGGAGGCGTTCTCAACCGGATCCCAGAACCACCAGCCGCCCCAGCCGAGCTCGTAATAGGCCCAGTACGACCCAAGCGCGATCCCGAAGGTCAGCGCAATCCAGGCAACCAGCGCCCAAGGCCGCACCCAGCGTGCCCAGGTGGCATCCACGCGGCCTTCAATCAGCGCGGCGATGGCGAAGGAGAACGCCATCGAGAGCCCGACATAGCCGAGATAGAGAAAGGGCGGATGCAGCGCGAGACCGATATCCTGGAGAAGTGGGTTGAGATCGGTCCCGTTCAGCGGCACCGGATCCAGCCGGTCGAATGGGTTCGAGGTGAAGAGGATGAATGCCGTGAAAGCCACGGTGACCATCGCCTGGACAGACAGCGTGCGCGCTTTGAGCCCGAGCGGCAGGTCTCGCCCGAACGCCGCCACCAGTGCACCGAACAGGGCGAGGATGAGCACCCAGAGAAGCATGGAGCCCTCGTGGTTCCCCCAGGTACCGGTGATCTTGTAGAGCATCGGCTTCAGGGAGTGGGAGTTCTCCACAACGATGCGGACCGAGAAGTCCGAGGTCACGAAGGCATGGGTCAGCGCTGCAAAGGAAAATCCGATCAGCAGAAACTGGACGAGAGCCGCTGTCGGGGCCGTCCGCATCCAGTCCGTATAGCCGCGCTGTGCCCCCATCAGAGGGACCACCGATTGGAACAGGGCGACCGCAAAGGCCAGCGCTAGGGCGAAATGTCCGAGTTCGACGATCATGGTGTGGCCTCCCGCACCGGAAGATAGGGGCAGGAGGCCGAATGCTCAAAGCGCGAATGCGCCGCAGGGAGGCGGTGGCCGCCGCCTCACCCCTTCGTTACTGGATCGCCTCGTAGAGGTAGACTGCCTGGTTGATCGCCGCCAGCAGCGGGGTGGCGTGATCCGAAATCAGGGTGACATGGTCGTCCCGCAACTCGCCGCCCTTCATCGCCGCATCGATGGCTGGAAGCATCTCCGCCCAAAGGCCGAGCGCCACGCTGATCTGCTCCTCGATGGCTTCGGTCGGCGCCGGCGGAAGACCGACAAGCGGTTCGCCAACCAGCAGCGCCTCCAACCGGCTCTGGAACAGCTCCGCATCGCCTTGCAGCTCGATCCGGTGCAGTTCGCTATCGATGCCAGCCGCCATCAGGCAGTAGTTGCGCGTGATGGCCTGAGAGGTCACCCGTTCTTTCCCGATGAAGTTCAATCCGACGATCGACTTCATAGGGTAAGTCCGCCGCAGATAGACGCCGTCGATCGCGCTGTGTGCCCGGCTGATCGCCTTCTCAAGAGCGGACGCTTTGGATGCCAAGAGGCGCAGCGCATCATCATCCATCGCGCGAGCCTCGATGATCCCGGCAACCGTCTCGCCAAACGGCTTGAACTGCTTTTCGACCGCCTTTTGGGCTTCGAGGACGCGCTCGTTTGTTTCCTTCTTGAGGCCAAGCGCAGCATTGCCGTCGCGCAGGGCAACCTGGCTCAGGTTGAACAGGGTGTAGGACTGCTCGAGCCGGGTCCAGTTGGCCTCCGTTTCGACGTCGATCATGGCAAAGCATGCAGCTTCGATCATACGTTCGACCAGCATTTCCTGCCGGCTTGCCATGTTGGATTTACGCCGCTCATCCACTTCGGACGCGATCACGAACGCATCGTCATAGAGCTCTTGAGCTTTGGTCGTCGGTGCTGACAGCGTGAAGCTGACAGTAACAGCCACGGCCGTAAGGCCAAGTGTCAAAGTACGCATGAGATCCCCCCGGATTTGCGCAAGCAACTAACGTCTGCTTAACGTGTTGCGCTTGGCGGGAGGTGCAAACAACCCTAGGTGGAAAATGCTATGTATAGCGGTTTCCTATCACTGCATCCATCAGAACAATGCCTTGTCCTGACAAACGAACGGAGTGAATGGCGTCTGGGGTGCCAACAACTTCGGCATTGGCACGCGATGGCCGCCCCATCCAGTGTCCTTGTTCCGCGGTGAAGCGGGAACCGATGCGTCGATTTGCAAAAAGATAGGCAGACATACAACCGGTGGCTGAGCCTGTGAAAGCATCTTCCGGCGGCAGGGGAGGGGGAAGCATGAGGCGCGAGAAGGTATCTCCGGAGTCCACACCGCCGAGCGCGACCAAAAAAGGCTCGAAATGTGGGCCAAACGCCTCCTCGGCCGCGAGGTAGGGTTCCGGCTCGATCCGTGCCCGCCTCAGCGCCGCATGATCCCGGACCTCCGCGATACAAAAGGGCGTGCCCGTTGAGACCACCTGGGGTGTGCAGACGATGTCCGCCGCTGTGAGCCCCATCATTTCGGCAACGAACGCAGGGTCATGCGTCGCACCGAAGACGGGACGGGCCTGGGTCATCGTGATCCAAGGCGGGCCGTCCCCGCGCGAGATCTCGATGGGGATCACACCCGAGCCGACCTCCAGGGTCAGGTGATCCCGTCCCTGCAGAGCCCCCGCTGCCTCCAGCGCCGTGATGGTGGCAATGGTGGGATGGCCGGCAAACTTGATCTCCGCCTTGGCGGTGTAGTAGCGCGCCCCGAAGTCGGCCTTGTCCGAGGGCTGGAGGAAGGCGCACTCCGTCAGCCCGGTCGCGCGGGTAAAGTCGAGCCGCTCCGCCTCAGGGATATCGCCCGCATCGAAGACCACGATGCACGGGTTCCCGCCGACCGGCTTGTCGGTGAAGGCGTTGACCCACGTCGCCCGATGCCCGGTCATCAGCTCCCACCCCCCGATTTGGGCTCTCCATATTTCCAATGACCTTGCTCTTTCAGGGCGTCGGCCACCTCGCGCGGCATGTAGTTCTCGTCGTGCTTCGCCAACACCTCATCGGCGACGAAGGTGCCGTCGAACACGCGCCCCTCGGCGACGATCCCCTGGCCCTCGCGGAAAAGATCCGGCAGCACGCCCGTGAAGCGCACGGTGACGCTTTCGGCCCCGTCGGTGACGGCGAAGCTGACGGTCTCGCCCTCGCCGCGCACCAGCGAGCCTTCTTCGACCAACCCGCCGATGCGCAGGCGCTGCTCCGGCCCCGGGCGCTCCGTGACAATCTCTGAGGGTGATTTGAAGAACGCGATGGTGTCATCGAAGCTGACGGCCACCAGGATCGCGGCGCCCGCCATTGCGACCGCGCCGACCGCCAACAGCCGGATGCGCTGAGCCTTGCGTGTGCGTGCCATAGGTGTCTCCTCAGCTCGTTTGCGCTGTTTCGTGGTTTGGGCGCTCTCGCGGGCGCAACAGTGCCGCGTTCACGACCGCATTCACCTGCGCCCCGATGATAAGTGCGACCCCGGTCAGATAGAAGAACAGGAGCGTCAAGATGACGCCCGCCAAGGCGCCATAGGTCAACGAGTAGCTCGGCGCATGGTAGAGGTAAACCGACATCCCCTTCGCGATCAGCAGCCAGAGCGCCACGCTCACTGTGAGCCCCGGCCAGAGACGGATGCCCGACATGATGCGCGATGGGAGCATCCTGTGCAGCACCCAGAGGCCGGACCAAAGGATCACGAGCCCGATGACATGGCGAAGATACTCCGCCTCCACGGGTACATCGATCCCGATCAGCGACTCGAGAACGTGGAACAGGATGGGTGCCAGGATGAGAAGGAACGCGAGGAGCCAGAAGATCGCATAGCAGAGGAAGACAGCCAGGATTGCGTAGAGCCGGTTGATCAGGATCGAGCGCTTCTCGTGCGCCTCATAAGCATGATCGAACCCGACCCTCAGGGCTTCGATACCATTTGACGCCGCCCAGACTGAGCCGACTGCGGAGAGGGTCAGGATCCCGCCCCGGCGATGGGCGAGCACCTCAAGGATTGCGGGCTCCAGCGTGCGCACGACATGGTCGGGAACGCCGGCAAAGAGGGTCTCCAAAGCCTTTTCGCTGTTCTCTGGCCCCACGATAAACCCAGCCAGAGCAGTGGCGAAAACCAGAAACGGCAGCAGTGACAGCATGGCAGCATAGGCAAGATAGCCCGCCAGCACCGAGCCCTGATCTTCGTTGAACCGCGATAGGACGGCGCCGCAGAACCTCCAGACAGAGCGGGCGGCCCGCAGGATCACGGGAACAGCGGCGCCTGCATCAGCCCCGCGGTTTCGTCGAGCCCAAGCATCAGATTGGCGTTCTGAATGCCCATGCCCGAGGCGCCCTTCACCAGGTTGTCGAGCACCGCGACCACGGTGATGCGCCCCGGCTGGCGTTCCTCGACCACGCCGATATGCACGAAGTTTGAGCCGCGGATGTGACGCGTATGGGGAACCTGACCGAAGGGCAGGACGTGGAGAAACGGCTCATCGGCATACCGGGTTGCCAACGCCGCATGGGCCGCCGCCGCATCGCCCCGAAGGTAGCAGGTCGCCAGGATGCCCCGGTTCATCGGGATGAGATGCGGGGTGAAGCGACACGTCACAGGGCGCCCGGCTGCCTTGGAGAACTCCTGCTCGAACTCCGCCATATGCCTGTGACGGGAGACGTTGTAGGCGTGCATTCCTTCGGAGACCTCGCCGTGAAGCGTGCCCTCCTTCGGTGACCGTCCGGCACCGGTGACGCCGGATTTGAGGTCGATCACGATGTCATCGGGATCGATCACGCCGGCCGAGAGCAACGGCAGCACGGCAAAGAGCCCCGTCGCGGAATTGCAGCCGGTCGAGGCGACAATCCGCGCGGTGCGGACCTCGTCGCGGTAGAACTCGGGCAGACCATAGACGGCCTCGGCCTGGAGCGCCTGCGCCTGATGCTCCCGCCCATACCACTCCTTATAGGCTACGAAATCCCGAAGCCGGAAATCCGCCGAAAGATCGCAGACCCGGACGGACGGAGGCAGGGCAGATACCACCTCCTGAGTGGTTGCATGGGGCAGGGCACAAAAGACCAGATCGAGCGCTGTGGCATCGATCTCTTCGATCCGCTGCAAGCGTGGCAAGGCGAGGTGGCGCAGATGCGGAAAGACCTCGGCCATCTCGGCACCAGCGCGACGGTCTGCGGCGAGGGCGGCGACCTCTAGCTCAGGATGGGTCGCAATCAGGCGGACAAGCTCGGCGCCCGTGTAGCCGCTTGCTCCGAATATCCCGACCTGCTTTGCCATTTTCGCCTCCTGTGGTCCGGCGCTCCGCTTAACGCAGAGCGCACCCGGCTGCAATCAGGCGGCGGCGAAACGGGCGGGTTGGCCGAGCGCATGGGCGGCGGCGGTTGCGATCTGATCCGGATTCCCACTGGTCAGAAGCCGCAGCCGACCTGCGCCGCCCGCAAAGCGCGGGTGCCGCACGAGATAGTCGGCAAGGCTGTCGGCCACGATCTGCGGTTGAATGAGGATGCGGGTCCCTGAGGGCAGGGCGGCGCGAAAGGCGCTCTCCACGATTGGGTAATGCGTACACCCCAAGACAGCTGCTTGTGGATTGGGACACTCCCGGAGCGCGTCGGTTACAAAGCCGCGCACCAGCGCGCCGGCCCGAGGCAGATCGTTGGCCTCGATTGCGTTCACAAGCGCAGGGCATGGTTGCTCAACCACTTGAACGCCGCTTGCCCGCAGAACAGTCTCGCGCCGGAACGCCCCGGAGGCGACGGTCGCCCGCGTGCCGAACAGCACCGCAGAGCGCAAGCGCGAGGGCATCGGCGGACCGCGATAGCCCCAAGGTCTGCCCGTGAGCGCCTCGATCACTGGCACAAACACCCCGAGGACACGGTTGTCGGGCGCCGTCTGGGGCAACCAGGTTTCTTGGAGTCTCCTCAGGCTGACTGCTGAGGCCGTGTTGCAGGCGAGGATCACAAGCTCGCAGCCCTCGTCGAACAAGCGTGCGACGGCCGCCTCGGTCAACTCGTGGATCTGCTCGGGTGCGCGCGGTCCATAAGGGGCGTGACGATTGTCGCCATAGAACACAAAGTCCTGCCCCGGCAGTCGCTGCAACAGATGGCGCAACACGGTGAGGCCACCGAGCCCCGAATCGAAAACGCCGATTGCCATGGTTCAGCCGAGATAGAGCCCGTAGGAGGTGTCTTTCAGAGGCTTCGGGCTGAGGCGGTACGTCTCCTCGCGGAGGTAATCCATCAGCGCCTTTGCATCTCCCGCTCGCGCATCGATCTCCGCCCTCGGCAGCGCTTCGCCCACGCGTACCCGCAGCGGTTCCTTCACGCCGCGGTCGAACTCATTGATAAACAGCGCCGTGCGAAGCGTCTGGTTGATGTGGCTCGCAAGCTGGAAGAGCCGGCTGTTGCACCCGTCGAAGAACACCGGGACGACGGTGGCCTTGGACTTTGCAATCATCCGCGCCGTGAAGGTCTTCCAAGGTGGGTCCATCGGGCGCGAAAACGGCTTAGCCGACGTCGACACGGTGCCGCCTGGGAAGATCCCGATGCAGCCGCCATCTGCCAGCCAAGCAAGCGCCGCCTTGCGCGTGGCAATATTGACGCGCTGAGCTTCCTTGGTTTCTGCGAAGTCAATAGGCAAGATGACCTGGTCCAGATCCTTCGCCTTCTTGAACACGGTATGGGCGATGATTTTGAACTCGCCGCGGGCCTTGGACAACATCCAACCCATGGTGAGCCCATCGAGGATACCGTAGGGGTGGTTTGCCACCATCACGAGCGGGCCCTCGCTAGGGATGGCGTTTAGGCCAGGTCCGATGAAGTCCAACTGGACGCGGTAGCGCTCCTGCATCACTTCCCAAAAATCTCGACCAGCCGCAACCTCATGCTCGTAGCCATCGGCCATCCGGAGCAGCCTTGGGCGCCCGGTGACGTTCTCAACAGACCGAATAAAGGCGCGCCCAGCGAGGCTGCGGGCCGAGAAAGAGTAGCTGATCTCTTTTGGTGCTTTGCCGGCGGGCGCCCTGCCGAGTTTTCCACCCGACCGTTTGCCCGACGCACCTCCTGACTGCCGCATGCGCTCCACCAAGACCGTGTCTCAAGCTCACAAAATAGGATGGGAATGGAGATTGCGCAATTGGCTTGGACCTGCCGCGGTGGGAGGGCGCAGATCTTGCGCCCTCTCTCCAGCATCAGCGTTTCGAGAACTGGAAGCTGCGGCGCGCTTTGCGGCGGCCGTATTTCTTACGCTCGACCACGCGTGCGTCACGTGTCAGGAAGCCTGCGGCCTTCAGCGACGGGCGCAGTTCGGGGTCGTACTCGCTCAGTGCTTTGGAGATGCCGTGCTTCACTGCACCGGCTTGGCCTGAAAGACCGCCGCCTTTTACGGTGCACATGACATCGAACTGTCCGGTGACATTGGCGACCTGGAAGGGCTGTCCGATCACCATCTGAAGCACCGGGCGCGCAAAATAGCTTGCGAGCTCTTTGCCGTTCACGACGATCTTGCCGGAGCCGGGCTTAACCCACACACGCGCGACCGCGTCTTTCCGCTTCCCCGTCGCGTAGGATCGGCCGAGCGCGTCCCGCTTCGGCTCACGTTTCACGACGACTTCGGTCTCAGCACCGCCTTCTTCCGGTGTGCCGGCAGAAGGGGCCGCCGCGACAGCGTCTTTGAGCTGATCCAGCGATTTGATTTCTTCGGCCATCAGAGGGCACTCCGCGCGTTCTTGGCGTTCATCGCCTTGATGTCGATCGTGGTCGGGTTCTGAGCGGCATGAGGGTGCTCACCACCCGCATAGACCCGGAGGTTGGTAAGTTGGCGCCGCGAGAGCGGTCCACCCGGCATCATACGGGTCACGGCCTTGGTGACCACGCGCTCGGGGAAGCGGCCCTCGAGGAGCTGACCGGCGGTGCGGCTCTTGATCCCGCCCGGATATCCCGTGTGCCAGTAGTAGGTCTTGTCGCGGTGTTTGTTGCCCGTGAGCTTCACCTTGTCCGCGTTGATGACGATCACGTTGTCGCCCATATCCATGTGCGGCGTGAAGGTCGCTTTGTGTTTGCCGCGCAGGCGCATTGCGATGATCGAGGCGAGGCGACCAAGCACGACGCCCTCGGCGTCGATAATCACCCATTTCTTCTCGATGTCGGCTGGGCGCGCAGAATAGGTTTTCATATGTCCGCCGATGTTTCTGTACAACTCGAAAGGCCAGAGGGGTCACAACCGACCAGCGCGCGGGTCATGAAGCATAGCTACGGCGCTGTCAAGCGGGCACGCCCAAAATTTTCTATTGAGAGATAGGGTGTTGGAGATGGGGTAAAAGAAAACCCCAATTCAGAGGGGGTATTGTACTTAGCAAGACCGACTAGCGTACCTAGATAAAGAGTACGCCAGGAGGGAGCCGAAAAAGTGTTTTTCTTCAATGCCTTACATGCGTTACGAGACCGCTGGCTTCGAGCATGTCATGGCGATGCTATGGCCGAACGGGCCGGTCTGTTCGCACTGCGCCAACAATGGCCAGCGCAAGGCCATCTGCGTCCTCAAGGGTGTCCGCACGAAGCCGAGCAAGAAAAACCCCGAGGGCGTTGTCCGACACGGTCTCAAGAAGCGCGGCGCCTGCCGCAAGCAGTTCACCGTGCGCCATGGCACCATCTTCGAGGAAAGCCATATCCGCTGCACAAGTGGCTACAGGCGATCTTCCCCATGACCAGCCGCAAGAAGGGCGTCAGCAGCAACCAGCTTCACCGGACCCTGGAAATCACGCTCACGGGCCCGTGGTTCCTGTCTCACCGCATCCGTGAGGCTATGCGGACTGGCGAGTTTGACCCGATGGGCGGCGGTGGCGGCATTGTTGAGACTAACGAGACCTACATCGGCATGACTGACGAGGCCCGCGCTAAGCGGGCGCGCAGAGGGCGGCGAGCGGTACATCGGTTATGCAGAGGATCTAGAGGCCGCTGCGAACGAGTTGGTTCGACTCTCGGCCCTGACACAGGCACTGCCCGCCGATCCTAGCAATCTCCGTGAGCTTCCTCAGGACCTTTTGGTTGAGTTTGAGGACCAGCGTGTGACGGTCACCAACTCTTGTGACAGCTAGGCTTCCTAGGAAAAGATCCTTTATTCGCCTTTTTCGCAATTACGAGCTTATCCAGAAGCGTCGGTTCACCCAGAACAAGCTTTGCCGCATGACAAAGTCTGGCCTGGTCTGGGGCATAGAAGGCTGGAAGGGCGTCTACACAACCTCGAAGCCACCCGGTCAGGGTGGGTATGGAGGCGACAACGGTCCGGTTTGGGACGGCGAGGGGGAGATCCTCGTTTGATACGCGACGCTCCGCACGAGGGCGGGGCGTGTAACTTGTGGGGCTCGCTTGGTGCGGGGCGTGTCCTTCCCAGCCTGCTACCCCGAGGGTTCGACTCCCTCCAACTCCATGCAAACCTCCTGCTGGCCGGAACCAGCAAGCCACGGGCTGAGACCAGCCGCGCGATGCAAGCTTTGGAAATGCCAGCGCCTGACGAAGATCAAGATAATTGCGGTCGTGCTCGGGCTTGCCTTTAAGTCAAAGGGTTCAACCTGTACCATGCGCTCCACCAACATGCTGATTGCGGACTCCGATCAAGCAGCAACTTCAAGATTTACGAAGGCGCGCGCGCCACATGTTCGATTGACAGACTTGGCGCCTCCCAAGCGGCCAATCTCAGGCAACATCATGCAGCATGCAGATGTGAGGTTGAAGCTGAAGATGGAGCACATGGAGCGATGCTTGTTTGGGCCGCTGGTGATCGGCGAAACTGGACCGATAAGGCGCCCCTGGGACTATGACCAGCCCGATGTGTGGCTGTATCCCAATCAGAGGGGAGCTAAGGCTCGTCAAATGCCTCCCAAGAAACAAGCCGATAAGTTCAAAGCCCTAGCCAAAGAGCTAGAGGCCGACAAGAACGATGCGCTCAAGAAGCTCGACCATGAGACAGACAGGGCGGACAAGCCCGAGGACAAGAAACGCGACTGACGGGCTGTGACGCGCCAAGAGTGGCGAACGCTAATTTGGCTACGGGTATCGGCCCACCTTGAGTGACCTTTTCCCCAAGATCGGGGCCATTGCGGGCTGGGGTTTTCCGCCTTTGAACGGACGAAGGAGGATGTCCCATG
>JBCBYB010000024.1:0-73013 GCA_039816045.1 Pseudomonadota bacterium
ACGTCAGCGAAAACAGGCCGAGGCACACCGCTATCAGGTCGTCCCAAGACCAGATCGCGACCAACCGTGAGCCCCGCCCCCTCAGAAGCAGCGTTCTTGCGGGTGTCCAAGCGGGTCCAAGCGGAGCGCCCAAGACATCCGGGGCCCGCCGCCCGGCACGCTTTTTGTACGGGACGTGCGTGAACCGCGGCGCACGGATCCGAGGCGTTCAGCATAAGTCCCCTAGCTGCCGGCGCCGCCGGTGAGCGCCACCGCGAACTCCTGGGGGTCAAAGGCGTCGAGATCGTCGATGCTCTCGCCCACCCCGACCGCGTGGATCGGCAGTCCGAAGCGGTCGGCCAGAGCCACGAGCACCCCGCCTTTGGCCGTGCCGTCGAGCTTGGTCATCACAAGCCCGGAGACATCGGCAATCTTGCCGAAGATCTCGACCTGAGAGAGCGCGTTCTGCCCAGTCGTCGCATCAAGCACCAAGATTGTGTTGTGCGGCGCATCCGGATCGCGCTTGCGGATGACGCGGACAATCTTGGCGAGCTCATCCATCAGATCGTCGCGGTTCTGGAGGCGCCCGGCAGTGTCGATCAGCAGCAGATCTGCGCCATCCGTTTCCGCCCGCACCATGGCATCATAGGCGAGACTTGCGGGATCCGATCCCTGCGGCGCCGTCATCACCGGCACGCCCGCGCGCTCACCCCAAACCTGGAGCTGCTCGACGGCCGCAGCCCGAAACGTGTCGCCCGCCGCGATCACGACCCGCTTGCCGGCCGCGCGGAACTGGCTCGCCAGCTTGCCAATGGTGGTCGTCTTGCCCGAGCCGTTGACGCCGACCACCAACACCACCTGCGGGGTCTTCGAATAGAGCGGGAGCGGCCGGGCGACGGGCTCGAGCACCCGGCCGATCTCCGCAGCGAGCAGGTTGGAGATCTCATCGGCCGAAAGGCGCTGTCCGAAACGGCCCTCAGCGAGGGCGGCCGAGATTTTTAGGGCTGTCTCGACGCCCATGTCGGACGCGATCAGCACCTCCTCGAGGCTCTCCAGCATGGCGTCATCAAGAACCCGGCGCGGCACAGGCTTGGCCCCTACGAGGCGTCCGAGCAGTCTCGGCCGATCATCGGGTTCAGGCTCCGGCTCAGGCGCAGGTGTGGGCGCCGGCGCAGGCGTCTCCTCCACACGAGACACAGGCGCCGGGGCCTCCTCGACCATGGCATCGAGGCCATCGCGGAGTTTCGAGGAGCTTCGGGTCAGGCGTTCCCGCAGCTTTGAGAAAAACGACATCGGCAGCCCTTTCGTGGCGGTGTCTCCCGCATACCTCGTCGCGCTGCTTCTGAAAAGCCGGCGACGTTTGCCGGCCGCGTGCCGCGCCCGGGCTTCTCTGGGCGCAAATCGCCCACAGACCGTGCCCACCCCCACCCCCGCCCCCACCACCGGCGCATAGCCCCCCAGGGTGGGGCGGGGGGGGGGGGGCGAGCGCCAAAGCGCAGCGCGGCGTCAGCCGCGGTGCGTCTGGTGCAACCGCCGGTGCCGTCAGGCAGCGGCGGCGAAAAGATGGCGCTCGGTCGCGGTGAGAATGCGGGCCGTCACGATATCTCCGACCGGTCCATCCGTGTCGAAGGCGACCTCTGCAAACTGTTCGGTGCGGCCGAGCCGCGGACGCTCCATCAGAACCTGGCGCTCGGAGCCGATATCCGCCGCCAAATGTGCCGCGACGCGGTCAACGCCCAAAGCGCGCAGCCGCGCCGCTCTGGCCTTGCGTTCGGCTTTAGGCACCTGTGGCATTCGTGCCGCCGGCGTTCCCTTTCGGGCGCTGTAGGGAAACACATGGAGCCAGGTCAGCCCGCAGGTCTCGACCAGATCCAGCGTATTCTCGAACATCGCCTCGGTCTCCGTCGGGAAGCCGGCGATCAGATCCGCGCCGAACACCACATCCGGGCGCACCGCCCGGACCTCTTCGCAGAACCGGATCGCATCCGCGCGGAGGTGCCGCCGCTTCATGCGCTTCAGGATCAGATCATCCCCCGCCTGAAGGCTGAGATGGAGATGCGGCATCAGCCGTGCCTCCCCTCCGATGGCCTCCATCAGAGCCGGATCGGCCTCAATGCTGTCGATCGAGGAGATCCGGAGGCGCGGCAGATCCGGCACGAGACGCAGGATCCGCTGCACGAGGTTCCCGAGCGGTGGCCGACCGGGCAGATCTCCGCCCCAGGAGGTCAGGTCCACGCCCGTCAGCACCACCTCACGATAGCCGCGGTCGACCAGGCGCTTGATCTGCTCGACCACGACCCCCGCCGGCACCGAGCGTGAGTTTCCCCGGCCATAGGGGATGATGCAAAACGTGCAGCGATGATCGCAGCCGTTCTGCACCTGGACATAGGCGCGCGCGCGGGTCCCGAACCCATCGATCAGGTGCCCCGCGGTCTCGCGCGCTTCGAACACATCGCGGACCTCCACCCGCGGCGTCTCACCAGTTGCCAGACGCTCCCAGGTCGCAGGCTCCATCTTCTCGATATTGCCGATGACATGGGTGACCTCGGGCATGGCCGAGAACGTCTCTGCTTCGGTCTGCGCCGCACAGCCCGTCACGATCACCGGCGCGCCAGGGTTCTCACGAGCGAGCTTGCGGATCTGCTGGCGTGCCTGGCGCACGGCTTCGGCGGTCACGGCACAGGTGTTCACCACCACCGCATCGCCCAGACCAGCCGCCCGCGCGAGACTGGTCATCGCCTCGGTCTCATAGGCGTTCAGCCGGCAGCCGAAGGTCTCGAACCGGGTCACGGCGCGATCTCAGCCAGGAAGGCGGCCGTCAGCGTGCCCTCGAAGACATCCGTGACGGGTCCGGTCATCTGAACGTGCCCGTCCTCACCGAAGCGCATATCGAGCACGCCGCCCTCAAGCTCGACCGAGAGCGCGCGCTCCGTCAGCCCGCGGCGGTGTCCCGCGACGGTGATCGCGCAGGCCGAGGAGCCCGACGCAAGCGTCCGGCCGACCCCACGCTCCCAGACCAGCGCCTGCACCCGCGACGGTGAGAGGACCTGAACGAACTGGACGTTGGTGCGCTCGGGGAAGAGCGGATGCGTCTCGACCGCAGGGCCGCGCGTGGCGAGGTCCACGGCGCCAAGATCATCGACGAAATGCACCGCATGGGGGTTGCCCATGCTGACCGCCACAGGCGAGCCCGGCAGCGGCAGGGCCAGCGTGTCGACCGCCTCGGCCAGCGGGATCTCCTGCCAGCCCCAGCGCGCCAGCCCCATATCCACCGTGATCCGGCCATCTCCGGCCGCATGCGTCGCCAATAGCCCGTTCTCGGTCCGCAGCACGGGCGCCGCCACCCCCTCGCGCATCAGCAGCGACGCGACACAGCGCGTGGCATTCCCGCAGGCGCCCGCGGTCGAGCCGTCGGCGTTCCAGAAGGTCAGCCGCGCCGTTGCCTCAGGGTCCTCCGCAATCACCGCCAGTTGGTCAAACCCGACCCCCCGGTGCCGATCGCCCAAAGCACGCGCCAGCGCCGGCGTGACGGGGTCTGCCCGTCCGCGCGCATCGATCACAACAAAGTCGTTGCCGATCCCGTGCATCTTGCGGAATGCGAGGGGCCGGCCGGGGCTCTGGGCGCTGTCCATCGCCGCCATATACTCCCTCTGAGGCCCGCGGACCAGAGGAGCCCATGGCAGAGATCATAGACGGACCCGTCACAGCGAAGATTGAAGGCCCGTTTGTGGTGTTCCTGATCGGCATGCGGATCAACCGGCTCTGGCGCGTCGATGCCTGGGCACCCGTGATGCGGGCCATGGCGGGGATGATCCGGGAGCTGGAGGCGGACCCCGATGCCGGGCTGCTCGCGCATTCCGGCTCGGGGCGCACCATGGTGCAATATTGGCGCTCCTTCGATGCGCTCGAGGCCTATGCCCGTGCGCCGGAAGGGCGTCACCGGGCCGCCTGGGCCGCGTTCAACCGCCGGGTCGCCAAGGCGGGCGGGGCGGTTGGGATCTGGCACGAGACTTATCTGGTGGAGGCCGGCGCCTATGAGACCATCTACCGCTACATGCCGCCGACCGGGCTCGGGCGGGCCGGATCCCTGGTGCCCGCCCGCGGCCCGCAAGAGCGCGCGCGCAACCGACTGGGCGGCGGGCCTCAGTAGCCCGTCATCTCCAGGTACCCGCGCCCTTCATGGGTGCCCTCGAAGAACACCGGCCCCTCCCAATAGCTGGTCGAGAGCGCGTTCCAGGCCTGTTCATTCAGGGGCTCCGTCTCGATGGCAAGCGCCCGGTCAGGGATCTCCACCCGCCAGGCGACCGGGGTCTCGCGGCCGGCCACCTCGACCCAGCGGAGCGGCTCCATCGCGATCTCTCCAGGGGCGAGGCGGCTGCTGGTGCCGTCCGGTGTGATCCAGTTGCCGGTGATGTAATCCCCGCCGACATTGTCGCGCAGACGGTACACCATCAGCTTCTCACCCTCTGACAGATGCAGTGAGAGCCAGTCCCATCCGGTCTGCCCCTCGGCCAGCGGTTGGCTCGACCATTCCCGGTCCATCCAGGCCTGGCCCGTGACCGCACGCGCCTTGCCCCCGATCTCCACCGTGCCCTCGACGCGGAAGAAGGGCTGGCTGGTGTAATGGCTGGCCTGGCCCCGTTCGGACTTCGCGCTGTAGCCCCGGTCGCCCTGGAGCACCCAGGGGCCATCCTCGGTCAGGGTGAGCGTGTAGGAGAACCCCTCCCCCCGTGCGATCAGGGTGAGCGGCGCATAGGGGGAGCCCACACTCTCCATCGCCCAATCGTCGATCCAGGCGCGAAAGGGCTCCGCCACTGCCCCGGCCTGCCCGATGCCGCCGCGGGCGAGCCGCTCCGCCGCCAGGTGCGTGTCCGCCGTGGTGATCGCCGCGTGGCCCATCCAGATCTGCGGCGTCGCCCAGCCAGCCTCCATTTCTCCGCCGGGGCGGGTGGCAAACCGGAACAGCGTCCACTGGATGCCGAGGGGCGTGCCGGCCTCGTCCTCAAGGTTGGAGGTGATGTACCACCACTCGATCCGGAAACCCGGATGGGGGCCGTGGTCGGCAGGAAAGGAGATCGGCGTTCCAGGCAGGACCTCGGCATACCCCTCGCCCGGATCGGTCGCCATCATGCTGAGCCCATCCTCCACATCCGCCTGCTGCGCGGCCGCAGGGAGCGCGAGCAGCAAGAGCGCGAGCACGAGACGGATCATCAGCGTTCCTCCGCAAAGATTTTCACCAACCGCGCCGGGGCCATGCGGGCGAGCCGCAGCGCAGGCAACGCGCCCGCCAGCAGCGCCACGCCTAAGGTGAGCGCCATCAGCCAGCCCCATTGTGCCGGGAAGAGGTGGAGCGGCAAGCGCCAGCCGAAGGCCTCCACATTCACCACAGCGACCAGCAGCCAGGCGACTGCCAGCCCCAGCGGGATCGCACAAACGGCCGTCAGCAGCGCGAGCCCGGCCGTCTTCCCAAGATCCAGCAGCGCCAGGCGCCGGCGGGTCAGCCCCATCGCCCAAAGCGGCGCGAGCTGCGCGAGGCGCCGATCGGCCAGGGTGGCAAGGCTCGCGAACAGCGCCGCGCCTGCGACCGCGAGGGTCAGGACGTTCAACATAGCCGTCACCGCGAAGGTTCGCTCGAAAACCCGGTGCGAGAAGTCCTTCAAAGCCGCGTTGTCGATCAGATCCTCGGGACCGACGGCGAACTCCGCCTCGATTGCGCGCATCACCTCCGGCCCGTCCGCCCCTGGGGTCAGGCGGAAGCCGAAGCCGTCGCTCACGGTCTCCGGCCAGCGGGCGTCGAGCGCGCGTCGGCCCACACCGACCTCGCCCTTGGGGTTGCCATAGTCGGCATAGATCGCGACCGCCTCCACCTCCCAAGGGCCACCGGGTGCGGGCAGGGTGAGCGTGTCGCCCAGCCAGAGCCCGAGGCGGCGGGCGAGTTGTTCGGAGACCATGGCGCCCTCGCCCGCTCCGATCCGGTCCCATGCGTTGGGCGCTGCTGTCAGGAACGGCCAGGCGGTGCGATAGGAGCTGTCCGCCGGGCGCCCGACAATCGCCACGGGCAGGCCCCCGAGCACGGCCTCGGTCCGCACCGTCTCCAGCACCTCGGCAATGTCGGGGCGCGCTTCGGCCCAGGCACGCATCTCCTCGGTCCGCTCAAGCGCCGGGTCGGCATAGACATCTGCGAAAAGCCGCTGGTCGAGCCAGGTCGAGAAGGTGGCGCGGAAACTCTCCACCATGGTGCCGACGCCGATGTTCGCCGCGAGCGCCAGCAAAAGCGCCATGAGGGCGAGGCTGAGCCCCGAGATCTGCTGGCGCGCATCGGCCAGCATCCACTCCGCGACAGGCCCGCGGACCCAGGCTTGAGCGGCGGAGAGGAGCGCTGCCAACACCGGCGGAAGCAGCAATGTCGCGCCGATCAACAGCCCCGCCATCGCCCCGAATCCGGCCGTCAGCCCGCCGCCCAGAAGCGCTGCAAGACCAGCCGCAACCAATGCAACAGCGGCGAGCGCTCGCTGGAGACGCAGGCTCCGCTGTTGCGCTCCGTGCCAGGCTTCGGGCCGGGCGGAGGCGAGCACCGGCATCCCCCAGGCCTTCGCCAGCGTGTGCCCCGCCGCAATCAACGCGCCGCCGAGGCTCATCGCCATCCCCGCCAGCCACCATTCGGGACGCAGCGTGAGCGAGCCGGGCACGTCGGCGCCATAGAGCCCGTCGAGCGTCGCCGCCACATCCGGGAGGAGCGCCGCGGCAATCCCATAGCCCGCAGCCAAACCGAGCAGCCCCGCAAGGAGGGCCGCCACCAGCAGCTCCGCGAGCAGCACCCCGGTGAGCATCACCGCCGATATCCCGCACGCCCTGAGCGTGCGCAACGTGCCGAGCCGCTGTTCGAAGGCAAGCCCCACCGCCGCATGGGTGATGAAAAGCCCCACACAGAAGGCCAGCACCCCGAAGGCGGTGAGGTTTATATGGAAGCTTTGGGTGAGACGCTCGAGGTCGCTCTCCCCACTCGCCGGGACCAAGCGCAAGGCGTCGCCGGCGATCTCCTCCCAGGGCGTGGCGGGCCGGGGCGCCGACGGGTCGATCAGCAGCGCATCGGGCGCCGTCTGGTCGAGGAGCTCGGATGCGGCCCCGATATCGACGATCACCACCCCGGGCGCGAGGCCCGAGGCGGCCACGGTCTCGGGCAAAGGCCCCTGCTCGGCAACGGGGGTCGCACCGATCTCGGCCAGCGTCTCCGGCGCGGCCAGCATAGCCCAGGGCGGCACGCTGAAGGTCCCGATGCCAGGTCCGCCCTCGAAAGCCGCGGTGAGGCGCCCCTCCGGCAAAGTGAGCGGCTCGACCCCGATGAGGCGGAAGCTGCGGCCCTCGATGCGCACGCGTCCCTCGATCACCGGGCTGACCTCCCAGCCCGCTTGGCGCAGCGCCACATAGGTCGCGGTGTCGACACGGCCCTCGGCGACGGGCTCCAGCCGGTCAAAGCGCTCGCCGTCCAACATGGCGGCGGCCTCGGAATAGCTGCGTTTGGCCTCACCGTTCAGCGCCTGGATGCCGGACCACAGCGCCGTCGCCAGCATCAGCCCGACGATGACAGCCGCCGCCTGGAACGGCTTGGCCCGCCAATGGGACACCAGCGCCGCGAACACAGCCCTCACGCGAGGCGCCCCGCCTCGAGGGTGAGGCAAGCATCCATCCGCTCGGCAAGCCGCGCCGAATGGGTGACGACGAGGAACCCGCAGCCGGCCTCGGCGATCAGTTCCTGGGCGAGCGTGATCACCCGCTCGCCGGTGGCCTGGTCGAGATTGCCCGTGGGCTCGTCCGCCAGCACATAGGCCGGCCGCGCCGCCAAGGCCCGACCGATCGCCACCCGCTGCTGCTGCCCGCCGGAGAGCTGCTCGGGATAGCGCGCGAGGAGATCCGTCAGCCCCAGCCGCTCGGCAAGCTCCGCCTGCCAGGCCGGATCATGCCGCCCGGCAAGCCGCGCCTGCAACGCCATGTTCCCCGCGACCGTCAGGCTCGGCACCAGGGTGAACTGCTGGAACACCACCGCGATACGCTCCCGCCGGATCGCCGCGCGCGCCGCATCGCTCTGCCCCGTGACCTCCGTGCCGTCGATCCGCACGGTGCCCGCATCGGCCGGCTCCAACCCTGCCGCAACGTGCAGAAGCGTGCTCTTGCCGGACCCGGACTCGCCCATCAGCGCGAGGCTCTGGCCCGGTGCAAGCGACAGGCTGACCCCGGACAGCACCGGAACCACACCCTGCGGCGTGCGAAAGCTCTTCTCGATCCGGTCGATCTCCAGCACACGAAACCCCTGGCTTGTCCGACCGGGCTATATGGGGCGCTGCGGGCCGACGTCAGCCCCAAAGGCCCGAGATGCGACGCTGGCACCAACGCACCAGGGCGCGGTCCGCGGCCGATGGGGCGCGCAACGGTGCAGCCTGCACCCGGTCAGCAAGGGTGGGTGGGGCCGCGGACCGCGCCCCCGATCGGCTCAGAGCCCGGCTTCCGCCATCAGCGCCCGCAGATCCGCCTCAGGTCGCGCACCGATATGGGAGATGATCTCCGCCGCCGCGACACAGCCCATCCGCGCACAGTCCGCCGGCCCGCGCCCAGCAACCTGCCCCGCCAGGAACCCTGCGGCGAAGAGATCTCCCGCCCCCGTCGTGTCGATGACCGACTGCGCGACCGTCGGCACAGCGAACCGCTCCTCACCGCGCACCACCACGGCACCGTCCTCGGACAACGTCACCGCCGCCATCTCCACATCGCCGGCCACCCGCGCCATCGCGGTGTCAAGATCGTCGGTCTCGTAGAGCGCCAACAGCTCGCCGCGGTTGGCAAACAGCAGATCCACATGGTCCCGCACCAGCCGGCTCATATCCTCGCGGTGGCGCTCCACACAGAACCCATCGGACACCGTGAACGAGATCCGCCCGCCGCCCGCCCGACAACTCTCGATCGCACGCGCATAGGCCGCCTTGGCCGCATCGGTGTCGAAGAGATAGCCCTCGAGATAGAGCCAGTCCGCCGCCGCGGTCATCTCCGTGTCGATATCCTCCGGCTCGAGCGTCACGGAGATCCCGAGAAAGGTGTTCATCGAGCGCTCGCCATCCGGTGTGATCAGCACCAGGCACCGCCCGGTCTCCTCAGGCCCCACCATCGGCCCACCGAAACGGGCCCCAAGCGCCCGCATGTCATGGGTGAAGATCTGGCCGAGCTGATCCTCGGCCACCTTGCCGATATAGCCGGTCGAGACCCCGAGCTGAGCAAGCGCCGCGGCGGTGTTGGCGCCCGAGCCGCCAGAGAGCTCCCGCGCCGGGGGCATCGCGGCGTAGAGACCGCCCGCCCGCTCCTGATCGATCAGGGTCATGGAGCCCTTGGTCACGGCTTCCGCCGCCAGAAACCCATCGTCCACCTGCGCCAGCACATCCACCAGCGCATTGCCGATGCCCACAACCCCGAACCGATCCGCCATGCCTGTCCCCTTATCGCTCAAGGCAGGCATAGGCGCGAAAGCTTACGCACCTGTCAATGCCGCTCGTGGGCTCAGTCGCGCCGCAATTGTTCCTGGACCTCGGCGATCTCTTCGACCACGACACGCGGGTCCTTCTTGACGGCATCGCGCTCCTTCACGAACCGGTCATGCGGTGCTTTGGCCTCCTTCACCGCTTTCTCGGCCGCTTCTGGATTATGGAAGTTCACTTTATCGAAGCGCGCCTTGATCTTGGCATAGGCATCCCCGGCATCGGCCATCGCCGTCAGCCGATTGCTGAGCTGACCGGCGCTGCGCATCAGCGATGTGCGGGCTTCCTGAGCCGTCTCGCCCCGGTCTTTGGCCAGCGTCTTCATCAGGCCGAGCGCTTTGGTCTCCGTGTCTTTGGCCAATTTCTGCACCTCGCGAGAGGTCTTCAGCAGATCCTTCGGATAGGGCCATTTGGTCCCGATGCCCATATCCTCGCCCGTGAGCTTCGAGCGGATCTTATCGCTCTCTTCAAACTGATAGAGGAGCTGCTCGCCGGCCTTCTCAAAGGCCTTCCAGGTCTTGTCGCAGGCTTGGCTTTGCGGTTTCGCCGCCTTCACAATCTCGGCAGCCTTCTTGGGGTCGTTCTTTGCTGCCTTCCTGAACTCGCCATAACTTTTCGAAAGCGCCACCATTGCTGTATAGTATACTTTAAAAGTTGACGCGAGCGCGCCAGTAACCTGCAAGATCTTCTTGCGCACAGCCTCAGCATCCTTATGGTTCAAATTGCTGAGTTCCGCCATGGCATCAAGTGAGGTTTTTTCATTCACCTCGAAAAGCTCTACGGCTTCTTTCAGATCCTTCGGAGTGACCTCGTCATAGGGCCACTCGGGCGGCTTCTTTGCCTTGCTGCCGCCACCTCCGTCGAGTTCGGCGAGCGTTTTTGGCCCGACAGCGCCATCGATGCCGATCTTTCTGGCCTTCTGAAAGGCCCGGACCGCTTCGTAGGTCGCCTTGCCGAAGACCCCGTCTGGATTGAGCTTGGGTTTGGCGCCAGCTTTGTTCAGTTTTTGCTGGACCGACTTCACTTGGGACCCTTTCGAGCCCCATTTCAGATTCGCCATCTCGAAACGTCTTGATTCAATACGTTTCGGATTTCTACGAACCCCTCCTCTGCCCGTCCAGAACATTTCTGCCGCATCTCGGACAGGGACGAAGGCGCGAAAGCTCGAAACCAAGAGCGTGGCCGTTCAATCCTCTCTGACCCGCATCGGCCCCGCCTTCGCCAAGCTCAAGCAAGCGGTCGCCCAGGCGGTCATGACCGCGAACGCGCTGATCGCCAGTGCGGAGACGTCCATAGGTCAGCTCGAAGCCAGAAGAGCGGCCCCGTCAGGCCGTCTCCCCGTCAGGCCGTCTTGTCCGGCCAGCGGCAAAGGTCCGAAATGACGCAAGCCTCACAATCGGGCTTGCGTGCCTTGCAGGTATAGCGCCCGTGCAAGATCAGCCAGTGATGCGCATGGAGCGCATAATCCGCCGGCACCTGGTCCTCTATCGCGCGCTCCACCGCCACCACGTCCTTGCCGGGCGCGAAGCCGATGCGGTTGCAGACCCGGAAGATATGGGTGTCCACCGCTTGTGCGGGGTGCTTCCACCACATGTTCAGCACCACATTCGCGGTCTTGCGCCCAACCCCGGGCAGGGCAGCCAGCGCTGCGCGTGAGCACGGGACCGCGCCGCCATGCTCCTCCACCAGGATGCGGGAGAGCTTCATGACGTTCTTGGCCTTGTTGCGGTAGAGCCCGATGGTGCGGATATGCTCGATGAGCGCCTCTTCGCCGAGGGCCAGCATCTCGGCCGGGGTCGAGACCTTGGCAAAGAGATCGCGCGTCGCCCGGTTCACGCCCTTGTCGGTCGCCTGGGCCGACAGCGCGACAGCCACCAGGAGCGTATAGGCGTTGGTGTGCTCGAGCTCGCCCTCGGGCTCGGCGCGCTGGAGGGCGAAACGACGGAACATCTCGCGGGTGTCGGCGTAAGAGAGAGTGCTCATGGGCGCGAGCTTGCACAGCCGGACGGGGTTGGCAAGCGGCTGCGCAAGAAGTGGGTGGGGACAGGCCGGGGCACGGAGTATGGTCGGCTCGCAAGACAGAGGAGACCCCCGATGACCATGATGCCCGGCGCACGCGACGAGGAGACCGACCGTTTCACCTATGAGCTGATGGCAGCGGCGCTTGCCTATCTCGAAGAGCATCGCGCCCGCCAGCCGGGCCTCGAGGAGGTGGCAGCCGCGATCGGCCTCTCGCCCGCGCATTTCCAGCGGGTCTTCAGCCGATGGGTCGGGGTAAGCCCGAAGCGCTATCTCCAGTATCTCACGCTGGACCACGCCCGGCAGCTTTTGGCGGAGCGGTTCACCGTGCTCGATGCGGCGCTGGAGACGGGGCTCTCAGGGCCCTCGCGGCTGCACGATCTGTTCCTGCGGTGGGAGGCGATGACGCCCGGCGACTATGCTCGGCGCGGTGCTGGCCTGCGGGTTGCGCGGGGCTGGTTCGAGACCCCCTTCGGCGAGGCGCTGGCCATGGGCACGGATAAGGGCCTCTGCGGGCTGGCCTTTGCCGCGGAGATGGGGCGCGAGGCGGCGGAGGCCGATCTCGCCAGCCGATGGCCCGACGCGCGGATCGAGGACGATCCGGACCTGCTGCGTCCTTGGGTCGAGGCGGCCTTCGGGCAGCGCAGGGGCGGGGAGATCCGGCTCGCGCCCATGGGCGGGCCGTTCCAGATCAAGGTCTGGGAAGCGCTGATGGCGATCCCGTCCGGTCAGGTCACCACCTATTCCGAGATCGCCAAGGCCATCGGCAGCCCGCGAGCCGTGCGCGCCGTCGGAACGGCGGTGGGGCGCAACCCGATCTCCTTCCTCATCCCCTGCCACCGGGCCATGCGCCGGGACGGCGGCCTCGGCGGCTATCACTGGGGCCTGCCGGTCAAACGCGCCATGCTCGCCTGGGAGGCTGCGCGCCACGACGCCGCTGCGTAAGCCGGGCTGCGCTCCCCGGGGCGAAGGGGAGCGCACCCTCTCATCCAGCACGACGGTGCAAGGGTGGGCGGGGCCCCGGGGAGCGCAGCCCGGCGTGCGGTTCAGCCGAAGACCCAGTCGCCCTCACTGACCTCGGTGAGGGTCGCGGTGTCGGGCGAGCCGATCATGTTCTCCGCGCTCTCGGCAAAGGCGATCAGCATGTCCTCACGGGTCACCTCCGGGCGCGCGAGCTGCCCGGTCCAGAAATCGATCCCGCCCTGTTCGCCCTCGCGGTTCAACACGTTGCGATAGAGTTCTTCGACCAGCTCCGTATCGGTCAGATCGTCGATCGCGCCGAACGCCTCGGTGAACTCGTCAGAGCGCAGGAACGCCCCCGCAATCTCGCGGAAGCTGGCGCCATCCTCGCGGACATCGATCCAGAAGTTTAGCCCCGGCAGGTCGATGTTGCCGTCTCGGTTCAGCCCGGCCTCGTAGAGATAGGCGACGAGCTGCGCTTCCGCTGTGGTCGCGCCCTCGCCCGTCTCCTCGCCCACCTGGACAAAGATCCGCTGCACATCTGTCGCGCCGTTCTCGTCCTGGATCCGCACATCGAAGGTGTCGGTGCCGGTGAAGCCCTGCGCCGAGCGGAAGAGGAGCTGCCCATCCACCACAAAGGCGACCCCCGCCGCCGGCTGCTCCACAATCTCCACCACGCTGAGCGCATCGCCGTCCGCATCGAAGTCGTTGCCGAGCGGGTCGAGCAGCGTCGCCTCGAAGCTGCCCGTGATCAGCCCGTCGTCCACCGCCACGGGGAAGGTGTTGCCGCCCTCGTCCGTGTCGCCCGACTGCGAGGTCACCGCGAGCTGATAGGGCGCCGTCGTGCTCTGGTCGAGGAAGGTCACGCTCACATAATAGGTGCCGCTCTCATCAGGGCGGAACTGATAGACCGTGTCGAAGAACTGCGTGACGCCGGTGTCCGGGTCGGTCTCTTGCTCGGCCACGCCGAAATCGCCGAGATCGGTCGAGAGCAGCAGATAGCCCTCGTCATCGAAGATCGAGACCGCCAGCGGCTCCGTCGCGCCGAGCGCAAGCACGCTGTAGATGGTGTCGCGGTCGAGCTCGAGCTCAACGAAGTCGATGACATCCGTGCCGGCCGTGAGATTGCCGCTGGGGGCGGGGTTGTCGCTGTCCGGATCGTCGATGATCACCGGGCGCGAGGGGCCGTCATCCTCCGCGATCAGGGTGCGGAATTGCTCGGCATCGGCGTCGGACCAGCCGGGATTGCGGGGCATGGACAGTCTCCTTGGGCAGACGGCGTCAGACGAAATCCCAGGCGCCGGGGGCAAACTCGATCAGATCCTCGACCCCGGGCGAGCCCGCGAGGTTCTCGGCGCTGGCGGCAAAGGCGGTGAGCAGATCGGTGCGGTCGAAGTCGGCGCGTCCGAGCTGGTCGGTCCAGAAATCGACGCCCCCCTGCTCGCCGTCGCGGTCGAGCACGTTGAGGTAGAACTGTTCGACCAGCGCGCGATCGGTGAGGGTCTCGGGCGCGCCGAAGGCCGCGGCGAATTCCGGCGAGTCGAGAAAGGCGGCGGAGAGATCGCGCACCGACAGACCCTGTTCGCGCGCATCGATCCAGAAATTCAGCCCAGCCGTGTCGATATTGCCGTCGCGGTCAAGCCCCGCCTCGTAGAGATAGGCGACCTGGCGGGCCTCGGTCTCCGACAGCCCTTGGCCCACGACGCCCTCGCTGATCAGGAATTGCGTGGTGTCGCCGTTCTGCCGCCCGTCGAAGAGGTCGGGGACAAAGGCCTCCGTGGCGAAGGTGCTGTCGAAATCATCCTCAAGGCTCAGCGGGCCGTCCGGAAGCTCCGGCCCCGTGAAGGTCTCGAGCAACAGCGTGGCCACGCCAGAGCGCACCTCGAAACCGTCACCGGAGGCGGTGAAGGCCAGCGAATCGACCACCAGAAGCCCGCGCCCCTCGAAATCGAGATTGTTGCCGAGCCGGATCTCATAGTCCGAGACATCGAGCGCCTGTCCCCCGATCTCGAACAGCGCCTCCGGATCGGTGAAGGTGAACACCCGCTCGCCCGAGGCCTGATCGAACGTCCCCGCCACATCCGCATCGAACGTGGCCCGGCCGAAAAAGGGCACCGGCGCATCGAGGGTGTCCTCGCCATAGGTGCCCGAAAAGCTGATCGTCTGGAGATCCGTCATCGCTGCCCCTCCTTTGCCGCCGCCGCGCGCATAGCACGGGCGTTTGAGGCGCGCCAATCATGGATGCCGGACCGGCGGCAAAGCCCCCGAGCCAGGGCGTCAGGCATCAGGGTGGTGGGGATTTCCATGGCGCTCTCCGAGGGGGTAGATCCTGCGACCAAGGGAGTATGACATATGCTGTACCCCTCTGTCGCGCCTCCGGTCCGCGTTGCCCTCGGAGTGTTGCATCAGAGGGTCAGAAACTCCCACGCGCCGGGGGAGGTCTCGGCCAGATCCTCCACAAAGGGCGAGCCGGCGACGTTCTCCGGGCTGCCCGCAAAGGCCAGCAGCAGATCCGCGCGGGTGAACTCGGGGCTGGCGACAAGGCCGGTCCAGAAATCGACGCCCGCCGTCTCGCCCTCCCGGTTCAGCACATTGCGATAAAGCTGCTCGACCAGCGCCTGGTTCGACAGATAGTCGGGGGCGCCGGTGTCGAAGGCCTCACCGAAGGCGGCCGTGAACTCGTTGGACTCGAGGAACGCGCGCGAGAGCTGGCGTTCGCTCAGCCCCGCTTCGCGCTGATCGATCCAGAAGTTCAACCCGGGCAAGTCGATGTTGCCGTCCCGGTTCAGCCCCGCCTCGTAGAGCAGCGCCACTGTCTGTGCCTGCGCCTCTGTGAGCCGCTCGACCCGCACGGTGACAGTGGCCGTGTCGAACCCGCCATCGCCGTCCGAGACGGTGTATTCGAGATCGCCTTCGACAAAGCCGAGCGGGACCGTGATGGTGAAGCTGCCGGTGACAACCTCCTCGCCGTTGATGGTGCTGCGTGAGTAGTCGCTGAAGATGATCGCTGCGAACTCGGCCTCGAAGGCCGACACCGTGAGCCCATCGCCGTCCGCATCCACGTCGTTCTCCAGCAGCGGGAGCTCCGTTGCCCGGGTTGGCACCACAACAAAGACGTCGTCGCGCGCCTCCGGAGGGGTGTTGAGGGGCGTCTCCTCGGCCAGGGCCGGATCGTCCTCAGCGGTAAGGTGGGTGAATTCGAAGTGGTCCATAGACCGCGACCTCGCTGTGCCAGTTCTAGACAGCACGCGCGTTAGTCCATTCCGGAGATCTTTGCAATGGCGGCGCGGAGGCGGTCGAGGCCCTGGCCGGTCTCGGCGGAGGTGGTGAGGATCTCCGGGTAGGCCGTCGGGTGGCGGGCAAGGTCGGTCTTGACCGCCTCGACGGTGCGGGTGAGCGCCGCGCCCTTCTTATCCGCCTTGGTCAGCACCGCCTGGAACGACACGGCGGCGGTATCCAGGAGCGCCATGATCTCGTGATCGGCCGATTTCACCCCGTGTCGGCTGTCGATCAGCACGAAGACCCGGCGCAGCGACACCCGCCCTGCGAGGTAGGCCCGCAGCAGCGCCTGCCAGGCGGCCACCTTGTCCTTCGGCGCCTTGGCATAGCCATAGCCCGGCAGGTCGACCATGTAGAGCCGGTCTCCGAGCGCGAAGTAATTCAGCTCCTGCGTGCGGCCGGGGGTGTTGGAGGCGCGCGCGAGGCCCTTGCGCCCCGTCAGCGCGTTGATCAGCGAGGACTTGCCCACATTGGAGCGCCCGGCGAAGCACACCTCCACCCGGTCGGCCGGCGGCAACCCGTCGAGCGCCACCACCCCTTTGACGAAATCGCAGGGGCCCGCAAAGAGGAGCCGCCCGGCTTCAGCCGCCTCGGGCTCCGGCTCCGGGTCAAGCAGGAACGGGACCGCGGTCACGTCAGCGCATCGCCCACGGAGAGTGTGCCCCCCTCCACCACCTGGGCGTAGATCCCGAAGTCGATATGGCCCCAGCGCTCGCGCAGGATCTCCAGCGTCGCCGTGTCGCGCTGGCCGGTCGCGGGGCTCGCGGTGGTCGCGGCACAGCGGTCGATGCGCTTCATCACCCGCAGACGCACGGGGCCGAGCTGGATCTCCCGATCGACCCAGTCGAACTCCTCCCAGGGGGCGAGACCGTCGAGCCAGATATTGCCGCGGAAACGCCGGCGCTCCATCGGGCGGCCCACGGCCTCGGACAGCGCCCGCAGCGAGGCGTCCGACAGGATGGAGATGTGGGCGTCCGCCACATCGGTCAGCGCGCCCTCGGGCATCCGCGCGATGCGGTAAGGGCCGGGCTGGCGGGCGCCGGCCACCCCCTCGACCCAGGCGGTGAGCATCGCAGCGCCGCCCGCATCCTCGGGGTCGGCGGTGATGAGCTCACGGTCCGGCGCGCTCACCGTCACGGCCTGACCGTCGAAGGCAAGCGTGGTGGCAGCGAGCTCCGGCGTATGCGCGGTCTGCACGAAGTTCCGGCGGGAGACAAAGCTGCGCGCCTCCGGGTCCCAGTCCGAGCCCTTATGGGCAAGCGCCCAGGTCCGGTCATAGGCGATGTGGCGCCCCGGCTCGAGCGCCACCGTCTCGAGCGCTTCGGGGCCGAGCCCCTTCACCGGATAGCGGTAGATCGCGGTCACTCTGCCTGGCATGGTCCAGCTCCTTGTCTCCTGTGCCTGCCCGAGACATGAGCGCCAGACCGCGTGAGAGGCAAGACCGGACAGCCGCAGCCCGGGTCACAGCCGGTTACGCTTGATGTCAGGCGGGGCTGAGAGGGGCTCAGCGCCCGCTTTTCTTCTTCTTGCGCTTCGGCCCGGGGCGGGGCTCGGGATCGTCCCCGTCGCCCGCATCATGCGCGCCGGTGCCCTCGGGCACCTCGGGCGGATCGCCGACATCGCCGTCCTCCGGATCTCCGCCCGCCGCCGCGCCGCCCGATGCCGCACCGCCCGACGCCTCCGCTTTCTTGTCGGTCTTCTTTTCCGGCTCGCTCCCGCCAGGCTTTTTGCGGAAGCTCTTCCTGATGTTGCCGAGCAAGTCCACATCCACGCCCTGGCTGCGCATGATCGCATACTGCTGGATGATCGTCAGCGTGTTGTTGGCCGTCCAGTAGATCACGAGACCGACCGAGAACTGCCCCAGCATGAACATGAAAACCCAAGGGAGCCAGGCGAAGATCATCTGCTGCGTGGGGTCCGTGGGCGCCGGGTTCAGCTTTTGCTGCAGCCACATGGTGATGCCCATCAGGATCGGGAACACACCGATCGAGAGCACCGTCAGGAAGACCGGGATATCCCAGGGGAACAGCCCGAACAGCGTCATCCACGAGGACGGATCCGGTGCCGAGAGATCCTTGATCCACCCGATGAAGGGCGCGTGGCGCATCTCGATGGTGACGAACAGCACCTTGTAGAGCGCGAAGAAGATCGGGATCTGCAACAGGATCGGCAAACAGCCCGCGGCCGGGTTCACCTTCTCCTTCTTGTAGAGCGCCATCATCTCCTGCTGCATCTTCTGGCGGTCGTCGCCGCAGCGCTCCTTTAGCTTCTCCATCTGCGGTTGAAGCTTCTTCATCTTCGACATCGAGACGTAGGATTTGTAGGCGAGCGGGAAGAGCACGATCTTCACGCAGACGGTGAGCAGGATGATCGCCCAGCCCATGTTCCCGATGAAGCCATAGAACCAGTGCAGCAGCCAGAAGAACGGCTTGGTGAGGAAGTAGAACCAGCCCCAGTCCACGCTGTCGACGAAGTTCTGGATGCCGAGGCTCTCCTCATAGTCCGAGATCGCCGCGACCTCCTTAGCGCCGGAGAACAGCCAGGTCTCGACCGAGGCGCTCTCGCCGGCCGCGACCGAAAGCACTGGCATGCGCATCTCGGTCCGGAACTCGGGCAGGGCACCCTGACGCGCGGGGATCAGCTTGTAGATCGCCTCGAAGGGCTGTCCCGGCTTCGGCGCAAGGACGCTCATCCAATACTTGTCGGTGAAGCCGAGCCAGCCGTTCTGCTGCACGCCCACGGGCTCCACCAGCCCGCCTTCGAGCACATTCGAGGGCAGATCGTCGAAGCCGTCCGAGAAGAAGCCACCCTCATAGGTGATCTCGCGGAGCTCGCCATCGGCCAGACCCACGGCGCCCTCGTGCAGGATGAAGAAGCCCGTGACCTCTGGCATCCCGCGCCGGGCGATGTAGCCATAGGGCGCAAGCGCGACCGGCGCATCGGTGGTGTTCTCGACCGACTGCTCGACCGTGAAGAGGTAGCGCTCGTCGACGGAGATCTTGCGGCGGAAGATCAGCCCCGCGCCGTTGTCCCATTCCAGCGTGACCGGCGTCTCCGGGGTCAGCCGGTCGCCTTCGGCCAGGGTCCAGGGCGTGGAGGGGTTCGGCAGCTCCCCCGGCACCCCGGCCTGGGTCTGCAGCCAGCCATAGACGGCGTAATAGGGCTCCGGGCCCTGCGTCGGGTTCAGGAGCACCACCGTGTCGGCATCGGGGTCCAGCGTCTCGCGGTAGCGCTCGAGGTGAATGTCGTCGAACCGCCCGCCGGTCAGCGAGATCGAGCCCGTGACGGAGGGCGTCTCGATCTCCACCCGCTCGGTGCGCAGGAGGGCCGCACTGCGAGGCAAGCCGAGGGTCAGTCCCGGATCGGCCCCGGTGGCCGCCGCCGTTCCCGCCGCCGTTCCTGCCGCCGTGCCGCCCTCGGCCGGGATGGTGGTGCCGTCGGGTGCTGTCGCAACCGGCTGAGGCGGTTCGGGCTGTGGCGGCGGGAAGATCGCGTACCAGCCGATCACCACGGCCATCGACAGCGCCACCGCAAGCACGAGGTTGCGGGTTTCTTCCTTGTCGCCAAACATGCGCGCACAGTCCCCTTCGCCAGCACGGGGACCACCCCGCCCGCCGCTCACCTATGCCGTCTCGCCCCCCCTGTCAAAGGGGGGATGGGATGGCCCGCCCGGTTCGAGCGGCGTCCCTGTCAGGAAGACACCCGCTGGCGGCGTGTGGCGTTAAGCGGCCCGGCCCCGTGACCGGGCCAAAAGCTCAGCAGCGGCGGCGCTGGATGCCGGTCTTCTCGGCGAAGGCTTCGGCGTCACGTCGGATGATCGCATCGATGGCCGGGTTGTTCGGGCGGTAGAAATCGCTGATCTGCTTGAACTTGCGCAGGCCCTTGTTCCACTGGACGACCGCCACCTGGCCCGGGCCCACATGATCCCGGCAGCTGATCCGGATCGGCGGCACGAAGCCACCCATGCCAAGCTCCTCCAGCCGCTCGGCCGAGACGTCCAGCGCCTCATAGCCGTCGCGCATCATCGCCGGCGTGATTGCCGTGGTGTTGTGGATCTCCATCGCCTTGCGCGCAGCCTCGGAGGCGAAGATCGCCGCCACCACGCCGCGGTTGTAGAGCGCCGTCCCGATATTGTTCATGTCGCCGGCCGCCTTGCCGCCGAAATAGACATACTCGTTCAGGTCGTTGAAGATCTCGAAGCTGTGGCCATAGGCATGGAAGGTGACGGCCTTGTAGCCGTGCGCAATCTTCTGGCGCCTCGGCATGTCGCCGCTGGAGGCCGACCACCAGACGCCGATGATGCGGTCCATCGGATAGTCGATGCGCGCGGCCTCGCCAATGGCGGTGGGGTTCATGATGCCCCAGCCCCACAGCAGCAGGTAGTCCGGCTTGTCTGAGGCGATCTTGTCCCAGGTCTCGGCCTGCTCCTCGCCCGGATGATCCACCGGGTAGAGCGTGACCTCGAAGCCCTCGGTCGCCTGCATCTCCTCGAGCAGCGGGATCGGCGATTTGCCATAGGAGGAGTTGTGGTGCACGAGCCCGATCCGCTTGCCCCGCAGCGTCCCCTCGACCTCGCGGATATGGGCGAGCTGGCCATAGGTCGCGTGCAGGTAATGCGCCGGGAAGTTAAAGGCGTGGCTGAAGTAAGAGCCGTCCGCCGCCCCCGAGACCCCATAGCCCATAGTGTGGACGGGAATGTTGTCGACCACCGATTTCGGCAGCACGCCGATGGTCACGCCCGTCGACCAGGGCTGCACCACGACCGAGCCGGCCGATTTCGCCTCTTCGTAGCAGGCGACCCCCCGGTCCGTGTTGTACCCAAACTCGCACTCCAAGAGCTTCACCGGCACACCGTTGATGCCGCCATCACGCTCGTTCAGAAGCGTGAAGTAGTCCGCATAACCATCGGCCAGATCGGTGCCCCCGCCGGCATAAGGCCCTTCGCGGTACACCAGAGACATTACGACGACCTCAGCGGCCGCCGCTGCCGCGCCGAGCCATAACAGGCCCGCGGCAAACGCGTATTTCAGCATGATCACCCCCCACACACACTGTCACAACGCACGCAGCGTCGTCAGCTCAACCACCTCTTGCGACGCCGGTAAGAACGCACTTCGCGGAACGATTTACGCCCTTCCTCGGACATGCCCAGATAGAACTCCTTGACGTCCGGGTTCTCACGCAGCTCGGACGCCACCCCATCCATTACCACACGACCGTTTTCCAACAAATACCCGTAATGGGCGTATCGGAGGGCAATATTGGTGTTCTGTTCCGCCAAGAGGAAGGACACGCCCTCTTCTTCATTCAGACGTTTTACGATCTCGAAGATCTCTTCGACCAGCTGCGGCGCGAGGCCCATCGAGGGCTCGTCGAGCAGGATGGTCTCGGGCCGGCTCATCAGCGCGCGGCCGATGGCGCACATCTGCTGCTCGCCGCCCGAGGTGTAGCCCGCCTGGGATTTGCGGCGCTCCTTGAGGCGGGGAAAGTAGGTGTAGACCATCTCGAGATCGGCGGCGACTTTGCGGCCCCCGTCCCGGCGGGTATAGGCGCCGGTCAGCAGGTTCTCCTCGACGGTCAGGTGCTCGAAGCAATGGCGCCCTTCCATCACCTGGATGACGCCGCGGCGCACGAGTTGCGCGGGGCCGAGCGCGTCGATCGGCTCGCCCCGGTATTTGATGGCGCCCTTGGTGACCTTGCCGCGCTCGCTCTCCAGCAGGTTGGAGATGGCGCGCAGCGTCGTGGTCTTGCCCGCGCCGTTGCCGCCGAGGAGCGCGACGATGCCGCCCTTCGGCACAGTGAGCGAGACGCCCTTCAGCACGAGGATCACATGGTTGTAGATCACCTCGATGTTGTTCACATCGACGAGGGTTTCCTGTTGAGGCTCAGGGGCGACGCTCATGGGTTAGGCCGCCTCGCGCAGGGGTTCCGGGGCGGTCTGGCGTTGGGCCTCGGCAGCAGCGCGCGCCTCACGGGCCTCTCGCGCGGCTTTGGTGGCCCGCTGCGAGGCATAGACCAGAAGGGCGAAGGCGCCGAGCTTGGCAATCACGAGGCCGATGCCGGCGGCGGAGGTCGGGTCCATGGGCGGTCTCCTGGGGTTGGTGGGGGCGCCCGGCCGGCGGCCGCCCCCGTTGTCTTTGCGTCAGACGCTCAGCAGCGCGGCGACAGCCCGGCCTCGCTCGCGAAGGCGGCACTGTCCTCCTCGATCAGCGGGTCGACAACCTGACGGTCGGCCGCGATGAACGGGGTGATCAGCGACCAGGTCTTGGAGCCCGCATCCCACTGCTGGATCGCGCCGAGGCCCGGAGGACCGTGGTTCTCGCAGCTCACATCGAAGGTCGGCATGAACTCGGGCAGGCCGTTCGCGGCGAGCACCTCTTCGGTGACCGAGAGCGCCTCCATCCCGTCCCGCATCATCGCGGGCGTGATCTCGGCGGTGCCGTGGATCTCCTGCGCCTTCTTCGCCGCCTCGGCCGCCAGCATCGCTGCCATCATGCCGCGGTTGTAGAGCACCGTGCCGTACTGGTCGCCGGCGCCCGCCGACAGGCCCTTGTCATAGACGTGGGTCTTCAGGTCCGCATAGATCGGGAAGCCGTCACCGACACCGTGCATGGCGATCGCCTTGTAGCCATCCGCGGCATCACCTGCCGGCAGCACGTCGGTCTCGGCCGCCGACCACCAGACGCCGATGAACTTGTCCATCGGGAAGCGGATCGACGCGGCCTCCTTGACGGCAACCTGGTTCATCACGCCCCAGCCCCACATGATCACATAGTCCGGGCGCTCTTTGCGAACCTGCAGCCAGGTCGCCTTCTGCTCCTGACCCGGATGGTCGACCGGCAGCAGCATCAGCTCGAACTCATGCTTCTTCGAGAGCTCTTCCAGCGTGCGGATCGGCTCCTTGCCATAGGCGGAGTTGTGATAGACCAGCGCGAGCTTGCGGCCGTTCAGCGTCTTGCCGCCTTCCTGGTTCATTATGTGCTTGACGATGATCGAGGCGGCATCCCAGTAGGTGCCCGGGTAGTTGAACACCCACTCGAAGATCTTGCCGTTGGCGGCCGAGGTCCGGCCATAGCCCATGGTGTGCAGCGGAATGCCGTCCGCCGTCGCTTTGGGGATCAGCTGATAGGTGATGCCCGTCGAGAGCGGCTGATAGACAAGGCTGCCCTCGCCCTTGGTGCTCTCATAGCACTCCACCCCCTTGGTGGTGTTGTAGCCGGTCTCACACTCCAGCAGCCGTGCCTCGACCCCGCCGATACCGCCATCGCGCTCGTTCAGGAGCGTGAAATAGTCGGCATAGCCGTCGGCGAAGGGGATGCCGTTCGGCGCATAGGGCCCGGTGCGGTAGCTGAGCGACGGGAACACGAGATCCGCCATCGCGGGTGTCGCGATCGCCGCTGCAATGGCTGCGGCCAAGAGTCTCTTCATGGATAGTTCTCCCTGGTTGTTGTTCTGTGTACGACCCTAATGGGGGAAGGGCCAAAGGCGAAGCTTCTCTTTCACGGTGCGCCAAAGCGCAGCGATCCCGTGCGGCTCCTTGATGAGGAAAAAGATGATCAAGGCGCCCACGGTCATGATCTGGAGGTGTTCGGCGATGTCGGTCGGCCAACCGAGCAGCCCGACAAAGAGGTTCTTGAACAGCACCGGCAGCAGCACGATGAAGGCCGCGCCCACCAGCGAGCCGAAGATCGAGCCGAGCCCGCCGATGATGATCATGAAGAGCACCTCGAAGCTCTGGTCGATGCCGAACGCCTCCGTCGGCTCGGCCGCGCCCTGCCAGACTGCGAAGTAAAGCGCGCCCGCCAGCCCGATGTAGAACGAGCTGATCGCGAAGGCCGAGAGCTTGGCCGCCAGCGGGTTCACGCCGATGATCTCGGCGGCGATGTCCATGTCCCGGATCGCCATCCACTGCCGCCCGATCCGCCCGCGCACGAGGTTGCGCGCGACCCAGCCGAAAATGAACAGCATGGTCAGGCAGAACAGATAGGTCGCCGCGGGATCGGTGTTCGGCCCGGTGATCGCGATGCCGAAGAGATCGGTCTCGACCGAGGTGATCTGCCCGGTGGCGGAGTAGTTGTAGGCCCACTCCCATTTGTTGAAGAGCCAGACCAGGAAGAACTGCGCCGCAAGCGTCGCGACCGCCAGGTAAAAGCCCTTGATCCTGAGGGATGGTAACCCGAACAAGATCCCCACGAAGGCCGCGCACAGCCCGCCCAGGATCGAGGCCGCCAGGATGTTCATCGGCGGCAGCAAGAGCTCGTAATACTCGCCCCCGCCGAGCGGCAGGTAGATGTCCATCCCCGTCATGAACTTGTAGCAGCCATAGGCGCCCACGGCCATGAAGCCGCCGGTGCCGAGGCTCACCTGCCCACAATAGCCCGTCAGGATGTTCAGCCCGATGGCCGCCAGCGCATAGCAGAAGAAGGGCAGGAACACCGCCTTCTCCCAATAGGAATTGACGAAGAACGGCACCACCAGGAAGGCGATCGCCACCACCCCCCAGAACCGCCAGCGGTCAAAGGCGATGGGAAACGTGGCGTGATCCGCCGCATAGCTCGTCTTGAACTCACCCGCCTCGCGATAGAACATCAGTGGGTCTCCTTGCGGGTTTGGTAGAGGCGGCGCAGCCAATGCAGCACGCCTCCCATGAATAGAAAAGCAGCCGGGGTGATGAGAGAGGACAGCGACCGCGTCGCATGCACGACGTAATATGTATCCGTAGGGACCACCGCCTCGGTGGCGTCCATCTGCTCAAGTGTCTGCAACAACCGCCAGTCGTGCAGGATGAGATGCAGAGCCGCCACCAAAGAGAGTGCGGCCATTGCGAGAAGGACCACCTGCGTCGTCCAATAGACGCCATCGAGCACACTCATGGGGTGCCTCCTGCCTCTGCAACGCCCAACCCTTGATCTCGGTTCCCGGGTTGCCCACGTAATCCGTATTGGATGACGAAGGGGGAAGCGATGTCGATTGCAGACGAAGTCGAAAAACTCGAGCGGTTGCGCGCCGATGGCAGCCTGACGGACGCCGAGTTCGAGGCCGCCAAGAAGAAGCTCCTCACCAAACCGGCGCCGAAATCGGAGAGCTCAAGTATTTCCTCGGTGCTCTGGGTCCTGGTTGTTGTCGTGGTGGTCGCCGCGGGCGCCGTGCTCTTCCTGCTGCAAGACATCTCCGAGAGTGTCCGCCTCGCCGCCGGGGGCGCCGGTGTCGTCGCCGCGATCGGGGGCAGCGTCATGGGGATGATGGAGGACGCCTCGTTCCTCACCATCCTGCTGGTCTCCATCTGCGGCATCGCCATCGCCGCGGTGGCGTTTTTGGCGGTCGCACCGATTGTGCTTCCGGTGGTTTTGGTGGTCGGGGCCGTCGGAGCGGCCTGGGCCTGGTTCGGGGATCTCACGGGCTAGCTCTCCCAAACCGGCGCCTGGCCGGGGAAATCGGCGCTCTGCGGCTTCACCAAGCAAAAGCGCTGGCCGGTGGGCGCCTCCATCACAATCCAGCGCTTGACCCGGGCCACACGGCTGCATCCAATCGCGCGCAACCGACGCTCTTCAGCCTCCTGGTCGTCGGTTTCGAGATCGATGTGCACGCGCGGCTCGTGCTCCACCGACTGGAGGAGCAGCTTCGGATAGCCCCGGCGCTCCGCAAGCACGGCGTATTTCCCATCCGCATCGACCGCGCCGGAGACCCCGAGTGCGGCCGCCCAGAACGACGTCGCAGGGCCGAGATCGTCGGTCTGGCAGTCGATCACCAACACGCCGAGACGCGAGCGATGGGTTCGCACGCCTGGCTCGACTTGCGCGTGAGGTGTCGCCGCCGGCGCATCATCCCACGGCACGACACAAAAGCCATGGCCCGTCGGCGCACGCATCACCACCCAGTCCTCGATGGCCGCGGTCTGCGTGGCGCCCAGCCGCTCGAGCCGGGAGACCTCCGCCGCCACATCCTCCGCCTCGATGTCGAGATGGACGCGCGGTGTGTGCGAGACCCGCTGCACCTCGACCGTCAGCCCTTCCGCGTTCCAGAGCACACCTTCCGGAGACCCCTCAAGCCGCCCGAGCCGCATGAAGGTCTCGCCGCCCGGGGTCGCCTCCATCCCCAGCGCGTACGCCCAGAACCGCGCCGCCTCCGGCAGATCGGTGGTCTGGCAGTCGATGCTGATCCCGCCGAGCCGCGTGCGTCCCGTCATGCGACAGCCCTCCGGAGCGGGCGCAATATCGCTGATATCGCACCGATATCGCGCAGGAATATCGCAGCTGGATATCGCACTAGACCCGCTCGATGATCTTCTCGCCGAACAGTCCCTGCGGCCGGAACAGCAGGAAGGTCAGCGCGAGCATATAGGCGAACCAGTTCTCCGTCGCGCCGCCGATCATCGGCCCGATGTAGAACTCAAAGAGCTTCTCCCCGACGCCGATGATGAGCCCTCCGACAATGGCCCCCGGGATCGAGGTGAAGCCCCCCAGCATGAGCACCGGCAGAGCCTTAAGGGCAATCAGGGAAAGGGAAAATTGGACGCCGGACTTGGCGCCCCACATGATCCCGGCGGCGAGTGCCACGATCCCCGCGACCGACCAGACGATCCACCAGATGGTCTCGAGGCTGATGCCGACCGACAGCGCCGCCTGGTGGTCATCCGCCACGGCCCGGAGCGCTCGGCCCATTTTTGTGTATTGGCTGAAGAGGGTGAGCGCCACGACGAGGATCACGGCCACCACCGCCGCCGAGATCTCGATCTTCTCGATGAACATGCCCGTCCACTCGATGATCGTGTCCGACGGGCCGGAGGGCAGCCCCACATCTAGCACCTTGACGTTGGCGCCCCACATCAGATCGCCCATGCCCTCGAGCACGAACGCCAGCCCGATGGTCGCCATAAAGAGGATGATACCCTCTTGATTCACAAGGTTTTTCAGGACGACCTTCACCACCAGCCAGGCGAGCGCGATCATCGTCACAAGCGTCGCGGCGATGGCCACGAGATCGGGCAACCCCGTCTCGCCCCAATGGTGGATCTTGGTGCCCCAGACCGCGTTGATGAGGTGGGCAAACGGCACCTGGCCCGATTGGAACCCAACCAGCGTGAGCGCGGCGAAGAGCGCCAGCACCCCTTGGGCAAAGTTAAAGATGCCGGACGCCTTGAAGATCAGCACGAAGCCGAGCGCCACCAGTGAGTACATCACCCCCGCCAGCAGGCCCGAAATTACAACCTCGAAGAAAAAGAGTAGCTCTCCCATAGGCTTACCTTCTCCTTTCCACAGCATTCAACCGGTCGAAGACGCGCCGCAGCTTCATCCGAAACCAAAGCTCGCAGGCCAGGAGACCGAGCCCCAGGACCGCCCCGACACCCAGCAGGATCACCGGGCGCTCCGCCGCCGCGCGCAACGGCGTGCCGTCCTGAATGACACTGGCCGCATCGGGAAAGGTGGTGGCCATACCGTAGAGGATCGCGCATAGAAAGATCATCGAGAGACAAACCGCAGACAGTGTATGAAGCCCTATCGCCTGGCGGTACTCACTTCGCCTAATCATGAGGCACCCCCAGATAGGCGTCGATGACGGCCTGGTTGTTGCGGACTTTGTCGGGCGTGCCGTCGCCAATCTTCTGGCCGAAGTCGAGCACCACGACCCGGTCGGCGAGGTCCATGACGACGCCCATATCGTGCTCGATCAGCACAATGGTGGTGCCGAACTCGTCGTTCACGTCGAGGATGAAGCGGCACATGTCCTCCTTCTCCTCGACGTTCATGCCCGCCATGGGCTCGTCGAGCAGCAGCAGGTTGGGCTCGGCGGCGAGCGCCCGGCCCAGCTCCACCCGCTTTTGCAGGCCGTAGGGCAGCCGGCCCACAGGGGTCTTGCGGATCGCCTGGATCTCGAGAAAGTCGATGATGCGCTCCACATGGGCGCGGTGGCGGATCTCCTCGGCCTCGGCCGGGCCCGCCCAGAGCGCCTGGAACAACAGCCCGCGCTTCATCTTGGTCAGCCGCCCGGTCATGATGTTGTCGAGCGTGGTCATACCCTTGAAGAGCGCGATGTTCTGGAAGGTCCGGGCAATCCCCTGGCGCGCGATCTGGTGTGGCCGCAAGGGCCCGCGCTTCTTGCCGCGGAACCAGACCTCGCCCTCTTGCGGGTGATAGAAGCCCGAGATCACGTTGAGCATCGAGGATTTGCCGGCCCCGTTCGGACCGATAATCGCCCGCACCTCACGCTCGCGGATGTCGAAGGAGACGTCCTTGATCGCGGTCACCCCGCCAAAGCGCAGCGTGATGTTGCGGATGTCCATGACGGTCTCGCCGATCTCGCGGGCATGGATGCCGTGGGCCTCCTCGGCGGCGGCATAAGTGGCATCGTCTGCGGCGGCTTCGGCGACGGTTGGATGGGTCATGCGTGTCCTCCTCAGGCCGCCTTGTCTGCGCTCGCCTGGACCGGGAAGGTCTCGGCGTCGCGGATCTCGAGGGTGGCCTTCAGCGTGCCCTTGCGGCCGTCCTCATAGGTCACCTCGGTCGCCGTCGCGATCTCCGACGCCCCGCCATAGAGCGCATCGACCAGGTCGGCGAACTTCTCGGCGATAAAGCGGCGGCGGACTTTGCGGGTGCGGGTGAGTTCCCCGTCGTCGGCGTCGAGCTCCTTGTGCAGCACCAGGAACCGCGCGATCTGGCAGTGGCTGAGCATCGGGTCGCCGGCGAGGTCGCGGTTGGTGTCGCGGATGTGCTCGGCGACCATGGCATAGACCTTCGGGTGGCCGGCGAGCTCCTGATAGCTCGAATAGGCGATGCCGCTGCGCTCCGCCCAGTTGCCGACGGCGGACAGGTCGATGTTGACGATCGCCATGCACTGGTCGCGCTCATGGCCGAAGACCACGGCCTCAAGGATGTTGGGGAAGAATTTCAGCTTGTTCTCGAGGTATTTGGGCGCGAAAAGCTGCCCGCTGGAGAGCTTGCCCACATCCTTTGCCCGGTCGAGGATACGCAGCTGCCCCGTGCGCTCGTCGAAGAAGCCCGCGTCTCCAGTGGCCACCCAGCCGTCCGGGTCCTTGGTGTCGCGCGTCGCATCGGGGTTCTTGTAGTACTCCACGAAGACGCCGGGCGAGCGGTAGAACACCTCGCCCCCTTCGCGGATCTCAACCTCGACGCCGGGGGTCGGCACTCCCACGGTCTCCGGATCGACCGCGTCGTTGGTATGCTGGGTGATGAAGACGCTCGCCTCGGTCTGACCATAGAGCTGCTTCAGCGGCACCCCGATCGCACGGTAAAACGCAAAGAGATCCGGCCCGATCGCCTCACCGGCCGTGTAGCCGATGCGTACGCGGGAGAGCCCCAACACGTTCTTCAGTGGACCCGTCACGAAAAGCTCGCCAAGGCGGGTCTGGAAACGCTCCCAGCCGGTGATCTCTTCTCCAGCTTTCTCCTTCGCCTCCATCACACGGGCATGGTCCATGAACCGCTTATAGAGCCAGCGCTTGGTCCAGCCGGCGTCCTCCATGCGGATGGTCACCATGGTGAGCATCTGCTCGAACACCCGCGGCGGTGCGAAGAAATAGCTCGGCCCGATCTCGCGGAGATCCGCATGCATGGTCTCGGCGCTCTCAGGGCAGGCAACCGACATACCGGTCACATAAGCCTGGCCCATGGAGAAGATGAAGTCACCGACCCAGGCGAGCGGCAGATAGGCCAGCATGCTGTCCTGCTCGGTCAGGCTGTCGACCGAGGCGGCGGCAGCGGCGGTCTTCAGGATATTGTCATGCGAGAGCACCACCCCCTTCGGCTTGCCGGTCGTGCCCGAGGTGTAGAGCATGACGCAGACATCCGAGCCCTTTTGCGCCGCGATGCGGGCGTCCATGGCCGGCCCCTGCTCGGCAGCGGCGGCGCGGCCGATCTTCTGCACCTCTGCATAGTCATGCAGGGTCGAATGGTCGTAGTTCCGTAACCCGCGCGGATCCGCATAGATGATCTGGGAGATGCCGGGCAAGCGCTCCTGGACCGAGAGCACCTTGTCCACCTGCTCCTGATCCTCGGCGATGATGAAACGCGCCTCGCAATGGTCGAGGATATAGGCCATCTCCTCGGCGACGCTGTCCTGATAGACGGGCACGGGCACGCCGCCCGCCATCTGGCAGGCGACCATCGACCAGTAGAGCCGCGGACGGTTGGTGCCGATCACCGCCATCCGGTCGCCGGGCTGCAATCCTAGGGTGACGAGCCCGAGCGCGAGGGCGCGCGTCTCCTCGGAGACCTCCGCCCAGCTCCAGCTCTGCCAGATCCCGTATTCCTTCTCGCGGCTCGCCGGGCGCGATCCCCGGTCACGGGCATTGGCCGCGAGCAGTTTCGCGAACGTGTCAGTGCCTGAGTTGCCTGCGGGTGCAGCCCCAGTGGTCATGCCGTCCTCCTGTTGGCCCAGGCTCTTATGGCCCGTTGCGTACCGCGAATAGGATAGGAGTGTCCGGCACGGGTCAAGCACCGGCAGTGCCGCGGGGCGGCGTATCGTGGCGCAAGGAGACCCATCGACCCAAAAACGAAACGCCCGCCCGGTGGGAACCGGACGGGCGTCGGAACAGCAGGGGCGTTGCGCGCGCCGGGCGCGCGGCTTAACCCTCGATCGTGGTGCGGCCTTTCTCGCCGGTCGTGATCGCGATGGTGCGCGGCTTCAGCGCCTCCGGGATCTCGCGGGCGAGGTCGATGTGGAGCAGGCCGTGCTCGAGGCCGGCGCCCGTGACCTTCACATGGTCGGCGAGCTGGAAGCGGCGCTCGAACCCACGCTCGGCAATGCCGCGGTGGAGATAGACCGGGCGCTCGCCCTCGGGCTTCTCGCGCTTGGCGGCGGTGACCGTGAGCTGGCCTTCCTTGACCTCGATGGTCAGATCCTCTTCGCCAAAGCCTGCAACCGCCAGCGAGATGCGATAGGCGTCTTCGCCCAGTTTCTCGATATTGTAGGGCGGGTAGCTCGGCGCTGCGACGTCGTGGCTCATCACCTGATCGAGCATCGACGCGAGCCGGTCGAAGCCAACGGTGGAGCGGTAAAGCGGGGTGAGATCGACATTGCGCATGTCTTCGTATCCTCCATAGAGAAGCGATATGTGGTGCGGCCCCCCGAATTCGGGCAGACCTGGGTTCTCCGCGGTGCCGTCGTGGCCATCCGCAAACTAGAGGTGGGGAGCCGGGTGGCCGGCGTCAAGGGGTCAGTCGAGCGCTGCCAGCACCTCCGCGATCGCCGCATCGAGCCGGACGGCCCAGGCGATCGGCTGACCGTTGTTGCGGCTCATTGCGGAGATCACGGCAACGAGACGGCGCTTGCCCCGGATCTCGGCAAAGAGCGGGGACCCCGACGCGCCGAAGGTCACATCGCAGCCGAGTGCCAGGACCGCGTCGCGCGCGCCGCGCAGATCGCAGCCATCCTGCCTAGTCAGTGCATGGGCCCGATCGCGGCGATAGCTGACAAGTGTCAGGGGCCCGCGCGCCGCAGCCGCTGGCGCAACCTCGAACGGGGGCGCCGCGTCCTCCGGGATCGGCAACCGCAGCCGGATCAGCGCGAGATCCGAGCCGATGCGCTCCAGATCGTCGAGCCCCTCCTGCGCATACCGAGGATGGATGGCGATGCTCTTGGCGTCGCTCCAGCCCACCCGCTGTCCCTGGCGCCAGCCAGCGGCAAAATGGACATTGCCGGGGGCGTAGGTCTCCCCCGTGCGGTCCGAGATCAGACAATGCGCCGCCGTCAGGACCAGATCCTCGGCGATCAAAGTGCCCGTGCACATACCGCGCTCGGAGAAGGTGGCGATATTGACACGACCGACCCCGCGCCAATGGGTGTGCTCTTCCGCCGTCAGCATCCGGCGCCGCTCGATCAACTCCAGAGCCGAAGAGCGCGCCGACTGGGCCGCCGCAAGCTCGGGGACAAGCGCCGCAACAAGGGCAAAGACGTACGCAAACCTGACCATCATGGAGCTCTCAGCCGCCGTTCACGCGGGTCCAGACCTGGCCGCGGCACACGAGGCCAAGCAGCGCACAGCCCGAAACCTCTAGCCGGCTCGGGTCGAGCAGCTCCATCTTCGCGTCATAGGTCTCGTCATTGTCTGGCGCCCAGATCGTGCCATCCTCCCAGCGGTTTTCCCCTGCAGGGACCATGTTCTCAATGATCTTGCGCCCGACCAACTCGGCACGCTTTGGGCTGTTGCTTTCGACAATCGTGCCGCACATCAGGTCGCCGCATGGCGCGATCTCGACCTCGATGAAGCGTCCCTCCTCGTTGGGCGAGCTCTTCCAATTGCCGGTCGGATCGGCGAGCGCCACGGCCGGCACGAAAGCCAGCAAGCTGATGATCAGGCGCATGGTCCCCTCCCTCAAGCCAATGGCGCCGGTAACCCCGCCACTGTGACACCATACTCGGCCCGAATGGCCGGTGCGAGCCCCGTTTGCGTGAACGCCGCCGCCCATATCGATCAGGGCTCGTCCATTGGTGTCGGTTGCGTCTGTGGCATCAAAGGGTGATAGCAATCCTCAAGACCGGCCTCGTCAAAGATCAACCAGGTCGGAGTTACGATCCCCTCCTCGGTCAGAACGTCGCGCAGCACCTCAATCCCGCGGTCGAGATGCTGGAGCGCCACATCGAGATAGGCGTGCTCGAGGCCGCTGGCCCGTCCCGTGAGCCCGCCCACGCCCGCCTCCATCAGCGCATGCTCGACCGCCATTCCGAGAGACGCGATATCCTCGGGCTCCGCAAGCGTCGGACTGCCACGCCGGATCTTCACGCCGCAGGGGATCTCGCCAAACCGGGAGAACCGCCGGCCGGAAATCCGCGCGCCCGCCAGCCTCGCAGCGACCAGCTTTGGATCGCGGCTCTGATAGAGCAATGCGTCCCGCCTGCGCGCGCGATCACCGGGTGTGGGTCGGAGACGAAAACTCGCCATATGCTCAACCCGCATGCGGTGCTCGGCATAGGGGCGCTCGGGGCGCTCCTCGCGCAGCTCGGCGATCACCGCCGTTGCCTCGTTTCGGAAAAGCTCCAGCCACAGCGTGGGGTCGTCGGCCTTCTTTCGCAGCAGGCTGCGCATCCGGATCGAGCTCGAGGGCGGCTCCGAGACCACCTCGCCAAGCCAGTCCTGGTCGGCTTCTTCCCCCAGCAGAACCGAAAAGACGATGCCGGCCTGATCTCCGAGGAAATCGCCGTCACCATTGCCCCGAGCGCCAAGATCGATCATCCGGTGAGCGCCGCGGCGCGTCTCAATCCCGCTGAGTTCAATCCGGTCGGCTCGGCTTCGGCGCCGGATCGCCTGAACGGCCTCCGACAGATCAGCGATCGGCGCACGCAGGTCCGAGAAACGCCAGCTCGGAAACTCTGGACCACGCGCGAGGGCCGCGCGCGCGAGGGGACGGCGGCTGTGGCGCAACTCCGCCGAGATCACGAGCGTGAGCCCGCCGTGTGTGTCGACCTCGAAATCGCAGGCCAGATCGTCGGACAGCCCCCCCAGAACGCCAGCAATCTCGGCGTCCGGGTTCACATTGGGTGCATAGCCCCGAAAATGGCGCTCGATCCGGCTTCGAATGTCCCCAAAGCGCAGCCAGAACTCATCAATGAGTGCAGCCTGCCTCGACGTGATGCGGGCAGCCCAAAAGTCGTAGGCGTCCGGCATCTATCCTCGCAGAATGGCCAAACGCGTCTTGCTCGATCGGTCCTTGTACACGCTATCCCCCCGGCATGCCGATTACCCGTCGGTCTATTGTGAAACCTGGTCCCTGTGACCAACGCCACAACCCGCAAGTGGAGTAAAGCACCAATTTGGGCGAGTTTGCGGAGGCGGTGCGGCGAACCGCGTTCGCCGTTGTGAGTGTTGCACGGGGGTCATCGACATCCGAACTGGATCGTCAGCCCTTCATATGGGTAGGGATTTGCGAACCGCCCAGTCCATCAGCAACGGGCGCGCGCAAGCTGCCCCTTGGCGCTCGGCTTCGGCCAAAACCGATCGGACTTCACCGAGATCGATGGCGCGCAGCAGGCGCTTGACCGGACCGATCGAGGCGGGTCGCATCGACAACTCGCGGAAGCCAATCGCCGCCAGGGCTATTGCGTCGATCGGACGGCCCGCGCTTTCCCCGCAGAAGGACAAAGCCGTCTCGGGAACCGTACAGCGCGAGACGACCTGGCCAAGGCCGCGCAAAAAGGAGAAGTTCAAAAGGTCGTAGCGCCTGCGCACCCGCTCGTTCTCCCGATCAGCGGCAAAAAAGAACTGCATCAGATCGTTGCCGCCGACGCTGACAAAATCCGCCTCCTCGTAGAGCCGATCCGGGCCGAAGATCAAAGCGGGGGTTTCCAGCATCAGCCCGATCCGCAAGCGTTCGGGCAGCACGTAGCCCAGCCCCTTCAGCCGATCCATCTCACCGTGGACGAGATCACGGCAGGCAAAGAACTCCTCCGCCTCGGCCACCATCGGGAACATGATGCTGAGCGGACGCCCCGCCGCTCCCTTGATCAGCGACTGGATCTGCATGCGGAACAGGCGTGGGCGATCGAGGCCGACGCGGATGGCCCGCCAGCCTAGCGCCGGGTTCGGTTCCTCCTCGCGCCGCATGTACGGCAGGATTTTATCGGAGCCGATGTCGAGCGTCCGGAAGACCACGTCCCGCCCGCCGGCATTGTCGAGAATGCGACCGTAGAGCTGGGCCTGCGTCTCGCGTCCGGGGAGCGAGCCGCGGATCATGAACTGAAGCTCGGTGCGAAAGAGGCCCACGCCTTCCGCGCCCGAGACCTCGATGGAGGGCAAGTCGGCCAAAAGCCCTGCGTTCATCTTGAGCGCAACCCGCACGCCATCCTTCGTCTCGGCCGGCTTATCGATCAGCCCGCGATAGACCGCGCGGGCTTGCTCTCCGAGGAGCAGTTTTTCGCGGAAGGCATCTAGGACACCGGCCTCGGGGCGCAAATGGACCCGTCCCCTGTCGCCGTCGATAACGATGGCGTCACCCGGGTTGACGTCACGGGTCACCCGCTCCGCCTGGATCACCATCGGGATGTTGAGCGCCCGGGCGACGATGGCGGAATGGGCCGACAGCGCCCCTTCTTCGAGAACGAGGCCGCGAATGCGTCCGGTATAGTCAAGGACCTCGGCCGGACCGATGTTGCGCGCAACCAGCACGGCGTCGGGTGGCAAGGTATCTTCCTCTCCGGGACCCACCAGATATCGCAGCAACCGGTTTGCCAGATCGTCGAGATCCTGGAGCCGCTCGCGCAAGTAAGGCTCGGTGACCCGCTCCATGCGCGCACGGGCCGCGGACTGGACCTTCTCCACGGCCACTTCGGCTGCAAGGCCGGAGTCGATCGCTTGGTCGAGCCGACGCATCCATCCCTTGTCATGGGCGAACATCCGGTAAGCCTCGAGCACATCGCGATGCTCGCCATGGGGGCCGAGGGCATCCCCATCGATCAGCCGGTCTAGATCGTCACGCAGCGCTTCGATTGCGTTTGCCAGACGCGCACGCTCGGTCGCCACGTCCTCGGCGATGGGGTTGAAGACAACGAGCCGCGGTTCGTGCATGTGCACCACGCCCTCCGCAAGTCCGTCCGCCGCCGAAGCCCCCTCGATAAGCACAGGGCCTGTCCGCCGCCCGGCCTGCGCGATGATCCCGTCAGAGCCGAGAAAGGCCCCGGCCTCAGCCATCTCCGCGATGACCATGGCCACGACCTCGAGCGCTTCGACTTCCTCATCGGAATAGCGACGCGCTGCCTCGTTCTGGACCACCAAGACGCCCATGACTTCGCCGAGCCGCTGTACGGGCACGCCCACGAAGGAGCGGTAGACCTCCTCCCCCGTCTCGGGGATATAGCGGAAACCCGGCGCTGACTGGGCATCGTCTGTCGCGATCGGCTCCGCGCGCTCGGCAATCCGCCCGACGAGCCCCTGCCCGACCCGCAGCCGAGCGCTATGCACCGCCGCGGACTTAAGCCCTTCGGTCGCGCAAAGCTCAAGCGTGCGTTCATCGCGCTTGAGATAGATCGAGCAAACCTCGGCGACCATGTTCGACGCGACGAGGCGCACGACCCGGTCGAGACGCTGCTGTCCATCGCCGTGGCCCGCCATCGCGGTCCTCAGCGTACGCAGCAGGGCGCGCGATCCGCTCGTGTCGGTGGGCATTGCCCCTCCCCTCGACGGGCCTCCTGGCCCTGGTGTCCCTCGACGCGGCGCCGTCAGGCCTCTTCCAGCCCGAACGCTTCATGGAGCGCCCGCACCGCAAGCTCCAGATACCAGCGGTCGATCAGCACGCTGACCTTGATCTCGGAGGTGGTGATCACCTTGATGTTGATCCCCTCATCGGCCAAGGCCGCGAACATCTTCTGCGCGACGCCGGCATTCGAGCGCATCCCGATGCCGACCACCGAGATCTTGGCCACGTCGTCATCAACGATCAGATCCTCATAACGGATATCGGTACGTGCGCCCTCGAGCGCCGCTTTCGCCCGGCCAATCTCGTCGAGCGACACGGAGAACGTCATGTCCGTCGTCTCGGCTCCACCGGCGTCCGTTCCGATGTTCTGGACGATCATGTCGACATTCACACCCGCCGCCGCAAGAGGTCCGAAAATCGCCGCCGCAACGCCCGGCTGGTCGGCGATCCGCACGAGGGTCAGCTTCGCCTCGTCCCGGCTGAAGGCCACGCCGCTGACAACGTTCTGTTCCATAATTTCCTCTTCGTCGCAGACCAGCGTTCCCGGCAAATCCTCAAAGGAGGAGCGCACCTGCAGGCGTACCTTGTAGCGCATGGCGAGCTCGACTGAGCGGGTCTGAAGCACCTTGGCGCCCAGGGAAGCAAGCTCCAGCATTTCTTCATAGGCGATACGTTCGAGCTTGCGCGCCCGGCGCTCGATACGGGGGTCGGTGGTGTAGACGCCGTCCACATCGGTGTAGATGTCGCAGCGCTCCGCCTCGAGCGCAGCGGCGATCGCCACTGCCGTTGTGTCGGATCCGCCGCGACCAAGCGTCGACACGCGCCCATCCGGCCCAATCCCCTGAAAGCCCGCAATCACCGCGTGCAGACCCTCGCCGAATTTCCGTGCAAGGTTCTCTGTCTCGATCTTCTCGATGCGCGCCGCACCGTGCAGGCCGGAGGTGTGCATGGGGATCTGCCAGCCCAGCCATGAGCGCGCCGGCACCCCCATCTCCTGAAGCACCAAGGCCATGAGGCCCGACGTCACCTGTTCGCCGGATGCCACAACGGCATCGTATTCGCGGGCATCATAGAGACCGGCGTGGTTGGCGCTTTGCGGCCCGGCAGCCGCCTCGCGCACCCAGTTGACGAGCTGGTTGGTCTGGCCCGCCATTGCCGACACCACAACGGCCACATCATACCCGGCCTCGGCCTCTCGCTTGACGCGTGCCGCAGCCGCCCGGATGCGCTCGAGATCGGCGACCGAAGTGCCTCCGAACTTCATCACGAGGCGGGGTTTTCGGGTCTCAGCAGTCATGATCGGCTCCGTGGGGCCGCGTGGGCGTCGTAGTCCGCGCGTCGTATAACGGTCTGCATTAGGTCCGGCAAGGCAGCCCGGTAGTTTGACCTTTCCTGACGAGGGTTACAGGGCTATGCCGAAAGCCGCAGCAGCCGAGCCCCGTCACAGTCTCCGGAGGACGCCATGAACTTGCTCTTGCACCGCCTCCTCTCAGCGCTTCGCCATGCCAGTCTCGCGGTGGAGTCGCGCTTTGACGATCGGTTTCTCCACGCGGATGTCCCAACGCCCAAGCGGGTAGGGCATGCCCATTGGCAGGATCATTTGGTCGCGGAGTTCAACAAACCGGGACTGCGCATCCTCGAGGTCGGCAGTCGCGAAGTCACCGGCCGCTCGGAACTCCGCGAACGCTTCTCTGCCGCCACCTATGTGGGCTTCGACTACTACGCCGGACCGAATGTGGATGTGGTCGGTGATGCGCATCGTCTGAGGAGCTATTTCGGCCCCGAGGAGCGTTTCGACCTCATCTTTACGTCGGCCTGCTTTGAGCATTTCGCCATGCCTTGGCTCGTCTCGCAAGAGATGGTGGGGCTCTGCGCGTCGGGAGGTCATATCTTCGTCGAGACCCACTTCTCTTTTGGTGCCCATGAGCGGCCGTGGAACTTCTTCCAGTTCAGCGACATGGGCTTGCGGGTGCTGTTCCCGCGCGAGATGGGGATGGAGTGCCTCGACACGGGCATGTCAACGCCGATGGCTGGGCGTTTCTCGGCGCTGGCAGGTCCCGCCTTCAAAAGGGCCCCGATCTGGGGTCTCTATTGCCACAGCGAGTATTTCGGTCGGAAGGTGGAGGACGTGCCGAGCTTCACTTGGTCCGCCGATCACCTCGACGCCGTCGTCTCAGGCACGCAGTACCCTCCCCCTCAGGAGGAAACCTGATCCCTAGCGGAACTGTGCCACCGGCTCGGGAGCCGGGCGTGCTACTGCGACTGCCTCGCCAAGATCGACCACTTTCTCGTAGAGCGCCCGCCCGATCATGGCGCCAGCGATGTTCGGCATGTATTTCAGCGTCGAGACATCGTCGACGGATTTCACCAGGCCTGATGCAATGACCGGTGTGCGTGTCTCCTCGGCCAGCCGCGTCATGAGCGCGAAGCTCGACTCCGGCAAATCAAGATCTCTGTCGATATCCGTCAGGATCATTGCCGCGAGCGGCACCCCGTCATAGGCGTGGATCAGGTCCTCCGGCGTCATCATCACGCCGCGTTTCCAGCCGTCGACGACAACCTTGCCCTGCCAGATATCGAAAGAGACCGCGATCAGATCGGGATAGGCGCGGGCCTTCGCACTCACCCAGTCCCGAAAACTGACGGCGGTGGTGCCAAACACGATCCGAGCGGCGCCAGCCTCGGCCCAGGCATCCACCGCTTCGTCGCTGCGCATACCGCCCGAAACCTGCACCGGCACGCCAGCCTGACGGATGATCGATTGGACGATCTCCGCGTTGTCACCATCGCCCGCCACGGCGTCGAGGTCCGTGACATGCAACCATTCTGCTCCCTCCGCGACGAAGGAGAGCGCCTTCTCAATGGGATCGCCATGCCAAACGGTGGGTGTATCCAGCTCACCATGGGAGAGGCTCACGCAGCGCCCCTGTTGGATCTGCAGCATCGGATAGACGATCATCGGCGCGCCCTTTCCATCGTATCAAAGTGAGCGATGCCGCCCACCCGCATACCAATCGGAGAATTGGGAGTGTTCTGGACCAGTTGTGCAGCGCACGCGTGCCGAAATGCGCCGTTCAGGCGTCAAGCGACGACCGAAGCGCATCAAAGACCTGATCGAACATCTCTGGGGTCAACCGGCCCGTATTAGTGTTGTAACGAGAGCAGTGGTAGCTGGAAAAAATATGGTAATTCTGAAGCTTAGACGAGGCGCCGTGACCGAAGGGAGCCGCTGAGGGACGATGGCCGAGTGCCCGGACAGCGCTGTCATGGGCAATCCTGCCCAAGGTCAGAAGATGGGTTAACCGGCCCAGGGACGCGATTCGGTTTGCCAAGAAAGGACGGCAGGCATTGATCTCGGCGCCGACGGGCTTGTTCTGTGGAGGGACACACCGAACGGCGTTGGTGATCATGCAGTCGCGCAGCACCAGGCCATCATTCGGATCCGCCGCATACCGACCGCGTGAGAAGCCGAACCGGTCCAGCGTATCGTAGAGCAGGTCCCCTGCCCAATCGCCCGTAAATGGTCGCCCGGTCCGGTTGGCGCCTCGCATCCCAGGGGCCAGCCCGACGATGAGGAGCCGAGCGTCCGGGTCGCCGAAGCTGTGCACGGGCGCTGCATGCCAGCTCGGCTCGTTGGCGCGGATTTCCGCACGAAAGGCGACAAGACGAGAGCAGATCGGACAGTCGCGCTCGGGTTCCGCCGAGCCAAGACCCTCAGGCGTTGCCATTTGCCGCGGCGGGGCTCTCCTCGGTCTCCGTATCGCGGTCACGCTCGCGCGGACCGGTGTTCTGGCGCGGCGGACGGCCGATCACGTCGCGCAACTCATCCAACTCGATGAAGTTGTCCGCCTGGCGGCGCAGATCATCAGCAATCATAGGCGGTTGAGAGCGGATCGTGGAAACCACTGAGACCCGCACCCCTTTCCGCTGGATCGCGGATACCAGAGGACGGAAGTCACCATCGCCAGAAAACAGCACGATGTGCTCCACATGGTCGGCCATCTCCATCGCATCGATCGAGAGCTCGATATCCATATTGCCTTTCACCTTTCGGCGACCGGTGCTGTCCGTGAATTCTTTGGCCGGTTTAGTGACCAGAGTGAATCCGTTATAATCCAACCAATCCACCAAAGGCCGGATGGGAGAATACTCTTCATTCTCGATCAATGCGGTGTAGTAAAACGCCCGGACCATCTTGCCCCGGCGCATAAACTCCGACCGGAGGAGCTTGTAGTCGATGTCGAAGCCGAGCGCTTTCGTCGCGGCGTAAAGATTCGATCCATCGATAAAAAGCGCCAAACGTTCGTCGCGATAAAACATGTTACCCTCAAGGGTTTTGTGTTGCACTAAATCCCGCATCGCGAGATGTCACAGGAGCGTCAAGCTCGAATCGGCTGGCGCTCCGAATACGGTTATTCTCAACGGTTGCCAAGATGGCTGACGGCAACGTCACTCTCGCACTCATCGCCCTCGGGGCTAATCTTCCGGCCGATGGACGCGCTCCAGCGAACACTCTGGAGCAAGCAATCGCACGTTTAACGGACCATCCTGACATAGCCGTCGCCGAGACTTCGCCCTGGTACCGCACCGAGGCAGTGCCTGCCGGCTCTGGCCCTGACTTCGTCAATGGTGCCGCGATATTCAAGACCCAGCTCTCTCCTCAACAAATGTTGACGCAACTCCATGAAGTGGAGCGCGCCCTGGGCCGGACAAGGACAGTGCGATGGGAACCCCGCGTCTGCGACCTGGACCTCATCGCGGTTGGGGAAACAATTCTCCCCGACCGGCCGACAGCATTGTCTTGGATCGAGCTTAGCGCTGAACTGGCGATGAAAGCCAGCCCGGACCGTCTTATTTTGCCACATCCGAGAATGCAGGACCGCTCGTTTGTTCTGGTACCGCTGCGCGACATCGCCCCGGACTGGCGCCATCCGCTGCTCGGTCTGACCGTCAAAGAGATGTGCGACCGCCTGCCACCGGCTGAGCTTTCAGGCATCCAGAAGCTTTAGGCAGCACTCGCGGCCGACGATCGTCTGCGGTGTTCGCCGTCCTCGGTGATGGACTCCTGATCCGCCGGCTTATGATAACCGCCCTGGTAGCGGCTCTGCTCGATGACCGTCGCCCAATCGAATGCGGTGATCTGAGCATCCTCAGACAAGCCGGCGAGACTGTCTCCCAGGCCGGATTTGAGGCGCGCAACCAGCGAGATCACCGCGTCGAGACGGAACCCCTCCAACGCGCGCCCGCGCATCGCCCGCTCGAAGTCGAGGATCCGGTTCTCGGCCGCCGAACGGAAGTCCAAAACCGCGCGCTCCTTCTGGGCCATCATGGAATGGCGTAACGCCGCCATGTAGGTACGGGCATCGCTGTTCTCGGCCACGACCTTCTGGAAGTCGAACAGAGGCACGGAAACCGGGTCCGAGGTAATCCCCTGAACCGGGGGAATGGTGAGCCGACGTTTGAACAGATCCATGATAATCGCCGGGAGTTTTGGATCCGGCGGCTGGATCATCACGAGGTCGAAATCCCCGGTAATGTCGAGAAAGGCGATCTCGCCGAACCCTTCGCAGCTTTTGAGCGCCGCATCGAGGATATCAAGCTCCTCACACTCGATGATCCGGCGGACACCTGTTGTCTCGCGCTCGTCATCCTCGAGACCTTGGTAATGGAGACGGAGTGTCGCGCTGTCAGCCTTCCCGATTGCGCGGCGGGCAATCGTGGCAAGCGCCGCAGGGATCGAGCTGAAGTTAACCGGCGGACAGACTTGCCAAGCCCCCTTCTCTCGGCGGTCCCGAACCCTGATCGATGCGGTGACGCTCGGAAAGCCGCCCCCCCGGACCGCCGCCAAGTGCCGTGATAGCCGCCTATCGAACTCGGTGAAGATATTTCGCCGAAGCACGTGCGAGACTACAAAGTCTCTCCCTTCGTGTCTTTCGACATGAAGTACTTCTATTACGGCAACTCTCTCAATGCTCGGCTCGACGATAGTCTCGAAAACTCTTGTACTACGCATTTTGCAAACCTCACGAATCGTTGAATACGCTAGCGGGTCTGCGATTGGGGGGAAACTGATTTGTCAGGACAACCTGTCCCATCGTGAAGAAGTGCGTTTCGTTTCGGGATCGAAAAGGCACTCTGGCCATCAAAACCGCCCTCGGATGCGTTGCATTTTTTGTCATTGGACGATATGCGAAAGGATGTTCCTGATAGCTGAGGTGCTCCCATGGCCCGCGTGACGGTTGAAGATTGCGTTGACAAAGTGCCCAACCGGTTTGACCTCGTGATGCTTGCAGCCCACAGGGCGCGCATGATCTCGTCCGGTGCAGCCATCGCAGTCGACCGCGACAACGATAAAAACCCCGTCGTCGCTCTGCGCGAAATCGCGGATCGCGCGGTTCTTTCCGATGATCTGCGGGAAGAAGCAATCGAGAGCCACCAGCGCCATATCGAGGTGGACGAGCCGGAAGAAGACAATATGGCCGCCCTGATGAACGCGCCATCGACGCAGAGCCCGCTCGGTGGAGACGATCTCGACGAGGAGAAGCTGCTCCGCGCCCTCATGGCAGAACAGCCGAAGTGATAACTTGCTGCCCGGTGCACTGAGCCAGAGGCACAGCCGCAGCACACTCCAAGGTCGGGTCCGGTGACACGTGCCTTTGAACTGGTTGATCGCGTTCGGGAGTACAATCCAAACGCGGACGAGGATTTGTTGCTCCGGGCCTATGTGTTCGGTGCAAAAGCACATGGCGATCAGACCCGCGCCAACGGAGATCCCTACTTCACCGGGCACCCGCTCGAGGTGGCCGCGATCCTCACCGATCTGTGTCTGGATGACGCAACAATCGTCACTGCCCTGCTCCATGACACGCTGGAAGACACACCTGCGACCTATGCCGAACTGGATCGATTGTTCGGGCCGGAAATAGCCAGGCTCGTCGATGGCGTCACCAAGCTCACGAAACTAGAACAGGGCTCAACCGAGAACGCGCAAGCGGAGAACTTCCGAAAATTGCTCCTGGCCATGGCCAAGGACGTCCGCGTGCTGTTGGTCAAACTCGCCGACCGATTGCACAACATGCGCACCATCTCGGCCCTGCGACCGGAGAAACGCTCTCGGATCGCACGCGAGACCATGGAGATCTACGCCCCACTGGCCGGGCGCATGGGTATGCAGCAGATCCGCGAGCAGCTCGAGGATCTGTCTTTCGAGGTGCTGAACCCCGAAGGTCGGACCTCGATCATGCGCCGCTTCCTCAAGCTGCGCCGCGAGACCGGTGACCTCGTTCCTCAGATCAGCGCCGAGATCGCCCAAACCCTCGACGCGGCCGGCGTGGTTGCCGAGGTGGATGGGCGCGAGAAGCGGCCCTACGCCATCTGGCGAAAGATGGAGGAGAAGCAAACCTCGTTCTCCCAGCTCTCCGACATCTACGGGTTTCGTATCCTTTGCCGCTCGGAGAGCGACTGCTACGCTGCGCTCGGGGCGATCCACCGGCGCTGGCGCGCGGTTCCCGGTCGGTTCAAGGACTACATCTCTGGTCCCAAGGCAAACGGCTATCGCTCGATCCATACAACGGTCTTCGGCGCGAAAGCGATGCGAGTCGAAGTGCAAATCCGAACCCGCGACATGCACGACGTCGCGGAGAGCGGCATCGCGGCGCACTGGTCCTATAAAAACGGCGAGCAGACGGAGAACCCTTTTGCGGTCGACCCCTTCTCGTGGCTTCGCGAACTGGTGGCGCGGCTTGAGAAGGGCGATGAGCCAGCGGAGTTTTTGGAGCACGTCAAGCTCGACATGTTCACCGACCAGGTCTTCTGTTTCACGCCAAGAGGGGATGTGGTGGGGCTCCCCAGGGGCGCCTCGCCGATAGATTTTGCCTATGCCATCCACACCCGTGTCGGGGATCACTGCGCGGGCGCCATGGTGGACGGGCGGCGAGTGCCGCTCTGGACCCGGCTGCGCAACGGTCAACAGGTGGAGATCATCACGGCGGAGGGACAGCGCCCCTCGGTGCACTGGATCGATATGGCCAAGACCGGTCGTGCCAAGGGGGCGATCCGGCGGGCGTTGCGGGATCAGCTGCGCGAGGAACAGATCGCGCTCGGTCGGGACATCGCGCTCCAGTGCTTCCAGCGCGCGGGCCATGACGCCGGCGATAAGACCTTGGCCGTGGCGGCACAGAAGCTCTCTATGACGAGCGTCGAGGCCATGCTCGCCGCCATCGCCCGTGGCTCGATCACGGCCCAGGGACTGGTCGCCGCCGTCTATCCCGACCAGCCCGAGGTGCAAACCGCGGATGTGGCACCCAATCCCCCCTCAATGCGCGTCCGCGGCCTCCGGCGTGGTCAAGCGGTCGCGTTCTGCACAGTCTGCCATCCGGTTCCCGGGGACCGTGTCATGGGCCTTGCACGCCGTGGCCGGGTGGAGGTTCACGCGATCTCCTGCAGCCTGCTCGCCGAGTTCGAGGACGACCTGGAACGCTGGATCGATCTCGGCTGGGACCCTGATGCCTCTGCACAGCCCGACAATCTAGCCCGGATCGACATGACCTTGGCCAATCAACCAGGAGCGCTCGGTCATGCCTGCACGTTGATTGGCGAGCGCGGAGCCAACATCGACAACCTTGTCATCTCCAACCGGAAGCCCGATTTCGTGATGATGAGCATCCTGGTCGAAGTCAGAGACGTGAAACATCTCTCGGATATCCTAACTGCATTGCGGGCCCAGAGCTATGTGAGCCAGGCAGAGCGAACGGCGGCACAGGACCCACAGGCCCTTCCCGCCAGCGGCTCTGCGGAGTATGCAGGCGGCGGGTTGGGGACAGGCCAACGCCAGACAGGCGGCGGGATCGCGGCATCGAGGGCATGAAAGCTCCGGCGCCGCGGCGGCCGACAATGGAGCGAGTATGATCTTCAAGCGCCGCGAGCGGCCAAGCTTTCTGACCCGGATGCGCGAGTTCGTGTATCCGCGGAAAGGGTTTTGGCGCGGCTTCGGCTATATTGGGAAACGCATGCGCCGGCTGCCTGACACGCCGCACCGCATCGCACTCGGCTTTGCGGCTGGAACCTTCGCCTCCTTTACGCCCTTCTTCACGCTGCATTTTTTCCTGGCTGCCCTGATTGCCTGGATGATGCGTGCAAATGTCATCGCGGCGTTGTTCGGAACAATCGTCGGAAACCCACTCAGCTTCCCGGCGATCGCCTCCTCGGCGCTTTGGCTCGGCCGCATCGTGCTCGGGCGCGACAGCGAAGGCTCGGATTTCGAGGCGATCATGGACGCCTTCGCCTCGGGCGTGAAATCGGCCTGGGATGGTGTGCGCTCGTGGTTTGGCATCGAGCGCTCGCCGCTCGAGGGCGCAATGGTCTTTCTCAACGATATCTTCCTGCCCTATCTTGTTGGAGGGTCGTTGATCGGTCTCTTTGCCGGCTTCGTCAGCTACTGGACGCTTGGGCCGTTGGTCGCCGCCTATCAGGTGCGCCGCCAACGCAAGCTTGAGCAGAAGGCAGAGCAGCTGCGCCAAGCGGCCGAACGGGAACAAGAGGCCTATGCGCTGCACGACGCGCGGGAAGGGGACAATGCCTGAGGAGAACCGCATGACCGGCAAGCCGAACGCTCCCGTGGGGCCGCTGCGCCTCGGAGTAAACATCGACCACGTGGCGACCGTGCGGAACGCGCGCGGAGGCAATGTCCCCGACCCGGTGCGGGCAGCCCGACTTGCCGAAGCGGCGGGCGCAGATGGCATCACAGCGCATCTGCGTGAGGACCGGCGGCACATCTCTGACGACGACATCGATCGGCTGATGGCGGCACTGGACGCGCCCTTGAATTTTGAGATGGCTGCGACCGAGGAGATGCAGGCAATCGCGCTGCGCCATCGGCCCCACGCGGTCTGCATCGTTCCGGAGCGTCGCGAGGAACGCACAACCGAAGGCGGCCTGGAAGTTGCCGCCGATGAGAACCGTCTCGCGCATTTCATTGCCCCTCTGACCGAGGCGGGCTGCCGGGTATCGATCTTCATCGCGGCTGAGCCACGCCAGATCGAGGCAGCACACCGGATCGGCGCCGCGGTGATCGAACTGCACACCGGAGCCTATTGCGATGCCCATGCGGAGGGACAGATTGCGGAGCGTGACGCCGAACTGGCGAAGCTGACGGAAATGGCGCGTTTCGCGCATTCCTTGGGGCTCGAAGTGCACGCCGGTCATGGACTCACCTTCGACACCGTCGCCCCAATCGCGGCCCTGCCCGAGGTGGTCGAGCTGAACATCGGCCACTTCCTGGTGGGCGAAGCAATCTTTACAGGCCTAGATGCCGCGATCCGGCGGATGCGCGCCGTTATGGACCAAGCCCGCCGAGAGTACTTCGGCGAAGGTGCTGCTTGACAGCACCCCCGAAAGTCTCGGCAAGAGTGTGTGCCTGGACCTATGACGGCTGCAAAATGCGCTTGCGGGTGGCAGCACTCCTGGCCCTCTCGAGCGCGCCTCTGCTCGTGTTCGGCAACGGCTATACCATCTTGTATTTGGGCTTTCCGCTTTTAGCCGCTGCGTTTGTCCTTGGATGGCTCCTGGGCGCGTTTCCCATGTGCATCACTTGGCTCATCGATCGAGGCGTAGGGTCGCCTTTCATGCCATACAAGCAAAGGCGAAGGGCTCAGCTGCGCGGCGCGAACGGCCTCTTCTATCTCCGTGACGGCGAAACTGGACGGAACGGATCACCAAGATCTTGACGGCGTAAGCGCATGGCCGACGCCAACTTCCCGCTTAAGTAACAACGCCAAGATGCGGGTGAGTTTTCCAGCCGCTTGGGAGCTTGCTGCACTCGACCGGGTATAATGCCTACCGGGTCGTTGCCATGTGGTGGGCGGGCCTCGGCTTTTTGATCATCGGCTGGGGGCTTGGTTTCCAGCCGGTGGTCATCAGTTGGCTCGTATACTGGAACCTTGTCGGTTTCCCTTGGGAGACCGCCGACAAAACCGAAGAGCGCGCCAAGCGCGGTTTTGGTTGGTATTACTTAGATTGGGAGCAGGACTGGGAGCGCTGATGTCGGACCGAACCCAGGAACCACACCGCCCCGTGCGCCCAGCCAAGCGCCGACGGGCATCCTTCAGCTGCGCGCTCGGCGAGGCCATGCTCTGGGTCTTGCACCTCCTTGGCAGGGCGTGACAGACAGGCGGCGCAAATGACGAGGGCTCAGCAATGATCATCGGGATCGGGTCGGATCTGGCCGATATCAGGCGCATCGAGAAAACGCTCGAGCGGTTCGGCGATCGCTTCACCAATCGGGTGTTCACCGAGATCGAGCGCCAGAAATCAGACCGGCGGCGGGAGCGTGCGGCGTCCTATGCCAAACGCTGGGCGGCTAAGGAGGCCTGCTCCAAGGCGCTCGGCTCGGGCCTGCGCATGGGGGTTGCCTGGCGGGAGATGGGGGTCGTGAACCTGCCCTCGGGCCAACCCACGATGCGCCTCACCGGTGGCGCCGCCTATCGCCTGTCGCGCCTGCTTCCTGTGGGCCACGAGGCGCACATCCACCTCACCATAACCGACGACCACCCCTACGCTCAGGCCTTTGTGATCATCGAGGCGCTGCCGCGTCCACAAGGCTCGGACGAGCGCTGATCGCGGCCACAAAGGCACTGCGTGCCTTGACAGCGCCCGGTCGGGCGGTCACTTACCCCGGCACGCGTCGAGATAGCCGAGGACAAATCCCGCATGGCCAAAACCGCAGCCCAATCGTCCGGTGGCTTCTTCGACACGGTGAAGACCATCTTTTGGGCACTGCTGATCGCCGGGGCGTTCCGCACGATCCTGTTCCAGCCGTTCTCGATCCCCTCGGGTTCGATGAAGCCGGAACTGGTGATTGGCGACTACCTCTTTGTGTCCAAGTTTGCCTACGGCTACTCGCGGTATTCGCTGCCGTTCTCGCCCAATCTCGATTGGCTACTGGGTGAGGGCCGGGTCTTTGCCCGTGAACCGGAACGGGGCGATGTCGTGGTGTTCAAACATCCCAAGTTCGACGAATGCTCGGAAGGTGCAATCAATCAGACGATCGATTTTGCCATGCGGCTCACGGGGCTGCGCTCGGGCCCAGGCACGCAGGACTGCGTGGACTATGTGAAACGCATCGTCGGGCTGCCGGGCGACGCGGTCCAGGTGAAGGCCGGCATCCTCCACATCAACGGCGAGGCACTGCCGACCCGCCGGATGCAGGACTATATCGAGCGCCGCATCCCCCTCGGTAGCCCGCCCCGAATGCCACGCTGCATCAACGCCCCGGTCCCGCGCGGAGGCGACTGCGCCAAAGAGCAATACGAAGAAACGCTTCCTGGCGGACGCGCCTATCGTGTACTCAACATCGAGGGCGAGATTGGCGCGGCAAGCTCCGGTTTCCTCTCGGGCGGCGCGGACAACACGCCGGAGTTCCTAGTGCCCGACGGACACTTCTTTTTCATGGGCGACAACCGGGACAACTCCGTCGACAGCCGGTTCCAGAGCCAGGTCGGCGTCGTGCCCTTCAAGAACCTGATCGGCCGCGCAGACATTGTCGCTCTTTCGGCAGAGGGGCCGTTCTGGCAGCTTTGGAACTGGCGGTTCTCGCGGTTCCTGAAGTCGATCAACTGAGCATGGTGCTGCGGCGCGGCCCGGCCGATCTGTCACGGCTCGGAGAACGCCTCGGTCACAGGTTTGCAGGACTTGCACTGTTGGAGCAGGCGCTCACCCATGGTTCCGCGGCGAGCCCTGCCCGGCCAGACAACCAGCGGCTCGAGTTTCTCGGCGACCGTGTCTTGGGGCTGGTGATCGCAGAGGCTCTCGTCAAGGCACACCCCGATGAGACAGAGGGCGGGCTCGCACCCCGGTTCAACGCACTGGTGCGGCGGGAAACCTTGGCCGAGATTGCGACTGAGATCGGACTTGGCGACCATCTGAGGCTCGGCCGATCCGAGGCCACATCAGGTGGACGGCGCAAAGCTGCGATCCTCGCGGATGCCATGGAGGCCGTGATTGCGGCTGTCTATCTGGATGCGGGCATGGAGGCTGCCCGAGAGGTCATCTTGCGCCATTGGGACAACCGTATGGCGAGCCAAGACACCGCCCCCCGGGACGCCAAGACCCGGCTTCAGGAATGGGCCCAAGCGCGAGGGTTTCGCACGCCCCAATATCGGCTCCTGTCCCGAGATGGGCCGGACCATGCACCGCGGTTCACCGTCGAAGCGGTGCTTGAGAGCGGGGCCGTTGCGCGCGGCGAGGCACCTTCGAAGAAACAAGCCGAACAACAGGCGGCGGCCACCATGCTGGCAACGGTCTCGGAGGATGAGGCATGAGCGATCCTACCCGCTGCGGGTTCGTGGCGCTCATCGGAGAGCCCAATGCCGGCAAGTCCAGCCTGCTTAACCGCATGGTTGGAACCAAGGTCGCCATCGTGACTCACAAGGTGCAGACTACCCGGGGCCGGATCCGTGGCGTGGCCTTGGTCGACAACGCCCAGATCGTGTTCGTGGACACACCTGGGCTGTTCCAACCGCGCCGCCGGCTCGACCGTGCGATGGTGGCCGCGGCCTGGGCCGGGGCTGCGGACGCTGATGCGGTGGTACTGTTGGTCGAGGCGCATCGCGGGCTGACGGAGGGCGTGGCCGAAATCCTGGAAACCCTCCGCGGATCCGTTCCGGAAGGGAGAACCGTGGCACTCGCGATCAACAAGATCGACCGGGTTCGGCGCGATACCTTGCTGCCGCTCTCGGCAAAGCTGAACGAGGCCTATCCCTTCGCCGCGACTTTCCTGGTCTCCGCGACCGGAGGAGACGGCACGGCCGATCTGGCGGCATGGCTGGGCGACCGAATGCCGGAGGGCCCTTGGCACTACCCGGAGGACCAAGTCGCCGATCTGCCCCTTCGCAACCTGGCCGCGGAGATCACCCGCGAGAAATTGATGCTGCGGCTGCACCAGGAGCTGCCCTATCAGCTGACCGTCGAAACCGAGACCTGGGAAGAGCGCAAAGACGGCTCCGCCCGGATCGAGCAGATGATCTATGTGATGCGCGACGGCCATAAGGGGATCGTGCTCGGCAAAGGGGGCGAGACGGTGAAGGCCATCGGCGCCGATGCCCGAAAGGAACTCGAAGAGATCCTGGAGCGTCGGGTCCATCTCTTCCTGCAGGTCAAGGTGCGGCCGAACTGGCTCGAGGAGCCCGCGCGCTATCGCGAGATGGGGCTCGACTTTTCAGATGGCTAAGCGGAGCCGCTTCCTCCACCGCGCCCGGATGACCTGAGATGGCGCGCCTTGCCACCGGCCTCTGGATCGGCGCCTATCTCGCCCGGTTGGGCGCGGAAGGCATCCCCGCACATCTGTTGCATAAGGGAGACGACCGAGCCGGCGCGGTGGCTGTGAAGGTCGCGACCCTTAACGGCCGAGCGTCGCTCTTTACTCGGAGTTACGATTCCCTGGGTGAACGTGTCTGGACAGCGCTGCTATCGGATGCAGCAGAGGCGGAAATCGATGCGGCCATCCGGCGTCAACGCGGCTATGATCCAGATCTCTGGGTTGTCGAAGTCGAGGACCCGAAGGGCCGCCATCTGTTGGATCAGCTCGGGCTGAAGGAGTGAAGCGATGGACTGGCGCGATGAGGGACTGCTGCTCAGCGTCAGGCGTCATGGCGAAACGGGCGCTGTGATTGAGGTGCTGACGGCCGAGCATGGCCGCCATGCGGGTTTGGTTCACGGGGGCGGAGGCGTTCGGCTTGGCTCGGTTCTGCAACCGGGAGCGCAACTGGCGCTGGAGTGGCGAGCACGCCTGGACGAGCATCTCGGCACTTACAAAGTCGAGCCGATAAAGTCTCGCGCAGCCCAGATCATGGCGGATCGCGCTCGGTTGTCTGGGCTGAACGCGATCTCGGCCATGATCTTGATAACCATTCCCGAGCGCGCTCCGGACGAGCGTCTCTACAAGGCAACCCTGGCGATGGCAGATCTCCTGGCGAGCGACGATCCGTTCTGGCCTTCGTCCTATGCGCTCTGGGAACTGGAGTTGCTGACGGCGCTTGGCTTCGGGCTCGACTTGGAACGATGTGCTGCGACGGGAACCCGCGGTGATCTCTGCTATGTCAGCCCCCGCACTGGGCGCGCGGTGTCTCGCTCCGCCGGAGCGGTCTGGGCCGACAAGCTGCTGCCCCTGCCTGGGTTCCTGATCGGCAAAGGCCATGTCACGATCGGCGCGGTCCGCGAGGCGTTGCGACTGACGGGGTATTTCTTTGAGCACTCGGTGCTGCCGTCGCTTGACCGGGACGCCGTACCCGAGGCCCGCAGCCGTCTGTTGAGCGTCTTGGAGCGGATCACTCTGCCGTCGCCTTCCAAGGACGAGCGAAGCCGGGACGACGAGGCCGAGTATCACAAGGCCATGGGCGAATCGCGCGAGCTTTTGATCCCGGGCAATGGGGCATCCAACTGACGGCGCAAGCGGTCTTTCACGGCGGGCCCTGGCGTGTTTCCCCGAGATGCGCGAGAAGAGCGAACGACGCTCAGCCTCAACCGGACCACTCCACCAATGACCACCCCTCCGTCGCCGGACCCCACCGATCGACCTGACCAAACCCGTCGAGGGCTGATCTGGCGTCTGCTTGCCGACAGCGCTTGGGAGCACCGGTGGTCCTATGCGGCCGCTCTGGCGCTGATGGCAATCGTCGCGGCCATGGGCGGCGCGGTTGCGCTGATGGTCGAGACCGTGACGGACGAGATATTCTTTGCACAGAAGGCTGAGACGCTGCCCTTTGTCGCCGGTGGGGTCGCGCTGATCTTCATCGTCCGGGGAGCGGCGATGTTCGGTCAGGCGGTGATCCTCGGGCGCGTCGGCAACCGGATTGTTGCCGGTCTGCAAGCACGGCTCTACGCCCATATGCTCGCCGAGGGTCTGGTCTTTGATGGACGCGACGACACCACGGGCGATCTCGCCACGCGGATGACGCACAACGCCATGGCCGCACGCCAAGCACTCCAACTCCTGGCCACCCGCCTCGGGGTCGACCTGATGTCGGTGGTCGTACTGCTGGGCGTGATGCTCTGGCAAGACTGGCGGTTGACCCTGCTGGCGCTCATCGGACTGCCGGCAATCCTCGGCGGCACGGCGGCGCTGGTCGCCCGCGTGAAGCGGGTCGCAAGGCGAGAAATCACCCTCTATGCCCGCATCATCTCGGGCATGGCCGAGGCCGTATCGGGCGCGCGGGTCATTCAGGCCTTTGGGCTCGAGACCAGCATGGCCAACCGCATGGGCACCGCGGTCGAAGGCGTTCGCAAACAAGCGGATCGGATCGCCGTGCTCAAAGGCCTTGTGAACCCTTTGATGGAGACAACGGCCGGGCTCGCTGCGGCCGGGGTGATCCTCTATGGCGGTTGGCGCGTGGTGCATGAGGGGATGGAAGTCGGCGTCTTCTTCTCCTTCCTCACGGCCCTGATGATGGCAGGCGACCCCGCCCGGCGTCTTGCGCAACTCCAGGTCGCACTGAAGCAGCACATGGCGGGCGTGCGGTTCATCTATGAGCTCCTCGACCGGAAGGGTGCCGTTCGCGATGCACCGGAGGCGCGGCCCTTGGCGGTCACCGCAGGCGAGGTCTCGTTCGAAGACGTCGCCTTCACCCACCCATCGGCCGAGCGCTCTGCACTCACCGGCCTGTCTTTAACAGCTCCGGGGGGGCAAGTGACGGCGCTGGTCGGGCCTTCGGGCGCCGGGAAATCCTCGGCACTCGGTCTGGTCGAGCGTTTCCACGACCCGGACAGTGGACGGGTTCTCGTCGATGGTCAGGACATTGCCTCGGTTACCCGCGGAAGTCTCAGGGAAAACATCGCGCTGGTAACCCAGGAGACCTTCCTCTTCGATGCGACGGTCAGCGAGAACATCGCCATGGGACGGATCGGCGCTTCGCGGGAAGACATCGTTGCCGCCGCTCGCGACGCCGAGGCGGACGGCTTCATCGAAGCGCTGCCCGAGGGTTATGACACCCCACTCGGCGAGGGAGGACAAAGGCTATCGGGCGGGCAGCGCCAACGACTGGCAATTGCACGCGCCCTGCTCCGGAATGCACCGATCCTGTTACTCGATGAGGCCACCGCGGCACTTGATGCCGAGACGGAGGCCGCTGTGCAGTCCGCCTTCGAACGCCTCGCAAGGGGCCGCACCGTCATCGTGATCGCCCATCGGCTCGCGACCGTACGTCGAGCGGACCACATCCTCGTCTTCGACGCGGGGCGGGTTGTGGAACAGGGCAACCATGAGAGCCTCTTGCAGCGCGGCGGCCTCTATGCGCGGCTCGCCAGCCTTCAATTCACTCAGACGGCCGTCTGAGCCGGCATGGATCAAACAGTGCGTGCTGGCTTTTCGCCTGTTCCTCCGCGTGCTAGGTGAACGCAAACCGAGGCTGCAGCCTCTCCCGGATCAGGAAGGGCCACCATGACCCCGAACGACAGCCCGAAACCCTCGCTGACATTGTACCTCGCCGATCCGCGCGGCTTTTGTGCCGGCGTGGTCCGCGCGATCGAGATCGTGGAACTCGCGCTCGAGAAGTGGGGCGCGCCGGTCTATGTGCGCCACGAGATCGTGCACAACCGCCATGTGGTCGAGGAACTGCGTGGCAAGGGGGCGGTGTTCGTCGAGGAACTGGACGAGTGCCCCACGGATCGGCCTGTGATCTTCTCGGCCCACGGTGTCCCCAAATCGGTCCCTGCGGAGGCGCAACGCCGCGAGATGCTCTATGTCGACGCGACCTGCCCGCTGGTGTCGAAAGTCCACATCGAGGCCGAGCGCCACGCTCGCCATGGCCGCCAGATTGTGATGATCGGTCATGAGGGGCACCCGGAGACCGTGGGAACCATGGGCCAGTTGCCACACGGCGAAGTCCTGCTGGTCGAAACCGTTTCCGATGTCGCAACCCTGGTCCCGCGCGACCCGGACAACCTCGCCTACATCACCCAGACGACCCTCTCGGTCGATGACACCGCGGCTGTCGTGCGCGCGCTTTTGGAGCGGTTCCCGTCGATCATCGGCCCGACAAAAGAAGACATCTGTTACGCGACGACCAACCGTCAGGAGGCGGTGAAGCAGATGGCCGCCGAGATCCAGGCGTTGCTCGTCGTCGGTGCGCCGAACTCCTCGAACTCGCGCCGGCTGGTCGAGGTGGGGTCCGCCGCGGGCTGCCCCTATGCCATGCTGGTGCAGAACGCCAGCGAGATCGACTGGCGGGCCATCGAAGGCGTGCGGTCTGTCGGCCTGACCGCTGGCGCCTCCGCCCCGGAGGTGTTGGTGGATGGCGTGATCGACGCGTTCCGGGAGCGCTATGACGTCACCATCGAGCGGGTGATCGCGGCCGAGGAGAATGTGAGCTTCAAGGTTCCGCGGGTCTTGCGCGAACCGGCATGACCGAGAACGCCACTCTCGATTTCTACGACGCCAACGCCTCCGCCTATGCGGAGTATGCAAGCCAGAAAGTTGAGCGGGATTGGCTCGGACAGTTTATCACGAAGCTCGGCGAGATCGCGCCCGGCGGCCGCGTGCTCGACTATGGCTGCGGCTCGGGTTGGGCTGGGGCGTCAATGGCGGAGGCCGGCTTTCGGGTGGATGCCCTTGATGGAACCGCCGGTCTCGCAGCGCAGGCAAAGGACCGCTATGGTCTGAGCGTTCGGGTCGCGCCGTTCGAGGCACTGGACGACGCGGCCACATACAACGGCGTATGGGCTTCGTTCTCGCTGCTCCATGCCCGACGTACGGCGATTCCCGGTTTGATCGGACGCATCGGGCGCGCGCTCGTCCAAGGCGGCATCACCTATATCGGCCTGAAGGAAGGTGAAGGCGAAGCGCCGGACAGTCTCGGTGGCCACTATTCGTATGTTTCGGAAGCGGAGCTCGATGGCTGGCTGCGCTCCGCCGGATGCCCGGAGGTCGAGATCCACAAGGAAACCGGACAGGGCTATGACGGTACGCCGATCGCCATGCTGCATGCCTTTGCCCGTCGCGAGGGCGCCGCATGAGCGGTTTCTCCACGGTTCTTTGAGACGACAGTGGCCGATCTCTACGCCTTTACCGACGGAGCGTGTTCGGGCAATCCAGGCCCGGGCGGCTGGGGTGTCGTGCTGGAAGCACGCGAAGGGGACACACTTCTGAAGTCGCGCGAGCTGTCGGGCTCGGAGGTGCACACCACAAACAACCGTATGGAATTGATGGCCGCGATCGCCGCTCTCGAAGCGCTGGAGCGCCCGGCCGAGATCACGCTCACCACCGACAGCACTTACCTGCGCGACGGCATCACGGGTTGGATCCATGGCTGGAAGCGCAATGGCTGGAAGACGGCCGCCAAGAAGCCGGTAAAGAATGCGGAGCTGTGGCAGCGGCTTGACGCCGCGCAAGCCAATCACCGCGTCCGATGGGACTGGGTGAAAGGCCATGCCGGGCATCCCCAGAACGAACGCGCCGACGAGTTGGCCCGTGCTGCCATTGCAGCGATGCGCGAAGACGAGGACTAGGTCAGGCGGAGGCCCGCAGCAACGGGTGAACCACGAAGATAGTCCGCGCCGCCTACAGGGCCCCGGCCCGCACGCTGAAGTCGCGTCAAACGCACCGCTCCCTCTCCGCAGGCGACCAACAAGCGATCGTCAAGCACAGTGCCAGGCTCTGACCGGACCGTGGCCTCGGGTCCAGCCATCAGGATCTTCACCCGGTCACCGCCGATCTCGCACCACGCACCCGGAAAGGGGGAGAGCCCACGGATATGGGCTGCAACCTCTTGCGCCGGCCGCGCCCAGTCGATGCGTGCTTCGGACTTCTGGATCTTGGCCGCATAGGTGACGCCTTCGGTGGGCTGCGGAACAGCCTCGACCGGTCCATCTGCAAGGCGGCCCAGGGTTTCGACCATAAGCCCCGCACCAAGCTGGGAGAGCCGGTCGTGCAGGATGCCTGCGGTGTCGTTCGGGCCAATTGGCGTCTCGGCTCGGGCCAGCACCGGCCCGGTATCGAGCCCCTGCTCCATCCGCATAACACACACGCCGGTGAGCTGGTCGCCAGCCATCACCGCACGCTGGATCGGCGCGGCGCCGCGCCACCGCGGCAAGAGCGAGGCATGCACGTTCAAGCAGCCGTGACGGGGCGCAGTGAGTGCCGGCAGACGCAGGATCTGGCCATAGGCGACAACCACCGCCACGTCGAGATCGAGCGCTGCAAAGCCCTCCTCGGCGTCTCGGAACCGTTCAGGGGTCTCGACCGAAAGCCCCATCGCGCGGGCCACCGCCTCGACCGCTGAGAGGCGCAGCGCTCGCCCGCGTCCCGCCCGGGCCGGGGGCTGAGCGTAGACCCGCGCGACATCATGTCCGGCATCGACAAGCGCGCGCAGAACGGTCACGGCAAAGTCTGGGGTTCCGAGAAAGGCCAGCCGCATCAGCGCCGCCCCGTCCCGCGACTGGCTTGTCGTCCCGCCTTGCGCACCTTTTCAAGAAAGCGCTGCCTGCGCACTGCCCCCAGCCGTTCAAAAAACATGCGCCCATCGAGATGGTCGATCTGATGCTGCACACTTTGCGCCCAGGGTCCTTCGAAGCTGCGCTCGATCGCAGCCCCTTCCTCGTCGAGATAGCTCACCTCGATCCGGGCCGGGCGCTGGATCTCGGCCCAGTGACCTAGGAGATTCGGACTGCCTTCTGCCTGCTCTCTCGTCTCGCGCGAGACTGCCAGCAAGAGCGGATTGGCCATGCGGACCGGGCTGTTGGCTTCGGGCGATGCATCCACCACGGCGACACGCAGTCCCACGCCAAGCTGCGGCGCCGCGAGGCCTATCCCCGGCATCGCGTACATCGCCTCGAGCATCTCTTCCCACAAGGCCCGGATCTCATCGTCGACGCGGCCTATGGGCTGGGCAACCGCCTTCAAGCGAGCGTCCGGCCAGCGCACATAAGGACGCGGCACGCTCAACCCTCCCGGGCGCGCTCGCGCTTCAGCTTCTTCATCTTCTGGGTAATGAGCTGGCGCCGCATGGGCCCGAGATAGTCAATGAAAAGCTTGCCGTTCAGGTGGTCGATCTCGTGCTGCACGCAAATCGCGCGCACTTCTGAGAAAACCCGTGTCTCCTCTTCGCCCTCTGGCGTGAGATAGCGGACCTCCACCTCCTTCGGGCGGCTGACATCGGCGTAGATCTCAGGCAGCGAGAGACAGCCCTCGTTCCAGGTGAGTTGCTCCTCCGAAGAGGCAACGATCTCCGGATTGATAAGGCAGACTGGGTCCGGCGCCTCACCCTCTTCCTTGCCCGCGCAATCCATGACGACCAAGCGCGCATCGACGCCGATCTGTGGCGCGGCAAGGCCAATCCCGGGGGCCTTGTACATGGTCTCGAACATATCATCCGCGAGCGTCTTGAGCGCCCCGTCAATCTCGCGAACAGGAGCGCAGGTCTTTTTCAGCCGCGGGTCGGGATGGATGAGAATAGGGCGGAGCATGGGGGGCAAATACGGAGGGCTGCACTCCCGGTCAAGGGGGATGGACCGGGTGGTTTCCCAGATGGGAGCTGCGTGATTCGTGGACGATTGACCGTCTCGCCCGCTCTGCCTAGGGTGCGGCGCAACAATCTTGCGCGGAACTTAGGAGACCCCATGAGCTTCACCCTGCAGCCCGCCCCCATCGCGCGGCCCAATCGCTGTCAGCTGTTCGGTCCGGGCTCGCGGCCCGAGCTCTTCCCCAAGATGGCCGCAAGCGCCGCCGATGTGATCAATCTCGACCTCGAGGACTCGGTTTCACCCGCGGAAAAGGACGCGGCCCGGGCCAACATCGTCAAGGCCATCGGTGCAATCAACTGGGGCAGCAAAACGCTCTCGGTGCGGATCAACGGGCTCGATACGGGGTTCTGGTACCGCGACGTGGTGGATCTGTTGGAGCAGGGTTCCGACAGGCTCGACCAAATCATGATCCCCAAGGTTGGGAACGCCCGGGACCTCTACGCGGTGGATGCCCTGGTCAGCTCGATCGAGCAGGCGAAGGGCCGCAAGAAGCGGATCGGTTTCGAGGTGATCATCGAGACGGCGGCGGGCCTGGCGCATGTGGAGGAGATCGCGGCCGCGACACCGCGCCTCCAGGCGATGAGCCTCGGCGCAGCGGATTACGCCGCCTCGATGGGCATGGCCACGACCGGGATCGGCGGAACCCAGGCCGACTACTACATGATCGAGAACGCGCGCGAAGACAGCGGACCGCGAGCCATCCACTGGGCTGACCCGTGGCACATGCCGACGGTCGCAATCGTGGCGGCGTGCCGGACGCACGGCATCCTGCCGGTCGATGGCCCCTTTGGTGATTTCTCCGACGAGGCGGGCTTCCTTGCACAGGCGCACCGGGCCGCGACACTTGGGATGGTGGGTAAGTGGGCGATCCATCCGAAGCAGATCGCGCTGGCCAATCAGGTCTTCACACCCTCTGAGGCGAAGATTGCCGAGTCGCGGCGCATTCTGGAGGCCATGGCCGAGGCGGAGAAACAGGGCGCCGGGGCGGTGACCCTGGACGGCAAGTTGATCGACCTGGCCTCGATCCGGCAGGCAGAAGTCATCGTGAAGCAGGCGGAACTGATCGCAAGCGCGTAAGGGCGCCTTAGGAGACCTCTGTGGCCGCCACCCGCCTGTAGGGGTGTGCGGGGTAGACGCCGAGAATCGTGAGTTGCCGCGAGAAGAAGCCAAGCTCCTCCAGAGCCCGGGCCACATTGGCATGCGCCGGGTGGCCCTCGATCTCCGCGTAGAACTCCGTCGCCGTGAAGCTGCCGTCCTTCATGAAGCTCTCGAGCTTGACCATGTTGATGCTGTTGGTCGCGAAGCCGCCCATGGCTTTGTAGAGTGCGGCCGGCACGTTGCGGACCTGGAAGACGAAACTCGTTATGGTCTCGCCATCGGTCGGATCGGCCTCGATTTTCTGGCGCGAGAGCACCACGAAGCGCGTTGTGTTGTCCGCCCGGTCCTCGATATCGCCAGCGAGCACCTTGAGGCCGTAGATCTCGCCCGCAAGGGCCGAGGCTATGGCCGCGCGCGCCGGGTTCGCCTCTTCGGCCACCAGGCGGGCACTTCCCGCGGTGTCACCGCCTGCAAGACCGGCGATATCATGTTGACTGAGGAACCGTCGGCACTGGCCCAGGGCGACCGAAAAGCTCATCGCCTCCCGCACCCCGTCCAGTTTGGCGTCCGGCAGACCAAGAAGCTGGAGGCGAACGGGCAGAAAGTGCTCCCCAATCGCGTAGAGCCCGGATGTGGGCAGCAAGTGATGCAAATCCGCAACTCGTCCGTATTGCGAGTTCTCAATCGGCATCATCGCCAAATCAGCCGCACGGCTGCGGACCGCCTCGAGGGCCACCTCGAAGGTCGCGCAGGGCAAAGGGTCCATCGCAGGAAAGACCTCGCGGCACGCTTGATGCGAGAAAGCGCCCAACTCGCCTTGAAAGGCGATTTTGCCAGTCCGGTTGCTGTCCAACATTCTGCGTCCTTTAAGATGGCGTTTCGTCGCGCCTGTATAGCTTGTGACATTGGGTGCGAAAGCGCTAAATCGACCGCCGAACCGTTTGCCTTAGCCGCCGCGAGGGAGTGACCCCAGATGTCCATGGACGAGATCAACAAGATTGCTGGAGCCGCGATCGCCGCATTGCTGGTTTTCCTCCTGCTCGGCTTCTTTTCGGGAAAAATCTTCCATGCGGGAGAGCAGGGGGCGCACCATGGTGAAGAGACCCTGGCTTTCGCTCTAGATACCGGTGAAGAGGAAGTGGCGGAGCCGGAGGAGGAGATCTCGCTGGCGCAGCTAGCCTCGACCGCGGATGCCGCGCGTGGAGAGAAAGTCTTCAACAAGTGCAAGGCCTGTCACAAGATCGAGGACGGCTCGAATGGCGTCGGCCCGCATCTGTGGAATGTGGTCGGGCGCGAGATCGGGAGCGTGGGCGGCTATGGGTATTCCGGCGCGCTCGGAGGCATGGACGGCACCTGGGACGTTGCTGCCCTCGATGGCTTCCTCGAGTCGCCGAGTGGCTGGGCGCCCGGCACGGCCATGGGATATGCGGGCCTCAAGGATGCGGCCGACCGCATGGCCGTGATCGCCTATCTCAATGAAGCCGGGGACGCGCCGATCGACCTCATCGAAAGCGCCGGAGGGCTGGAAGAGGCGGCTGCGGTGGAAGACTCCACCGAAGACGTCGCTGCTGCGGACACAGAGGCAACGGCTGAGGAAGCTACCGAGGAGGCAGTCCCAGAAGACGCCTCGGCCACTGAGGCCGCCGCTTCGGAAGAAGCTGTCGAAGAGGAAACAGCAGCGACCGAGGACACCGGTGAGACAACGGCCGAGGCCGTGACTGAGGAAGCGGCGACTGAGGGAGCCGCGACGGAAGAAGCGGCGACCGAGGAAGCCGCGACGGAAGAAGCATCGGCGGAGCAAGCTTCGGAAGAGGCCACTGTGGAGAGTACAGAGGTGGCCGTTGCTGCTCCCGCGGAGGCCGAGAATGCCCCCGAGGCTGAAGCGGCAACCGAAGAAGCCTCTCCCTTCGCATCGCTTCTCGCGGCGGCCGACGCCGCCAACGGCAAGAAGATTTTCCGGAAGTGCCAAGCCTGCCATAAGGTTGAGGAAGGCAAGAACGGCGTGGGTCCATCCCTTTGGGGCGTGGTCGGTCGCGACATCGGCTCGGCTGAAGGCTATAGGTATTCCAAGGCGCTGGCCGGCATGGATGGTACCTGGACGCTGTCCGGCCTGGACGGCTTCTTGACCAACCCGCGGAAGTGGGCGCCTGGGACCAAGATGGTCTATCAGGGCCTGCGCGACCCGCAGGACCGCATCGATGTGATCACCTATCTCAACGAGGCGGACGGCACGCCTTCGGACCTCGCTTCCGAGTAACTGAGCGAACCGCGAACAGAATGCGGCCCTGGCGCTTCGCCGGGGCCTTTCTCTTTCGCGTCGTCACGGGTCACCCCGCATTTGAAAACACGAAATCGCGAGGGAATACGCGCGAGGGACTGCGTTTTTCACTGACGTGCCCGCCTTCGGCTTGAAAGCCCCCCACCTTCACCCTACCCCTTGTGAAGAATGCACAGGAGGGATGGCATGAACTGGACACGGCGCGACCTCGGTAAACTGAGCCTCAGCGCAGGGGTCCTTGCGGCCTTTCCAGGAGCGGCCAGGCAAGCACTTGCAGCAACCACGGTCGCCCACGGCGTATCTGCCTTCGGCGACCTGAAATATCCCGCAGACTTCTCGCACTTCGACTATGCGGTACCGACCGCGCCGAAAGGTGGGACGTTCTCCATGGGGTTTGGCGGCGTCACGTTCGACAGCCTCAACGCCTACATCCTCAAGGGCACCCCGGTTCAAGGCATGTCGCTCACGACGGATACGCTGATGACCGGATCCGCGGACGAGGCCGACGCAATGTACGGTCTCGTCGCCAGCGCCATCGAGTATGACGATGAACGGACCTTCGCCGCCTTCGATTTGCGGCCCGAGGCGAAATTCCGCGATGGGACACCGCTGACCGCCGACGACGTGGTGTTCTCCTTCGATGTCCTGCGCGAAAAGGGCCATCCGTCTTACCGCGCCGTGCTTCGTGGGGTCGCCTCGGCAACGGTCGAGAGCCCGACCCGCGTCCGCTTTGACTTCAAGGAGGAGTTCGCGCGGCGCGATTTGCCGATGGCCGTCGCCGGTTTGCCGATCTTTTCCAAATCCTATTTCGCGGATCGGGACTTTGCCGAAGCGACGCTCGACGCGCCGATGACCTCCGGTCCGTATGAAGTGGAGATCGAGAGCCTCGAGCCGGGCCGAACCATGGTGTATCGCCGCCGCGAGGACTACTGGGCCGCGGATCTGCCTGTGAACCGAGGGCGCTACAATTTCGAGCGCATCCGCATCGAGTACTTCCGCGACCGTTCAGCGGCTTTCGAGGGGTTCAAGGCCGGCGCGTATACCTTCAACGAGGAATTCTGGTCCAAACTCTGGGCCACAGGCTATGATTTTCCGGCCGTCCAACGCGGTGACATCGTGCGCGACGTGATCCCCGACAATCGCCCCGCCGGCACCCAAGGCTATTGGTTCAACCTCCGGCGCGAGAAGTTCGCTGACCCTCGGGTGCGCGAAGCTCTGGCGATCAGCTTCGACTTTGAGTGGTCGAACAAGTCGCTGTTCTACGAGCTCTACAACCGCACCGACAGCTTCTTCGAAGGCGGGCCAATGGAGGCGGAGAACCAGCCCTCGCCGGAGGAGTTGGCCCTTCTCGAGCCCCTGGCGGACCAACTGCCGCCGGGCGCGCTCGACAACCCTGCCTACCAGCCGCCAAAGACCGATGGCTCAGGACGCAACCGGCGCAATCTCCGCCGTGCGGCCAAATTGCTCGACGAGGCCGGTTGGAGCGTATCAGGCGATGTGCGTAAGAACGCGGCCGGCGAGACGCTGTCGGTCGAGTTTCTGTCCGCCAGCCCTTCCTTCGACCGCATCACGGGGCCCTACGTGCAATCGCTCAAGCGGATCGGGGTGGATGCCACCATGCGCCGCGTTGATCCGGCACAGTATGAGCGCCGCAGCGAAGAGTACGAGTTCGACATCGTCGTGGACCGCAAGTCGATGTCGCTGACCCCTGGCGTGGAATTGCGCAATTATTTTCACTCCGACAGTGCTGCGACCCCCGGTTCTCAAAACCTCGCCGGCGTGGCGAGCCCGGTGGTCGATGCACTGATCGAGAAGATAGAAACCGCGCCGGACCGAAAGAGTCTCTCGACCGCTGTAAAGGCCCTCGATCGGGTGCTTCGCGCCATGCACATTTGGATCCCACAGTGGAACAAGGCATCGCACCATTTGGCCTTCTGGGACATCTACGGTCGTCCGCCGGCCGAGATGAAGCCCGCCTATGGCCGCGGAGTGATAGACCTCTGGTGGATAGTCGAGGAGAAGCGCGCCCGCTTCGGCGACAAGTTTGGATCCTGAGCGGGAGCCGGGCCGATGGGCGCCTACATTCTTCGACGGCTGATCCTTATCATCCCGACGCTGTTCGGGATCATGGCGCTGAACTTTATCCTCATCCAGTTCGCCCCCGGCGGGCCGGTACAACAGGTGATCTCTGAGGTTGAGGCAGCGGCCACCGGGGGCGGTGAGGGCGGGGCCACGGCGCGCTTTGCCGGCGGATCGGATGGCGGTGGCGGCCAACAGATCGACAGCTCCGGCTATCGCGGCGCGCAGGGGCTGGATCCCGCCTTTATCGCCGAGCTTGAGGTGCAGTTCGGCTTTGCCCGCATCGTCTGCGGCCCGGACCACGAGGGCGAACCGGACGTCGACGCCCCCCGTTGTGAGAAAGAGCAGATCCCGGTGCTTGAGCGCTTCGTGATTATGCTCGGGAACTACGCCACCTTCGACTTCGGCGAGAGCTTCTTTCACTCCAAAGGCGTGATCGATCTGGTGCTCGAGAAAATGCCGGTCTCGATCACCCTCGGCCTCTGGACCACGCTGATTGCCTATCTCGTCTCGATCCCCCTCGGCATCGCCAAGGCAGTGCGGGACGGCTCGCGCTTCGACGCCGTGACCTCTGGGCTCATCATCGCGGCCTATGCAATCCCTGGCTTCCTCTTCGCGGTCCTGCTGCTCGTGCTCTTTGCCGGCGGCTCGTTCCTGCAGATCTTCCCCCTCCGCGGTCTGCACTCGGACGGGTGGGAGCAAATGGGTTGGGGCGCCTACATCCTCGACTATCTCTGGCACATCGTGCTGCCGGTGACGGCTATGGCGATTTCCGGATTCGCCACGCTCACGCTGCTGACGAAGAACTCGTTCCTGGACGAGATCCGCAAGCAATACGTGATCACCGCACGGGCGAAGGGCCTGTCGCAGAGCCGCGTGCTCTACGGCCACGTGTTCCGCAACGCGATGCTGATTGTGATCGCAGGCTTCCCAGGCGCGTTTGTTTCCATCTTCTTCACCGGCGCGCTGTTCGTGGAGACCGTGTTCTCGCTCGACGGTCTCGGGCTGCTCGGGTTCGAAAGCGTAGTGAACCGAGACTATCCGGTGGTGATGGGCACGCTCTACATCTTCGGCTTGATGGGGCTCTTGGTGAAGCTGATCTCGGACCTGACCTATGTGTGGATCGACCCGCGCATCGATTTTGAGGCCCGCGGATGAGCGCCGCTGATGGAACCGCTGCTGCGGAGGTCGTCGGGTCCACGCGCCCGGTTCCGGCTGCACCGGAGCGCAACTCCCGCCTCTCACCGCTTAACCAACGTCGGGTCGCGAGTTTCCGCGCCAACCGGCGGGCGCTCTGGAGCCTGCGGATCTTCTCGGTGCTGTTCCTGATCTCCCTGTTTGCGGAAGTGGTGGCGAATGATCGCCCGCTCTTGATGAACTACAACGGAGAGCTCCTCTCACCGCTCCTGACCGACTATCCCGAGACGAAGTTCGGCGGTGAGTTCGAGACGCCCGCAACCTATTCCGATCCAGTGGTGCAGTGCCTGATCCGCACAGGCGGCAATCTCGACCCCTGTTTCGACGAGGCGGACGGGATTATCGAGCGCGCGCCGGTTGCCGATGGCGCTTCCGAGGGTTGGGCGATCTGGCCTCCGATCCGGTTCGCCCACGGGACGGTGGACTATGACGTAGCGACAGCGCCATCTGCGCCCGATGGTGCCCATCTGCTCGGCACCGACGACCAGGCGCGGGACGTGCTGGCGCGGGTGATCTATGGCTTCAGGCTCTCGGTGCTCTTCGGCTTCGGTGTGACGCTCTGCTCGGCCATCATCGGCATCCTCGCCGGGGCGGCACAGGGGTTCTTCGGTGGCTGGGTGGATCTCGTCTTCCAACGGATCGAGGAGATCTGGCAGTCGATGAACATGCTCTATGTGATCCTCATCATCGTCTCGGTGCTTGCGCCGAAATTGTGGGTCATGTTCGCGATCTTCGTGGCCTTCTCCTGGACACAGCTGATTGGCGTCGTGCGGGCGGAGTTCCTCCGCGCTCGGAACTTCGAATATGTGCAGGCAGCCCGCGCCCTCGGGGTTGGTGACTGGACCATCATGTTCCGCCATCTCCTGCCGAACGCGATGGTGGCGACGCTGACGCTCCTGCCCTTCCTGCTCACCTCCTCGATCGGGCTGCTGGCCGGGCTCGACTTCCTCGGCTTCGGGCTCGACCAGGGCTATCCGTCGCTCGGGGAGCTGGCGCTCCAGGGTAAGAAGTACCTGCAAGACCCCCACCTTGCGGTCACGGCCTTCCTGGTTTTCGCGATCATGCTGTCGCTGATGGTCTTCATCTTCGAGGGTGTGCGCGATGCCTTCGACCCGCGGAAAACGTTCCGATGAGCGCGCCCCTTCTCGAGATCCGCGACCTGACGATCCGGTTCGGGGCGTCCACCGCGGTCGACGGCGTGTCCCTGTCGCTGGCCCCCGGTGAGACGCTGGCGCTGGTCGGCGAGTCCGGCAGTGGCAAGTCACTGACAGCGCTCTCCACCGTGCGGCTTTTGCCCGATACGGCCGAGGTCACTGGGTCCATCCAAGTCGACGGTCGCGAAATGCTGACCGCCGATGAGGCGACCCTCCATGATGTTCGGGGCGACGACGTCTCCTTCATCTTCCAGGAGCCGATGACCTCGCTGAACCCGCTTCACACGGTCGAGCGTCAGATCGGCGAGAGTTTGGCGCTGCACCAGGGGCTCACCGGATCAGCGGCCCGCGCCCGCACGCTTGAACTGCTGACCGAGGTGGGCATCCGTGACCCGGAAACCCGGCTCGACAGCTGGCCGCATCAGCTCTCCGGAGGGCAGCGCCAGCGCGTGATGATCGCGATGGCTCTGGCGAACCGACCGCGGCTCCTGATTGCAGATGAGCCGACCACCGCCCTCGACGTCACCATCCAGGCACAGATCCTTTCGCTGCTGGCCGAGTTGCAGCGGAAAGAAGGGCTTTCGATGCTCTTCATCACCCACGATCTCGGCATCGTCCGCAAGATCGCCTCGCGGGTTGCGGTGATGCAGGCGGGCAAGATTGTGGAGACCGGGGAGACGGCGCGCGTCTTCGATGCGCCCGAGCATCCCTATACCCGCAGACTTCTTGCAGCCGAACCGTCCGGCCAACCGGAACCGGTTCCGGACGACGCCGAACCGCTCCTCACGGCAGAGGCCGTGCGGGTCTGGTTCCCGATCAAGCGGGGGCTGCTTCGCCGCACCACGGGGCACATCAAGGCGGTAACCGATATCGATCTGACGCTGCGTCAGGGTGAGACGCTCGGCATTGTGGGCGAGTCCGGCTCCGGTAAGACCACACTTGCGCTGGCCATTCTTCGATTGACGGAAGCGAAGGGCCGCATTGTCGCCATGGGGCGGGAGACGCTGTCCCTCGGCACGCGGGAGATGCGGGCGCTGCGCAGCGAGATGCAGATCGTCTTCCAGGACCCCTACGGATCGCTCTCGCCCCGCATGTCCATTGCGGAGATCGTGGCCGAAGGGCTTGGGGTGCACGGGATGGGCGACCGCACAACGTCCCCGCGCGACGCGGTGGCCGAGGTGCTCTCTGAGGTCGGGCTCGATCCCGCCATGATGGACCGCTATCCGCATGAATTCTCAGGCGGCCAGCGTCAGCGCATTGCCATCGCCCGGGCGATGATCCTGAAGCCGTCTCTGCTGGTGTTGGACGAGCCGACCTCGGCGCTCGATATGACGGTGCAGACCCAGGTCGTGGATCTGCTCCGGGACCTGCAGCGCAAGTACAAGCTTGGCTATCTCTTCATCAGCCACGACCTCAAGGTGGTGCGCGCGCTCGCGCACAGGCTGATCGTGATGCGCCTGGGCGAAGTGGTGGAGGAAGGCCCTGCGGAGCGTGTCTTCGATGCGCCCGAAAGCGACTATGCACGCGCGCTGATGGCGGCAGCCTTTGACATCACAGCCCTCGAAGGCGTCTCTGACTGATCCGTCTGACCGGGCTTGACGTTTCCTGTTCGTTCCTGCTTCATTCCAGTATGGTCGAGCGTCCCATTGCCCCCGGTGTTTTGCTCGCCCGCGGTGTTTGCCGGGGATTGATCGAGGCCGGCATGATGCCCCTAACCGAGGTCTCGCTGCCGAACGGCCTGCGCATGGATGTTTGTGCGCTGGCAAGGGATGGCGACATCTGGTGCGTGGAGGTGAAGTCGAGCCGCGCAGATTTCGTGTCCGATGGGAAATGGGAGGGCTATCGCGAGTGGTGCGACTGTTTCGCATTTGCGGTGCCGGAGGGATTTCCGGACGCTCTGCTTCCCCAGGATGCGGGCCTGATCCGTGCAGACGCCCATTTCGCAGAGATCCTGCGCCAGCCCCCCCGCAAGGCCCTGGCCGCAGCGCGCAGAAAAGCGATGACGCTGCGGTTCGCGCGGCTCGCCGCTGAAAGATTAGCCCGCGCAACAACCGCATGACTGGTTAGTCGGGTGAGAGAACCCGCCGCTTTGCGAACCGGATAAGGACAGGATCATGAGGGGCGCTGGAGACCTCGAGATGTCCGCCGGTGGCCTCTAAGAGCTGACGAGCCCGTTGCCAGGCCTCCGGCTCGACGGCTTTGGTCGATCTCGCGCCAGTGCAAGCGAGCCCGATCGTCAGATCGCCTCCGGATCGCCAGTCGAGCACGATCCGCAGAACCCCGCCCTGCCCCACCGACGCGGCGGCATCGAGCAACAAGATGTCGATCGCACTCCAGAGCAGCCCCTCATCCGCGATCAGCACAGGGCCATCGCCTGAGGCCGGTACAGTTGGATCTCCGACCACCCGGACCCCCGCCTCAGCCAACCCGCGCTCCGCCAACCGAATCAGCCGCCGCAGGAAACGCCCCGTCTCGATCTCTCCGAGAACGCAAGGCAGCGGGCTCCCGCCATCGCCGTATCGCTGGAGGTCATCGGAGAGCCGGCGGAGCCGCCAACCGGCGGCGAGCATGTCGGTGGCAAGGGCTGAGAGATCGTCTTGCTCCAACCCCTGAGCTCGGTCGCGCAGCCGTTCTGCGGACGCGAAGACGGCGCCTAGCGGCGAGTCGAGGGCCATTGCAAGCGCCCGCGTGACCCGGGAGACGTCCGAAGACGATGGCTCTGGTTCGGGAGCGGCACCCCCGATCGCCGCGAAAGCGCCAAGCAACCGGATCCGGTCGCCGCCGCGCTGGCGCCAGAGGCTCACACGGAAGGGCGCTTCTCCGGCAGGGCTGTGCAGGCTTGCCGTACCCTCGGCCACACCGTTCTGCGTGGCGGAGGCCAAGAGCTCCTGCCCTGCCGCGGCGGTGACGAACCGCGTCACAAAGCGATCTCCGTAACTTCCGAAGATTGCGACATCTGCCGGACTGCGCTCGCGACAGCGGCCGTCGACCGTGATCGCTGCCTGGGCGAGAGGCAATCCACTCACTGACGCAACCTCGAGGCTCGGTTCAGCCAAGGACGGGGAAACAGGCTCGAGTGTCAGCGCCGGTCTCCCCCACTCCGGCGCCCACTACCGGCCTTGGTCTCCTTGCCTGGTGAGATGCGTCGGGCCCGGGTCGCGGCAGATCGCAGTTCCTCGGCGATCTCATCTGCTTCGTCCGGATCGAAATCCATCGGCAGTTCGAGAGACCCGCTCTCGACATACACCCGCACCATACCAAGCGATGTTGGCCCGATTCGAAGCGTTGCCTCGCGGTCGCTCTCGCTGTCGATCCCCATCGCCCTGCCGATTCCTCGCCGTTTGTGATTTGCCTTGTTTCAAAGCATGCAACGCGGTGACAAAAATGCAAAGAGGCCAACCACGGCCAATGAAGCGCCCGCACGATCCAATCCGCCGCGCCCCTCAGTTGTAGCGAAGGGGTGCTTGAAAATGTTTCTGTGGGCCGGTATCCCCCGTTCGGTCGGGTCGTCCCCGGGCATGCCGCCTTAGCTCAGTAGGTTAGAGCGCTAGATTGTGGATCTAGAGGTCCCCCGTTCGAGCCGGGGAGGCGGTACCATCCACTCCGATCGCAAGCTGCAGGGAACAGAGGCGATGGCCAAGGCCGGCGGCCCAATCGACATCCTGCTCGCGTCCTACAATGGGGAAGCTGGCCTGCCGGCACAGCTCGCGTCGCTTGAAGCCCAAAGTCGTACTGCCTGGCGGTTGATCGCGCGCGATGACGGATCGACGGACGGCACAGTCCCCCTGCTGCGCGCCTTCGCCGAAAAACACCCTGGGCAGGTCGAGGTCGTGCAGGACACCCTCGGCAATCTTCGGACGCTGCGGAATTTTGCGACACTGCTGTCGCGGTCCGAGAGCCCCTACTGCATGTTCTGCGACCAGGACGATGTCTGGGACCCGGACAAGCTGGCCGTTGCCGTTGAGGCGATGCAGGGTCTGGAGGCGCGCTACGGTGAAGACACTCCGCTGATGGCTGTCACCGACCGTCGACTGATGTCCCATGACGGCAGCCTGCTCGCCCCGTCGTTCTGGCAAAACCAGGGTGTGCACCCGAACGCAGTCGACCCGCGCTTCGGCTTCTTTGTCTATCCATGCGCGGCGGGCAGCTCGATGCTGATGAACGCCGCGTTGCGTGCCCTGGCGCAGCCGATCCCCGATGCCGCTATTCAGTATGATTGCTGGATCGAACTGGTCGCCGCTCAGTTCGGGCATGCGGCTTATGTCGACCGCCCGATGCTGACTTATGTCCGCCATGCTGGGAACGTCTCCGGTGGCGGCCGTGCCTATGGAGCGAACAGATACCTCGCGCGCGCGAGGACGTTGGCCAGCAATCTGGGGCGCCAACGCGCCGTCTACAGGCGTTACCTTGCGCAGGCACGGGCGTTTCTCGACCAGTACGGCACACGGATGGCCAACCCGGATCGCGCGCGGCTGGAGGCGCTTGTGGCAATGCAAGGCGCCTGGCTTCCGACAAAACTCTGGCACGCCGCCCGGGCACAGGCGCTTCCGCCCGGGCTCGAGCGCAAGCTCGCCTTCCTAATCCTCGCCTGATGCGAGGCGCCAGCCGGTCTGTGCGGGCAGAAACGCCTCGACGGCTGCGGTCGCGACAACAGTCACCTCACCCGTCTCCGGGTTAACCACATCGAGACCGCCAGCGACCGCCCGCACCTCGACGCGGCCGCGCGGCAGTTCTGCTGCAACCCGGTCGAGCGCCACCGCATCGGGGGCTGCCACCCCCACCGTCACCGAGACACGCATGGCCTGATGATCGATCCCCAGCGACTGGAAGAGGGGCAACGACGCGTGCCGGATCGCATCTTCGACCGCGCGAATGGCCGCCTTGGTATAGTCTTGCCCGTGCAAGTCCGTGCCGGTGCCCATCTCGATGATCACGCGCTGTTCGGTCATGATGTGCCCTCGGCAGACTCCATGTCGAAGCTAATGGCGATCACGGCGTTGGCGATCACCGTCGGAACGCCGCCACCGGGCCGGGGCACATCGAGCCCCCCATGTTCAACGGTCACCGACGCCTGGCCATAGGGGAAGACATCGACCACCTTGCTCGGGTCTACGGCCTCCGGCTGCTGCACGCCAATGGTCACGTCGATCAGCATGGCGTCCTTTGCAAACCCGAAGAGCTCCGCGAGGTTTATGGAGTTTCGCCAAAGCGCATTCTCGACGGCCCGGCGTGCCGCCATCCCATAGTCCTGCCGGCGCAGTGAACTGCCCATGCCGAACTCCAGCAACAGTCGTTTCTTTGCCATGACGCCCTCCCAGCGCGACAGGAGGCCAGCACGACCGCTCTGTCAAGCGCTCGACCAAGCAGAAAAAACGGGTGCCGACCACGTCATGCGGAAGGCACCCGACAGATGAGCAACAGAGGTCGTCCTTGGGACGGTCTTACAGTCGCTGCGGGAGATGGCGGTTCGTGGTCGCCTTCAGGGCGATTTGTTGGCAAAGACCGCCTGAATGGCCACATCGATGCCCTGCCAATCCATCACACGCAGGTCGACGGGAACGACGACGACTTCTCGCCGGAACTCGGCAGGGAGCCGGACCGCATCCTTTTCGGTGGTCACAAGCATCGCACCCTGGGATCGCGCAGTGCGGAGCAAGCGGCGTAGGACAGGCACAGGGAAGCTGTGATGGTCGGGGAAGGGCTCCGCCAATCGGACATCCGCTCCCATGGCCGCGAGGGTGGCGAAGAACTTCTCCGGCCGCCCGATCCCAGCGAAGGCCACCACCGGTTGACCCGCAAGATCAAGACCGGTCGCCGATGGCAACAGTTCCGCCTGCGCAACGGGTCGGGTTGCGAGCTCGGGCCATTTAGACAGACAAGCAGCCCGATCCGCCTCCGGCCCGATCAGGATCACCGCATCCGCACGGGCAAGCCCCTCCGAGATGGGCTCACGCAAAGGTCCAGCAGGGATCACACGGCCGTTGCCAAAGCCGGCGCCCGCATCGACCGTCACAACGCAGAGATCCCGCTCCAACGCCGTTGACTGGTGACCATCGTCGAGGATGAGGCAGCTGGCCTCCTCCACCGCGCGAAGCGCTGCCTGCTTCCGGTCCCGTGCGATCCAGACCGGCAAGGTGGCCGCCAGCATCAGCGGTTCGTCCCCCACATCGTCAGCGGTGTCCTGCCTCGGGTCGACCCGGTGCGGTCCGCGGAGCCGCCCCCCATAGCCGCGGCTGAGGATATGAGGCGCATGTCCCCGCGCTGTCAGACGGTCGGCCAGCGCGCGAACCAGAGGGGTTTTGCCCGTGCCACCGGCCGTGAGGTTGCCGACAGAGATCACCGGGCACGGAGCACGCCAAGACGGCCTTGCTGCGCGCACGCGCCCCCCCAGACGCCAGAGTAGGCTGACCGGCGAAAGCAACCGCGCGGCTAGTCCTGGCATCTCCGGTGGGTTGCTCCAGAACTCAGGCGCGCGCATTCCGCCTCCTGTCCATCAAACCGAGCAAATCGTTTGCCAAAGCCGGGAGGTCGGGCGTCATTTCGGCACGGACTTTGGCCGCTGCCTGGGCCATCGCGGCCCGTGCTTCTCGGTCGCCGAGCAAGGCTCCCAGCTCTGTTGCCAAGGCCGTCGCATGAGCGATCTGCCGGGCTCCACCCGCAGCGTCCAGGGCCGCGTAGGCCGGCGCGAAATTCTCAGTCGATGGTCCGTAGAGGATCGCGTTTCCCAGTGCGGCGGGTTCAAAGGGCGTGTGGCCGCCCTTGTCCACCAGTGAGCCACCGACAAACGTCACATCGGCCAGCCGGTACCACAAGCTCATCTCCCCAAGTGTGTCGGCAAGCCAAACACGGGTCGTCGCGTCGGGCACCTCCCCGAGGCGGCGCCTTGACACCGTTAGACCGGCCTCCGCGATTTCTTTGGCAATGGCATCGCCCCGTTCCGGATGCCGGGGAACCAGAATCAGCACCGTGTCCTCGGGGAGGGCCGCATGCGCCGCGAGAAGGGGCGCCTCCTCGCCCTCATGCGTCGAAGCCGCGAGCCAAACCGGCCGACCACCGATGGCATCGCGCGCCTCAGCTAGAGCTGATGGGGTTGGCGGCACCGGCAATACCGCCGACTTCAGATTGCGTCCGAGCGAAACGCAGCCCGCCAGAGCCCCAAGCTGCCCAACCCGTTCAACCGTCTCCTGGTCTTGGGCGATGATCTGGTCAAACCGTGAGAGCAGCGCAGCAGCCATCCGAGGCGCCCGCTGCCAGCGCTGGGTGCTCGCGGCCGACAAACGGGCATTGATCATTGCCATAGGGACGCCCCGGGCTGACGTCTCCACAACCAATCGCGGCCACAGCTCACTCTCAACCCAAAGCGCGAGATCCGGCCGCCAATGGTCGAGAAAGCCACGCACGGCCTGTCGCGTATCGACTGGGACGTACTGATGGATGGCGCACGCCGGCAGCTGGGGAGCTATCTGCTCTGCCGCCGTCCGGGTGCCGGTGGTAAGCAGCACGCGAAGCCCCGGCCGCACGTCCCCCAACGCATGGACCAGCGGCAGTGCGGACGTCGCCTCCCCGATGCTTGCACCGTGGAGCCAGACCAGCTCACCTTCTGTGCGGGGCAGCGATGGCCGCCCCAGACGCTCTTCGAGCCGCGCGGGGTCTTCCTTGCCTCTGCGGGCCCGCCGCGCGAGAAGGGCGCGCGCGAGTGGCTGCGCCACACAGGACGCAGCCAAGTAGAGCGTCAGGGCCGAGGAGGCTGGCATCATGGCTCATGGCCGGCAACGGCTCCCGTCCGACCAGTTGGTCC
>JBCBYB010000025.1:0-64583 GCA_039816045.1 Pseudomonadota bacterium
GAGCAAGGCGTTAAAGTTTGCACCGCATCGGTTCCACATAGATCTGATGATGTCGTAAGAAGCAATCCAGAACTAAGAGGCAGAATTGCTGCTATTGACTCAACACCCTGGTCGGAAGCTGAACTCAGACAGATTGCGGAGAAGGGATTTTCCAGATTAAATGTAATACCTGATGAAAAGGAGATTTCTCGCCTTATATCAGAATCACTTGGATCACCGCAGCTTATGCAGCTTTTGTGCCTTAACTACTGATGCAAGAAGGATATTCGCGAGCGAAAAACTGAACGAAAAGAGTATAACCGTGAGGAAACTGATTTAGAAGAAATTTTACTTAGAACATCTACATTTTCTGATTACTCAACTTTACTGGACACGCTCCACTCAGGCGCAAAGGTGCGAGGAACAGAGCGAAAAACGTTTAGTTTTATTTATGGGAGCATTGGCGATGTTTACCGCGCCGTTCTACTAGCAATCAAGCAAGATCCATCAAGCCAAAGCATGAGATACGATGAAATCACAAAGAGAGTTGGTAACGTTTGCAAGAGCGAAAGCCCTGTTGGTTCCAGCATTTCAGAAACACTCCGGCAAATGCAGAAGATATCTGAAACTGTTGCACCCGAAAGCGCGAACTTGAGTGGGATGAAGACGTTTTGAGCGTTATTGAACCCTATTTTCTTTTCTACCTTAGGTGCTCTGAAAAACTTGAGCAACTCGGGAACAGACCTGAAGGCAGCCCAATCCCGGCATAGTCGACGCATACTGGGCTGCACCACTACGATATCCGGTGCGATATTGAGATGCGAATGAGGGATAGTTTGTGCGATATCCCGATGCGATATTGGTGCGATATCTGCGACATTCGGGGGCGTCGGCGGGGCTCAGAACGGCATCGGGTGGGCGCGGTGCGCGGCGGTCAGATCGTCCAGCACCGCCTCGCTCAACACCAGGTCCTTGCCCGCGATGATGTGCTCGAGCTGCGCCATCGTCGTCGCGCCGAAGATCGGGATGCACGGAAACGGCCGCTGCAGACAAAACGCCAGCGCCAGGTGCACCGGGTCGAGGCCGTGGCGCTCGGCCACCGCCAGATAGGCCCGCACCGCATCGTCCAGCCGCTCTGACGCCCGCGGGGAGCCGCCGGAGATGTGGTGCCGCGAGCCCTCCGGCAGCGCGCCGTCCAGATATTTGCCCGTCACGAACCCGGTCGCGAGCGGGGAGAAGGCGAGCAGCGTGACCTGTTCGTTGTGGCCGAGCTCCGCCATGTCGCCGTCATAAGGCATGCGGCAGAGGGGCGAGTACTCGTTCTGGATCGCGGCGATGCGGGGCCCGCCGGTGCGCGCGCCCGAGGCCAGCCACTGCGCGGTGCCCCAGGCGCTCTCGTTCGAGAGACCGAAGGCGCGGATCTTGCCCTCCGCCACCAGGTCCTTCAGCGCGCCCATGACGTCGTCCATGTGCTGGAGCGTCGCCGCGCGGTCCTGGCCGCTGGGGTGGTAGCTCCAGATCTGGCGGAAATGGTAGGAGCCGCGGTTCGGCCAATGGAGCTGGTAGAGGTCGATATAGTCGGTCTGGAGGCGCCGGAGCGAGCCCTCGCAGGCCTCCCGGATCACGGCGCCCGTGACCATCTGCCCCTCGCGCACAAAGGATTTGTTCTCGCCCGCGCATTTGGTGGCGATGACATAGTCGGCGCGGCGTCCGGACTGGGCACCCCAGCGGCCGATGATCTCTTCGGTGAGGCCCACGGTCTCCTTGCGGACGGGGTTCACGGGGTACATCTCGGCGGTGTCGAGGAAGTCGATCCCGGCGTCGAGGCTGGCGTCGAGCTGGCGGAAGCTGCCGGCCTCGTCGGTGTTGGTGCCGTAGGTCATGGTGCCGAGGCAAAAGGCGCTGACCTCGATGCCGGTCTGGCCGAGTTGGGTGCGTCGCATGTCTGGGGTCTCCTAAAGCCGCTTGCTCAGCCTTAGCAGGTGGGGCGGCGGCGGCAAGCCCCCGACGCGGCGGGCATGAGGCGGTCCCTGGGGGACCGCCGTTGCGTGCGTTTGGATCAGACGACCTCGAACTCGAAGGTGAAGGCGTCGATTTCTTCGCCCTCGCCCCGCTCCTCGGAGTGGACGGTGACCTCGATCTCATGGGTGCCTTCTGCGAACTCCGTGCCGCCCAGGAAGTTTTCGCCCAGGTTGCCGAAGAGTGCATAAGGGTCGACGTTCTCGACCTGGGTCTTGCCCTGATAGCTCAGCGTCACCGAGCCGATCTCGGGTGCCGCATCGGTGCTGAAGAGCGCGAAGGTGACGTTGCCCTCGGCGCTGAAGGCCTCGCTGTCGATGGTGGCGCCGTTCTCGAGGCCCAGGAGCTCGACATCGCGCCGGTTGCCGGTGGTGTAGAGCGCGGCCTCGAACATTGCGGGGGCTTCCGGCTCCGCCACGGTGACGGCGATCTCGGCGCTGTCGATGCCGCCTTTGCCATCGCTGACCGTATAACTGACCACCCCGTCACCGCTGAAGCCCTCATCAGCGACGACACGCACCGTGTCGCCCCGGATCGCGGCTTGCAGACCGTCGGAGGACTCGACCGACAGGATGCTGAGCGCGTCCCCATCGGCGTCCATGTCGTTGTCGAGCACATCGACCAGCAACTCCCCGCCATGCTCGAGGGCGGCCGTATCGTCACGGGCCTCGGGCGCGGTGTTCTCGGGCTCCTCGGCCTCGACCTCGAAGGTGAGGGCACTGGTCCCGAGCGACTCGCCCCGGCCTCGCGACTGCGAGAAGAACTCGACCTCCAGCTCATAGACGCCCGGGTCGAGATCGACGGCGGCGTAGTTCTGTCCGGTGTTCCCGAACAACGCGTAGGGATCGACGTTCTCCAACTGCACCCGCTCGCCGTTCAGGTGGAAGACGGCGCTGCCCACCTCCATGTTCGGGGTGGCCGCAATGTTGACCGCTTCGCCGCTGATCACCTCGCCATCAGTGAGATCTGCGTCGACCACCGTGTCGCTGTCGCCGTTCATCAGGGTGAAGCCCACCTCGAGCTCGGGCTCTGGCTCGGGCTCCGGTGCGACCGTGACAAAGACTTGCGCCGTGTCGGTGCCGCCGCGGCCGTCGCTGACGGTGTAGATGACCCTGCCATCGCCGCTGAACCCCTCTTCCGGGCCGACCAGGATGTCGGGGCCGCGGACGATGGCCGTCAAACCAGCTGACGCCTCGACCGACGTGATGGTGAGATCATCGCCGTCCGGGTCGGTGTCGTTGCGGAGCACGCTCACGAAGCTGCGCGACCCGAACGCGAGATCGATGCTGTCGTCCCCGGCATCCGGGGCACGATTGGGCCGCTCGGCAACGGTGACGTTGATTTGGGCCGTGTCACTCCCGCCCTTGCCGTCGCTGATCGTGTAGGCGACCGTGGCCGGCCCGCTGAAGCCCGGCTCGGGCGTCACCAGGATCCCGCCCTGGTGGAGCTCCGCCGTCACCCCATCCGAGGCGTCGATGGCGGTGATACTCAGCGTGTCTCCATCGGGATCGGTGTCGTTGCCGAGTACATTCACCTCGGCCTCGGAGCCGAAGGGGATGGTGACCGCATCGTCCTCCGCCTCGGGCGCCATGTTGGGCGCGGGCTCCGGCACCTCCTCGGACGGCTCCAGGGTGAAGCTGTAGTAGACCCCCCGGCCATCGGGATTGTTGGTCAACAGGATCTCGACACCGTCGCCGATGTCGAGCGGCCCCACGTCGATGTCGAACGCGTTCTCGACGGTGGTCTCGTCATAGATGAAGCCGTTGGCGTCGCGCGGACCGTCATCGGGGTGGAGCTCCATCTCGAAGGCGGTGCCGTTGACGACAATCCCGTCGATGTGCCGCGCATTGTTGTGCTCGGGGTCTCGCAGGACCTTGTCGTAGTCGAAGACCAGCGAGAGCACCCCGGTCTCGGCATCATAGACCGCAGAGGCCAGCGGTGTGTCGTGGTCCTCCGGCAGCACCGCAAAGGGCATGCCTGGCTCAGGGGCCGGCTCAGGGTCGGGCGCTGGCTCAGGCTCGGGGGTCGCGACGGTGAAGGAGACCGTGCTCGTGCCGAGGGAAGCGCCGCTGCCGCCGTTGCCCTCGAAGAACTCGACCGAGAGCGTGTGGGCCCCGGGTTCGAGATCGCCGGCCGCGAAATCGTCGCCCCTATTGCCAAAGGCCGCATAGGGTGCGGCGTTCTCGGTCTGGATCGCCTCGCCGTTCAGACTGAAGACCGCGCTGCCGACCGGGATGTTCGGGGTCGCGACGATGTTGGCGCCCTGGCCGTCGATCTCCTCGCCATCGATGAGCGCCGGGTCGACGACGATGTCCGTCGTGCCATTGACCACCGAGAAGCCGACCTCGAGGGCGGGCGTGGGCTCCGGTTCGGGCTCGGGCTCGGGAGCCGGGTCGGGCGGGGGCGTCGCGCCACTGTCCTCCAATGCGACCTCGCGGCGCTCGGACTGTTCGCCCTGGAGGCTGAACTCCGACGCGACCTCACGGTTCACCAGGCCAAAGCTGCCGATGGCGTGCGAAGACGGCGTCGCCCCGGAGAGCTGGATCGCATAGACCCCAGGCGCGTCGAACTCGACGACGATGTCGTGACGGTCCCTGCGGTTTCCGGTGTCGTTGACATGGCCGCCCGAGCCCCAGTGGGTAGAGCGGTTGGTCGACTGGTAGCGCATCCAGCCGTCCTCGCCATCGGCGACCGGCAGCATGACCGATCCGTCCGGATAGCTGCCAGGCTCGGCCCCTTCGGGATACATCGTGCTCTCGTCATCGAGGCCATAGAACTGAGCGCCGTCGATCTTGACCCAAGTGTCGCCGCCAACCTCAGGGCGATCCGTGGCGGGCTGGTCGCGCAGATCGAATTCGTAGAGCCCGGTGGTTTCGATCACCACATAGTAGGTGAGAACCGACGCGCCCGGGGCGTCCGACTGATCGGCGCCCTGCCACATGACGAAATCGTTCTTGCCGCCGAGCGCACCGAGATTGGGCGCGGCATCCTTGTCGTAGTCGGCCCGGGTGACCCAACCGGCGGGCAAGTCGCCATAGGACTCCGCCTCGATCAGCACCGCTCCGTCCGACTCGACAAAAGCCATGACGGTCTCGCCCCCCGGGGTCTCCGGCGGGTCGACCGGCTCCTCGGGCTCCTCAGGCGCCTCGACCGTGACGGCGATCTCCGCCGTGCCGGTGCCGCCGTTGCCGTCGCTGATGGTGTAGGAGACGGTCGCATCCCCGCTGAAGCCGTCCTCCGGGGTCACGAGCACGCCGCCCTGATGCAGCTCGGCCGTCACCCCGTCCGAGGCCTCGACCCGCGTGACCGTCAGATCGTCGCCATCCAGGTCGCTGTCGTTGGCGAGCACATCCACATCGGCCTCGGAGCCGAAGGGAATGGTGACCATGTCGTCCCGGGCCAACGGCGCCTCGTTCGGCTCGGGCTCCGGTTCTGGCTCGGGCTCGGGAGCGGGCTGATCGGGCCCCTGCCCTTCGGCATAAGGCGGCGGGCCAAGCGCCTCACCCGGCTCCGGATCATCGAACTCCAGCCGGTTGAGGTTCAGATCGGCCGTGGTGTCCACCAGCAGCGTCACACCCGAGTGCAGGCTCCCCGGCATCGCCGCACCCGGCTGCGGCCAAAGATAGCCATGGGCCATCTCGGCCACCAGCTTCACGTGCACCACACCGTCGGCGTCACGGAAGACCGCGGTGTCGGGCGAGGCCTCGAGCATCTCCATCGAGGTAACCTCGCGCGCCGGGCGCGCCGCACTCGAATAGGGGTCGTCGACGATGAAGCTCGAATCCGTCGGCGTGTCCGGCAGGCTCACGATGATGCTGTCACCCCAGTCCATGTCATGCAGGTAAAGGCGGAAGTCATCCTCGATGCTGCGATACGCGATCTCATAGTCGTAGTCGATGAAGACCGGGATCTGGACCCGGATGCCGGTCGCGCTCTCGCCATCGGACCGAGTGACCACCATCCCCGACTTGTCGATGCCGGAGTTGTTCCCGCTGTTCTCCTCGTCGGTGCCGAGGCGGTCGATGCGCAACGTGCCGCTGCGCGTGCCGTAGGAGACGATCGCCCCCCATTCCTCGATGATCTCGTAGTCCTCGCCGGCGTTGAACACGCGCGAGCCGTCGCGGTCCGAGCTGTACTGGTAGATCATCGAGCCCGGCACGCCGGTGAGGCTGCCGTCGACATCCACAAAGCCGCGCGCCCAGCTGTCGTTGCCGATCGCGTTGCCGCCACCGCCGATGCTGAGCTTGTTCTCCTCGCGGACATTCTCGCCCCAGGTGATGCCCATCAGACCGAAGGACGCGGATTTGTGGATTGCGTTCGAGAGCTCGATCGCGCCGTCCCTGTCCTCGGTGAACCCGTCGAACATCACGTTCGAGAGCGAGCCAGGCCCGTCATAGAGCTGGAAGCCCTGGAAGTTCCCGTCACCATTCGGAAGGCTGCGCCCGGCTTCGATCTCGTCGCGCGTCTGAGGGTTGCCGATGTTGTCGGAGCGCCCGACGATCAGGCTGTCCTCGATGGTCTGGTTGAGCCGGAAGCGCGCGTTCGAGCCCATCTCGGCAAAGGCGCTGTCGGTGAAGGTGCCCTCGACCCCGCGCACATAGACGCCGTCGCTTTTGTAGGTGGTGAAGCCCTCGACGACCCAGGGATCGACCTTCTGCGGTTGACCGGCCGACCCGCTCGGGTTCCCGTCCTGAATCAGTCCGGCATGGTTGAGGTAGAAGGCGCGCCCATCCGTCGAGTGCGCCGAGTTGCCCTCGAAGGTGTCGAAACCCCGCGCGCCGTGGTCGTTCCGGCTCAGGCTGAAATAGAAACCCTTGTCGTCGGAACCGGCCGCGTGGTTGTCGGTCCAGGTGTTTCTACCGTTGGGCGTGTAGAAGTTCGACGGGTTGTCGTCATTCGCGCCGCGGATCGTGCCAAAGCGCCCCACATCGCGCGCGTTTATCCCGAGATTGCCCGCTAGGACGTTGTCATAGGTCTCGCGTTCCTCGAGGTAGTAGTTGTGGCTGATCGTCTCGAAGACGACGTTGTCGCGCAGTTCGGCGCCTTGGGTGTTGTGGACGGTGAAGCCCTTGTTGAAGCTGTGGTGGACCGAGCTGTCCTTGATGTACTGGCCAGTCACATCGCCCGCTTCGTGCCAGTGCGCCGGATAGCGCCCGAGGATGCCGGCCTGGCCCATATAGGCGAGCTCGACGCCAGAGAGGTACATCTCGCCGCCATGCATCACCATGGTGTGGCCGCCGTACTGGTCGTCCTGCTCGTTCAGCGCCTTGGAGGGGTCGTAATCGATGTCGCCCTGGATCACGACGTCACGGCTCAGCAGCCCCACCTCGGCGCGCATGTCCAGCTCGTGCACCTCGCCGTCGGGGTCGTTGTAGATGTCGACCTCGCCGTAGTGCATGTACTCGAGCGGCCGGTCGAGGGTCACCGTGCGCCCGCCGTTGGAGACGCCGACGACCGTGAACTCCTCGGCCTGGTTGAGGTCGAAATCGGTCGAGGCCACGGCGATCCTGTCGCCCACTTGCCAACCGGTCGCCTCGGTGAAGGTGAGCTGCGTGTCCCCCGCCTCGGCCGTGCCGTCGAGCTGCGTCCAGCTCTCTTTCGCCGCGTCGTCGGTGTGGATCTCGATCTTGGCGCCGTCGCCCATCGCCATCAGGAAGGCGTTGTTGTTCTCGACCACATGGTGGCTGTGCCCGCCATCCGCATCGCCGCAATGGCAGATCGTGGCGCCGGTGACCGGGCAGACATCCTCCGCCTCGCAGCCGTCCGGATAGTCGCGCAGATCGACATCGTTGCGGTTGTCTTTGCCCGCAAGGGTGAGCGTGAACTCCCCCTCATACGGATCGTCCTCGGTGCCGACGACAAAGCTGCCGTCGCCTGCAACGATCGCCCAATCGGTGGTGAGGTCGAGCGGGCTGTCCGCCTCCTCCACCGTGAACTCGCCATAGACAACGAGCCCTTTGATCTGAGCCGGCCCTGCGGCCTCGTCGAAGATCAGTCGGACATCGGAATCGACGATAACGACATCGTCGGAACCCGGACGCGACCCATCGGGCATCCGGAAATCGGACCAGAGAACATCGACCATAGCGCTGCAGCCCCCCACGGCATAGACGCATCCGGCAAACTCAAATCTCGGAGATGAAAACGCTTACGACCCTCAAGAAGGTGCTATCAGGCACAGGTTAACAAGTCGATCCTTTTCGTTGTCGTCCGCCACAGTTAGGGCGCGCTGTCAGCCACAGCCCTTACGGCATCCCGCGCTGAAACAGGGATCGACATCGCCAAACGGACCAGAGAGACCGTTCTGGTCGCGCTCCTGTGCGGAGACGGCGTTGGACCAATCGCGTCATCCGGCAGACCCGCAAACCCACACGCCCGCCGATCTCGGAGCCGGCGATTCGCTGGCTGAGATGCGCCTCGGTGATCGCGACCGCAGCACGCGCCTTGGGCGCGGCGCGCTCTCTGGTGGACGCCATTGTCTGTTGATCTCAGACCGGCCTGCGGTGAGGTCAGGCAGGGGCGCGACGGCTATGACGCCAGCGGCAGCGCCCGGATCAGTCGCTTTCGTAGGTGACGCTGACGGAGCGGGACCCGGTCCGCAGGTCAGGCGCATCGACCCAGAGCGTCTGAGCGATATCCTCCGGGTCGGCGAGGACGTCGATCGGGTCGTCCGCCTGCCAGCCGGCGAGGTCGCGGCGTTTGTGCGGCCCGCTTTCGCCCTTGCGCACCCGGCCATCCTCCCCGCGATAACGGTAGGCGAGCATCCAGCCGGTGCCCTCCTCCTCCCGGTGGATCCGGTCCACCCGCGCCTCGACCAATACCCCGTCCTGCATGATCCGCAGCCGCTGTTCCGCCTCGCGCCGCGCGCTGCGCCGGGCTGCGATGCCGATCAGCGCCGCGATCAGTGGGATCAGGTAGAAGAGATAGATCAGCGCGCTGTTGCCGGAATTGTCCGGATGGCCGACCATGAACCCGGGCACGACCTCCAGGGGCAAGGTGCCCCCGACCGACAGGCTCTGATAGAGCTCGGGCGAGATGTCGTCGAAATGGTGGGAGCTCGGCTCGGCGCCGGGCGCTTGGTACTCGACCCAAATCTGCGGCTCGTGCCCCTGATACCAGCGCATCTTGGTGACGGTCGCCTCGACGGTGATCCCGTTCTGGTCCAGGGTCGTGAAGAGATAGACGAAGACGCTGAAGAGCAGGGCCATGCCCGCGGCGAAGAGCATAAACATCCACCCGGTTCGGTACTCCGGCGACTGCCGGGCCATGGCGGCGGCTTCGCGCCGGAACTCCCGCGGCGATACCCGGTCTTCCATGGTGCGCCCCACCCTGTTTCCCCGGGTGAAGCATACAGGATTAGGCGAGCCCGACCAATGACTTTGGGCGGCGAACGGCCCGGACGGGCCGCTCGCGATCAGCACTGGCGGATCAGTTGATCCAGCCGTTCACGGTGTCCATGTTCTCAGCCACCCAGTCTTCGGCCACATCGCGCGGGTCGAGCTTGTCGCGGCCGATCTTGAGGATCCAACCGTTGACCACGGCCGGGTCGAGCTGGATCTGGCTCAGCATCTTGGCGACCGGCGGGTTCCGCTCCTCGAGCGACTTGGAATAGGCGATGTAGATCTGCGCATCCTTGCTGGCGCAGGAGAAGCTGGAGGCCTCGAGCCAATCCTCTTTGTCGAGGTTCACCTCCTCGCAGCCCTCGGTGCGGGCGGGCTCTTCGATCGGGGTGATGTCATAGGCGGCATGCACCCATTCCGGCGTCCAGTAGTAGAACAGGGTCGGCTTCTCGCGCTGCACGGCGGCTTTGAGCTGCGCCTTGAAGGTGGCATCGGGGATCACCTCCGGCTCCCACAGCTCCGACAGGCCATAGCTTTTGAATTTCACCTGCCACATGCGGGTGGACTTCCAGCCGGCATCGCCCGCCCAATACTCGCCCTTGCCGTTGCCGTCCTTGTCGAACATCGCGGCGATCTCGGGCTTGGCCAGATCCTCGATGGAGCTCACCTGGTCGGCCATGTAGGAGGGCACATACATCTTCTGGGTGCCGAGATAGGGGGCGTTGTGGCCCACGGTGCCGGCACCGTCGATGTATTTGTCCCAGATCGCCGAGCGGTTCGGCATCCAGAGATCGGTGTAGACATCGACCGAGCCGTCGCCCTTGTCCATGCCGGCCGCGATGATCGAGCCGTCGGACATGCCCTCGACGATCACCGCCTCCGAATCCATCGGGCCGTTGATAATCGCTTCGAGCACGAAGCCGATGGCCTTTGCGCCGGTCCAGGTCAGGTCCGAGATCTTGACGGTCGCGTCCTGGGCGAGGGCCGATCCGGACAGACCGACGGCAAGCGCCGTGCCGGCCAGGAACGTCTTGGCGAGTTTCATGAGTGGATACCTCTCTGTTGGTTGTCGTCGTTTTTGCTCTGTGGGGCTCACTTCTTGGGGGAGGCGTTGGCCTTCTGCGCAACCCGGTCGATCATCATCGCCAAGAGCGCGATGCCGAGCCCGGCCAGGATGCCGCGCCCGACCTCGGTGTTCTCCAGCGCCTCGATGACGATGAAGCCCATGCCGCCCGCGCCGATGATCGCCGCGATCACCACCATGGCGAGGCTCATCATCACCACCTGGTTGAAGCCGGCCATGATGGAGGGCAGCGCCAGCGGCAGCTCGACCTTGTAGAGCAGCTGTCGCGGTGAGGCACCGAAGGCCAGGGCCGCTTCCTTGGTGCTCGCGGGCACCTGCTGGATACCAAGGGCCGTGAGGCGCACCATTGGCGGCATGGCGAAGATCACGGTTGCCAAGATCCCCGGCGGCTTGCCGATGCTGAGAAACGCGACCACCGGCAGCAGGAACACGAAGGACGGGATCGTCTGCATCACGTCGAGAATGGGCGTCGCGATCGCCCGCGCCCGGTTCGACTTGCCGATCCAGACCCCGAGCGGCAGCCCGATCGCCACACAGATGAGCGAGGACGCCACCACGAGCGAGAGCGTGTCCATCGCCGTCTGCCAGAACCCGAGCACCGCCAGATAGACCAGCGAAGCGCCGACGAAGATCGCCGTGCGCGTGCCCGCGACCCGATAGGCGAAGAACAGCATCACGCCCATGGTGATCGGCCAAGGCGTGCCGACAAAGACCGAGGACGCCGCACTCAGTACGCCCCTGATAAACGCCGTCACCCCGTCGAACACGAACCCGTAGAACACGGTCAGATAGTTGATCGCATCGTCGATGGACTGCGAGGTGTAGGTGTTGAGGTTCACCGGCGGCGCGCCCTCGGCCGCCGGGGTGCGCTGGACGATCCGCTCGCCGGCATCGTTGCGCGGATAGGAGATCTCGTCCGGCCGGTCGAGCCAGATCAGCGTCGGGAATTCCCCGATCACCGCACAGTCGAACTGCGCCTTGAAGGAGACCTCCTCGCCTTTGGCAATCGCGCGGTCCTGTTTCACGCAGGTGCGGGCGTCCGGCGCGAACTGCGTGGCGCGATAGATCATCAGCGGCAGGATCAGCGAGATGATCACGCCCGCCAGGATCAGCCGCTTGGTCTCGAAGCCGGAGCTGGTCTTATGGTCGATCCGCCAGCGATTGTATTGCTGGAAATAGAGCCGGTCCGCGAGCCAGCCGAACAAGAGCCGCCCCAGCACAAAGACCACGACGGCGGCGATCAGATGGGTGCTGGCCCAGCCCTCATAGCGCTCGACCAGAAAGGCCTTGTCGGCATTGTCCGCCGCGGCCGTGGTGAACTTGTAGACCAGCGCGAGGTTCACCATCGCGATCAGGTCGAGCACGAAGCCGATGGTGAACAGCAGCCAGTTCCCGCGCAGCGCCGCCCAGATGAAGCTGCCGAGCATCGCCTTGGCGTTGAAATGCGTGCCGCTCAGCGTGTCCTTCTGGATCTTGAGGAACACGTCGGCAAAGTACTGCCCGTTGGCGCCGGCGAAATCGAGGAAGGGCTTTTGGATGTCGTCAGTGTCCTTCATCGCTCAGACCTCCCCTTGAATGCCGCGCAAGAGCGCATCCTTGGTGACCACGCCCACCGGCGCGCCGCCGTCCATGATGACGATCGGGTTCTCCTGGTTGATCGCGAGGCCCACCAGCGCGTCGAGATCGTCGTCGGGGGCGGCTTGCGGACAGGCCTCCACCATGATCTCCTTGCCGCAGGCGCGGATCTTCTCCAGCGGCTCCATCACCGTGTGGGCATAGATCAGCTTCAGCTTCGAGATCCCGGCCACGAAATCGGCGACATAGTCGTCGGCGGGCTGGGTCACGATCTCCTCGGGCGTGCCGGTCTGCACGATCTCGCCGTCCTTCATGATCGCGATGCGCGAGCCCATGCGGATCGCCTCGTCGAGGTCGTGTGTGATGAAGAGCGTGGTCTTGTTGAACGACTTCGACAGCTCCAGGAACTCGTCCTGCAACACACGCCGGATCAGCGGATCGAGGGCGGAGAACGGCTCGTCCATCAGCAGGATGTCGGGGTTCGCCGCCATGGCGCGGGCAAGGCCGACGCGCTGCTGCATGCCGCCCGAGAGCTCGGAGGGGTAGCGATCGCCATAGCCCTGGAGGCTCACGAGCTCGATCGAGCGGTCGGCGACCTGCGCGCGGGTGAAGGCATCCACCTTCCTGAGCTCAAGCGCGAAGGCCACATTGTCCCGCACCGTCCGGTGCGGCAGCAGCGCCATGTTCTGGAACACCATGCCGATCTTGTCGGCCCGCAGGATCCGCAGCTCCTCGGCGTTGAGGTTGCCGACATTGACCCCGTTGATCAGGATCTCCCCGCCCGTCGGCTCGATCAGACGGTTGATGTGGCGCACGAGCGTCGACTTGCCGGAGCCCGAGAGCCCCATGATGCAGAAGATCTCACCCTCGCCGACGCTGATCGAGACGTCCTTCACCCCGACAACGGCGCCGTATCGCTCCAGCACCTCCGCCTTGGAGAGGTTGTCCTTTCGGACCGCGGCCATCGCCTCGTCGGCGCGGTCGCCAAAGATCTTCCAGACACTGCGGGTGACGACAACGCAATCTTCAGGGTTGCTCATGCTCTGGCCTTCTCTCGTTTGGGGTCGATGAAGGGAAGTCCGGTCACGGTGCAGGGCAGGCGCTTCATGTGCCCGTCGAGCTTGCCGATCTCGAGCGTGCTGCCGAGATCCGCGTTCTCCACCGCCACCCGTGCCATGGCGATGGCGTGCCCAAGCTCCGGCGAGGCGCAGGCGCTGGTGACCACGCCCACCTGCTCGCGGCCGACGAAGACGCCGTCGCCGTGCACCGGTGCTTCGTTGCTGGGAAAGGCGAGGCCCACCAGCTTGCGCCGGGTGGCCGCCGCATTGCGCTCGAGCGCCGCACGCCCGATGAAGTCCGGCTTGCGGAAATCGACGGCGAAGCCGAGGCCCGACTCCATCGCATCCGCATCCGGGCCGAACTCCGCGCCCGCGATCATCAGCCCCGCCTCGATCCGCAGCATGTTGAGCGCGTCCGCCCCCATGGGCTTCAGCCCGTGCGGGGCGCCCGCCTGCATCAGCCCGTCCCAGATCGTCAGCGCATCGGCCGCGTCGCAGAAAATCTCGTAGCCGAGCTCGCCCGTGAACCCGCTGCGGCAGAGCATGAAGACCGGCCCGTCCCGGTCGTGCAGCCGCGCGATGGTGAAGCCGAACCATTTGAGATTGTCGAGCGAGGGCCGGTTCGGTTGCGTGAACACCACCTCGCGTAGGATGTCGCGCGATTTCGGCCCTTGGATCGCGAGGTTCGGCATCTGCTGACCCAGCGCCCGGACATGGGCCTTCAGCCCCAGCCGCTCCGCCTGCTCGCGCAGGTGCAGCGCCGAATGGTCCGAGCCGCAGCACCAGCGGAAGACCGCGGGCTCCAGCCGGAACAGCGTCCCGTCGTCCAGCACGCTGCCGCGTTCGTCGCACATCAGGGCATAGTGCCCGCGGTGCTGCGAGAGCTTGGCCACGTCCCGCGTCAGGCAGTGCTGCAGCAGCGCCTCGGCATCCGGGCCCATGACGTCGAATTTGCGCAGCCCCGACATGTCCTGCAGCGTGGCTGCGGTGCGGCAGGCCCAGTACTCGGCGATGGCGCCGGTCGCGTCATACTGCGCCGGCATCCAGAGATCGCGCGCCACCCGGTAGCTGCTGGTGAGCTGCGATGTGCGCGGGTGAAAGGCGCTGTGCTTGGTCAATTGGCCTTCGTCCTCAGGCTCGGCGCGCCACGACACGGAATGGGTGATCGGGGTGCCCTCCTCATAGATGCGCACATGGATGTCCGTGGGGTTCCAGCCGTTGATCGGGTCCACATCGTCGGGACAGGCGGTGGAGACACAGACGAGATCCGTCAGCGCGTGCAGCAGCACATAGTCGCCGGCGCGAGACCAGGCTTCGTCCGCGGCGATCACGTTGTCGCCCCGGTCGATCCAGGAGTTGAAGAAGAAGTTGATCGCGGGCCAGGCGCGCCGACGTTGGATGCCGTAAGGGGCAAAGGCGCCGGAGATGTTGTCCGAGCAGTTGATGTGGCCCGGAAAGCCCCGCTCCTCATAGCCCCGCGCCGTGCAGGCGAGCGCGAAGGTGTCGTGCCGCCCGACGGTGTCCTAGCGCACGGCGAGCAGCGGGCGGATGTCCTGGTCGAAGAACTTGTCGTGCAGCCCCGGCAGCGGATAGGCGCCGCGCGCCATGGTCCGCGAGACGGTGCTGTCGATGTGCCGCTCGACCCCCGCATCGAGCGCCGAGGCGCGCATCGCCATGAAGTCCGAGCACTGCTGGCCCTCGACATCGAGGATCTGCACGAACTGACCCTTTTCGAGCGCATAGGCGAGGGCTGTGCCCGTGCTCACCCGCCATTCGTCTACCACGCGGCCGAGCGGCTCGGGCAGCATCGGGCCGGTATTGGCGCCCGCGGGCGGCTTGACCTCGACCCGGAAGCGCCCGCCCCCTCCTGCCGCGACGAAGCCAGGTGCGATGGGGGCGATCAGGAACAGCGTCGCCTCTCGCAGCGCGCGGGTGACGAAGACCTCTCCCGGCGCGGCCGTCGGATCGAAGAGCGGGATCGCCCGGGCCTCGGCAAGGGCGCTGCCGCGGGCCTCCGTCAGCGCCGCCATCCGCTGGCTGTCGAAGCGGCTGGGGTCGATCGCGCAGCTCGCCACACCGGCGAGGTCGAGCGCATCGGGCGAGAAGCCGCGCGCGTCCCCGGTTAGCGCCGTCAGCCAAACCGGAGCGCCCCCGTCGACCGTCATGATGGAGATCACCGAGCCGGCGGGGACGGCGATGGAGCCTGCCTCCCCCCAGCCGATGTCGAGCCGTCGCGTGTCCGAGGGCTTCAGCCCGCGATAGCGCCTTCGGTCGTCCGGTCCGGCCAAAACCTGGGTCTGCACCCTGTCTGTCCTTGTCTGTGGCGCGGCATTGTGCGCTGTGTAACCTGTTACAATCGCCCTGGATGCGCATGTAACAGGTTACATGATGCAGTTTGCCGATCCCACCCGTCAAGCGTTAATGATGGGGACTGGGAAAGGGAGAGTGATTTGACCCGCAGAGTTGGACGCATTCGCGACGTGGCCCGGGCAACCGGGTTGTCGACCGCCACGATCTCGCGGGTCATGAATGGCGCGAGCAATGTGACGCCGGAGACCCGCGCGCGGGTGCTCGAGGCCTGCAACCGGCTGAACTATCTGCCCAACCCGGCCGCGCGGGCCCTGTCGACCGCAAAGTCCAAAACCATCGCGGCGATCATCCCTTCCATCGAGAACTCGATCTACGCCAAATTCATCGCGGCGATCGAGCTGACCCTGGCCGAGGGCGGCTATTCCCTCGTGCTCGCGATCTCGAACGGGGTCGAGGCCGAGGAGCTCGAAGCCGCGCGCAAACTGCTCGGCATGGGGGCAGAGGCGTTCATCCTGAGCGGCACCTCCCACAGCGCGGAGTTGACGGAGCTGTTCCGGCGCCGCAGCGTGCCCCATGCCTACACCTCGGTCTGGGACCCGGGGAGCCCGATCCCCACCATCGGCTACGACAACGAGGCGCTGGCGCGGGCGGCCATCGCGCACATCGCGGGCTTCGGGCACCGGGAGATCGCGGTCTTCCACGGGCCGCTGTCGGAGAGCGACCGGACCTGGGCGCGCCGGGCAGGAGCGGAAGCGGCGGCGGCGGAGGCGGGCCTTTCGCTGACCGTCCTGGAGACGAGCCTCGATGTCGCGGGGGGCAAGGCGGCGGTCGCTCGGCTGCGGGCCTCGGGCGCGACCGCGACGGCCACACTCTGCGTCTCGGATGTCATCGCGCTCGGCGCGTATCTCGGTTTTGCCGAGGCCGGGCTGCGGGTGCCCGAAGACATGTCGGTGATGGGCTTTGACAATCTCGACTGGTCGGGGGAGCTGGTCCCGCCGCTCACCACCGTGAACCTGCCGGCCCGCAAGATGGGCCGCGAGGTGGCCACCCAACTCATGGCGCATCTGGAGACCGGGGCACCGATCACGGCCATGGATCTGCCGGGCCATATCGTGGAGCGCCGGTCGGTCATGCGCCCCGCTGGCGACAGCGCATAAAAAAACCGGCGGCTCCCAGGGGCGCCGCCGGCTCGGTGGCCCGAGAGAGGCCGATTACATCTTCGCCCGCTCAGAGCGCAGTGCGATCCACAGGCAGTAGCACATCACCAGCACGACGATCGTGAAGGGGATGCCGGTCGAGACCGCCGCACCCTGCAGCGCCGCCAGACCGCCGCCGAGCAGCAGCGCAATCGCCACCAGCCCTTCGAGCGTGCACCAGAAGATCCGCTGCACCACCGGCGCGTCCATCTTGCCGCCTGCGGTGATCGTGTCGATCACGAGGCTGCCGCTGTCGGACGAGGTGACGAAGAAGATCACGATGAGCACGAGGCTGATCGGCGCGATGATGCTGTAGAGCGGCAGCTCCTTCAGGAACCCGAACAGAGCCCCCTCCGGCTTGTAGCTGTCGATCACGGTCGCTTTGACGCCCTCGGCGCCGCCAGCGTTCAGCATGTCGATGGCGGCCCCGCCGAAGGTCGACATCCAGAGTGCGCAGACAAGGGTCGGCGCGATCAGAGCGCACAGCACGAACTCCCGCACCGTCCGGCCCTTGGAGATGCGCGCGATGAACATGCCCACGAACGGCGACCAGGCAATCCACCAGGCCCAGTAGAACGTCGTCCAGCCGTGGAAGAAGCTGGTGTCCTCACGCCCGAACGGGTTCGAGAGCGCGGGCAGCAGCGTCACGTACTGCACCATCACGTCGAAATAGCGGGTGATGGAGGCCACAGCGCCCGTCATGAAGAAGACGAAGAAGAACAGCGCCACCGCCATGACCATGTTGATCTCGGAGAGCCGCTTGACGCCCTTGTCCATGCCGAGGAGCACTGAGACCAGCGCAATCGCGGTGATGGCGATGATCAAGACCACAGTGACCGTGTTGCTCGGCTCGATCCCCGCGACCTCGTAGAGACCGGCCGCCACCTGCTGGGCACCAAAGCCGAGGGACGTCGTGAGACCGAACAGCGTCGCGAACACCGCCAGCGTGTCGATCATGTGGCCCCACCAGCCCCAGACCTTCTCGCCCAGGATCGGGTAGAAAGCCGAGCGCAGCGTGAGCGGCAGACCGAGGTTGTAGCAGAAGATCGCGAGGCAGAGCCCGACCACCGCATAGACGGCCCAGCCTTCGAGCCCCCAGTGGTGGATAGTGCCGACGACACCGATGTACTCATTGCCCGGCTGGGTGATGTCGATGTTCAGCGGCCGGGCGTTCCCGCCTTCGGAGAAGTTGTAGTAGACCGGCTCGAGCACGCCGAAGAACAGCAGGCCGATGCCGATGCCGGCGGCGAACATCATCGCGATCCAGCCGGCATAGGAATAGTCGGGCTTGGCGTCCTTGCCGCCGATCCTGACCGAGCCGACCGGCAGCACGATCAGCGCAAGGCAGAAGATCGTCATCGCGTCGACCGAGAGCACCAGGAACCAGTCGAAAGTGCTGGTCAGCCAGGGCCGCAGCCAGCCGAAGAACTCGGCGGACGCCTCTTGGTTCGCCAGTGCCAAGAGCACAAAGGCGATGATGATGAGGCTGGAGATCACGAAAACAGGGTTGTGAATATCCAGACCGAACGGGCGGATATTGTCCTGTCCCATCTGGTAGTCGGTTTCGAACTCCATACTTCCTTTGTCGGAGTCCGGTGGAGAGTCGGATGTTGACACGAGCACTTACCTCCCAGGTCTAGGGCTTATTCCCTCGATTTGTATGACACCAGCGTCAAGCGATCCGCGGCCATTGTCAAAGCCTGTCTTGTCATGAGCCTGAAACAATTCGTCGCGCGCGAAGATGAATGCGCTTACAGGGCAAGGGTTTGATCCAGCACAAGGTGCGCGGCACCTACCCCTGTCACAGTTCGGGACAGACAGACAGGAGGAAACGATGTTCAAGAAAATCATGGTCCCCGTGGATCTCGGCCACACCGAGCGGATGGAGAAGGCGCTCACCGTCGCTGCCGACCTTGCCAAGCACGAAGGGGCCGAGGCCCATCTGGTGGGCGTGACCCAGTCCGGCCCGACCGCCGTCGCCGACACGCCCGAGGACTTTGCCAACGCCATGTCAGATTTTGCGACCCAGCGATCGGAGGCGGCCGGGATCACCTTTACGCCGCAGACGGAGGTCAGCCACGACATCGCTGTGGATCTGGATGCGACCCTCGAGCGGGCGGCCAAAGCCCTGGGCGCGGATCTCATCGTGATGGCGAGCCATGTACCGGGCTTTGCCGAGCACATCTTTGCTTCGAACGCCGGCTATCTCGCCTCACATTCCGATCTATCGGTCTTCGTGGTCCGCTGACGCGGTCAAGATTTCGGCCGGGTCCCGCGCAGGCGCTGCAAGATGGCGTCCTGCGCCTCGGCATCGATCGACGCGGCCCGCTGCCACAGATCCACCGCGCGCGAGCGGAGCTGCGTCTCCGTGCGCTCGGCGGTCGCGATGCGCGTCTTGAGAGCTTCCACCTCGGCGTCGTCCGGCTTGGGTGTGAGGCTCCGCGAGATGTTGTCCGCCCCCGTGAGCGCCGCCAGCTCCTGCTCCAGCGCTTCACGGTCGCGCCGCGCCTGTTCGGCCTGATCCTGAACGGCATCTCCCGCCGCGATCAGCGCCGCGGCCTCCTCGGAGATCCCCCCGGCCAACTCCGAGACGGCCACCGCGGCGACCGCCACCAGTCCCACCGCCAGAACAATCCATCTCAACGAAGGCATCACCGCTAACCTCTTATCGCCGCCACCACAGAGCGCAGGTGCTGCCGGTAGAGAGACTCGAGCGTCCCGTCCGAGCTGATCAGCACATGCCCCACCTGATGTCTAAGAAGCAGTCCGCCTTCTGCAAGGGCGATGGCCACGCGCCGACAGCTCTCCGGCGCCATCGCCTCCGCCAAAAGACGACCCAAAGCGGATTGGTCTAGGTAAATCTGGCCGGGCGGCGAGACGAGCTTGATGAAGCTCATTTGTTCGTCCGAGAAGAGCGCCGCCTCGACCCGCTGCGGCGTGAGCCCGAGCGCGCGCATCCGCTCCGGATCCGCAAGATAGCCACGCATCGACGCGTTGTGCTCGACCAGGAATTCCCGGAAGCGTTCCGCGTCCTTCAAGCCAAGCTCTTCAATCAAATAGAAAAATTCGGCGATCTGGCCGGCGCCATCGCTGCGCAGCAGGGCCACATAGTCCCGCAGGAGCCCGCCATCGCGGTCGCGCCGCTTGTCCGGAGCGGCCTCCGCAGCCCGGTCACAGAGCGCCCGATAGAAGGCCGCGCGACCCGCCCTGAGCGCCGACAAGCAGACCAATTCATCGGTTTCCCGCGGCCCATCCCCCATCCCGTACCCCTGTTTGGAACGCTCCCAAAGTTTGGGAAGCCTACCAGAAACCCGCCGCATTTCGAGAGATTTGCCGCGCCCCCGCCCCTCAGAACGGGCCCGAGGAACAAGGAGTAGGGTTCATTCCTGGTTCCCCTAGGTCAGATCCAGCCGGACGCGGTGGGTCCGCTCCCCCGGCACCAACGCTGAGAAGCGCATTCAGAAATGGAAGGGGAATTCGATGAGCACCGGCACACTGACATTGGACGACTTTAGGAAGAGCGTGATTGACTTCGGCGAGAACGTCACCGCCGAGAGCGATCTGATGGACAAGATCCAGACGGTCACCTCTGCCACTGATTTTGCAATCAATCTTCCGGGGCGGATCGAGTTCTCGATGCGCGTGTTCCAGGACGGGCTCACATTGCCAAACGCGGTCACCGCGGCGCTGAGCTTCGCGCCTTTTGGGATCGGCGCCATGGTGCGCAAGACCGACAAGGTCGCAGACACCGTCGTCGACAGCCTCGAGCCCACGCGCCAGATGCTGGAGAACGCAGACAAGGCCCTGAAGCCGCTGATCGAGGGGTTCACGCCCGTCTCGGTCACCGCCTCGGGGCTGAAATTTTCGCTCGACGGGGTGGAGGGCGTCGCCAAGGATCTGCTCGACACCGCGGACTATCTGATCGACGCCCTGGCCGACGAGATCCCGCCCGAGGGCAGCCGTCTCGAGGAGCGCCTGGAGCAAGCGGCCGAGTTCCTCGGCGACTACAACGACCTGCACAACACCGTCGTCACGGTGGCCGAGGCCCTGATCGACGACATGCTGGAGAGCATCGACGATGTGCTGGGCGCTCTGCCGACCGACATGATCGACGACGCAGCCGAGCTGATCGACACGGTCTTCTCGCCGGTCACCGGCGCGCTGCAGAAAATCGAGGACCTGCTCTGCAAGACCTACACGATCACTCCGGAGATCCCCGCGGTCTATGCACCGAACCCGATCGCCTGGATCCCGGGCCAGCCGGACAAGATCCAGATCACACCCAAGATCCCGGCCCTGCAGGTCAAACCCTGCGACATCATCGAGACGCTCGGCAACGCGATCGGCATTGTGCAGACCTTCGTCGAGAACCTCGTCTTCGACATCCTGGACGGGCTCGGGCTCGACCTGCAGGGGCTGATCGACAGCCTCCAGGACAAGCTGCTCTCGCCCTTCGACGGGCTGATCGACGCGGTGGAGCGGCTCGGCGACCAGCTCGACGCGATCGCAGACCTGATCGGTGACGCGCTGGATGCCGTCAAGGATGTCTTCGAAGAGCTCGGCGCAATGCTGCGCGACGCCTTCGACAATGTGGTGATCTTCGAGGCCGGCCAGGTCGGCGACGAGGCCCCGGGCACCCTGGACGACGTGCTGGTCGGCAGCGTGACGCTCGAGGACGGCGCCGTGGCGCTGGCCACCACGGCGCCGGGCGCGGTCCCGGGGTCTGTGCCCACCCCGACCTACGATGTCGAGGACGGGCTCTTCGGCCGCGACGGCAACGACGTCCTGCGCGGGCTCGGCGGCGACGACTTCCTCTTCGGCGGCTCCGGCGAGGACCGTCACGACGGCGGCACCGGCAACGACGAGAACTACGGCGGCGAGGGCGACGACACCTATGTCTTCACGGGCGCGTTCGGCGATGATTTCGTCAGCGACAGCGAGGGCGCCTCGACCTTTGTCTTCGAGGACGGCGTGATGCCGGTCTATTCCCGTCTGCCGGACGACGACCTGCTGATCGAGACGCCCGAGGGCTCGGTCCGGGTCGACGGCTTCTTCGAGGGCGACCAGCGCGCCACCACCACCATCATGATCGGCAGCGAGGAGACCAAGGTGAACACGCCGCCGACCACCCCGACCCTCTCGGCCAGCGAGATCGCCGAGAACGCCGCCGTCGGCACAGTGGTGGGCCAATTCGCCGCGACCGACCCGGACGGCGATCCGATCACCTATCGGCTGGAGGACGATGCCGGCGGGTTGTTCCGCATCGACGGCAACACTCTGGTGGTCGCGGGCGAGATCGACTTCGAGACCGCGCCGAGCCTCACGGTGACGGTGATCGCCGATGACGGCTACAGCACTTCGGTCGCGAGCTTCACCATCACGGTGACCGATGAGGTGGAGATCCTGCCCGTCGAGCCGGTCCTGCCGGTCGAGCCGAACCTGCCGCCCGAGGATGTGGAGCTCGTGGGGGCGTCGGTCGCTGAGGATGCCGCTCTTGGCACGCTGATCGGGCGCGTCACGGCGGACGACCCGGAGGGGGACTTTGTCTCCTTCCGCCTGCTCGACGATGCAGACGGGCGCGTGGCGCTCGACGGCGAGCGGCTGATCACGGCCGACAGCTTCGACTTCGAGACCGCCGAGAGCCACGAGATCATGGTCGAGGCGCGCGATACGCTGGGCAACACCACGGTCGAGACCTTCACCGTCGCGGTCCAGGACGTCGACGAAAGCGCCCCGGCCCCGACACCGCCCCCGCCGAGCGAGGGCACCCCGCCGTCCGAAGGCAAGCCGGACGCCGACCGCTTCGAGTTCAACAGCCCGGACATGCGCGTGGTCGATGCCGGCGAAGGCCTGGACACGGTCAGCTATGCCCACACCCGCGACGAGGTCCGCGACACCAAGGGCGATGGCTGGGCCCAGATCGCCCTGCCCGGGGCCGCCTTTGACGTGCTGGAGAACGTGGAGCGCGTGGAGCTGGAGGACGGCACGTATATCTTCGACATGCGCCCCGAGGCGGATGCCACCTACCGGCTCTACACCGCGGCCCTCGGGCGCACAGCAGACGAGGCGGGCCTGCGCTTCTGGGACGGTCAGGCAGAGAAAGGCGTGCCCCTCAAGGCCATCGCCCAGGCGTTTGTCGACAGCGACGAGTTCGCCTCCCTCTTTGGCGGCGAGAACCCGAGCCATGCGGACTATGTCGACGAACTCTACGACAACGTTTTGGGGCGTGAAGGCGAGGCGGCCGGCCGCGACTTCTGGATCCGCTCGCTCGACCAGGGCATGGACGATGCCGAGCTCCTGATGGTGTTTGCCGACAGCCCGGAGAACCTGGCGCAGACCGCAGACGACACGGATGCGGGGATCTGGGTGCTCTGACCCTCGGGGCCACCCCCGCGCCCGCCAACTTCGCCTCTGCCGGCGCCGCGTTTGTCCCTCGCGCGGCGCCGTTTGGCGTGCCCCCTTCCCTCCCGCGCGCGTCCGGTCCAGTGTGGCGCGAAACGTGACCAGGGAGGACCCAATGAGCGAAGCGGTGCGGTGCGAGGCGCGGGGGCGCGTGCTTGAGATCACCCTCGATCGGCCCAAGGCCAACGCCATCGACGCAGCCACCAGCATGGCGCTCGGCGCGGCCTTCCAGCGGCTGGCCGAGGACGACGCACTCTCGGTCGGGATCGTCACCGGCGGGGGCGAGCGTTTCTTCTCCGCCGGCTGGGATCTCAAGGCCGCGGCCGAGGGCGAGGCGCCGGACGCGGACCAGGGGATCGGTGGGTTCGCGGGCCTCACCGAGTATTGGGGCCTCAAGAAACCGGTGATCGCGGCGGTCAACGGCATGGCGCTCGGCGGCGGGTTCGAGCTCGCCTTGGCGGCGGATATGATCGTCGCGGTCGAGCATGCGGTCTTTGCCCTGCCGGAGGCGTCCCTCGGCATCGTCGCCGATGCGGGCGGCGTGATCCGCCTGCCCCGACGCCTGCCGCGGGCCATCGCGATGGAGATGATCATGACCACCCGCCGCGCCAGCGCCGAGGAGATGGCGCGCTGGGGGCTGGTGAACGAGGTCGTCCCCGCAGACAAGCTGATGGACGCCGCCCGGGCGCTGGCCGAGCGGGTCGCGGCCTCGGCCCCGCTCTCGCTCCAGGCGATCAAGGAGATCGACCGCGCGACCGAGGGCGCGGGTGTCGAGGAGGCCTATGCCATCACGCGCGCCGGGGGGCTGCCGGTCTACGCCATGATCTACCAGAGCGAGGACGCGAACGAAGGCATGACCGCGCTCGCCGAGAAGCGCACGCCCGACTGGAAGGGACGCTGAGATGGCCGAGGTCTATGACGCCCCGCTCCCTTGGACCGGTGAGATCGCGGTGCCGCTTCGGCTCTTTGCGACCCAAGTGCGCCCGGAGTGGATCGACGAGTTCGAGCATGTGAACATCGCCCACTACCTCACGATCTGCGACCACGCGAACTGGGCGTTCTGGAACTGGATCAACGCGCCCGAAGGCACGCCCGAGACCCGCGGCGGCCAGGAATACGTGATCGTCGAGAACCATGTGCACTATCTCGATGAATTGGCGCTCGGGACCCCGATCCACGTGACCACGCAGCTCCTCGGCGTGGATGCGAAGCGGCTGGTGCTGTTCCACCGGGTCTTTCGCGAGGGCGAGGAGCATCCGGCGGCCACCAATGAGGTGAAGATGCTGGCCTTCGACCTGGTGGCGCGCCGGGCGGGGGCCTGGCGCCCAGTGGTTGCCGAGCGTCTGGCGGAGATCCTGGCCGCCCACGGCGCCCTCGAGGTGCCGAAGCAGGCGGGCCAGGGCATCGCGCTCAGCCGGCGCTAGCGGCGGGTGCCCGCTTCAACCACCCCGCGGCGGCCCAACTGAGGGCCGCCATCGCCGCCGCGGTGCCGAGACAGAGCGGCAGACCCCCCACCTGATAGCTGACCCCCGAGAGCAGCGTGCCCACCAGCCGCCCGCCCGCGTTGGCCATGTAGTAAAACCCCACATCCATCGTGACGCGCCCGGCGTTGGTGAAGGCCAGGATCAGGTAGGAGTGGAGCGCGGAGTTCACCGCGAAGACCGCGCCGAAGGCCAAGAGCCCCGCCACCAGCACGCCCGTCAGCCAGGGCGCGGGCTCGCCCGCCGCCAGCACCGCCACCGCCAACGCGGCGGGGATCGTTGTGAGCAGCCCGACCCAGGTGCGTGCGAGCGCCACGGTCTCCGCCAAGCTCTTGTCCCGGGCGCTCAGGATCTTCGGCGCCGCCGCCTGCACCGCGCCATAGCCGATGATCCAGACCGCCATGAACACCCCGATCTGGAAGAAGGCGGCCCGGTTGCCCGCCTCCGTCCCGTCCGAGAGCACGCTGTAGAAATAGACCGGGATCCCCACCACGAACCAGGTGTCGCGCGCCCCGAACAGGAACAGCCGCGCCGCCGAGAGCCGGTTGATGTTGGCGTCCTTGGAGAACACCTCGCGGAACTTCGCGCCCTTGGAGCCCCGCGGCAGCCCCGCCGGCATGAAGGCCCCGACCGCCGCCAGGATCGCCCCCAGCACCGCCGCCATGGCAAGCACCGAGCCCTCGAACCCCACGGTCCCGAGCAACACGGTGCCGAGCAGGAAGCCGACCCCTTTGACGGCGTTCTTCGAGCCCGTCAGCACCGCCACCCAGCGGAAAAGCGCGCCGTCCCCCTCGGGCGCCAGCAGCTTCACCGCGGATTTGGAGCTCATCTTGGAGAGGTCCTTCGCAACGCCTGAGACCCCCTGCACCGCCATCACGAACGCGACCGAGGCCCAGACCGCCCAGCCGGGATCGAGCGCCGCCAGCGCCAACAGCGCGCCGATCTGCAGCCCGAGCCCCGCATAGAGCGTCGCCGTCAGCCCGACCCGCGCCGCGATCCAGCCCGCCGAAAGGTTGGTGACCACCCCCATCAGCTCGTAGAGCAGGAAGAGATAGGCGAGCTGTACCGGGCTGAACCCCAGCGTATGAAAGTGCAAGAGCACCAGCATCCGAAGCGCGCCGTCGGTCAGCATGAAGGCCCAATAGGACGCCGTCACCGCCGCATAGGCCGCCAGCGGTCGGGCCACCACAGGCGCGCTCACGCCATCCCCTCCGCGATCAGGCGCGTAAGATCGGCCATGCGCCAGGCATAGCCCCACTCGTTGTCGTACCAGGCAAAGACCTTCACCTGGCGCCCGTTGACCACCATGGTGCTCGGCCCATCCACAATCGCCGAGCGTGGGTCGTTCACGAAATCCGCCGAGACCAGCGGCCGCGTCTCATAGCCGAGGATGCCCGCCAGCGGCCCCTCCGCCCATTTGGCGAACAGCGCGTTGACCTCCTCGACGCTGGTGTCCCGCTTCATCTCGAACACACAATCCGTCAGTGAGGCGTTCAGAAGCGGCACCCGCACCGCATGGCCGTTCAGCCGCCCCTTCAGCTCCGGATAGATCAGCGTGATCGCGGTCGCCGAACCCGTGGTCGTCGGGATCAGTGAGTTCAGCGCCGAGCGCGCGCGCCGCAGGTCCTTGGCCGGGCGGTCCACCATCACCTGCGTGTTGGTGACATCGTGGATCGTGGTGATGGAGCCGTGCTCGATCCCGATCTCCTCGTGCAGCACCTTGACCACCGGCGCGAGGCAGTTGGTCGTGCAGCTCGCCGCGGTCACCAGCCGGTGCTCGGCCGGGTCGTAGAGCGCATGGTTCACCCCGTAGACGAGGTTGAGTGCGGCCTCCTCCTTGATCGGGGCCGAGACCAGCACCTTGGCCACGCCGGCATCGAAATAAGGCTGCGTCTTGGCCTCGGTCTTGAAGACGCCCGTGCAGTCGAGCACGAGATCGACCCCGAGCTCCCGCAGCGGCAGGTCCTCGATGCGCTTCTCGGTGGTCAGCCGCATGGTCTGCCCGTTCACCGTCACGCTGTCGGGCCCATGCGCAAACGCCGCCGGCCAGCGCCCGTGCACCGTGTCGAACTCCAGGAGATGCGCGTGCATCCCTGGGTCCCCGACCGCATCGTTCAGGAGGACGATCTCCCCCGGCACCCCCTCCTCGATCAGGGCACGGAGGGCGAGTTTGCCGATGCGGCCGAGGCCGTTGAGAGCGATGCGAGCCATGGGGATCTCCTCAGAGGAATGTCGCTGATATCGCACCGATATCGCCGCGGGATATCGCAGCCGAATATCGGACCGTGGGGGTCATGGGGTGCTGCGCTCCATCTGCCCGATTGCATCCAGACGGGCTTGCAGGGCGACGGGGTCCAGCTTGGGCAGCGCCAGGAAGGCGTCGATGCGCGCCGCCATCCGGTCATAGATGCTCTCGAAGGCGACCCGCGTCAGGTCTGGATCGGCCCGCACCAGGGTCGGGTCCGGCAGGCCCCAATGGGCGCTGAGCGGGCGTCCTGGCCAGGCCGGGCAGTCGGTGTTGGCGGCGTCGTCGCAGACGGTGAACACATAGTCGAGCGGCGCTGCATCCGCGCCCTGGAACTCCGCAATATCCTTGGAGCGCAGGGCTGATACGTCGTGCCCGCGGCCCTCAAGCACTTGCAAAGCATAGGCATTTGGCTTTGCGCGGGGACGCGTGCCGGCGGAAAGCGCGACGAAGCTGTCTCCTCCCCGTTCAGTGAGGATCGCCTCGCCGAAGATTGAGCGCGCGGAGTTGTGGGTGCAGAGGAACAGCACCCGGCCGCGCTCCGCCGGCGCCTTGGGGCCGAGGCCCGTGCAAAGCTCCGGCCGGCCGCGGCAACAGTCCCCCACGAGGAAATCCACCAGCGCGCCCGCTTGGTCGAGATCGATGCGGTAGAGCACCGAGCGCCCTGCCCGCTCCGACGTCACCAGACCGGCCCGCAACAGCGTCGTGACATGGACCGAGAGCGTGTTGGCCTTCAGCCCCAGCGCGTCAGCGATCTCGCTCGGTCTCACCCCATCCGGAGTGCGCCGGGCAAGCAGGCGAAACACCGCCAGCCGCGCGGGATGTCCGAGGGCCATGAGGGCCTGGGCTTGTTGGTCATGATTCATAAATTCATGTATTCATGAATTCTCGACAGAGTTCAAGCCCAATGCGTTGTTGCAGCACTCCCAAGTTGACGACACAAGGATCACCGCAGACGCCTCGGGCGCGAGACCGACAAGCGCCAGGAAGCCGTCGACATGCCGCACACGTTCTGGCGCCTGATGCGCCGGTGGGAGCGGGATGGTGCGCACCTCACCGGCCCAGGTTCGTTTCATCACAGAAACACATGCGGTTGCGCGCCCTCGATCGGCTTGTGCCGCCATGCCTCGATCTTGGCGTCGATCTTCTTGTTCAGCTTCGAGACCGTGCTCGGGCTCACCCGCATGCCCCAGAGCGCCTCGCGCCGAGGTGATCCCTGTTCCGCGCCGCGTCGATCTGGATCACCTGGCCCGTCACGCACAAACAGTTTGCGTCGAAAACCTCGAAGGGGCAGTCCAATTCTTGAACATGAAGTGGTATTGGCTTGTGATCGCCTCAATCCTGTTTCATCTGTGGATAGTCCCGGTGATGCAAGGTCCCTGATAGCTTGGGCCTGTGATCGGGTGCGGTCATCGGTCAGGCCTCGCAGGTGCGGCGCCAGAGATGCCGCGGGGCGGGTCCATATCAATCTCAGCGGGCTTTGACGCCCTTTGAATCAGTCTGGTTTTCCCGACCCCGATCTTCTCGATCGTTTGCCCTTGCTGTTCGCCGACCTCCTCACATCTCCCGTCGTACCGCTATCGCCAACCTGGCACATTCCGATGCCGTCGGGAGAGCACACCCAATCCATCAATCGCGACGTTCACATCACTCGCGGCTTGATCGAGCGTATCCCCTTAAACCTATCGGCGATGAATTCTGTGAAGGCGCGCACGCGTGGCGGAGGAATGCGGGAAGGCGAGCGCACCGCGTAGATCCCCCACTCAGGCAGCACGGTGTGGTCCGGCAGAACCTCGGTCAACTCCCCAGCCTCAAGGTGGTCCACCACCTCCCATCGGCATTTTCGCGCGATGCCCATGCCCGAGAGTGCAGCCTCAGTGATAGCCTCCGCGAGGTTGGTATTAAAGCTGCCGGAGACCTTTACATCCTCGATCTGCGTGTCTGGCCCTCGTGTGGTCCAGAGGCGAACATCAGAACGGATCAAACAATTGTGGCAGCGCAGTTCAGTCGGGACGGATGGCGTCCCATTGCGTGCAAGATAACCGGGGGATGCGACCATAATGCGGGCGCTCTCCCCAATCTTGCGCATCTTCAAGGTCGAAGGGGAGACCTCACCGAGGCGGATCGCGAGATCGAACCCGTTCTCGACGATGTCGAAGGCACTGTCGCTCAGGTGAAGCTGCAAGGAGAGCTTGGGGTGCGTTTCCAGGAACTCCGCGACATGAGGCGCGATGTGCTTGCGCCCGAATGAGGCAGAGCTTGCGACGCGCAGTTCTCCGCTCACAGTTGCCGGGTCGTTCTGGAGATCCGAGAATGCGTCCTCGATATCTTCAAGGATGCGCCTTGCATGACCGAGGAAGATCTCGCCATCCACCGAGAGGGAAACGGTTCTGGTCGTGCGGTGCAGGAGCTGCACGCCAACGGCCGCTTCGAGGTCTTGGATCCGCTGGGTTGCGGCTGTCCTCGAGAGGCCGAGCTCGGCTCCCGCCTTCCCGATCGCCCCCAAGGCGACGACACGCAAAAAGAGTTCGAGCGACTTCGGATCCAGGCTCATTATTCTCCCAGGGCGTATAGTATATCCGCTCCAGCCCCAATTATCCAACACGTGCTCTCATCTATCTCCACAGGTGTTGGAGTGTCCACACAGGCAAGGATGGATGATAATGCGCATACTGCTCTCTACGGTCTTCCTGGCTTCGGCCATCGCTGGCGGCGCAGTGCATGCCGAGCCTACGGTGGAGGTGGTGACGCGTGACGACTTCGAGCTGATCCCGCTCAATCCGCTGCGAGGCGATGCCAGCCCGAAGGCTGGTGTACTGTGGGGCGATCTTCGTCAGGATGTCCCGACGGGCCCCCTCATTCAGTTCGCCGATGGCTTCTCCTCACCGCCCCATATTCACAACATCACCTACCGAGCCGTGGTGATCGAAGGAGCTGTTCACAACGACGATCCGGACGCTGCGATGTTCTGGATGGAGCCCGGATCGTATTGGACGCAGCCGGCAGGGGAGACGCACATCACGGCGGTGGGACCCGGCGGCGGCATGGCGTTTCTCGAGATCGAGTCTGGCCCCTATCTGGTGCAACCCGCCGAAGAGGAGTTCGACAACGGCGAGCGGCCTGTGAATATCGAGGCGCGCAACGTCGTTTGGCTGACGGCGGAGGACACCACCTGGGTGATCGATGATGGAGAGAACGCGGACCCAGAAATCGCGTTCCTTTGGGGTCAACCATCGGATGGCCAGCGCAACGGGACTTTCCTTCGACTGCCCGTCGGCCATCAGTCTCGCCTGGAGACCAGTGGGGCAGCGCTGAAGATGGTGCTGGTCGCGGGCGCCCTTGAGCACGCCTCCGGCGAACTTGCCCGCGTGCGCAGCCTGACACCGGGGAGCTACATCGGCTCGACGGGGGATGTCGCTCATGACATTGCCTGTATCAGCACCGAGCCTTGCCTGCTCTATGTCAGTGCGACTGGCACCTACCAAGTGACGAGTGCCCAGTGATGAAGGCGGACTTGGCCACTGCACATAAGCGTGGCTGAGCGCGTGGACCAGACTTTGGGTTCCGATTTCGCCCGTGAAGAGCGGGCAAGCCTCACATACATGTTCCGGGGGCGGGTCTTGATGCTTGCCCTCCTTGCGCTCTGGGTCGTCGTCACCCTGCCGTTGGAGCGGTCGGTCTCATATCTTGCCGCTCTCCTTCTGTTCTTTCTATTTGGCGCAATCCCCTATCTGCTCGTGACCCTTGGCCGGAGCGGGACGGCGACAATCGCCCTCTTCTTGCTGCTCGACGCATCGGTCCTCAGCTACTTGCTGATCGTGCCCAATCCCTACGGTCTCGAGGGGTGGACACCGCAAATGAACTTGCGGGCCCCTGGTTTCCTCTATCTCGGGCTGTTCCTCGTCTACATGGCGCTCAGTTACAAGCCGGCGCTCGTTGTCTGGGCCGGGATCGCGGCCGTCCTCTCCTGGAGTGCTGGATATCTCTGGGTCGTCAGCTTGCCCGAAACCCGCTTCTTCTCCTCGCGCGATGTGCTCGATGCGGGTCTCAGCCTCGAGGCTGCGCTCGACCGGGTACTCGACCCAAATGCGGTCGGCTTTGCGCGCCTCGTAAACCAGGTGGTGTTTCTGGCATCTGTGACGCTGATCCTGACCCTGACCGTCTGGCGATCGCGCCAGCTCGTCTTGCGACAGGTGGCAACAGAGCGCCAGCGCTCCGCGCTCTCGCGCTATTTCTCGCCGAACCTTGTGCGCGAGTTGACAGCGAGCGGTCGGTCGCTCGGCGAACCGAAAGTCCAACCGGTCGCGGTGCTTTTTGCCGACATGGTGGGGTTCACGGCAGTCTCCGAGCGACTTACGCCAGGGGAGCTTATCGCCCTTCTCCGCGATTTTCACGGCAGGCTCGCCCGCATCGCGCTCCACCATGGCGGCACCATCGACAAGTACATCGGCGATGCGATCATGCTGCACTTCGGGACACCAGAACCGCGCGATGACGACGCCGCGCGCGCCCTGCGCTGTGCCGCCGACATGCTTGCCGAGATGGATCGTTGGAACGCGGCACGGGCGACCGAGGGCCTTGACCCTATCGGCATAGGCATCGGCTTGCACTATGGCGACGTGATCGTCGGCAATATCGGAGATGAGCGCCGTCTTGAATACACGGTGCTGGGCGACACGGTGAACGTTGCCAGCAGGCTCGAAGCACTCACCCGTGTGCTTGACGTGCCCTTCGTGACCAGCGAGCCGCTCATCCAGGCCGCGACCCGCGCAGGGGCCATCCCGGAACAGATCTTGCTGGGACTGCAGCCGGGGCAAGCCGAACATGTGCGGGGCCGCGTGGAACCTGTCGGTCTATGGTACTCCAGGGTGGAGCGCCCCCACTGACGTGGTGCATGCGCCATGCGAACGACAAGACGACCCGCCTTGCGGACCGGGTCCGGACGCTGCTCGCAGCCAAGCCGTTCCGGCGCGTCTCGGTCGCGCTCGCCAACAAGCGCGCACGGATCGCGTGGGTCCTGCTGACGACAGGAGACCTACCGACCGGAGGTCCGGGCCGCCTGAGCACTGGCTGACCGGGTACATGAGATGGCCAAGGCCGTCGAGGATGCGTGACGATCGAGCCGACGACGAGGAGACCCCGTGTGGACCAACGCGCTCTTCAAGCGCTGCCCTTTGAGAAGGGCCTTGTCGGCGGATGCCCATCACGGCCAGCGGCGGGAAGAGCGCCGCAGTAGACCGGTGGTCCATCAACTCCGCGGACCAGCCAGAGCCCGACGGGCGTGCGCGCGATCTTCGGTGGCAGGACCTTGGCTGCGGCGGTCACCCCGCGTCCTCCGACGCATCAGGGAACACGAGGCGTCGAACCGCCTCAGCTTGCCGTTCGAGCGCACCCAGCTTGTCCAGGCTCTCGGCATCACCGCAGGCGCGCAACCGCTCGACCGTGCGTGTGAGGTGGTCGGCCTTCTCGTTGATTTTCTTCGGCGCAAAGCTTTAGCCTGAGCCCGCTCGGTTCGCGGGGCCGAAGGTCTCAAGATACCAATGCAGCGCCACCGCGTGCCACGGGCTGACCTTCCACGCCCGCACGCCGGCATTGGATCGCATCCAGCTCAGCACCATCTCGCGGCGCTTGTCCGGGGGATGCTCAATCACCCGCGCAATGTTCCAGACGGTGGCGTAGCTCGGCCAAAGGTTGCGGCGCTCGCCCTCGGCCTTCTCAAGCACGGAATGGCGGAGCGCGGCCAACCCGTCGGCCGTCATCCAATCGAGATCGCGCTCAAGGCGGCGCAAGAAGGCGTCGTGCTTGTCCGCTTTGGTGTTCCGGGCCTTGCGGAGCCCGTCCTCCGTCAGGGGCGCGATCAGATGCTCCCGCACCCGCACGATGCTCCGCTTGGGCTCCCTGGGCGCGTCAATGGTCTCTGCAATCCCACTGCTCATTGCTGCCTCGCTTTGCGGCCTGCCCTCCGTCCGATGCGATGTGCTTGGGGGCCTTAAGGGGGTTCACTTCCGTTCCCTTCCCTTCTGGGCGTGACTTACCGTGACAGAACGGGGGCGCATCGGTGCGATCGGTTGCGAACACTTGCGCACGCGTGCGCATGAGTAACATCTGTCACGCGTGACAGTTACGGAGGCCGGCCCGCGCGCACCGCTCCAATCTGGCGCGGCCCTCGAAAGCGCCGGTCGAGGTCAACCGTGTCGATCGAGCCGTCCGGCAGAAGCCGGAGCTCGGACACGATCTGCAACAGGATCTCGCGCCGCCCGACTCCGCCACGTGGGCGCTTGCAGCGAGGACATCGACTGACGCGCGCCCGCAAGCGCGACAAAACACTCTTCAAGCAGCGCGCCACCGCCAAGTAGATCGATGAGCGCTGGAACCTGCTGACCACGGCCCTCTGCGGCGTCGACGGTCACCCACAAGACATTACCGAGCGCCATCATAGCCGAACGGCGTTCGGGGGGGATCGACTGTTTCGACCCAAACCGCCTTCGGTCGGCTATAAGCCGAAAGGCCATCAGATCCGCTCGATCTGCCAAACCCCGACAGGCACGAACCGCCAAACGGGGCTGAGACGTGGATCGTCTTATAGCTGTTGATCCAAAAGGTGCCGGCACGCACCGCTGCGGCAACCCGGTGAGCACGACCGACATCTTTCGTCCAAACCGCGCCCGCCAAACCGAAGTCGCTGTCGTTCGCAATCGCGATGGCCTCCGCCTCGTTGTCGAACGGGATGAGCGCGACCACAGGCCCGAAGATTTCCTCTTGTGCCGCACGTGCCCTCGGGGCCAGACCATCCAGGATCGTCGGTGGTACGAACAGCCCCCCTTCCGGAGCACTTCCGCAGAGCAGGCGCGCTCCGTCTGCCTCGGCTTCCGTCAACATGGCGCGAACCCGCATGGCCTGGGCCCTGTTGCCGACGGGCCCAATCTCGGTTTGGTCATCCAGCGGATCGCCGATCGTCAGCCGTCCCATCCCAGCGGCGACGCGCTCCCGGAACTCCGCCAAAACGTCTCGCTGCACCAAGAGGCGCGATCCGGCGACGCAACTCTGCCCGGCACCGGCGAAGATCGCGGCCTGAGCGCCCTTGGCAGCTGCCGAAAGATCAGCATCAGAGAACACGATGTTGGCGGACTTCCCGCCAAGCTCCATGATCGTTTCCTTGAGGCAAGCCCCTGCGGCGGCGGCGACTTTGCGGCCAGTCTCCGGCGATCCGACAAAGACAACCTTGGCAACCTCAGGCGCTTCAATCGCCGCACTGCCCGCGGTTGGCCCGAGCCCCGCCAACACGTTCACAAGGCCGCGCGGCAGCCCGGCGCGCTCCGCGATCGAGACAAGTGCCACGGTGGTGGTCGGGGTCAACTCGGAGGGTTTGATGACCACGCCGTTGCCGGCCGCTATTGCGGGCGCGATCTGCCAGCCCGCGGTGAAGACCGGTGCGTTCCAGGGGGTGATTTGAAAGACCACGCCAACCGGTTCGCGAAGGGTATAGACGAGATGGCCTGAGGGGACCGGGATCACCTCACCATGCGCCTTATCGGCCCAGCCGGCGTAGTAGGCAAACATCTCCGCCACTTTCGCGACTTCGACGCGGCAATCACGAATCGGCTTGCCAGCTGACAAAGCCTCCAGTTTGGCGAGTGCTTCGGCGCGATCCGTGATTGCGGCGGAGATCGCCTGCATAACCATGCCGCGGTCGTGGTGGCTGCGCTGGCTCCACCACTCTGCCTGGGCGCGCGCAGCGACCGCGGCCGCGTCTGCAGCAAGGCTCCCCCCCGCGTCGCGGTACTCTGTCAGGGGCGTGTCGGTGAAAGGGTCAACAATCTCGACCACATCGCCATCGCCATGCCGTATCGCACCATCGACCCAACTCGCGGGACGATCGCCCAAATCAAAGCTCTGCATCAGGTCATGGAACAGGGCCGCGCGCTGATCGGGAGTTGCCACAGTCACAGCGCAACCCTCGCGATTTCATTGAAATCGGATGCGTCAGGCAAACGGTTCGCGCTCTCCGCCCAAAGCTCTGCGATGGGGCTGAACGCAGGTGTCGGGACGCCGGTCTCGGTGGCGAGGGCAGCGGCGAGGGCGACATCCTTGCGCATGAGGCCCATGGTGAAGCCGCTGTCGAAGCGATCCGAGAGGATCCAACGCGGGAAGTTGACCTCGCTCACCGCGCTCCGCCCAGAGCCCGCATTGATCCCCTCAAGGAGTTTCTCTGGCTCGACGCCGGCGGCGGCAGCGATGCGGACGGCCTCTGCCACCAGCGAGATATTTGCAGCACAGAGCATGTTGTTCGCGATCTTTGCAGCATGCCCGGCGCCAGCCCCTCCGACATGAACGACCTTGGCAGTCAATCGATCAATCACCGGATGGATCTGAGCGAGGACAGAGGCATCGCCGCCCACAAGCATGGTCATCGATCCCGAGCGCGCGCCTGTGGGGCCACCGCTGACCGGCGCATCCAGAAAGGACCAACCGGCAGCGGCGGCCTTGTGCGCGATGGCGCGGGAGGTCCCGGGCTCGGAGGTTGTCGTGTCCAGCACCACTGTGCCTTTGGTGAGGGCCGGCTCGGCCTCCGCTACGACTGCCTCCACCGCTGCAGCGTTCGGCAAGGACAGGACCACAACATCCTGTGCTGCCGCCTCGACCAGAGAAGAGGCGATGGTCAAGCCGGCGGTCGCAGCCCTTTGCCGAGCCTGTGGTTCCGCATCCCAGCACACGGCTCCGGTTCCAGTCTCCGCGAGCCGTCGGGCCATGGCATATCCCATGCGCCCACAACCGATCAGTCCGATGTTCACGTCCGTCCCTCCTGATACGTCTCGGCGGAGATCTCGGCCCTCACGACGTCGAGGCCGAAAACTGGAACGAGCCCTGGCCGCCGCGCCATTCCGAGCCGTTCCATCACCTTCAGCGAAGCGGTGTTCTGGGGCAAGGCGAAGGCCACGATCTGCGGCAGAGCGAGCGTCCGAAAGCCAAACTCCAACGCCGCAGACGCCCCTTCGAGCGCATAGCCCCGGCCCCAAGCTGCCGGGTCGAGCGCATAGAGAACCTCGGTCTCTCCAGCAACACAGGGGAGATGGCGCAGGCCGATATGGCCGATCAGCCGGCCCGTTTCGCGTTCGATTGCGGCCCATGGTCCATAGCCCGGGTCCTCCCAAAGAGCGGCGAACGCTGGCACGAGCTTTGCCGCGGTTTGCTCTCCCAGCGCTGCGGACGCCTCGCCCCCGGCGAGGTAGCGCGCCACCTCGCGGCGTGACCGTATCCCGGCGTAGGGTGCCTCGTCCGCCGGTTCGAACGGGCGGAGGAGAAGGCGCGCGGTCTCGACCTGTCGCGCGTCCGCCAGCGTCATCGGCTGAGCAGGCGCGAAATTGCGTCCACATAGACCTCCGCACCAAGCATGATGTCTTCGTCGGACGTGTTCTCGGACCAGTGGTGACTGACACCGCCAATTGATGGCACGAACAGCATGGCCGAGGGGACATGCGGCTGGATAACCTGCGCGTCGTGCCCGGCCCCCGACGGCATGATCTGATAGGCAGCGGGGGCCAGCGCCTCCGCCGCAGCCACCAACGTTGCGCGCACCTTCTCGTCCATCACTGCAGGCGTCGAGCGACCGAGGATCTCGAGCCGTGCCGAACACGGCCCCCACGCATCCACCTCCGCAACCAGCGTCTCCAATTGCGCCTGCATCGCGTCGAGGATCACCGGATCGGCATCGCGCAGCTGGAACAGCATTTCGGCGCGCCCCGGGATGATCGATGGTCCACCCGGCTCCAGCGTTGTCCGGCCGACGGTCCAAACGCTGTCTGGGCCGGCGACCGCCGGAAAGCTGTCCTCGATGCGCCGCCACAGCTCCATCATCGCGCGTCCAGCATCCTTGCGCGACGCCATTGTGGTCGTGCCCGCATGGTTCTGCTCGCCCTCGAACACGATGCTGTACTGCCAGATAGCGACGATCGACGTCACGACACCAATGCGCTTGCCGCCGGTCTCCAAACGGTTCCCTTGCTCGATATGCGCTTCGTAGAAGCCCACATAGCGGTCGGGTTCGAGCCGAAGACGCGGGCAGTCCGCGAGCCCGGCTTCGGCAAGCAGCGCACGCAGCGTTCCGCGGCCCGAGCGATCAAAGGCAGCATCGATTCGTGCCTCCTCGAGCTCACCGACAAAGGACATCGACCCGAAGAAGGATCCGAAATGTCCCTCCTCATCGGAAAAGGCGATCACATCGACGCCGCGGCCACTGGGGGCAGGATCCTCGGCCACCGCGCGTGCTGCCTCCAGCGCATAGACAACGCCGAGTGCCCCGTCGAGCCAGCCGGCATGGTTCTGGCTTTCGATATGCGATCCCGCAAGCACATGTGGCCCCTCCCCGGGCGCCCTTGCGTAAACGTTTGCAATACCGTCGATCTCGGCGGAGTGGCCGAATGCCCGGAGCTTGTCGCAGAGCCAGTTGCGCGCAGTCATGTCGTCGGGCGACAGCGTTGGCCGGTGGACCCCGGTCTTGTAGGCCCCGATCGACCGCAGCTCTTTCAGATCTGCCAGTGCCCTCGCCGCATTTGCCGTCGCCATGGTCTCCCCTCCCCCTTTTTCGCACTTGCAACAAATTATTGACAGGTTTCGCGTGCGGTGAAAGACTTTTTCCTAGCCGGAAGAATGACGGGGGCACACGCAGGGTTGCACGGAATCGAGCAGCTCATCCTTCTTCATTGTTGGCACAATAACGACGCGCCAGGCACTGACTTGGTCTGCGAACTGCGATTAAATTCGACAGGGAGACTACAAGATGAAGCTGATAAGACTTGCTGTTGTTGCTGGATTTGCGGCATCGCTTACCGCAGCGCCGGCACTGGCCGGACCGGACGATGACTCACTGACAGTTGCATGGGGCTCGACGGGCCCGATCGAGAATGTCGACAACTACTTCAACACCAACCGGACGGGGATTTGGTTCAGCCGCATGGTTTGGGACCAGCTGATCTACCGTGAGCCCAAGACCTTTGAGTACAAACCGCTGCTGGCAGAAAGCTGGGAAGCGTTGAGCGATACCACTTGGCAGTTCAAGCTGCGCCAGGGGGTCAAGTTCCACAACGGCGAGCCGTTTGACGCCGATGACGTTGTGTTCACGCTCAACTGGATCTCCAATCCGGAAAACGGCGTGAAGGTTCAGCGCAACGTGGACTGGATCGAAAGTGCCGAAAAGGTCGATCAGTACACCGTCAACATACACATGAAGAAGCCGTTCCCGCAGGCGTTCGAGTTCCTGTCGGGTCCGCTCACGATCTATCCGAACGAGTACTACGCCGAGGTCGGTCCGGATGGCATGCACAAGGCGCCGGTTGGCACGGGTCCGATGAAGGTGGTCTCGGTCAAGACGGCAGAAGAGTATGTCTTCGAGAAGAACACCGATTACACCTGGGGCAGCCCGAAGGGTGAGGCGCAGGTCTCGAAACTGACCGTGCGCGAGATCGCCGATGTGCAGACGCAGATCGCCGAGTTGCTCGCCGGCGGCATCGACATCACCGCTGACATCTCCGCCGACCACGTCGATCAGATCGGTGGCGTGCCCGGCTTCACTGCGATGCAGGCCGGCACGATGCGGACCGGCTATATCGGCTTTGACGCAGCGGGCCGTGGCAACTTCGAGCCGACGACCAAGCTTGAGGTTCGGAAAGCCATGGCGATGGCAATCAACCGGCAGTCGCTGGTCGAGAACCTGATCCGCGGCGATGCGGGTGTTATCCACACGCCCTGCTTCCCGACGCAGTTCGGCTGCGATGAAGGGGCTGCGGTGAAGTGGGACTACAATCCGGAGAAAGCCAAAGAGCTGCTCGCGTCGGCTGGCTATCCGGATGGGTTCGAGATCGACTTCTACACCTTCCGCCCGGCAGACTGGGCGGAGGCGATCATGGCCGATCTCGCCAAGGTCGGCATCAAGGCATCGCTGACCAAGATGCCCTACTTCGCCCTGCGCGACAAACAGCGCAACGAGGGCACGACCCCGATGTTCCTCATGGATTGGGGCTCCTACTCCATGAACGACATGTCGGCGATCACCTCGCACTTCTTCAAGAAGGGTGCCGACGACTTCGCGCTCGACGATGAAGTGGCGGCGTGGCTGGAGGAGGGTGACACCTCCTCTGACCCCGAGGTTCGCAAGGCGGCCTATGCGAAAGCGATCGGTAAGATCACCGGCGAAGTCTATTGGCTGCCGATGTTCAACCACGTGCGGAACTACGGCTTTAACGAGCGGCTGGCGTTCATCCCTTATCAGGATGAAATCCCGCGCTTCTGGCAGTATGGCTGGGGCGGCTCCTAAGGGCACCTGAAGCTCTCTGGGTGCGGCCTTCACCGGGCCGCACCTTGTGCCGTCTGTTGCAGTCGGAGTGACCATGCTCGCCTATGCCTTGAAGCGCAGCTTCTCCGCATTTCTCATCCTGATCGTGGTGTCGGCGCTGACCTTCTCGCTGAGCCATCTTTCGGCCGACCCTGCGCTGACCATCGGTGGCGAACAGGCCTCCGACGAAGACATTCAGGCGATCCGGGATCTCTATGGTTTCGATCGACCGATCTACATCCAGTATATCGACTGGGCTGCGCGCGCGATGTCTGGCGATTTCGGTGAGAGCTATCACTATGGTGAGCGCGTCTCGACAATGATCGCCGGGCGCATCGGGACGACGATGACGCTTGGCGTGCTCGCCATCCTGTTCGCCCTTGCGGTGTCGATCCCCCTGGGAGTGGTGGCGGCGATGCGGCCCAATTCGCTGCTCGACCGGTTCGCGCTCTTGATCGCGGTTTTGGGCCAAGCGCTGCCGACCTTTTGGTTCGCGCTGATGATGATCATCGTCTTCGGTGTCTGGTGGCGCTGGCTCCCAATCTCGGGCAACGACACCTGGGCACATTTCGTGATGCCGACGATTGCGCTCGGCTACTATGCGACGCCGGCCCTGATGCGCTTGACGCGCGCAGGGATGATTGAAGTCTTGGGCTCGGACTATGTTCGCACGGCGAGGGCCAAAGGACTGTCGCCGACAGTGGTGCTCTTCAAACACGCGTTGCGCAACGCGATCATCCCGGTGGTGGCGCTGGCGGCGGTTTGGTTCGGCTTCATGCTCGGCGGATCCATCGTGATCGAGACGATCTTCAACCTGAAGGGGCTGGGCTGGCTCAGCTATGACGCGCTGCTGCGATCCGACCTGCCCGTCGTACAGGCGATCGTGCTCATCTTTGCCTCCTTTTATGTGGTCCTGACGCTGGCGGCGGATCTGCTGAACGCCTGGCTAGACCCGCGAATTTCGGTGCGCTGATGACTGATGTAGCCGAAGCCCCCCGCTCGATTGGCCAGATTGTCGATGACGCCCTGGAACCGTCGCCTTTCCAAAAACTGCGCAAGCGCATTTTCGGCAACTACTCGTTTCTCTTGGGGCTGATCATCCTTCTCACAATCATCGCGGTGGCCGTCCTAGCCCCGTTCTTGGCCCCCCATGACCCCTATGAGACCGATCTCGCGAGCCGTCTGCAGAACCCGTTCTGGCACGAGAAAAAGGTCGATCCCGACCACCTGCTCGGAACCGACAAGGTTGGGCGCGACTATCTCTCAAGGCTGATCTACGGCGCACAGATATCGCTCCTGATCGGCTTTTCGACGATGCTGATCTCTGGGATCATCGGGACCGTGCTCGGCGTGACGGCGGGATATTTCGGCGGGCGTGTCGACATGGTGGTGAACTTCATCATCAACACGCGCCTGGCCATGCCGGTCTTCCTCGTGGCGATGGCAGCCGTTGTGGCCTTTGGCGCCTCGTTGATGGTGGTGATCCTGGTGCTCGGGCTCTTCTTATGGGACCGGTTCGCCGTGGTCATGCGATCGATCACCATGCAAGCGCGGGACCTCGACTACGTAAAGGCAGCCCGCGCCATGGGCTGCTCGACCCCCTATATCATTGTGCGCGAGATCTTCCCCAATGTGCTCGGCTCGTTGACGGTCGTCGCCACGGTCGAGATGGCGAACGCGATCCTGCTTGAGGCTGCGTTGTCCTTCCTCGGCTTCGGTGTCCAAGCGCCCACGCCATCCTGGGGGCTGATGCTGAACGAGGCGCGCGAGTACATGTTCTTCTCCCCCTGGCTGTTGGCTCTTCCGGGCGCGTGCCTGTTCTTCCTAGTCCTGGCGATTAATCTCTTTGGTGATGGATTGCGGGACGTAACGCTGGAGAAGGGCCGATGAGCGAGCGGGTGTTGGAAGTCGAGAACCTGACCGTCGATATCCCCTTGGGGTCCGGCGTTCTTCACCCGGTGCGCGGCATCAGCTTCACCGTTGAGAAGGGGGAGACGCTCTGCATCGTCGGGGAGTCGGGTTGTGGTAAGTCGCTGACCTCGCTCGCCCTGATGGGGCTCTTGCCGAAGTCGGCCATCCGACGCGCCGACACCCTGCGTTTTCGTGGTGAGGACATCAGCGATCTGCCAGAGCGAAAGATGGCACGGCTCCGTGGTGGCTCGATGTCGATGATCTTCCAGGAGCCGATGACGTCGCTGAACCCCGCCTACACCATCGGGAACCAGCTCACGGAGGTTTACCGGCGCCATGTGTCTCGCGACCGTCGAGCGGCGCGTGAGCGCGCCGTGTATCTGCTGGAAAGAGTTGGGATCACCTCCGCCGAGAGCAGACTTGGCCAGTATCCCCACCAACTTTCGGGCGGCCTGCGACAACGCGTGATGATCGCGATGGCACTGATGTGTGGGCCGGAGCTGATCATCGCCGACGAGCCGACCACGGCGCTCGATGTCACGATCCAGGCGCAGATACTTCACGTTCTGGCGGAACTCCAGGATGAGTTTGACATGGGCCTGATCCTGATCACCCACGATCTTGGAATTGTGGCTCGGATCGCCGACAAAGTACAGGTGATGTATGCGGGGCGCACGGTTGAGGAAGGCCCGACGGAGGCCGTCTTTGACAACCCGGCACACCCCTATACGCAAGGGCTTCTTCGGTGCATCCCTGTGCCCGGCAAGACCAAGCGCGGGGAACGCTTGGGATCTGTCCCGGGCATCGTGCCGAACCTCGTTGGCACCCTTGAGGGCTGCATGTTCCGGAACCGCTGTGCCTTCGCCACCGCTGCCTGCTCCACAGCCCCGGAGCATCTCTCGCGCGGAGCAGACGGTCATGCGCATGCCTGCATTCGCAGCGAAGCGGAACGCGCCGAGCACGCAACTGCACAAACGGCCGCGGCAGAGTGAGAGATATGACACCCACGGCGCCTGCGCTCGAGACCGATGACGTCACCTGTGTCTATCATGTGAGCCAGGGCTTCATGAAGGGCACGAAACCATTGCGTGCGGTGAACGGCGTTTCCCTGCATGTCCCAAAGGGTCAAGTCGTTGGCCTTGTCGGTGAATCTGGCTGCGGCAAGTCCACGCTTGCATCCATTCTCCTCGGGCTTCAGGCCCCGACGACAGGGGATGTCCGCTATTCAGGCGAAAGCGCAGCAGGTTTCAGCCGAAAGGAGATCGCTCGGCGGATCCAACCGATTTTTCAGGACCCGTTCTCATCGCTCAATCCGACGAAGACGATCCACTCCATCGTCTCGCAGCCGCTGCGCATCCACGGTGTTGGCAACCCCTCCGAATGGGATGCCAAGGTCAGTGAAATATTGGATCTGGTCGGTTTGCCGAGACGCGCGGCCAACAGCTATCCGAGCCAGCTTTCCGGCGGTCAGCGTCAACGCGTTGCGATCGCGCGGGCTTTGATCATGCGCCCGGAGATCGTGATCTGCGACGAGCCGACCTCAGCGTTGGACGTCTCGGTCCAGTCGCAGATCCTCAATCTGCTGCAGGACCTGAAAGAAGAGCTCGGCCTGACCTATCTCCTGATCTCGCACAACCTCGCGGTGATCGAACACCTCGCCGACAGGGTGGCCGTGATGTATCTCGGTCGCATCGTGGAGGAAGGGCCGGCAGAGGACGTTTTTGCCGATCCGCGCCACCCTTACACGCGTGCGCTTTTGGCCAGCGTGCTGACACCCGATCCCCGGCTCGGCGTGCCGGATACGCAGCTGGGGGCTGTCTTCCCCAATCCCATCAACCCGCCATCGGGCTGTTCGTTCCACCCGCGGTGCGTTTCCTGCTTGGAGCTTTGCAAAACGGCGGCACCCCGTCCTGCAATGGATGGGGGGCACATGACCGAATGCCACCTGGTGGAGGGAGCCGCCCCATGAAGGTGTTCATTGCCTGCCTCGGGACCGAGACTAACTCCTTCGCGGCCATGCCCACGGGGTGGACCAATTTCGAGGAGACGATGCTCTATCGGGGCGATGCGACCGCGCATCCGCCGAGCACTTTCTCGCTTCCCCTGCATGTCTGGCGCAAGGCTGCGGAAGAGCGTCAAGGCGAGGTTGTCGAGAGCGTCGCCGCCTTTGCCCAGCCAGCAGGAACGACTGTGCGCAAGGTCTATGAGAGCCTGCGGGACGAGATCTTGGCCGATCTCCGTGCGGCGCTGCCGGTCGACATGGTGCTCCTGTCGATGCATGGAGCTATGACGGCGGACGGATATGAGGACTGCGAAGGCGATCTGCTCAGCTCCGTGCGGCAGGTCGCGGGGCCGAGTGCGGTGATTGGCGGCGAGCTTGATCTCCACTGTTCGATCACGCCCGAGATGGTCGAGGCCGCGGACGTTCTTGTGACCTTCAAGGAGTATCCGCATATCGATGTGGCTGAGCGGGCGGCGGAGGTGTTCGCCCTCTGCCACGCGGCCCATGAGGGTAACACAAAGCCCGTCATGGCAGTCTACGACACCCGCATGATCAACATGTGGCGCACGCCCGTGGAGCCGATGAAGCAGTTCGTCGCCGACATGCAGTCGGCCGAAGGGAGAGACACGGTGCTCTCCGTGTCTTTCGCGCATGGCTTTCCTTGGCAGGACGTCCCCCACACGTCGGCCAAGATGCTTGTGATTGCGGATGGCGATCCTACGCTTGCCGCTGAAACCGCCAAGGGATTTGCAGATCGGCTTTGGGACATGCGCGAGGCCACGCAAGGCAGCACACTGTCGATGGATGAGGCCCTTGACGCAGCGATCGAAGGTCCCGGGCCAGTGGTCATGGCGGATGTCGCCGACAATGCGGGCGGGGGTGCTCCATCCGACAGTACCTTCATCCTTCGCCGAGCGCTCGAGCGGGGCGACCGCGGTCTGCTCATAGGCTACTTCTGGGATCCCGTTGCGGCACGCTTCTGTGGGGAAGCCGGCGAAGGCGAGACACTCGATTTACGCGTTGGCGGCAAATGCGGGCCGTCATCGGGAGACCCTGTGGATCTGCGCGTGACGGTCAAACGCATTCTCCACAATGCATCCCAAACCTTCGGCGATGCTCAGATGACCATGGGAACGGCGGTTTGGCTCACCACCGAGGGCGGGATAGACCTGATCCTGACCACCAAGCGCACCCAGGTTTTCCATCCCGACGGCATGGAACAGCTGGGGATATCCCCACAAGACTACCGTGGCCTTGTGGTGAAATCGATCCAACACTTTTATGCGGGTTTTGCTCCGATTGCGTCCAAAGTCCTCTATGTTTCCGCGCCAGGTGCGATCCCGCGGGACTATGCGACGATCCCTTATCGTCGCTTTACGGACAGCTATTGGCCAAAGGACGAAACGCCGACACGGCCGTGACATTGAACGGCCGGGCTCTTCGCGGGAACTGCTGCCGATCACGTCTGCCAGGCGTCAAGACACTCATGCTGAGCGATGTTTTCCGGTTGTTGTCGCGCGAAAGGTGGCTGATCGCGAGGGAGCGCAACCCTGCCCAGTCAAGATTTGATCCCCGCAACGTCGCGCCAGACGCCGAGGGCTTCGAAACGATGGCCGTGGTTCGCTTGGGCGAAGGGGCGGCGGGCGATCATGGATCCGAACTGCACGACCCACCGCTGTGGCGTCTCGACGGAAACTTCCATCCCGTGTTGGAGCAATACCTCTTCGACCAAGCGCGAGAGCAGACGAGAGGCGTACGCCGGATCTCTGCGGTGTCAGGACGTGCGTGAGTTCATCCGGTTTCAACATCGAACCGTGCGGCAATCTTCGCATTGATCACATCAGCATGGAGAGCCAGAAGGATGAGACTGGCGTCAAGGCCTTCGCCGTCGGTGATCGCCGTCTCAAACCGGGCCTCGGCGCGTCGCGCCATATCCAGGCTCGTATTGGCCGTGAATTGATCCGGCCCCAGGATGCAGTAGCCAAGCAATTCCACCGCATGGGCATAGGCGGCGTCCGGTATCTTTCCCTGCCCGACCGATTCTGACTTAACAAGTTTGACTGCGGTCAGCTTTACAGGCTCCGGCACAACACGGGGATGCGTCCCGATCTCCCGCAGGGCCTGATCCAGCGCCTTTAGGCTGTCAGACCGCCCGAATATGTTGAAGAGACCAAGCATCCCGCCCCTGTACTTAGGACGACCGGGTGTCACGCAAAGAGCGCCGGGGGTGTGGCTTCGTCCCCGGACCAGGTCGACATTCGATCGGCCAAACCTCGGCGACACCCGGGTCTTGGCAAACCCTCTGATCCCGTGCAGCGTGCACGCTCCGCAACCGTCCCCGGGAGACGACACCAATGCAGAACGCAGATCCGATCTGGGCCCATGTGGACAAGCACGCCGATATGGCGAAAGCGCTGGCCGATCAGGTCTTCGATACGCCCGAGACGCTCTACACCGAGTTCCGATCGGTCGAGGCGCATCGCACCGCGCTCGAGGCGGAGGGGTTTCGGCTCACTGTGAATGCCGCTGGGCTGCCGACCGCGGTGATCGGTGAGGCGGGCGAAGACGGCCCGGTCATTGCGATCCTCGGGGAGTTCGACGCCCTGCCGGGCCTGAGCCAAGCGCCTGGTGTCGACAAGCACAGTCCCCTAGAGGAAGGCGGACACGGCCATGGGTGTGGGCACAACCTGCTCGGCGCCGCGGCATTGCTCGCCGCCACAGGGGTGAAAGATTGGCTTGCGGAACGGGGGCTAAAGGCCCGGGTCCGCTACTATGGCTGCCCGGCGGAAGAGGGTGGAGCGGCCAAAGCGTTTATGGTGCGCGAGGGCCTGTTCGACGATGTCGACGCAGCGATCTCTTGGCATCCGGCGACGTTCACGGCTGTGAACGAAGCGAACTCCCTCGCCAACACGCGCATTGACTTCACCTTTCGCGGCAAGGCTGCTCATGCTGCCGGAGCACCGGAGCTTGGGCGGTCTGCCCTCGATGCGGTGGAACTGATGAACGTCGGCATCAACTATATGCGCGAGCACATGCCCGACGATGCGCGGGTGCACTATGCCTATCTGGACGCGGGCGGGGTTGCGCCAAATGTCGTCCAGGCCAAGGCCACGGTGCGCCAATTGGTGCGGGCGCGGGATCTCCCGGGGTTGCGGGCCTTGCTTGCGCGGGTGAAGAAGATCGCCGAGGGCGCAGCCCTGATGACCGAGACCACGGTCGAGAGCAAGGTCTACTCGGGTGTGGCGAACTTGATCGGCAATCGACCTCTGGAGCAGGTGATGCAGGCCGAGATGGATCGTCTCGGCCCGGTGCCTTTCGACGAGGCCGATCACGCATTTGCCCGCAACATTCAGTCGACACTGACCGATGACGACTTGGAGGCAACCTTCCGCCGCATCGGCATGGTGGCCCGACCGGACCTCCCACTGTGCGACTTCGTCGCGCCGCTGGATCGGCCAAGCGGCGGCGGGGAAGGATCGACCGATGTGGGCGATGTGAGCTGGGCGGTGCCGACCGTGCAGGCGCGGGTTGCAACCTGTGCCGTCGGCACACCCTTTCACACTTGGCAAGTCGTCGCTCAGGGCAAGGCGCCGGCTGCGCACAAGGGGATGGTTTATGCTGCAAAGGTCATGGCCGCGACGGCTGTGCGGCTGATCAGTGATCCGACCGTGCTGGACCGGGCTCAGGCTGAGCACCGAGCCAAGCTCGATAAAGTGCCGTATGAATCGCCCTTGCCCCGGGACCTCGAGGCACCGGTTGTTACGCCGCCGGACAACCTCATTGCTTAAACTGGATGTGGTGCCAGCGGCCAAACCAAGCAACTGCGTTTGCTTTGCCAGTGACATCGCACCGCCGATCGGCTCTTGTAGGGAGACCAGCAGGCGGGGGCCCTGGTGTTGCGTTACCCCTTAGCGACGCAATTGCCGCTCGGCCCTTGCGGGAGAGAGCCTTATCGAGACCCCATCCGTGAACGAGACACGCCGGGAAGTGGCGCCAGCGATTGCATGTATGCTGACGGGTGCAGCGGTGCTCACGCTCAACGACGCCCTTATCAAAGGGCTCACGGATACCTACCCCACGGGCGAGTTGCTGTTTCTCCGAGGGCTCTTCGTTTGGCCCTGGATACTGCTTCTCGCGATGCGAAGCGGCGGACTAGCCAGTCTGCGGATCCGGAACGTCAAGGGCCAGGTCCTGCGGAGCGTATGTGTGATCGCGAGTGCTTTCTTGTTCATCAACGGGCTAAGACACCTTGCTTTGGCCGATGCCATCGCTGTGACGTTTACAGGGCCGCTCTTCGTCACAGCGTTAGCGCCGCTTGTCCTCGGAGAACGCGTCGGCTGGCGGCGCTGGCTCGCGGTTCTGACAGGCTTTGCCGGGGTTGTGTTCATGCTCCGCCCCGGTGGCGACGTGTTGGAGTGGGCGGTTCTCTTTCCGCTGGGCGCCGCGGTCTTTGGCGGTATGCGAGATCTTATCACCCGGCGGATCGCAAGCACGGAAACCACAGTCGCGGTTCTCGCGGTCACGACGACCGTGGTCCTCTGCGCAGGTCTCTCCACAGCGCCCTTCACCGAGTGGATCATCCCCCGCCCGGAACACCTTGTGATCTTTGCCGCCAGCGGCGCGTTGCTCGCGATCGCGCATACCCTGTTGATCGAGGCGTTTAGGCGTGGTGAAGCGACGCTCGTGGCCCCGTTCAAGTATTCTTCGCTGCTGTGGGCGACGGTGCTCGGTTTCCTCATCTATGATGAGCTGCCAGACCTTTGGACGCTCAGTGGTGCCGTGATTATCGTGCTTGCCGGGCTCTATGTGTTCCATCGCGAGAGCCATCTCCGCCAGTCCCCAGCGTCCAGGTCGCATGTGGGCGCCATGCCGGGACTTCATCGCGACTGACATGCACCCGAACGAACCTGTCGATCACTAGGGGGACGCAGCCGGCTCCGGAGGTGCAAAGGGACGAGTGCGCGCGGCTCTCGGCGTGTCGTCTCAGGACCGGGTCAGCCGGCACCGAACTGGGGTCACGCGGCACTGGGGACGGTTTGCGCTGGTTCAAAGAGCCGGTCTCAAAAGCGTCAGTCGCGTGCGATGCGCAAGGCATCGGCTGTTTTCGCTGAAGGGGCGGCGAAGACATGATCGCGAAGATGCAGCGTCGCGCACACCGCTGCGCACAGTCATCGCCATGGGCTTCGCTTGAGCCGGAGTTGGGGTCACGCCTCGCATCGCACAGCGCCGGATCAGGCAGCGGGTCCCTGTCGGAGCGCTTCAAGAGCGCGCCGGAGATGGCGATCCGCGGCCAGTCCTTCCGCTTGCCGACCATCCGCTCGACCAGGTTGCGCTGGATGGAAACCCTCTGATCGCGAGGTTTGGTTCCGTCTGTGGCGTACGCCAGGAAACGCATTGAACGTACGGCTTATTGGCCAGGGCCGCGCCACGCTAGGCGCTCGCCTTGCCTTCGGCTCGCAGCACGATTATGGGCCGGCCAGCATACGACGCGGTGAACGCCTGTCTTCTGTGGGCCACTGCGGCCCAAGCGACCCGCACAAGTCGGCTGGCATACCCCATGCGTGGGACCCGAGTTCGCGGGAAAGCAGTCATCGACAGATTGTTTACCACATCGTTTTTCCGAATCTAGACGTCTGGGGACTATCGGGGGAGTGGAGGCCCATGTCCTGGCGAAAGATACGGAAGACCGAGCGTTCCCGATGGAAGATCTGCCAAACAAGACAACAACGCTCAGGGTCGTCGATCCGGACGACGATGCGAACGAAGAGAACCCGCACGGCAGCCATGGGGACTTGCCCGACCTGCTGACCGGTTCTGAGATTGGCATACGGTTCCCGCTGATCTCGCTCTTCAGCTTCGTGCAAATGCCTTGGATCTTGGGGACATCGCCGGGGCTCGGATCCGCAGAGGACGAACGCGAGGCGTTCTCAATCGAACCTTCCGAGATCGCTGTTGGCGTTGATGCATCCGCGTTCGCGGAGCTCAATGTTGGCGCGACCGAGACCTTCGAATGGTCAGACGCCTCTGCGCGAGACGGTGTGGTCTCCCTGCCGGGCAACACCCCGGACATGGTGCATCCTCCGTCCTCCCCGGCGGCAGTTCCGGCTTTCAGTTACGCAAGTGCCTGGGCCGATCCGGTTGCGCCTTACACGCTTGCAGATTTGCCTCCTGCTCCCTCCACCGTCTTGTACGGGGACCATGAGCGCGCGCCGGGCACGATGCCAGCGGACACGGATGGCCAAGGCGATGCGCCGCAAGCAGAGCAAGACCCGGCTCCGGTGTCGGAAGTGGAGGCGGAGCCACCGGGCCCGGAGGGACAAGATGTTGACCCCCCCCCTGAGACCGGTGGGGGGCGCATCACGAACGACCCGGGAAGGGATCGGGATACAATCGAGGATGGAGCAGAGGCGCCCGATCCGGTGTTGGATGATGTGTCGCCACCCGGTGACCGGGGGGCCGGCCCGACGGCGCCTGATGCGGACGGCGGGGCTGATGACGATATCCTTCGCGACGCTCCAGAAGGGGATGCCCCGACCGAGGACACTCCCGCGGACGAGCAGCCGCCTGAAACCTCGACCGATACGGGTAATACCGACACCCCAGCGGATGATGCGCCTACGGACACTCCTGATGGCACGGACGATGACAAGGCGGATGACCCTGGGGATACGGACGACGGCCCCGGGGACGACGGGTCAGATGGTGACCCAGAGGACGATGGCACCGAAGAGGATCCCGCGGAAGACGACGACACAGAGGACGATGCACCCCCATCCGGCTGCCCAACCGATGCAGACGGTGAGCCGGTCGGTCTGCTGATCGAGGGCACCCCAGAACAGGACCTGCTGATCGGGTGCAAGGGCGACGATACCATCATTCCCCACGAGAGCGGCGATACGGTCGATGGAGGCGATGGCAGCGACATCGTCTATCTTGACGACGACGACGCGGGGCAGACCAACCGGATCATCGACAGCGGCGCAACGGGGACCGATCGCCTTGTATTGGCGACCGGGGCGGGCACCTACAGCATTCAGGGCGATTTTTCCGCAGAAAGCGGGATCGAGGTGATCGACGGCAGTGGCGCCGAAGGAGACGTGCTCGCAACGAATGATGAAGCCGCGGAGTTTGATTTCTCGGGCGTCACGCTGCTCGATGTGGATCAGATCCTTGGAACCGCAAATGCCGACCGGATCATCGGTTCCGAGGCAGCGGACAACATCGTGACCGGTGACGGCGACGACCGGATCTCCGGCGGTTCCGGAGACGACACGGTCATCGGCGGTGCGGGGATCGACAGGATCGATGGTGGCGAGGGTCGGGACAGTCTGGAAGGGGGCGGCGGCACGGATACGCTCCACGGCGATGGTGGTGCCGACAACCTGGCCGGAGGCGGTGGCGACGACGCGCTCGAGGGCGGTTCGGGCGATGACGTCCTGTCCGGCGACGCGGGCGACGATCTCCTGCTCGGCCAGGCGGGCGATGACAGCTTGGCGGGTGGTGCCGGCGCCGACACCCTCGACGGAGGCAGCGGCCAGGACAGTCTCGAGGGCGGTTCGGGCGATGACCTCCTGTCCGGCGACGCGGGCGACGATCTCCTGTTCGGCCAGGCAGGCGATGACAGCTTGGCGGGCGGCGCCGGCGCCGACACCCTCGACGGAGGCAGCGGCCAGGACAGCCTCGAGGGCGGCGCCGGCGATGACGTCCTGTCCGGCGACGCGGGCGACGATGTCATCAAGGGTGGAGGCGGCGCAGACACAATCGAAGGGGGCAGCGGCAACGATTGGATTAGAATCGAACTAACAGACGGTACGGGCAACGTAATCGATGGGGGCGCGGGTACCGATCGCCTCAGCCTCGATGCGTCCCCGGGTGGGTCGACGGTAACGTTCTCGGGCGACAACGCCGGCGTCTTCGCAATGCCCATGGGCGCCGATGGGGTGTTTAACTCTATCGAGGTCTTTGGCGGGACGAACGGCACCGATTTGGTCGATGCCAGGCTCGATACCGATGGTCAGGTCTTCTACCTCTCCGGAGGATCCGACACTGTGCTTGGCGGCACTGGCGACGACTCGATCAGCGGTGCCGATGGATCCGACAGTCTGTCCGGTGGTGCGGGTGCCGACACTGTCTTAGCCGGCAGTGGGGACGACACGCTCCACGGCGAAGATGGCGACGATGTCCTGTACGGTGGCAGCGGTGCCGACAGTCTCACTGGCGGCAGCGGCAACGACAGCCTTTTTGGCGGCAGTGGCAACGACACCCTGGTCGGCGGCGAGGGCAACGGTCTGCTCGAAGGCGGTTCAGGAGATGACAGCCTGGTCGGCGCGGATGGCAACGACCAGCTTTTGGGCGGCGCGGGCGACGACACGCTCGTATCCGGCGGACGCGGAGACACGATCGACGGCGGCGAGGGCAGCGACACCGTCCGCCTTGACAACTATGACGCAAACCACGTGAACGTCATCACCGACAGCGGCAGTATCGGGATCGACACCCTGGTGCTGGCAACCGGCCCCGGCACCTACAGCATCCAGGGCGACTTCTCAGCCGATAGCGGCATCGAGGTGATCGATGGCAGCGGCGCAACCGGACACATCATCTTTACAAGCGCGAACAACGCGGAATTCGACTTCTCCGCGGTCACGCTTGTTGAGATCGAGACAATCGAAGGCACCGACAACACCGACCGGATCACCGGGTCCGCCGCGGGAGATGTGATTGACGGCGAGGACGGCGACGACACACTGATCGGCGGCTCGGGCAACGATCATCTCATCGGCGGCGACGGCCGGGACAGCCTGCTCGGCGGCGCAGGCGACGACACGCTAGAGACCGGCGAAGACGGCGACTTCGTCGACGGAGGCGAGGGAAGCGACGTCATCTTGCTCGACGATGATGAGGACGGGCACAACAATATTGTCATCGACAGCGGCACCAGCGGGATCGACACACTCAAGCTGGCAACGGGTGCCGGCATATACCGCATCCAGGGCGAGTTCTCCGCCGATAGCGGGATCGAGATCATCGACGCCACCGGATCGAGCGACGCCGATCTCGGTACATACGCTGACCACGCGAATTTCGATTTCTCGAACATCACTCTAATCGGTATCCGAGACATCAACGGAACGGATAACCAGGATACCATCATCGGGTCGGCAGACGACGATTTCATCGACCCGGAGAACGGCGATGACTATGTCGAGCTCGGCTCCGGCAACGACACGGTTTGGGCCGATGACGGCGACGACACGGTCTATGGCGGCGAAGGCGACGACTCCATACGCGGCGACGATCAGAACGATTTGCTCTACGGCGAGAGCGGCGACGACTCGGTGACGGGCGATGACGGCGAAGACACGGTCTATGGCGGGGAGGGCGACGACTCCATCCGCGGCAACGATCAGGACGATTTGCTCTACGGCGAGAGCGGCGACGACACGGTAAGAGGCGATGATGGCAACGATGCGGTCTTCGGGGGCAGCGGGCTCGATACACTCAACGGCGGCAACGACAACGATACGCTCTATGGTGGTGCTGGCAACGACCGCCTCGACGGTGATAATGACGACGACTTGCTCTATGGCGGTTCGGGCAACGACACTCTCCTAGGAGACAAGGGCAACGACGCTCTCTTTGGCGGCTCCGGCATCGACTCCCTCTGGGGTCAGGACGGCAGCGACACCCTCTATGGTGGTTCGGGCAATGACCGCCTCGACGGCGACAACGACAACGACTTGCTGGATGGCGGCTCGGGCGATGACTCTCTCATCGGAGACAAAGGCGACGACTCGCTCTATGGCGGATCTGGCAATGACACGCTCCGGGGCAGCAACGACGACGACACGCTCTATGGCGGGTCAGGCCAGGACAGCCTCGACGGCGGCCGGGACGATGATTGGTTGTTCGGCGGCTCGGGCGATGACACGCTTTCAGGCAGCTTTGGCGACGACACGCTCTATGGCGAGGCGGGGGACGACAGTCTAGTCGGTGGCGGCACGAGCCGCGACAGCTTGGATGGCGGCGACGGCAACGATACGCTAACGACCTATGGAGACGAGGACACTCTCCTCGGTGGTTCGGGCGATGACAGCATCTCCTCCGGGGGAGGCGACGACACCCTGATCGGCGGCTCCGGTAACGACACGCTGGATGGGGCTGACAACAACGACAGCCTGGACGGCGGAGCAGGTGACGACCTCCTCTATGGCGGCAACGGCACCGACCGCCTCTTCGGTGGTTCGGGCAACGACACCATCGAGGCGGAGTGGAGCAACGACACCGTTTATGGTGGCAGCGGTGACGATCTGATCGATGGCGGCACCCACGACGACTCCCTCTCTGGCGGTGAGGGCTCCGATACCTTGCTCGGCGGCGACAACGACGACATCTTGGATGGCGGCGCGGGCTCGGATACCTTGGATGGCGGCGACGGGACCGACATGGCCATCTTCAGCGGCGCGCTTGGTGATGCGACGCTGTCCGGCGGTGGCAGTGTCTGGACCGTCCAGACGGCCAGCGGCGGCACGGATACGCTGCTCGATGTCGAGTATGCCGTGTTCGACGACACCACGATCGATCTGTCGAGCTATGCGCCCCCATCATTTCCGGGAATGATGCCGGAGACTGAGCAGGAGGTGGTGCCCGGTACGGTTGCGATTGCGCCGGAGATGGCCGATCCGGATCTCGGAGCGACGAGCGATCCTGTCCCGAACATCTTCGCACCTCCAAGTGCCGCCAACGGCGAAGCTGCGCCAACCGAGGGGCCTGGCTCCAAGTCTGAGTCATCGGATGACAAGACGATCGTTCGGCGAAATGTGAACCAGGATCCCGAGGACGATGCTCCATCCGGAGAGAGCATATCGGAGACCCCGGCTGCGCCCACCCCGGCGGAGGAAATCGGCGTCGAACTGCAACAACCTGGACTGGTGGTAGAAGCACTGGCCGGCTCCGACGGGCCCGGCGCGGGGCAGAGCGTGGCCTGGACCGACGCCCTCGAGACGGTCGGCGCCGAAGACATGGCGGCGGACATGGCGGCCGGCGGAGACTGGACCAGCACAATCGATCTGGCCCCCGATACTGTTCAGGACACAGGTGAGACGGTGCAAGACGTTTTCGACCTCGGACTGGCAACCGACGAGGCAATTGATCTGAGCACTCAGGACGATCTCTCCACAAGCGTGCCGATTGTCTGAGGGCGCGTGCCCGCAGTCTCCAGTTCCGTCGACCATCCGCGGTGAGTTGCCGTGCGACCGTGGCAGTCGGCTTTAGCAGGAGGTGTCACGAGGTGAGCGCTCCGCTCGAATGCGGCGAACGGGCAGAGACCTCCGGCAAGCGGCGTGGTGATCGCGATGCGTTTGCTGCAGCGGCGCATGCCGGCATCGGGCCGAAGCACTCTTTGGGCCGATCGGTTGCCCTACGCATCGCCCGCACGTCCGCTGAGGTGTTCAAGCCACCGGCGTCCAGATCGACATCGCGGCCGTGATCCGTCTCGATCACACATCTGTCGGAACCGGCGAGGCGCGCAGGGTGGCGTCGACGGCGACCCACCGACAGGACGCTCCGCTATGCATCGGACGAAGGTCGCTCAGAACCCATGGCGCAGCACCCCGCTTAGGCGGACCCAACCGCGCGGCGCCGCCCGCCCGCGGCTGTTCGACGGCTCGGAGGATGGGGCAACGTCCAGGATGCGGCCGTTCAAGTTGAACCAGCAGTTCGGAAGCGACCAGTGGACGACCCGTCGCGCTGTAGATATCCGCCAGATGCGAGCGGCCACGGCTCAGATCGACGACCCGATCAGTCGACCGCAGCCGGTGATCTTGCGGGACGTAATCCTCCGGTGAGAACACCTAGACCAGCCCCACCCGCACCGCCTGGCTCGGTGCCGCCATCGCAATCAACGACCTAGACTAGGAAAACGAACCGGCGAACTGGGCGTCAATCAAGCAAGGATTTCTAGACGGAACCTGTCCGGATTCAACGGCCAGACACGGACTGCTTGTCAGACAGGTGGGGTGTCCCGCGCTGAGAGGGTTGCGCTGCAAGAAAGCCGAGCTGACGATCTCGGGTTTCGTCGGGACCGGTGTGCCGGATGCGCTCCTCGCAGCTGTGGAAGAGCGTTTTCTCAAGGTCGGCTGTCCGGAGAACTTATCACTGGTCTCTTCTGCCGGGCAAAGCGATGGGGCGCTGACGATCCGGGTCGATCGCAAGCTCAACTCGGGCGACGTGGTCGATGCCCATACCGATCTCTCCATTCTCCGCGGTCCACCCGAGTACGTCTGGTCTGACAATGGCCCCTGACGCTGCGCGCGCGACGGGTGGCCGAGAAGGTGAGAAGCTGGATCACGGCCGTGGGCGCCAGGACCCAGGCTGCGCGCCCATCGCTGCGCGATGTCAACACCCGCTCCCGCGACGAACTGCTCAACAGCGAGAAGTGGCGCCGCCACTACAACACCGTCCGGCCCCACAGCGCCCGCGGCTACCGGCCGCTCGCACCCGAAGCCATCATCCCCGTTGACCTGAGGCCAGTGATGCACAAACAGTTCAATCGAACCTCTCAATGGGCGCAGTCCAGAACGCCTCGCCGGGCCGATCCCGTCCGCGCGGTCGGTACAGCTCATCGACCGACGCTCCCGCCTTGTGCTCTTTGATGACCGCTGAGACCGGAACATCGCTGAATCGGCAGCCCCTCATAGGATTCCCCCTTCGCCCAAACAAAGGCAGAACATCCAGCCCGCAACACCCCGAACATCGGAGGGAAGACCAGCGGCGACGAAAGCGTCGGTCCTGGCGATCTGGCGGAACCGCCGACGCACGGCGGACGACGCGCCCTCCTTGCGCTCGGAACAGTCGCAGACAGGAATGCGCATTTCGATGTCTTGCTGGCCGAGCCTTTCGGAGGTGCCGGAGGCCGCGTCCGAGACCAGCGACCCCAAGTGCAGGCAAAAGCTGTCCCGGGTGCGCCTAACCGAGCACGGACGGCGCGCACCAAGGCCTGCTTGATCGGAGTGGCCGCGTGGTTACCGACAATGATCGCGGTTTCCAAGTCGACCAAACACCTGGTGCCTTAGGCGGGCAAGGGCACGCGGCCCTTGAACGGGGTCTTCCATGCAGCAGGGTCTGCAGGACGGGGAAGTCTGTTTCCGACCCAGGGCGCAAAGCCCGGCAGACGATACAGACGTACCGTCGCTGGAATAGGACGCAGGGCGGTACGGGCGCTGAGCCGGTGAAGGAGCGGATGAGGCTGCTGACGGAGAACAAGCGGCTGCGACGGGAGGTCTCGAACTTCATCCTGGAAAAGCTGAAGGCCGCACGGTGCCCTCGGCCGCTGACCGAAGGCACCGGAAACCATCGTGCAGATGGAGGTGACCCCAAGTTGGCACGCCGACGATCAAGGGCGAAGACCGGTCCTGCGGATCTCCGCAGAGCAGGGCTTTTTGGCCGGATCCACAACGATTGCCGTCGTCGGACCGCGTTTGTAATGCTCGGCAACCCCGGTCTGCTGGAGACGAAGATGGACGTGACGAAAACTTCGTTCCCACACGACGAAGAGGTGCCCCAGAACATGCGGGCGGGCGTCTTGATTGCGCTCTTCCTCACCTTCATCGGGGCGACGGCTGGGACTTACATCGGCGCTTTGCAGGTATTCGGGGGTCAAGCTGAATCCTTCGCGCGGAGCCAGCATGCGCTCTATCTGCGCTCTCTGAACGAGGCGGTTGGACAGCATCAACACTTGCCCTTTGTGATTGCACAGAACCCCGTCATCGCGGACCGCATGGCGACCGGTGACACCGACCGTCTGAACGAGATGCTCCGCAGCTTCGCCGAGGCCGCAGAACTGGAGGCGATCTATGTTATGGGGCTTGACGGTCGCGTCGTGGCGGCTTCGAACCACGCGGAACCGACGACCTTCGTGGGACAGAACTACGGCTTTCGACCCTATTTCCAAGGGGCCTTGCGGGGCGAGCATAGCGACTACTTTGCAATCGGTGCGACCACTGGGCGGCCGGGCTATTTTGTTGCGGAACCGCTGCGCGACGAGGAAGGCGGACTGATCGGTGTGATTGCCATCAAGCTCGACGTCAGCGAACTGCAGCAGTCTTGGGAGGAGCGTGGCGAGTATGTCCTCGCGACGAACTCCGACGGGATTGTCGTGCTCGCCTCGAACCCGGCCTGGCTTTATCGCACGATCTCGGAGCCAGGGGACGAGCGGCGGAGCGAGATCAAGGAGAGCCGGCAATTCGGGGCTGAGCCGCTTACGCCCATGGACTGGGTGGCGAAGTCCGATGGCCGAATTCTCCTGCTCGGAGAGACCTTCGTCGGCACCTCAGGCAACACTGACCTTCTGCGGTGGACGGTTCATTACCTCACGCCTGAGTCGATGGTCCTGCGTCAAACGTTGATCGCAACCGGTGTGTTAGGGGCTTTGATCGCGGTGCTGATCGGCTTCGCGGCTTTCATCCGGTCGCGCCGGATCGAAGCGGCCTTGGCCCTGTCTCAGCGGCATCGCAAAGAACTGCTCGCGGCAAACGAGCAGTTGGTCAACGCCCAGGACGAGCTTGCCCGAAACTCCAAGCTCGCCGCGCTCGGCCATCTTGCCGCGTCGGTAACGCACGAATTGGGGCAGCCGATCTCTGCGCTGAAAAGCCACCTCTTCGCGGCTGAAATCGGCAACGAGATCACCTCGCAGGAGACGTTGGGCAGTCTGCATCGCCTGGTGGACCGGATGGAGAGGATCACGAAGCAACTTCGGTTCTTTGCTCGGAGGTCGGACGACGAGTTCACGCCCATGGATGTCGGAACGGTCGTGTCAGAGGCGATTGCGCTTATGCAGCACGACTTTGATGCCGCCGAGGCAAAGGTGCGTTGGATACCGCCTGAAGTGCCATGCAGGGTGACGGGGAACCAGCTGCAGTTGGAGCAAGTTATGGTCAATCTGCTGCGCAACGCGCTGGACGCATCGCTCGGGGAGGACCAGGCGGAGATCACGTTGCACTGCCGACGTGCCAAGGGAGATGTGGTCATCGCGGTGTCTGATGGCGGCCGTGGTCTTGGCGGTCGGACGATCGAGACGCTGCAGGAGCCGTTTTTCACCACACGGTCGTCAGGGGACGGCATGGGCCTCGGTCTGGCGATCACGGCCGAGATCATCCGAGCCCATGGCGGCACCCTTTCGGCGCGCGATGGAGCGGAAGGCGGGGCGGTCTTCGAGATCGCCCTCCCTGAAACCCGAGAGGGGACGGAATGACCAAGGGCACGATCCTGGTTGTCGATGATGATCGAGAGATGCGGATCTCGCTCTCTCACTTGCTCGACAAAGCTGGCTATACTGTGGTTGTGGCCAGCAACGGCGCGGAAGCGCTGAAGGCGCTCCGGAATTCGGAAACGGATGTCGTACTCTCGGATGTTCGAATGCCGACCATGGACGGGCTGGAGTTTCAGCGGCGCGCCGCGAACGTAACGTCCGTGCCGATCGTCTTGTTCTCGGCCCATGGAGACATTCCGCTGGCGGTGGAGGCGATCCAGAACGGTGCCTACAACTTTCTAGAAAAGCCCTTCGATCCCCGCCGCATGGTGACGCTCCTGGGCAATGCCGTAAGGTTCAAGCGTCTGCTCGACCGCACCGAACGCCTAGAGCAACGCCTGTCGGCGTTGACGGATCTTGAGCAGATCCTGATCGGTGACAACCCTTCGGTCGTCGCGGTTCGCAAAGACGTCCTGAACTTCGCCGAAACGGCTGCGAACGTCCTCGTGACGGGCGAAACCGGCACGGGCAAGGAGTTGGTGGCCCGCGCGCTGCATGATCTCGGCAAGGGACCCGGAGCTCCCTTTGTGGCAGTCAACTGTGCGGCTATCCCGCCGGATCGTTTCGAGGAAGCGGTTTTCGGCAGTGCCGACCAACCGGGGGGCCTGATGCGCCGTGCGGACGGCGGCACGCTTTTCCTCGACGAGCTGAGCTCGATGCCGGTCGAAACGCAGTCCAAGTTCCTGCGCGTGATTGAAACGCGGGTGTGCGAGCCAATCGGCGGCGCCGCACCTGTCGAGGTGGACGTGCGGCTGGTCAGTGCGATGTCTCAGGATCCACAGGAGGCGGTGGCGCAGGGCCTATTGCGCCAGGATCTCCTGTTCCGGCTCAACACTCTCATGATCGAGCTGCCGAACCTGGCGGATCGCGGAGACGATGTCCTCCTGCTCTTTCACCACTACCTGGGCCGCCTGGCCTCAGTTTATCAGATCACGGTTCCGGAGCTGTCGGCGTCGGACTACTCTGCGTTGCTGGCGCATGACTGGCCCGGCAACGTGCGCGAGTTACAAAGCGTTGCCGAAAGGTTTGTTCTGGCTTCCCGGCATGGCGGGGGAAAGGTTCATACGGCCATCCAAGGCGGCACCGAGGCGCCAGAGATACCGTCGACACTGCGCGAGGCCGTCGCCGCGTTCGAGCGACAGCTCATCGCGCAAGCGATATCGTCCAACGCCGGGCGGATGGACAACGCCGCTGCTCAACTCGGCATTGGACGCCGCACGCTCAACGAAAAGATCGTCAAACTGGGCATCGACAAATCGGATCTGCTTGAGGGTGACTGATCGCAGAACCGGGTCCTGCGGAACACCGCAAGGCGATATGGTCGACGCGCGCGAATTTGCTCATATTTGGCCTTAGGTGTGGAACCTAAAGCTGAACCATCTAAAGGGAGGCTACCATGTCGTACTTCAAGGCGCTCACGCTGAGCGCGGCTATCGCCATGTCCGGGACGATCGCCCTGGCCGAGTCCAAGGACTATGTGCTGAACACGGCGTCCACCGGCGGCACTTATCATCCGGTTGGCACCGCGATCTCGACCCTGTCGAAGGTCAAGCTGCTGCCGAAGCAGAAGTTCTCGCTCACGGCGGTCAACTCAGCCGGTTCGGGGGCAAACGTCCAGGCCCTTGGCGCAGGCACGGCGGACTTCGCGATCCTGCAGGGGCTATTCGGGTCTTATGCAGCGACCGGCACCGGTCCGATCACCGAGCCGCAGGAGAACCTGCGCTCGGTCACGATGCTTTGGCAGAACGTCGAGCAGTTTGTCGTTCCGACCTCTAAGGTCAGCAGCGGAACCATGTCGGACTTTGTCGCGCTTAAAGGCTCGACCGCCGGCATGGGCAAGCAGAACTCGGGGACCATCGGCTCGAACACGGTTCTCCTCTCGGGCCTCGGCGTCGATATCGAGAGTGACTTCGATCTTGTCTATGCCGGCTACGGCCCCACAGCGGATGCTCTGGCGAATGGACAGGCGGTTGCGGCCGGCCTGCCGTCCGGTCCGCCGACCGGCGCGATCACCAAGCTGATGGCAACGAATGAAGGCGAGTTCACCATCCTCGATGTGACGGCGGAAGAACTCGCGGCCATGGACGGCGGGCGCAATCTTTGGGTGCCTTACACCATCGCGGCAGGCACCTATCCGGGCCAGGACAAAGATGTGAACACCATCGCTCAGCCGAACTTCCTCGCCGTTAATGCGGATGTCGACGAGGAGCACGTCTACATGCTCACCAAAACGATGTACGAGAACCTGCCGTTCCTGCAGGCGATCCACCCAGCGACGAATGCGATGGCAGTCGAGAAAGCCATGGCCGGTCTCCCGGTGCCGCTGCACCCCGGTGCGCAGCGCTACTACGAGGAAGTCGGACTGTCGATCCCTGACCACCTCAAAAACTGAGGGGCAGAAAGACCGACGTGGCGGCCTGGGTGACCGGGCCGTCGCGAGCATGCTCTGGGGAGGGCGTCGAGAGATGGACGAGAACGACACGGCGAACCCGCGCGGTGCGGCGCTCGATTTGGCCGACAAGGACCGACGGTCGCTGGTTTTGATCGCGATGGTCGTGGCGTTCGGCCTTTGGCACGTCGCGACAAACGTCTACCTGCTCGAGCCCGGCCTTTGGCAAAACGCGATCCATTTCGCAGGCTTCGCGTTCATGACCTCTATCCTGCACAGTCCCTTTGGCTCCAGGGCGGGCAGCCGTTTCGCCTGGACCTTCGATATCGCTTACGGTGTTGTCGTGTCGGCGGCGGCATTCTGGGTCGCCGGGGCCGAGAGCGCGATCTACGAACGCTCCCTCGCTGTTACCGGTCAGGGCTGGCAGCTGAACGCACTCGATTGGGCCGCAGGTTTCATCCTGATCGCCGCCGCCATCGATCTCTCGCGCCGCCTCTCGGGCTGGGTGATCCCGATCCTCGTCATCCTGTCTCTCAGCTACATTCTGTTCATGGGCAGTTGGATGCCCGGCGTCTTCCGCGCGGCGAGCCTGCCGCTGGACGATGTGATGTTCCGGACCCTCTATAACGACGAGGGGCTGTTCGGGATCCTTGCTACGATCTCCTCAACCAATATCGCGATGTTCATGATCTTCGGCGGGTTCCTGGTTGTCTCCGGCGCCAGCAGTTTCGTGATCGAACTCGCGAAGGTCGTTGCGGGACGCATCAAGGGCGGTGCGGCTTTCGTCGCCGTTCTTGCCTCGGCTCTGACGGGTACGATTTCCGGCTCAGCGGTTGCAAACACGGCATCGACCGGCGTGATCACAATCCCGCTGATGAAGGCCAACGGATTTCGCCCACAATTCGCTGCGGGGGTTGAGGCCGCTGCCTCCACCGGCGGGCAACTTATGCCACCGATTATGGGCGCAGGGGCCTTCGTGATGGCGAGCTACACGTCGATTCCCTATGGCACCATCGTCGCCGTCTCGATCGTGCCGGCCATTCTCTATTTCCTCTCGGTGGCGTTCATCGTCCGCATTGAGGCGGTCAAATACGATGCCGGCGCCGAGATCGACATGACAGTCGACAGAGGCAAGCTGGTTTCGGGCGGACTGGTCTTCGTCATCCCACTGACGGTGATGATTTGGCTGCTGCTAACCGGTGTCACGCCGGCCTTTGCGGCCTGCTGGGCGACCGCGTCGCTGATCGTCACATCCTGGACCACGCGCTTGCTGGCCGCGTTTCTGCCTGCGGATCTGTTCAAGCCGGTTGTGATGGGGCCTGCCAAGATCACCGAAGCGCTCATCGCGGGGGTCCGGGCGGCGGTGATGGCCGCGATCCTCCTCGTGACGATCGGGATCATGAACAACGCCATCGTCACGAGCGGTGTCGGCAACGGGTTCTCGTTGATGATTGCGCAGTGGTCACAGGGCTCTCTGGCGCTTGCGATCCTGCTGATCGCGATCGCCTCCCTGGTTCTGGGAATGGGGCTGCCGGTCACCGCGGCCTACATCATCTTAGCCATCCTGACGGCTCCTGCGCTGGCAGGCCTGATGGCCGACGGCATCATCGTCGAACAGCTGGTCGCTGGGATCTCAGACCCTGCAAAGTCAGCGCTGTTCTTCCTGGTCGATCATCCAAACGCGGCCAAAGTGGCCGAGGGAATGAGCCGGGCAGAGGCCTGGGACATGATGGCGTCCGTGCCGTTCGAGCTCGCCGTCACGATCCGTCCGGCGCTCGTGGACCCCGCCATTGCGGCCACCTTCCTGCTGACGGCGCACCTCATCATCTATTGGCTGAGCCAGGATTCCAACGTCACACCGCCGGTCTGCCTCGCAGCCTTTGCTGCCGCTGGCATCGCTGGATCCCGGCCCATGGCAACCGGCTTTGAAAGCTGGAAGATCGCAAAGGGCCTCTACATCGTGCCGCTGATGTTTGCCTACACGCCTCTGATCTCTGGATCGTTCTTGGAGGTTATGCAGGTTGGCGCCTTCGGTCTTTTCGGCATCTACGCAGTCAATGCCCTCATTCAGCGCTACAGCGAAGGTCCGATCGGTGTTATCGACGCCGTGGTTTTGACGGTGGGAGCAGCACTCGCGTTCTGGCCGCTGGAAATAGTGCTCAATCTCGCGGGCGCCGCTTTGGTCAGCACTGTGATCGTCCTCTCGCATGGGCGGCGCAGGAGGGAGGACAAGAAGGACACCACAACTTCGTTTGGCGGGGTGGGCGCGTAGTCTCTTCAGCTCTGTATCATTCGGTTGAGCTGCTTCCGTTGAAAGACTCCCGCTCGATTGAGTGGCAAGCCGCTGATTCAACTCTTCCTGCAGGGAGAGATTGGCGGTAGCGGGACCGAGGCCGGAAGCGCAAGTTGCCCTATTTTACGGGTCCTCGTTTGGGGGTCATGTCCAGCAGAATCATCTTCTTCGGTCGATCCGAAGCTGCTGAACCGGACGCTTTCGCAGGGGTAGTGCTTTGGCATCCGGTCAGAGCGGCGGCTCTGCGAAGAGGTGCATCTGAACCTCACCTACCGCTGTTTCTGCTGTCTCGACCTGACGGACCGCATCCCGGAACACTCGACCTTCGCGAAAACGTCGCGCAACGGCGGGCGCGAACCGTCGCGTGGTCGGTTCCGCGAGAGTGATCATCTCCGCCATCTGCTCAAAGGGGCGGTCGCGCGAAGCATTGAAGGGGGTTTGGTCGGTGGCCAGGGCTTTGTATTCAACGCCAGCTAGACCAGTGCAGATGTCCAGTAACAGATCTCCAGTAACCCGGAGGACGGGGCGGCCCGCGACGGAAGCAGGCCGAACTCTCTTCGCCCGCCTTAAACGCATTTTTGGGTGGCCTCAGGTTAACAAGGCCCTGCGGCGTTCAAACCGATTTTGCCCTCGCAGCCATCTCTCAATACCGCCGAAAACTGGAAAATCTCAAGTCAATGCTGCCGGCCACCGAATGAACGGGGATCAGGATCTCCATATTGAAGAAAATCAATGCCGTGGCTCAAACAAAGGGATCTATATACTCAGCTAGCCACTTTTTCTTAGCGCGGCGAGCCGGGATGGCTGGTTATATCCCCATACGGAGGGGGTATCACGATGCCGAAACGGCCCAAGCCCGAGACCCTGGGCACCTTCGAGTTCTTCCAGAGGTTCCCGAACAAGAAAGCCGCGCGCAAGCACTTTGAGGCACAGCGCTGGGGCGACACGCCGGTCTGTGGGCACTGCGGGAGCGTCGAAGTGACTGAGTGCAAGCACAACAAGCCGATGCCCTATCGCTGCAAGGGCTACCGTAAGCACGTCAGCGTCCGCACTGGCATGGTTCTGGCCGAAAGCCGCCTCCCCCTTCAGAAGTGGCTTCTGGCGATCTACATACTCACGCGCGCTGGCAAAGGCATTCCCTCGACCCAGATGGCGCATAAGCTTGGCATCACCCAGAAGTCGGCGTGGTTCATCGCTCAGCGCATCCGCGAGACGTGGCTGAAGGATCGTAGCGGCGACATGGGCAACCGCACGCAGGTGGACGAGACCTATGTTGGCGGCAAGGAGAAGAACAAGCACTCGGGCAAGAAGCTCCGAGCCGGGCGCGGTGCGGTAGGCAAGGCCGCCGTTGTCGGTATCCGTGACGAGCACGGCGAAGTCCGAGCCGAGCCGATTGCCGATGCCAAATCCGCCACCCTCACCGACTTCGTCTGCAAGCATGCCCCGGAGGGCGCTACGGTCGTCACAGGCGAGTTCAGCGGCTATCTGAACCTCGCCAGCATGGGTTACACCCACAAGCGGGTGAAGCACTCGATTGGCGAGAACCTGCGCAACATGGCTCACACCAACGGCATGGAGAGCTTCTGGGCGCTCCTGAAGCGCGGGCACTAGCGCGTCTATCATTACATGAGCGGCAAGCACCTGCACCGGTCAGTGAAGGAATG